>NZ_JAJOZB010000001.1:7807098-8463147 GCF_023701745.1 Streptomyces sp. RKAG293 | reverse complement strand
CACTGCAGCGAACGGGCCGCCGAGAGCCTTGCCCGGCAGCTCTTCGCTGCCAACGTCGCGGCCGAGGGCCTTTCACTGGAACACCAGGTGCGGGCGGGAACCCTCGCTTTCTTCGACCATGCCGCCGCGCACCCCCATGAGTTCCGCCTCCTGTTCGGCTCGGAGGCCTCGGGCACCGTGCCGGCCGCCCGGCACCGGCTGATGACCGCCGCCACCGACCGGATCGCCCACCTGATCAGGGAATTCGCGGCATCGCACGGGCAGCCGCCATGGGGGGCCAGCGCGACCTTGTGCGCTTCCTTCATCGTCGGCCTCGCCGTGGAGGGCGCGCGGTGCGCTCTCGGCACCGGCTCGCTCAGTCCGCGGCTGGCCGGCGAGTTCGCGACGTCGTTCACGGTGGCCGCACTGCGGCACATCGACATCTCCCTGGCCGCCGCCGTCGACACCGGGTGACCGCCTCGGTGCGGCCCGCCGGTGAGTGCGGGCCGCACCGGCGTGTGCACGGGGGTCAGGCCCCGGGCCGGGCGCGTTCGGGAAGCCGGAAGGAGAGCAGCAGGGCGCCGGCGAGCAGGGTGACGGTCAGGGCGGCGGTGCCCGCGAGTGCGGTGGTGGGTGACCGGCCATGGTCGGTGAAGGCGGAGTAGGCCGTCACCAGCAGGGCGACGCCGATGGCGTTGGCCAGTTGCTGCACCGCGTTGAGGACGCCGGAGGCGGAGCCGACCTCGGCCGTGGACACGTCGGCCAGGATCACGTCGAACAGCGGCGGGATGACCATTCCCATGCCGAGTCCGGCGACGAAGGTGCCGGGCAGCAACTGCCAGGTGTCGACGGCCGGTCCCGACCACAGAGCGGTGCCGCCCAGGACGGCCAGGCCCACCGAGGTCAGCACGATGCCCGTCTGGATCACCGTCCGTCCACGCCGCTGGGCCAGCGCTCCCGCCGGGCCGGCCGTGATGGCGATGCCGAGGGCGAGCGGTGCGATGGACAGGCCCGCGTTCTGCGGGGACAACCCCAGCGGCCCCTGCAGGAAGACCGACAGCACCAGCATCAGCCCGGTGAACGAGGCGAAGAACGCCACGGCGACCAGGATCCCGCTGGTGTAGCCACGGTTGCGCAGCAGGCTGGGGTGGACCAGCGGTGACGGCCGGCGGAGCTGGTACCGGGTGAACAGCCAGAAACCGGCGGGTCCGGTGGCCGCCAGGACGAGGCTCCAGGCCGGCCAGCCCAGTTCACGGCCCTGGACCAGTGGGTACACCAGCGCGGCCGAGGCTGCTCCGACCAGCAGCATGCCGGGTATGTCCAGCCGCTGTCCGGCGGTGGGTGTGTCCCGTGGGATCCAGCGTGCCGCGCCGGCCCAGGCGGCGAGCCCGAGCGGCACGTTGACCAGGAAGATCAGCCGCCATCCCGCGCCGAACGCGTCCGCCTGGGTGAGCACTCCGCCGACGACCGGGCCGCCGACCGCGCACAGGCCCATCACCGGGCCGAACAGGCCCAGCGCCTGCGGCAGTTCCGCCGCAGGGAAGACCTCCTTGAGGATGCCGAACCCCTGCGGGATGAGCAGCGCTCCGAGCGAGCCCTGGAGCACGCGGGCGGCGATGAGCCAGCCGGGCCCGGGAGCGAGCGCGCACAGGCCCGAGGCCAGGGTGAATCCGGCGGCGCCGAGCAGAAACAGCCGGCGCCTGCCGAACCGGTCGCCCAGCCGGCCGGCGGTTACCAGCAGGATCGCGAAGGGCAGGGTGTAGGCGGCCTGGAGCCATTGGGTGACATCCCGTCCGCCGCCCAGGTCAGCCGCGATGGCGGGGGCCGCGACGCTGGTGATGGTCGCGTCCAGCAGGTCCATCACCTCGGCGAGCAGCACCACCGCGAGCACCAGCCAGCGGTACGGATGCGGGGTCGGCGCCTCAGCCGGTGACGGATCCGGGAGCCGATCCGGTGACGAATCCAGTGACGGATCCGGCGACGGGATCGGTGACGGGATCGGCTGCGCTGCCGCGTGCGGTTCGGACGGCGGCATGGAGAGTTCCACGACGGGGGCCTCCTCGGGTTCGCCGGGCCGCCATCTCCCGGCCCGGAACATGATGACGAACGCCGTTCGTCGCGAACAGTGTTCGTAACGAACTGCGTTCGTGTCAAGTGTTAGCCTGGGTCCCATGACCGCCCCGCACCGCAGCACCAGAGCCCGCCCGGCCAAAGCCCCGCTGAGCGCCGAGGCGGTCGTCACCGCCGGGCTGCGGGTGCTCCGCCAGGAGGGCCTGGCCGCCGTGACGATGCGCCGTGTGGCGGCGGAGCTGGACACCGGGCCGGCCTCGCTCTACGTGTACGTGGCCCATCGCGAGGATCTGCTCCTCCTGCTGCACGACGCCGTCATCGCCACCGTCCCGCTGCGGCCGGTCGACGCCGGCCGCTGGCGCGCGCAGTTGGCGAGCACCATCACCGCGGCCGTCCACGCGTTGAACGAACACCCCGGCATCGGCCGGGTCTCACTCGGCCGCATTCCGACGGGCCCGGCGTGGGCGGAGATGTTCGACCGGATCCTCGGGCTGCTGCTGGCCGCCGGCCTGCCCCGGCAGAAGGCCGCCTGGAACTGCGACCTCATCGCCATGTACATCGGCGCGGTCGCCTACGAGGCGAGCATCCACGACTCCCCCGCCGCACCGCCGGACCCCCTGCAGCAGGCGCAGGACCGCCGCCACGCCGACTCCGGCATCGAGGCACGACTGGCCGCCCTGGACCCCGGCCGCTACCCCCATCTCGCCGCCAGCGTCACCGAGTTGACCTCCGGTTCGGCCGCTGAGCGGCTCGCCAACGGCATCGACGTACTGATCACGGGCATGGTGGGCGGCTGACGCGGCCGGCCGGATCCGTCCGGCGGTGAGCACCGGCACGCCCGGAAAACTCCGTGCGCCGGCGCGGGGGCTGGGATACCGTCGACGCCCATGACTCCTCCTCCCCGTACCCGCCCTCCCTACGACGCCGACGAACGCACCCAGCTGGTCGGCTGGCTCGACATGCAGCGCGCGATCATCCGCTGGAAATGCGAAGGCGTGTCCGAGGAGGACGCCCACCGGTCGGTCCTCCCGACCTCTCCCTACATGACGATCGCGGGCATCGTCTCCCACATGCGGTGGGTCGAGCACTGCTGGTTCGAGGTCCTGCTGCTCGGCAGGAAGGCCGAGGGTCCGCAGTTCGACGACGGGCCCGAGGACGCCGACATGATGGTCGACGGCACCCCCCTCGCACAGCTCCTAGAGGAGTACGAGCGCAGTTGCGAGGTGTCCAACGAGATCATCGCGTCCCTTTCGCTGGACACGGTCGGCAAGCACCCGGACTTCGGCGCCGCCGCCGCGTCACTGCGCTGGATGCTCCTCCACATGATCGAGGAGACGGCCCGGCACGCCGGCCACATGGACACCGTCCGGGAGCTCGTCGACGGCGAGAAGGGCTACTACTGACCGGTGTGACGGCCGGAGCGGCGGGCCGAAGCGCGCCAGGCAGTGCCAGACCTTCTTGAGTGCCTGCGCGTCGTAGCGGCCGGTGCGTGCCGCGTCGCCGATGATGCGGGGATCGAGCCGGCCGCCGACCGCGATGGCGGCGCCCAGATCGACGTACTCCTGGCCGCGGAAGTCCGGGTGCCGCCGCAGGTTCTCGACGGTGAGCCGGAAGCCGCCGTGCCACTCGACGGGGCACGGAAGCCGCGCGGCCTCGGCCTCCACGTCCGTGCCGCGGTAGCCGGGATCGAGGACCAGCGCCTCCACATCCCGGTCGAGCCGGACCGGCCCGTGGATCTGCGCCTCGACATGGCCGTCCAGGGCGTCCAGGCCGCCGGCCGTGGCCAGTTCGACGAGTGCGCAGCGGGTGGCGACGCCGAAGTCCGACGGCTCCGTCGAGCTGTCCGGATAGCAGAACGTGGACCGGGCCACGGCCTCGGCGGTCAGCCGGAAGTGCGAGGAGCCGAACCGCGGTGCCGCACCGATGTGCTCGTGACGGAAGTTGAGCGCACCGTAGACCGGGCGCTCGTGCGCGGCGGCATCATCGTAGGC
Organism: Streptomyces sp. RKAG293; assembly: GCF_023701745.1. Taxonomy (NCBI): domain Bacteria; kingdom Bacillati; phylum Actinomycetota; class Actinomycetes; order Kitasatosporales; family Streptomycetaceae; genus Streptomyces; species Streptomyces sp. RKAG293. Next base: position 8,459,107 of record NZ_JAJOZB010000001.1, on the reverse strand, counting down.
GCCGCCGAAGATCCGGCTCTCCCAGCGCCACCGGTCCCCGCCGGGGTGGGCGGTCAGACCGCCGTTGCTGGTGCCCGTCACGAACTGCGAGGAGTAGACGCCGTCCCGCGCCAGTCGCCGCAGGATCGGCAGGCCGCCCGTCCAACGGTCGGGGTGGAAGTTCATCGTCACGCGCAGCCCGGCGTCGAGCGGTCCGCCCGCGGACCGGGCAGCGACGTGCCGCAGTGCTCTCGCCTGCGGCGATCCGGAGGTGTCAGCGCTCATCCGTGAAGTCTGCGCGAAGGCCGGCCGCCGGCGCATCCGGATTGAACGGGCTGTCGGCGAGCAGGCCGTAGAGGAGATCGTCCGTCCACTCGCCCTTGATCCAGGTGAACGCGGGACGCCGCCCCTCCAGCTGGAACCCGAGCCGTTCCAGCAGGTGCGCCGAACTCAGGTTGCGGGCGTCGCACTCCGCCGACATCCGGCGCAGTCCGCCGGCGAACCGGTCCTTCAGCACGGCGCTCACGGCCTCGGTCGCATATCCGTGGCCCTGCCGGTCGCGAGCGAGGGTGAAGCCGAGGTCGGCCTGCATGCGGTTGTCGTTCAGGTTCACCCCGACGTCGCCGATCAGACAGCCGTCCTCCTTGAGCTCGATCGCGTACTGGAACCAGCCGGGCCGGGTCGGATCGTCGCTGAAGTTTGCGATGAGCGCGGCTGCCGAGTCGACGGACACCGGGGCGGACCAGCCCTGATAGCGGGCCACCTCCGGGTCCGAGCGGTACGCCGAGAGCGCCGGCGCGTCGGCGGGCCGGAAGTGGCGCAGGCGGAGCCGGGGCGTGTCGAGAAGCATGCGAGGAGGATCCCACGGGGTGCCCACGCGTCAGGTGGCGAGCCGAGTGCTGAGCGCGTCAGCGCTGTGGATGCAGCACTGCCTCGGCGATCTGCCGCACCCGGTCCATGGTGATGCCGGTGCGCTGTTCCACCGCCAACGGGTGCTCCGTGGGCTCGAGTTCCACCCTGGGTCGCCGGCCGACGGGGCGCGTGTGCGCGTTCGTCTTGAGGTCGGTCGTGCTCTCCGGGTACAGGCTGAGCTCCGTCGACAGCCAGCCGAAGTACGGCCGTTCGGTCTCCCGGCCCGGCGTCTCCCACAGCTCGCTCGCCCGCGCGAAGCTCTCACGGCTGAGGGAGATCCACACGCCCCAGGCGAAGACGTCCGTGCGTCCGATCACGGGTATCTCGATCAGCCCCCGCACGAAGAAGGCCTGATTCCTGATCACGCACTGGTCCAACGACAGGATGCTGTCCGGGTCGTTGGTGAAGGCAGGCTCCCAGATGTCCGGGGCCATGGTGGAGTAGCTCATCGGGAGCTCTTCGTGGTGCTCGCCGCAAGTGGAGCAGAGGAATCCGAGATCGACTGACATGGCGGAGACAATATCCGCTCCACCATGGCCCGGATCCGCGCAGGGTGCCGGTACGGCTCGGCAGCCGCTGGGCACCGTCGCCGGTGAAGGGGCGTAGGTTCGCCGTAGATCTTCGGTGCGGTGGAAGGGGCGGTGCTCGCGGATGCGCTCGACGGACGACGTGAACGACGTGAACGACGGGGCGGGCACCGTACGGCCGGCCGTTCTGCTGGGCCATCTCGGCTACGGACTCCGGGCGTCGAAGGCCGTCGTGGCGGTCCTGCCCGACGGCCGCGCTCCGCGACGGGTCGAGCTGCTGACCGCCGACGCGTCCGTCGTCCGCCGGCTCACGGCCGGTCCCGTCCAGGCGGTGCCCGGATGGCGGTGCGGCCCCTTCGCGCGCGTGGAGCTGCCAGAGGATCTGGAGCCGGGCCGCTACGCGGTCCGTGTCGTCGGCGGCGGCGGCCGCCCGACCGTCTCGGATCCTTTCGAGGTCGCGGAAGACCGGCTGCAGCGCGCAACGATGTCCGACGTGCTGGCGTACTTCAAGGCGATGCGATCCAGCGGCGAGATCGACCGGAAGGACCGGCACGCCGCGCTGTGGGGCGATGACACCGGCCGGGAGGTCGACGCGCGCGGCGGCTGGCTCGACGCGAGCGGCGACACCAGTAAGTTCCTCAGCCACCTCACCTACACGCGCACGATGAGCCCGCAGCAGATGCCGTTGTGCGCGTGGGCCATGATGGCCGCCCGCGACGCGATCACCGAGCACCACCCCGCCCTGGTCCGCTCCCTCGGCGCCCGGCTGCGTGACGAGGCGCTGTGGGGCGCCGACTTCCTCGTCCGCTTCCGGGCGCCCGAGGGGTACTTCTACACCGGTGTCTTCGACGCGCTCACCAAGGAGCTCGACGAGCGCGTCGTTTCCGCGCCACTGGCGGAGTGCGTGCGCACCGACCGCTACCAGGCCGCCTACCGGCAGGGCGGTGGCCTGGCCATCGCGGCCCTGGCGCGCGCCGCGGCCCTGGACGACCACGGGGACTTCACCGGCCCCGACTACCTGTCGGCCGCGGTCCAGGGCTTCGTCCACCTCGAAGCCCACAACCTGGAGTATCTCGACGACGGCACGGAGTCGATCGTCGACGACTACACGGCGCTGCTGGCCGCGACCGAACTCGTGGCGGCGGGCGCGGGCGGGGAGGACGGGGCCCCGGGGACCGGTGCCCGGGAGGCGGCCCGGCGGCGCGTCCGGTCGCTCCTCTCCCGTTACGTACGGCCCGCCGACGGCCCCGGATGGTTCACCGGGGACGCCGAGGGACGCCCGTTCTTCCACGCCGCCGAGGCCGGACTGCCCGTGCTCGCGCTGACCCGGTTCGCCACCGTTCTGCCCGGCTCCCCCGAGGCCGGTCCGGCCCGGGCGCTGGCCCTGGAAGCCATGCTCGACACGGTGCGCCGCACCCACGCGGTCCCCAACCCGTTCGGCTATCCGCGCCAGCGGGTGCGGCCCGCCGACGCGTCGGCCAAGGACGCGTTCTTCTTTCCCCATGCCAACGAGACGGGCTACTGGTGGCAGGGCGAGAACGCCACCATCGCCTCGCTGGCCGCGGCCGCCTCCGCGTGCGCCGCCCTCGACGACGCCGGCGAGGACGACCGCGCCCGGCTCGGCGCGTTCGCCGACGACCAGTTGGCGTGGATCACCGGCCGCAACCCGTTCGACGCGTCGATGGTCCAGGGCCGCGGCCGCAACAACGTCGACTACACCTCGGACTTCCCCAACATCCCCGGCGGGATCGTCAACGGCATCACCTCGGGGTGGTCCGACGAGGAGGACATCGCCTTCCTTCCGCCCGACGCTCCGCCGGGGGACGTCTGGCGCTGGGCGGAACAGTGGATCCCGCACACGGGGTGGTTCCTGCTCGCCGTCGCGTCGGCCCGCTGAGCGCCGCGGCGACCGGTCTCCTGATGACGAGCCCCATGGTCACCGCTCCTCGGATCCGAGGAGCCCCAGGACCAGTTCACGCGGCAGCCCATGGGTCTCGTGCAGATAGCTGTAGTCCTCCTCGCGCAGCGGCCCGTCGAAGCCCTGCCGGGACAGCACCAGCCGGCCCCGCTCCAGCAGCTTCGAGAAGCGGCGTTCCTCGTCGAGCAGCACCTCGCGCACGGGTCCGACCTCGCCCGGCTGCCGGAAGTGGTCGAGAGTGTGCTCGAAGAGCTCTGTGGGGAGGTCGGTCAACGTGCGCGAGGGGTCGTCCCGCCACAGGGTGGTCAGCACCCGGCGGGTCAGCCGGCGCAGGACGTAGCCGCGGCCGGTGTTCGACGGGAGGACGCCGTCGCCGATGACCACGATGCTGGACCGCAGGTGGTCACAGACGACACGGAGCGAGAACTCGTCCAGGTCCCACAGACCGGGGATCGTGCTCGTCCACGGGCCGAAGATGTCGCACTCGTAGACCGACGGCTTGCCCTGCAGCACGGTCAGGAGCCGTTCCAGGCCCAGGCCGGTGTCGATACCGGGCCGGATCAGGGGTTGGAGGCTTCCGTCGTCGTGGCGGTGGTACCGCATCTTCACGTGGTTCCACACCTCGACCCACCGCGGATCGCTGCTCGGGGTGCCCTGCGGTGGGGTGTCGCCGGTCCACACGAAGATCTCCGAGTCGGGTCCGCACGGCCCGGTGGGGCCGTTGGACCACCAGTTGTCCTCGCGTGTCAGCTCCACCGGCACCCCCAGGTCGTTCCAGGTACGGAGGGATTCGGTGTCGGGGCCGATCTGGTCGTCACCGCCGAAGACGGTGACATGCAGCCGGCCGGGCTGGATGCCGAAGCCGTCGCGCAGCAGTTCGTACCCCCAGCGCAGGCTCGGCGGGCCGCCGTAGTCCCCGAGCGACCACGAACCCAGCATCTCGAAGACGGTGAGGTGCGTACGGTCGCCGACCTCGTCCAGGTCGGTCGTGCGCAGACAGCGTTGGAGACCGACCAGACGCTGACCGAGCGGGTGCGGGCGGCCGAGCAGGTACGGGGTGAGGGGGTGCATCCCGGAGGTGGTGAACAGCACCGGGTCTCCGGGTGGCCGGAGCAGCGAGTCGCCGGTGATGCGCTGGTGTCCGCGGTCGCGGAAGAAGTCGATGAACGTGCTGACGGTCCGGTCGGTGTTCATGGCGGCGGTTCCTTCGGGTCGTGGGGACCGGAAAGGAACCGTGGGCACGGACTGCGAAACAGGAGTCGTACAGCGCACCGGCGGCCGTTTCCGGTCGCCGGGGGTGAGGAGTGGGGTCAGGCGGCGGCAACCGACGAGCTGGTAGCTCGCGCGGTCGCGGTGGTGCTGTGCCTGGTGATCTCCATACGTCAACGGTAACAGGGGTGCCCGCCGAGGTGCCCGGCATTTCCGGCGGCGCGGGCCCCTGAGCTCGGTTGGTGCGCGGGAGGAACGGGCTCGGTGATGTGGGCCACCACGCGGCGGTTCGCTGTCACACTCCGGGCCGCCGGGGGCTCTCGGGAGGGACAGGGAAACAGCTTCCCCCACCGACTCACCAGAGGACGACACATCATGATCATGGTCACCGGTGCCACCGGGAACTTCGGCCGCCCGCTCGTCACGGAACTGGCCGCGCAGGGACGGAAGGTGCGGGCCCTGACCCGGACGCCCGAGCACGCGGAGCTGCCGGCCGGAGTCGAGCCGTGCGACAGCGCCGCGCCCGACTTCGCGGGCGTGAGCGCGCTGGTGCTGAACATCGCCGGGGCACCCGGCAGCACCCCGGCCCTGCTGGGTGCCGCGAAGGCGGCCGGCGTGCGCCGGGTCGTCACCCTCTCCTCGTTGCTGGTGGCGACCGACGGCGAAGCCGCGGCCGAGGGCAGCACCGCCGCGATCCACCGGGACCTGGAGGAGGCCGTGGAGGCGGACTTCGAACAGTGGACGCATCTGCGTCCCGGCGCCTTCGCATCGAACGCCCTGCAGTGGAAGGCGCAGCTTCAGGCCGGCGATGTCGTGCACGGGCCTTACGCCGGTGCCTGCACCGCGCCGATCCATGAGGCGGATCTCGCCGCGGTCGCCGTCCGGGCCCTGCTGGGGGATGAACTGCTGGGGCTGGCCCCGTCGTTGACCGGTCCGCAGGAGCTGACCCTCGCGGAACAGGTGGAGATCCTCGGTGCGGTACTGGACCGGCCGCTGCGGTACCAGGAGATCAGCCCGGAGGCCGCGAAGGCGGCGATGCTCGCCCACAACTCCTGGGTCCAGGAGGAGATGATCGACTCACTGCTGAGTTTCCTCGCGGACACGGTCGGGCGTCCCGCCCTGGTGACCGGTGAGGTGGAGCGCATTCTGGGCCGCCCCGCCCTGACCTACGCCCAGTGGGCCGAGGCGAACGCCGCCGCCTTCTCCGCCATGGCCTGACGACCCGACAGGTGTGCCCCAGGACCGGGGTCCCGGGGCACATCGGCGCGCCTACAGCCGGGCACTCGGCACGGGACTCAGCAGGGACCAGCTTCTGCCGTCTCCCCAGAATGACGACTCATCGACATACGGTCGCAGCAGCGCGGTGAGCTCCGCATCGCCCCGCTGATTCAGTTCGTCCGACGCGATCTTCCGCGCCACACCGGCGAGGAAGTCGGCGAGTTGAATGCGGGCGTCCGAACGGGAGCTGACGAGCGTCACGCTCGTCAGCCGGCCGCGCGGCCCGTACCCGGGGTCAGCGGGGTGGGGCTTGCTGAAGATCGCCTTCAGCTGCGCGATCCGCTCGTCCGTCAGCGTGTTGTTTCTGTCGTGAACGATGGAGACAGGCCTGGTGCCGTCGCTCCAGTGCGCCACGGTCCGGACGATCGAGGGGATCAGCGGGTCCAGCGCGGGGATCACCGTCGGGTCGTCGAGGAGCCGGGCGCGGAAGGAGTCCGCGGGCGATCGGGCCGCCGCGAGCTGTTCCATGATGGCGTCGACCGGCTCGGCAGCGCCGGCCCCGCGCAGGTTGTCGATGGTGCGGAAGAACGAGTCGACCGGGGTCCGGGTGCCCCAGAGGTTCTTGGTGCGCATCAGATTGTTGGACGACTCCAGGAACTCCCGCCACAGGTCCGGCCCGAAGGACCGGGGGCCCTCGCGGTACAGGGCGACGGCCAGCGCATGGGCTTCCTCGTCCCGGCTCAGACCCGCGCTGGCCGCGTGCGTGGCATTGCCGACGAGCAGGTCCACCGCCCGGCCGACGACGAAGAACGCCTTGTCGGTCAGATGGACGTGCGCGTTGCCTTGGATCGGTCCCAGTGGCCCGAGCAGCCAGGTGAGAACCGGCCGGTGTTTCTCGCGGAGCAGATGGTTCGCCTTGTACTCCTGCGCGGGAGAGCGAATTCTGTTCCGTATCTCCTGGATGCTGTCCGCGGCGACCTCGACGTCCAATCGCACGCTGGCATGGGCGAACACATCCGTGTTGCCGCCCAGGAGATTCTCACCGTCGGAACCCGACTCGTCGCAGGCGATCTCGACGAGCCGGCCGGCCGGCGCCGCCTCGAGGGATTCCTCCCGCTCGCCTGTCACTGCCTGGTCCTCCCACGGATGGACATGCCAGCCATCATCGGTGATCAGCCCGGGATCCACCACGAATTATCCGGCTGCCGTCACTCCGGAGCACCGTCCGGAGTGACGGCGGCCGGGCGGGCGGCGCCGCGCAGCTCCTCGGTGGCCTCGTGGTACGCCGCCGCCGCCTGCTCGAAGTAGTCGTAGAGGACCTCGAGTTGCTCCGGGGTGTAGGAGGCGAGAACCGCTCCGACCCGGCGGCGGGCGGGCCCGGCCACCGCTTCGACGTCCACCCCACCGGTGGCTCCGGCCACCGGCTCGATGATGACCTTGCGCCGGTCGGCCGGGTGCACCGCCCGGCGCACCAGACCCCGGCGCTCCAGACGGTCGATCAGCCGGGTGGTCGCGCCCGTGGTCAGTCCGGTGCGCTCGGCGAGTTCGCCGGAGGTGAGGCTGCCGGCCAGGTCGAGAACGCTCAGGGCACGCAGGTCCGTGGTGTGCAGCCCGGCGGCCTCGGCGCTCGCCTGCCCGTTGAGCACCACCGCGTCCACGTAACGGCGGTAGATCCGATGAGCGTCCTCCCGGCGAACGGTTGACATCCCGGGCAGCCTCCCCTTCAATTATATCTGCACGCATGCAGATACTTCAGTCGTGCAGATTCTTTGACAGTGTAGCCAATCAGGAGGCCCGAGATGGACGCCAACAGCATCGACCGCACCGCCGACCTGCTCGACATCACCGCACTGTTCGAGGGCATGAACACCGCCTGGGGCCGCGGAGACGCCGACGCCTACGGCGAGCACTTCACAGCCGACGCCACCTACACGACCTACGTCGGCACGCTCTACCAGGGGCGGACCGACATCGTGGAGGCACACCGCGCCCTGCTGGCCACGTTCCTCAAGGGCACACAGCTGGCCGGCCAGACCACCGACATCCGCTTCATCGGTGCCGACACCGCGGTGGTGCTGTCCCGGGGCGACGTCCACAAGGGCAACAAGCCGCCCAGAAAGCTCCGGAAGGTGCAGACGTCCACGGTGGTCCGCGATGCCGACGGGCAGTGGCGGGTGGCCGCCTTCCACAACACCAAGCGGCACACGGTCATGGAAGCGGTGTCGTTCACCTTCGCCCCCGCCACCCGGCCACTCGCGCACCAGTAGCCGAACGCGTGAGTGCCGTGACCCCGAGAACCCGCCGGTTTGATCCCGGCGGGCAGCCGTCCCGGTTGGCATGATGACCCGATGCAAGATCACGAGAGAACCGAGCCGCCGTGGACCGCGGACGAGCGCGCGAGCCTGACGGCGTTCCTGCAGTACCAGCGCGAGACGCTGGAGATGAAGTGCACCGGACTGACCACCGGGCAGCTGCGGAAGAAGGCGGTTCCGCCCTCGGAGCTGTCGCTGCTCGGACTGGTCCGGCATCTGGTCGAGGTCGAGCGGGGCTGGTTCCGGAAAATACTGAACGACGAGAACGTCCAGCCCTACTGGCCCCGTCCGGAGCCCGGCCCGTTCAGCGAATGGGACGTCGGCTCGGCCGATCCCGACGAGGCGTTCCGGGCCTGGCACGAGGAGTGCGCCCGGTCCCGCGCGATCGTGGACGCGGCCGGATCCATGGACGACACGGGGCACTACGGCGACGAGGTGTACTCGCTGCGCTACATCCTCACTCACATGATCGAGGAGTACGCGCGGCACAACGGTCAGGCCGATCTGCTCCGGGAGTGCATCGACGGCACCACCGGAGAGTGAACCGAGGTGCCCTGCGGGTGGGCTCAGACCGCTCCCGGCTCATCCGCCGCCTGACCCGTGGCGGCGACGGGGCGGCCGTATCCGGGGAGGTCCGCATGATCCTTGCCGTGCGCGTCCCAGGAGTAGAGGTGCAGGGCCAGGCCGTCCGGGTCGTCGAAGACCAGGAGCCAGCCGATGGACGCCTCGATGACGGGCGAGTGCGGGATGTCCAGCCCGTCGAGATGGGCGGCCCATGCCTCGATGTCGGCCAGGCCCCGGACGGCGAAGCTGACCGGGTCGAACCCCTGGCAGCCCTTCGCCGCCTCCGCGTTCTCCCGGAAGGTGATCATCGTGTCCCCCAGTCCGGCCATCTCCCCTCCCACCCCGCGGACGACTCCGTCGGCGTCGGCGAACTCGATGGTCGTCCTGAAACCGAAGACCTTCTCGTACCAGCGCAGCGAGCGGGGAAGGTCCGTCACGGGGAGCTTCACATGATGGATTCCGGCGAGTTCCGGCATGGCCTCGGCCCTCCTACATTTCACCGCACCTTCACTGCGGCTAATAAGTTCTAGACTGCTCCCCATGGCCGACTCCGTCAAGCACAACCGGCAGTACCGCTCGGCGAAACGCGCCGCGGCGGCCGCCGGCACCCGTGCCCGTATCCGCGAGGCGGCCGCCACGCTCTTCGCCGGGCAGGGATACGTCGCCACCCGGATGAAGCAGGTGGCGGTGCTGGCCGGGGTCGGCGAACGCACCCTCTACGACGCCTTCCCCACGAAGGCGGCCCTGTTCGGGCACACGCTGGGGATCGCGATCGCCGGCGACGAGGAACCGGTGAGCATTCCCGAACGGCCCGAGACACTGGCGATCCGCGCGGAACCCGACCCCGGGGTGGCGATCGGCCGTTCCGTCCGCCAGATCGCCGAGCTGCTGGAACGGGCCGGTGACCTGATCATGGTCAGCGTCGAGGCGGCGGGGGCCGACCCGGACATGCGCGCCGCGGCGGACGACGGGGCGCAGGCCACCCACCGGGTGCATCTGCTGCTCACCACCGCGCTCCACGAGCGCGGCGCCTTGCGGCCCGGCCTCGACGCCGTCACCGCGGCCGACATCTGCTACGCCCTGGCCTCACCGCACATGCACCAGCTCCTGCGCAGGCACCGGGGCTGGACGCCGCAGCAGTACCGCACCTGGGTGCAGCGGGTCATGACCGAGGAGCTGCTGGGCGGGCCACGCTAGGGGCCATGGTGCCGCTAGGGGCCGTGGTGCCGCAGGTGGGTGTCGCCGCCTCGGTCCGGCCGGTACGGCGGGACGTCCCGGCCCGGCTGGTAGTGCGCCCCCTGGTGGATGTGCCGGCCCACCACGAGCATGTCCGCGACGGCCACCACTCCCACCACCACGAACGTGACCGCCCACGCCGTGTGACCCGCCACCGCGAACCCCACCGCGCCCACCACCGCCCAGGCCAGTCCGAACGCGGCCAGCCCCAGCCGCAGGCGCAGGGCACTGCGCGCGGTCAGCGGTTCACTCCCGGTACGCATGGCGACGCATCTCCTCCCCTCCAGCATCCACCTTCGGAGCGCTGAGCGGGGCGGGGGTGCGGACGGGATCGCACCGTTCGCCCTGCAGGACCGTCAGACCAGCCGCCGGACTCCGTCAGGCCCGCGTGGCCGAGACCCCGCGGGCCGTCAGCCGTCGGAACCGAAGACCGTGTTGGCGCAGGTGTCCTGGTCCGCGGAGCGGGCGTCGGCCACGACGGTGGAGGGGAGCGCGGTGGGCGTTCCGGTCGGCTCCGCGGTGTCCTGGCCGAGGGTGTAGTTCTTGCCGAGGACCAGCCTGATCCCGGCGGTGGAGACCGGTGACAGGGTGGCGCCGGGGAAGAGGGCGGCGACCTTCCGCGCGTCCGCGCGCCCGCCGGCCCCGTACTCGACGACCGTCGTGTCGTACTCCTGGGAGGTGGCGGTGACCGTGCCGCTGACGCTGAAGCCGGCCTTCTCCAGGGTGCTCGCCGCCTTGCCGGCGAGACCGGTGGTCGCGGTGCCGTCGAGCACGACGAGCTTGACGCCCGCGCCCTGGGTCCCGGACGGCGATGCCGGAGCGGACGGTGCCGACGCCGCGGGAGGCGTGGTCGGCGACCCTGCCGCGTTCTGCCCGTCGATGGTCCGGTCGGCCTTGAGGGTGGCCCACAGGGTGTCGACGGCGGGGTGGACCAGCTCGACGCGCTCACCGCTGAAACGCCAGGGGGTGGTCAGGAACTTGAGGTCGTGCAGGTCGATGTTCTTCAGCGACGAGCCGAACTCCAGCAGCTTCGCGACCGAGGCGAGTCCGGGGTCGACGATCAACGACCTGGTCGCGGCGTCCGCGAGCGGCAGCAGCGTGGTGGGGTTGATGCCCTGCCCCTTGATCTTGGACACCAGCGAGCCGAGGAAGGCCTGCTGGCGCAGCATCCGGCCGATGTCGGAGCCGTCGCCGATGCCGTGCCGCAACCGCACGTAGTCCAGCGCCTGCTGGCCCTGGACGTTCTGCTTGCCCTTGCTGAGGAGCAGATTGCCCCTGGCGCCCAGGTTCGGGTTGACGTCACCTTGGTAGATGTCGTTCGGCAGACAGACCTCCACCCCGTGGACGGCCTTCGTCATCGCCGCGAAGCCCTCGAAGTTCGCCACGATGGTGTGGTCCACCCGCAGGCCGGTGAGCTTCTCGACCGTGTTCTGTGTGCAGGCCGGGTTGCCCGCGTCGGTCTCCCCCACCGAGAACGCCTCGTTGAACATGGTGTGGGTCCGCTCGCTGGTCCAGCTCCCATCCGGCAGCCGGCAGGCGGGGATGGTGACCAGGGTGTCGCGGGGGATGGAGACGCCGATCGCGTGCTTGTGGTCGGCGTAGACGTGCAGCAGGATCGTGGTGTCCGAGCGGGCGGTGCCGCTCTCTCCGCCGCCGAGGCCGCTGTTGGCGCCACCGCGTGAGTCGGAGCCGATGAGCAGGACGTTGACCGGGGTGTTCCCGGTGGCGTCGGGTACGGCGGCGGGCGGGCGCTCGGCGCTCATCGCCTCGGCGGGGAAACTCTTGATGTTGCTGTTGAGGCGGTAGTAGATCGCGCCGCCCGAGACGACCAGCAGCACCAGGGTGCCGACCGCCGTCCAGGCGACGATCTTCTTGGTCCGGCGGCGGGTTCCGCGCGCTGCCGCGGCGGGCGGGCCGTCGACCGTGGCCTCGGGTATCTCCTCGGGTGCGGCCCCGTCGTGTTCGTGCGTCTCGTCCCGCGCGCCTGACATCTGCGTCCCTCTCCCCTGGTGTGCGGATCCTGAGTCGCACAGGGATGAGCGTCGCAGACAGTTATGAGGAAAATGTTAGATCTCTCGAACAGTTCCGAACAGTGACATACGGCTGACGCCGGGCCCGGTCGGGCCCGGCGTCGGAGCGTCGGATTCCGAGTTCGGCACCGGCTCAGGACGGCGCCGGCCCGGCGGAGTTCAGCGGGTGCACCGCAGGCCCGTCAGGTCGACCGAGTCGGCCATCGCCTGCATGCCCTTGTCGTTGGGGTGCAGATGATCGCCGCCGTCGAAGACCGGAAGCAGCCGCTCCTGGTCGTACGGGCTGCGCAGCAGTTTGTCGAAGTCGGTGACGGCGTCCAGTGCGCCGCCGTTCCTGATGAAGGAGTTGACGCCCTGGCGTACGGCCTCGCCGGCGGGATCGAATTCGGACCACCCCTTGAAGGGCAGCACGGTCCCGCCGACGACGCAGACGCCCGCCGCGTGGGCCCGGTCGATGATCTGCCGGTAGCCGGCGATCATGTCGTCGACCGTGACGCCGCTGTGCGCCTTGATGTCGTTGATGCCCTCGAAGAGGAACACCGTGCGGATCCCGGGCTGGGAGAGCACATCGCGCTGCAGCCGGTTGAGGGCGCTCTGCCCGGCGCCGTCGGCCAGCACCTTGTTGCCGGAGATCCCCTCGTTGGCGACGCCCTTGATGCCGATGCCGGACGCGCCCTGCAGCCGCCGGGAGAGGTAGTCGGGCCACCGGCGGTCGGTGTCGGTGCTCGACTGCCAGCCGTCGGTGATCGAGTCGCCGAGCGTGACCACGGCGCCGGTGCCCGCCGCGGTCTCCACGCTGACCGCGTCGAGGTAGAACCAGGATCCGATCCGCTCGTTCCAACTGCCCGCGCTCTCCTCGCCGGCGTGGTCGCCGCCCGCCGCGTAGGACGTCTGCATGGCCATGCCGTGGCCGGTCGCCGGACCCTCGGCCGTCACCACATGGAGGCTGACGACGAGATCGCTCTGCGCCGCCAGCGATCCGGACAGCGGATCGCTGTACACGGTGGCGCCCGGCGCTACCGTGACGGCCTGCCCGCCGCCGAAGGTGATGCGGCGGTTGCTGCCGGGCAGCAGCTGGGCGCCGTCCTTCTGCTGCCCGGCGTAGACGCTGTCGAACGTCACCGGGTGGTCGCCGAAGGCGTTGGAGAGCCGGATGCGCGGGCTGCCGCCGCCGACGCTGGTGCGGACGACGAGCCGGTAGCTGTGGTCGGCGACCGCCGTTCCCATCCGGTCGGCGCTCGCCCCCCAGGTCACCACCTGATGGGCGGACGTGCGCACCGGAGGAGCTGCCGCGGCCGAGGACAGGGCGGCCGGTGCGCACAGCGCGACGACGAGGGCGCCGACGACTCCGGCCGTACGGCCACCGTGCGCGAACCACGGACGGCGGCTCACCGGCTGAAGTCCCGCAGTGTGACGGAGCCGCCCGGCTTGAGGCTCAGAGCACGGGACACTCCGCCGTACGACACCGTTGTGCTGCGGCCGCCGACGCTGCGCAGCCGCGCCTCGGTGACCTTGCCGTCCCGCCAGCGCAGGTCGATGACGAAGCCGCCGCGTACCCCGACGCCGGTGACCGAGCCGGAGCGCGCCCAGGCCTCGGGGAGCGCGGGGAGCAGTTCGACGTGGCCGGGGCGGGAGTAGACCAGCATCTCGATCATGGCGGCCGAGGTGCCGAAGTTGGACTCGATCTGGAAGATGCCGCGGCCCGTCGACACCTCGTAGATGTCGAACAGGTTCATCGCGGTGCCGTTGGTCCCGCCGATGGAGGGCCGCAGGTTGTTCACGACCAGTTGGTACGCCTTGTCCGCGTTCTTCAGCCGGGCCCAGCACAGGCTGCGCCAGGCGTTCGCCCAGCCGAAGCTCTCCATCCCGCGCGCGGTGAGCAGCGCGGTGGCGCCGTCGACCACGGCCTTCGGGGTGGAGCCGTCGGGGCGGATCCGGTCGCCGGGGAAGAGCCCGATCAGCGGCGAGAGATGCCGGTGGGTCGTCTCTCCGAGGTTGTCGGGTGACATCCACTCCTCCAGCCAGCCCGTCTTCGGGCTCACCTGCGGCAGGTACAGCCGCTCCTGGAGCGAGGCGATGGTCTTGCTGTGCCCGGTGTCCCGGCCGAGGACGGAGCACGCGGTGCGGTAGTTCTCGAAGAGCGACCGCACCAGTTCCTGCGCGTAGGTGATGCCCTTGGCGTCGAGCGGGCCGTGCTCGGGCGACCAGTCGCTGTCGGCGATCAGGACCTCGCGGTCCTTGCCGGTGGCCGGGTCGGTGACGGTCGTGGTGAGCAGCCGGGCCTCCCAGAACTCACAGGCGCCCTTCAGGAGCGGGTGGATCCTGGCGAGGTAGGCCGCGTCCTGGGTGTACTCGTAGTGCTCGAAGAGCGAGTTGGACAGCCAGGCGTTGCCCGCCGGGTGCCACCACCAGCCGCCTCCGCCATGGATGTTGGTCGAGATGGCGACGGTCCAGCCGGCGATCTTCCCGCTGGAGTTGCGGTAGCGGTTGCGCGGGTCGTTGAAGAGGGTCCGGGTCAGCTCGGTCCAGGACGGGAGCTGCGCCAGGCAGTAGTCGGCGTAGGCGTCGAAGCTGCTGGACAGGCCGGCCCGGTCGGCCATCCAGTAGTTCATCTGGATGTTGATGTCGGTGTGGTAGTCACCCATCCAGTCCGGGTCGTTGCCGTCCAGCCACAGCCCCTGGAGGTTGAGCGGCAGACTGTCACGCGATCCGGCGATCATGAGATAGCGTCCGAACTGCAGATAGGACGCCTCGAGTTCGGGGTCGGCCTCGCCGTCCCGGGCGCGGGCGCGGATCCGCTCCCAGGTGTCGAGCCCGCGCTGCACGGAGGACGACTCGCCGAGCGAGATGCCCATGCGGTCGAACAGCGCCCGGTGGTCGGCGACATGGGAGTGCAGGAGCGAGGTGAACGGGTGGCGGGCCGCCGTGAGGACCTTGTTCCGGGCCAGTTTCTGCGGGTCCAGGGCGGGGTCGCGGTACCCCGCGGCGGCGTCGGGCGCGTAGTTGGTGCCGCCGCTGACGACGACGGTGAGGTCCTTGCAGCCGGCGAAGGAGATCCGCGCACCGTCGGTGGCCACCGTGCCGGTGGAGCTGTACGCCGTCACCGCGGCGCCGTAGCGCAGTCCGCCGTCCGGGAAGGCGGCACCGAACGACGCGTACGTACGGGCCCGGTCCGCGGTCGTGGTCTCGTCGTGCGTGCCCGCCAGGGTGACCGTTCCGCTGTACCGGCCGCCGCCTCGCTGGGAGAAGTGCAGGACGATGGCGTCGTCCGGGTGGCTGGCGAAGATCTGGCGCTCGTACGTCACTCCCGAGCGGACGTAGGACGAGGAGACGATCCCCTGGCTGATGTCGAGGTCACGGCGGTAGTCGGAGACCGCCGAGAGGTCGTGGTCGGGGATGTCGACGGTCAGCCGGCCCAGGAGGGTGAAGGAACCGAAGTTCTCCCGGGCGTAGGGGAACTGGCCGTCCGCGTCGAGCACGGCGTTGCGGCCGCCGGTCCACAGGGTGGCGTCGGTGAGGAGCAGCAGCTCGCGTGACGGGTCGTTGCCGGTGAGCGCGCCCAGCCGCCCGTTGCCGATGGGCAGCCCCTGTTCGATCATCGCGGTGTCGGACGCGGGCGCCGGGTACCGGAATCGGGTGGTCGACGCCTCGGGAAGCAGGGGGGACTCGGACGGTCGCACCGCCGGCGTGGTGGCCGCGAAGGCGGGCAGGCCGCCGAGTGCGGTGAAGGCGCCCGCCGCGGCGGCGAGGGAGAGGATGTCCCGCCGGCTCGGCCGGCGGGGGGATGAGTCGGTGTTCTGGTCGTCCACGGTGCACTCCGTTTTGTGGCGGGACGTTGTGTGGGGGGTGCGGACGGGGGTGCGGGGTCCGGAGGAGGTCGGACCCCGCACCCGGTCGTCACGACAGCTTCGGCACGTCGATCCGGTCGATGTCCGGGGCGTAGCCGTCGCCGCTGTCGAAGGTGACGGTGTTGGCGCCCGCCTTGAGCGTCACGGGCACGCCGACGGTCTCGACGGTCCCCCAGTCACCGGTGGAGGGGAACTTCAGCCCGGTGGCCCCGTTGCCGTTCGCGGAGACCTGGGCCGGGCGCGCGTCACCGCTGATGTAGGCGACGTTGATGACGTAACGGCCGGCCTTCTGCACCACGATGTTGTTGAACTGGAGCTTTCCGCCCTGGTAGAGGTTGCCGACCTTGTGGCCGCCCGAGCAGGCCGCGCAGTCACCGATCCCGGCGTTGCCGCTGAGGGTGTTGGCCGCCGACTCGGCCTCGTAGCCGGTCATCCGCTGCGCGGGGCCGTGCGGGGTGACGGTGAACAGGCGTGAGCCGTGGGCCGGCAGTGCCTGCGTCACCTTGTCCTTGTAGGTGCCGAGGTTCTCCTTGTTCCACAGGTCACGGACCGCGCCCTGGCCGGAGAAGCCGAGGGACGACCAGTCGGCGGTCACGGCGGCGGGCCCGTTACCGAGGTTGAACAGGGCGACGGTGTAGCTGCCGTCGGCGTTCTTCGCGCTCCAGACCTGCTGGTCCCCGGAGGCGGTGATGGGCCGGGCGGGCGGGGTGCTGCCCTGGTTGAGCGCGATGACCTCGCGGTTGGTCAGCAGCGAGACGCCGTAGTCGTCGAGGCGGGTGAGGTCGTCACCGGTGTAGAGCGGGGACTTGGCGATGGCCCACAGGGTCGCGTAGCTCTGCCGTTCGGCCTTGGTCAGGCCGTCCATCGCGCCGTTGCCCACGTCGAGGGAGTCGAGGTCGTTCCAGCCCCCGGGGCCGGCGTGCCGGGTCCAGCCGGCCACGTCGTCCCACCGGTCGTCGACCGAGTTCTCCCACGACACCAGGGTGTTGCAGTAGCACTCGACGTCGGTGTCGATCCGCCAGCCGTTGGAGTACTTCTTCCAGTCGGCGGCGTGGTTGATGTCCAGCGACCAGGACAGTTCGAGGTGGATGGGGCGCCCGGCCGTGGCGATCGCCTTCTGCCAGGCGGCGGTGTCGGCGACGTTGTCGTAGTTGTCACCGCTCTTGAAGGAGCCGGGTCCGACGCCGTCCAGCTTCAGGAAGTCGTAGCCCCAGTCGGCGAACGTCTGCGCCTGCGAGTCGATGTACTTCTGCGCGCAGGGCCGGGAGAAGTCGAGTTTGTAGGCGCTGTCCCAGCCGTTGGTGGTGCGCAGGTCGCCGTAGACGATGTCGGCGGTGGTGCAGCCCGGTGCGTTCCAGACCGGGACCTTGCCCGCGCCGTACGCCTCCTTCTCCAGCCCCGCGGGCAGGTAGATACCGGCCTTGAGACCCTTGGCGTGGATGTCGTCGGCTACCGGCTTCATGCCGCGCGGGAACCGGACGGGGTCGGGTGCCTGGCGGCCGTACGCGTCGAACTCCGGCTTCCACGTCGTGTCACGCCACCAGCCGGCGTCGATGTTGACGTACTCGTACCCGTACTTCTTGAGCTTCGACGCCAGCGCGCCCGCCTGCGTGAGGACGTTCTTCTCGGTCAGGTAGCTGTAGTCCCCGTCGGGGTTGAGCCCCGGGTACTTCGAGGACTGCATGCTCCAGCTGGACCAGCCCATGAACGGCTTCTGGGCGGGCGCGGCGGGCGCGGCCTTGGCGGTGGTGGGAGCGGCGGAGGTTCCGGCGGCCGCGGGAGAGGAGGCCATCGCGGCGGGGACGGTCGCCGTCAGGCCGCCGGCGAGGGCCAGGACGAGCAGGGCCCGGGTGGCACGGCGGGCCGGCCGCGTGGTGACGGGTATGGGGGGCGTGGAGGGGTACGAGGATGACCGCATGGGTCGGACCTCCTGTTGTGAGGGCATGGGCGTGCGCAGGGCGTTGCGGAGCGGCTCGGTGGTCTGAGGTGCGTGGGGGTCATGCGTGGGTGGGGGGTCATGCGTGGGGGCATGCCGTGGGGGTCGGGGGACGTGCGTTACGTGTCGATGCCGATGAAGGACTGGATCGCGGTGGCCGCGGCGCCGCGCGCCCACTCCTCGAAGGGCAGTGGACGTGTCATGACGTCGCACTGGGCGGCGGTACCGAAGGCGGACGCGGTGAAGGCGTCACGGATCTGCTCGGCGAACAGGTCGTACGCCGCCAGTCCCTCGCCGGAGATGATCACTCGTTCCGGTCCGAGGACGTTGACGACGGCCCCGATGGCCCGGCCGATCGCCTCTCCGGCCCGGGCGTACACCTCTCGCGCGCCGGGGTCGCCCTGGTGCGCGAGCTCCAGGGCCTGTGCGGAGTCGGTGACCGGCAGTCCGGTCACCTCACGGACCCGGCGGATGATGGCGGCGTCACCGGCGATCGCCTCCACACACCCGGTGTTTCCGCAGTGGCACAGCGGCCCGAGCGGATCGATGGACAGATGGCCGATCTCACCGGCGACGCCGTGCGCGCCGGAGACCACGCGTCCGTGCACCACGAGTCCGCAGCCGATGCCCGCACCGACGGTCACCAGCGCGAAGTCGGACACTCCGGCCCCGGCCCCGAACCACTGCTCGGCGACGGTGAGCGCGCGTACGTCGTTGTCGACGGTGACCGGCAGGCCGGTCACCGTGCCGGCCAGTTCCGCGAGCGGCACGTCGCGCCAGTCGAGGAACGGTGAGTAGCGCACCACTCCGGCCACCCGGTCCACGTCACCGGAGACCGCCAGCCCCAGCCCGCTGACCTGCACACCGAACCCTTCGGCCTCCGTGAGGAGCTCCTGCACGAGTCCGCCGATGGAGGCGAGCACGGCGCCCGGGTCGCGGGCGGTGAGCCGGACGTGACGGGCCACCCGGATGCGGCAGCACAGATCGGTGAGCACCGCGATGATCTCGTCCCCGGTCACCTTGACGCCGATGAACAGCGCCCGGCCGCCGTCGACGCGGACGGGATTGGCGGGCCGTCCCAGCGAGGCCCGCGCCTCCTCGTCCACGCCTTCGACGAGATAGCCGGCCGCCATCAGCGGCCGTACCGCCTTGGTGACCGCCGCCGGCGACAGTGCGGTCCGCCGGCCGATCTCGATCCGGGTGAGCGGGCCGTGGGACAGCACGGTGGTGAAGACCAGGGAGGCGGCCGGCGTCGCTGCCGGAACCACGTCGGTACGAGGCGACGAGTGCATGGCCGAAACGTAAGGGGGTTCTTTTCCGCTGTCAATGAAAGAAGTAAGCTCCTTTCAAGATGTCGCTCCAGTGGGATCACGGCCTCCAAATACAGCCTCCGTCATGAGTATTGACAGGTGATCGCAAGCGGGGTTGGCTGCCGACTGCTCTCAAGGCGCTATCTGAACGTAAGGATCAATGCCTGTGATCTCCTTCGCCCCCGGCACCGGGGTCTGGCTGCTCCGCACCCCGCGCACCTCGTACGCGCTACGCGTCGGCGGAACGGGAGCGCCCTGCCACCTCGCGTGGGGACCGCGGCTGACCCTTGCGGAGGCCGAGGAGCTCGCCACTCCCCCACCCCCGCCGGCCAGCAGCTTCGAGGGGCCGCCACCCGTCGGCGAGGAACTGCCCGTCGACGGCGGAGCGCGGTTCGGGGTCCCCTCGCTGCAGGTCCGCTTCGCCGACGGGACCCGCGCCTTCGAGTGGCTCGCGACGGGCCACCGCGTGGACGAGCCGGCGTCCGGCGCCGCCGAACTGGTCCTGGAGTTCCGCGACCGCCACTACCCCCTGGAGATCGCTCTCCACTACCGCGTCCACGACGACAGCGATGTGATCGAACGCTGGACGGTGCTGCGCAACACGGGCGACGACACCGTCGCGCTGCCCCGTGCCGACTCCGCCGCGTGGACCGTTCCGGCCCGGGAGGACCACCGGCTCAGCCATGTCACCGGCCAGTGGTCGGCCGAGACCCAACTGCACCGCGACCGCGTGCCGTTCGGGGAGACGACGCTCACCAGCCGCCGGGGCATCACCAGCCATCACAGCAACCCCTGGGTGATGCTCGACGCGGGTGACGCGACCGAGGACCACGGGCAGGTGTGGAGTGCCGCCCTCGCCTGGAGCGGCGGCTGGCGCATCACCGTGCAGCGGTCCCCCGATGGCCGGGCGGGGTTCACCGGCGGCGCCGGGCACGACGGTACGGTCCTGCCGCTCGGCCCCGGCGAGGAGTTCACCACGCCCCGCTTCGCCGGGCTTTACGCGGACGGCGGCTTCGGCGCGACCAGCCGGGCCTGGCACGCGTACACCCTGGCGCACGTGCTGCCGCACCCCGACGAGATCCGCCCGGTGCTCTACAACTCGTGGGAAGCCACCGCCTTCGACGTCGACGAGCCCGGCCAGCTCAAGCTGGCCGCCCGCGCGGCGGCGCTGGGTGTGGAGCTGTACGTCATGGACGACGGCTGGTTCGGCGCGCGCCGCAGCGAACACGCCGGACTCGGCGACTGGACCCCGTCCCCCGACCGTTTCCCCCAGGGCCTCACCCCGCTGGTCCGTGAGGTGCACCAGCTCGGCATGCGCTTCGGCCTGTGGGTGGAGCCCGAGATGGTCAACCCGGACAGCGACCTCTACCGGGCGCACCCGGACTGGGTGCTGCACTTCCCGCACCGCGCCCGGACCGAACTGCGCAACCAGCTGGTGCTGAACTTCGCCCGCCGGGACGTCGCGGACTGGGCGTACGACTGGCTGACCCGGCTGGTCGGCGAGCACGGCATCGACTTCCTCAAATGGGACATGAACCGCGCGTTCAGCGAAGCCGGCTGGCCGGCTGAGCCGGACGGCGCCGACCGCGTCGGAACGGCGTATGTCCACCACCTCTACGAGGTCATCGACCGCCTGCGCGCCGACCACCCCGGCCTGCGGATCGAGACCTGCAGCGGTGGCGGCGGCCGGGTGGACCTGGGCATCCTGTCCCGCACCGACCAGGCCTGGACCTCGGACAACACCGACGCCGCCGACCGGATGCACATCCAGCACGGCTTCGGCCAGATCTACCCGGCCCGGACCATGGCCGCCTGGGTGACCGACGTACCCAACCAGCTCACCGGCCGCACGGTGCCGCTGCGCTTCCGCTTCCATGTCGCGATGGCCGGGGTGCTGGGCATCGGAGGCGACCTCACCCGCTGGTCGGACGACGAACTGACCGAAGGCGCGGCCCTGCTGGCGCGGTACAAGCGGGTACGTCATCTGGTGCAGCACGGCACTCTGCACCGGCCGCGCGGTCCCGTCGACGACGGCCCGGCCGCCGTGCAGTACACCGCGGCGGACCGGAGCGAGGCGCTGCTGCTGGTCTGGCGGCGCACCCCGCGGCACGGCGGTCCGCGGCTGCCGCTACGACTGGCCGGGCTCGACCCCACCGCCCGCTACCGCGACGCCGACAGTGGCTCCGTGCACTCCGCGGCGGTGCTGACCGGGTACGGCCTGCTGCCCGACCTGCCGCACGGTGACTGGGCGAGCACGGCGGTCCACCTGGTCCGGATGCCCTGAGCCGCGAGCGGCCCGGGGCTCACCGGCGTCCGCTCCGCGGTGGTCAGGCGTTCCGCAGCGGTCAGGCGTTCCGCTCGCCGTTGCGGCCGCTGCCGCCGTCGGCACCGTCCTTCTCGACCCAGTAGTCGCCGTACGCGAGATTGCGGGACGGGGTGTGCTTCCCGCTGGGCGTGGCCGCCGCCGTCCGGTCGCCGTCCTCGCGGGGCCGGGTGGGGGCGCCGGGCAGCCATTCGTCGCCGACCTCGCCGAGCGGGTGGCCCATGGGCAGGCTGAAGGGGGCCTCTACGGCTCCTTGGCGACGGCTGCGCTCCGACATGACCATCCGCTCCTCACAGCAGGGGCTACCGAGCCGATCCTGACCCGGGTGCCCCGGTCGCGCCACACCGGCAGGCCAATCGAGGGACGCGGACCACCCGGGCGGCGGACACCGGCGGAGCGGACAGCGGCGGGCGGACAGCGGCGGGCGGACAGCAGCGGGCGGACATACTGATGGGCCCGGAGGGAGCCCGGGCCCACAGCTGGACCCAGTGTACGGAAGCACATCGCGGCCATCAGGGATCCGGTGGAGGATCTCCGGCAGACACGGCCTAGCCGGGTACCAGATCCACCCACACCCGCTTGCCTCCGGCCCGGGGGACCACACCCCAGCCGCCGGAGAGCCGCTGCACCAGGTTCAGACCGTGCCCACCGGGCAGGTCCGGCCGCGCCGGCCGCACCACGGGCAGGACCGTGGAGGAGTCGTCCACGGCGATCCGCAGCCGCCGCTCGTCCCACATCAGCCGCAGGCCCACGGCGCCGGAGGCGTGCCGCACCGCGTTCGTCACCAGCTCCGACACCAACAGCGCCACCACGTTGTAGTCCGGCCGCCAGTGCGCGGGCCAGCCGAACCCTTCCAGCTGTGCACAGGCCCAGGCCCGCGCCTCCGCGACGCCGCCCTTCCCGCAGGAAACCTTCAGAAACCGCTCAACCATCATCGAGAATCACCCTCGTCAGCCTTCCTTCCTGGGACCGGCGACCCCACCACCCAGCGCCTCCCGGCCGATTCACGCCTGTCCTGCGCCTGCCCGCCCCGGCGCGATCCACCACCCCCGCACTCCCCCCGATTGCCCCGGACGCTTCCCTTCCGCTCCGGAACCGGTGGGACGGGAACAGGTGATCGAGCCCAGTGGGGCCGAATGCCGCCCCTAAGGTGTGCCCATGACAGCAGCGATCGCGGCCGAAGGCCTGCGCAAGCGGTACGGGGACGTGCAGGCCGTCGACGGCGTCGACCTGGAGGTGAGGTCCGGGGAGTTCTTCGGGGTGCTCGGGCCCAACGGGGCCGGGAAGACCACGACCCTCGAAATCCTGGAGGGGCTGCGCAAACCGGACGAGGGCAGCGCGCGGGTACTGGGACTGAGCCCGTGGCCGCGCAACTCCGCGCTGCTGCCGCGCATCGGGGTGCAGCTGCAGGCGTCCGCGTTCTTCGAGCGGCTGACCGCGCGCGAGCAGATCGTCACCTTCGGCTCCCTGTACGGGGTCGGGGCGGCGCGGGCGGACGCGATGCTGGCCCGGGTCGGGCTCGCCGACTCGGCGGGCACCGCGGCCGAGAAGCTGTCCGGCGGCCAGGCCCAGCGGCTGGCCATCGCCTGCGCCCTGGTCCACGACCCGGAGCTGCTGTTCCTCGACGAGCCGACCACGGGTCTCGACCCGCAGGCCCGCCGCAATCTGTGGGATCTGCTGCGGGAGATCAACGCCGGGGGCCGGACCGTCGTGCTGACCACCCACTACCTGGACGAGGCCGAGATCCTCTGCGACCGGGTCGCGGTGATGGACCACGGGCGAATCCTGAAGACCGATCCGCCGGCCACCCTGGTCAGGGAGCTGGACGCACCGACCCGGCTGACCGTGGAGTCCGGCCGGCTCACGGCCGACCGGGCACGTGAGCTGCTGGCCGGGTCCGGAACGCGGGCCGATGTCGCCGACGACGGCGTGACCCTGACGATCGCCACCCGCACCCCGGCTCCGGTGCTCGCCCTGCTCGCGGAGCAGGACGCGCTGCGCGGCCTGGAGGTGCGCGGGGCCACTTTGGAGGATGTGTTCCTGCAGCTCACCGGACGGGAGTACCGCGCATGACCGCCTTTCGCTCCCTCGCCAGGGCCCAACTGCTGGGCTGGAGCCGCGACCGCGCCGCGGTCTTCTTCACGGTCCTGTTCCCGCTGCTGTTCCTGCTGCTGTTCGGCTCGCTGTTCAAGGGTGCCTCCGCACCCCACATCACGCTGCTGCAGAGCGGCCCGGTCGCCCTCTTCGACTCCATGACGCCGGACCAACGGGCCCAGCTGAACGAGGAGGTGACCCTGGTCCGGGACGACGACCAGGCCGGCGCCCTCGAAAAGGTCAGGAACGGCGACGACGACGGTCTGGTCGCGCAGGGGCCCGACGGCCGGCTGGTGCTCCGCTACTCCGTCGCCGACGCCACCCGCGCCGCGACCGTGCAGGGCGTCGTCAACGGCATCGTCCAGCAGGCCAACCAGGAGGCGAGCCACGCTCCGCCCACGTACGTCCTCCAGGCGTCCCAGGTCGAGGATCTGTCGACCAAGCCGATCCAGTACCTCACACCGGGCCTGCTGGGCTGGGCCATCGCCACCTCCGGCACCTTCACGGCCGCGCTCACCCTGGTGGTGTGGCGCAAGAAGTTCATCCTGCGCCGGCTGCGGCTGGCCCCGGTGCGGCTGCCCGCCGTGGTGGCCGCCCCGGTCGCGGTGACGCTCCTGGTGGCGCTCGTGCAGACCGCCGTGTTCCTCGGGGTGGCGACGCTGCCGTACTACGGACTGAAGCTCACCGGACAGTGGTGGATCGCGCTGCCGCTGGTGCTGTCCGGGTCGTTGGCGTTCATGTCGATCGGCCTGCTCGTCGGATCCTGGGCGAAGACCGAGCAGACGGCCACGGCGGCCGCGCAGTTGATCGTGCTGCCGATGGCCTTCCTGTCCGGATCCTTCTTCCCGCTGGACAGCGCTCCCGGCTGGCTCAAGACGGTCTCGACCGTGCTGCCGCTGCACCATCTGTCCACCGCCATGCAGAACGTGCTGACCAGGGGCGGCGGCTGGGGCGACGCACTGCCGACGATCGGCGGGCTGCTGCTGTTCACCGCGGTGCTCACGCTGCTGGCGGTGCGGCTGTTCCGCTGGGACGACGCGTGAGCGGCGACGCGGCGGACGGGCCGTGCCGGCTGCTGCGGAGCGCGACCGTCAGCGGATGACGCCCGCGGCCGTCGCGGCGGTGATCCAGGAACCGAACTCCTGCGTGAGCCGCTGATAGAGCTCGGCGTCCGACAGCGCGCGGGGATCGTCGCCCGCGGGGAAGAACCCGGCGTTGTCGACCACGCGCTTGGCCGGTACCGGCAGGTCGTCGAGCTTGCGCAGGAAGTCGAACTGGCTGTCGTCGGGGTCCCCGAAGGCCACGAACTGCCAGAAGATCGGCAACCGGGCGGCGGTGCACAGGACATGCTCGGCGGCGGTCCTGGAACTGGGGCTGCCGTCGGTCTGGAAGATGACGAAGGCCGGATCGGTGGCGCCCGAGTCGGCGTAGTGGTCGATGACCGCCTGCATGGCCAGGTGGTAGTTGGTGCGGCCCATGCGGCCGAAGCCCGCGTGCAGGGCGCCGATCCGGCCCTCGTAGTCGGTCAGGCCGAGGTCGGCGACACCGTCGACCTCCGTGGAGAAGAAGACCACCGGCACCACACCGTCGTCGTCGAGGTTCGCGGCCAGGCCGAGCGCCTGCTCGGCGAGGTGCTGGACGGTGCCGTCCTTGTAGTAACGGCGCATGCTCCCCGAGCGGTCCAGGACCAGATAGACCGCGGCGCGCTGCCCGGCCATCCCGGCCTTCTCCAGCGAGACCCGGGCCGACTTGTACAGGTCGACGAGCCGGGGCGCGCTGTCCCGCACCTTCACGAGATCGATCGCCGGGCCGGCGGCGGGGCGCTTGACGTAGTCGATGGCCATGAGATTCCCCCGTGCGAGCTGCGAAAGCGACCTTGGGAGAACGGTACGTCCAACCCGCCGGGCACCGGACCCCGTTGGGATCCTGCGCGGCTCGGCGCCGCAACAGGTCGTTGGTCCAACGCGAGCTCCTGCACGGAGTGCCGCGGCGAACAGCTACGCCGTGTGACGAGCGTCAGCCAAGCTCCTCGAAACGTTCACCCAGAGTGACGTCTCCTATCACCTGAACAGGTGAATCAACCCCGCAAAGGGTGTTCCCACCAATCCGGGCAAACAGACTGCAACGAACACCTATTGGTGATCGAAGCGGCGATCGGCCCCTTGTGCGCGGACGCCGCGCACGGCGGGCGCTGGGCGTTCGCTCTTCGTCACCGGGCCCTCCGCCGACTCCTCTCGGGTCACGTCATACAGGCGGAACGGTCCGGACGCCGTTCCCGCCCGCCGCGGACGGGGACGGCGTCACACCGCCCTCCCTGAATTCTGGAGCCCTTCATGTCCACCGACACCGCACCTCCCCAGGACCGTGGGGCGGACCGGCTCGGCGCCACCGCCACCCTCCCCGGACAGGCCCAGGCGGCCTACGGAGTCCTGGGGGTCCAGGGGACGATCCCACCCGTCCGGGTGGAGGAGCGGGATCTGACCTTCGACGGCTTCCGCTTCACCTGCCGCATCGTGCGCCAGGGCACCCCGCGCACCGAGCCGGTCCTGGTCCTCGGCGGATCGTCCCAGGACCGCAACTCCTGGGTGCGCCACGAGAAGTGGCTGGCCCCCCTGGGCCAAGTGATCACCGTCGACCTCCCCGGCTACGGCACCGCCGACTTCCTGCCCGCCAAGTACGGGGTGGACTTCCTGGCGGCGGCCGTCCGCCACCTCGTCGAGGAGCTCGGCCTGCCCCGGATCAACCTCGTCGCCGCCTGTTACGGCGGGGCCATCGGGCTGCGCTTCGCGCAGCACTACCCCGCACTCGTCAAGCGCCTCCTGCTGGTCGGCATGACCACCCGCATCCCCGCCGGCTACGCCGAGGCGATGGAGCGCTGGTCCGTCATGATCGAACGCGGCGAGACGGAGCCGATCGCACGCGAACTCGCGGACCGCTTCATGTCCCCTCCGGGCACCGGCCACGTCCGCAAGCACGCCGCCGTCGCCCGGCTGGTCTATCAGCAGATCGTCGGCCAGAGCCCCGAGGAACTGCGCAAGTCCGCCGAGCACAACACCCGGTTGATGCGCCACGAGTGGTACCGCCCCGAACCGGCGCCCGCCATCCCCAGCCTGGTGGTCACCGGTGAGTACGACACGCTGACCACCCCCGAGATGGGCCGCGAGGTGGCCGCCCAGCTGCCCGCGGCGTGGTTCACCACCATCAAGGAGACCGATCACCTGGCGCCCGTCGAGCGCATCGCGGACTTCGCCGACCTCGTCACCCGTTTCTGCACCGATCTGTCGCTGACCGACCTGCCCTACGGGAACACCACGGAGCGGCTCGGGACGAGCCTCACGCCACGCTGAACCGCGGGTCGTCGCGCATGACGAGGAGCCCGGCCCCCCCGTGCGGGCCGGGCTCTCCGCCGGGTTCTGCACCTGACACTTCCCCGGCCACCGGCCGGTCACATCACCGGCCCTGTCGGCCGGCGCACTCAGCCGGCGATGCCGATCGCCCGGCCGGCCGTCTCGGGGCGCTCCAGGACGTCGAGCATGCAATGGGCGACGTCGGCGCGCGAGACCGACCAACCGCCCCGTACGTTCTGTTCGTACGCGGTGCGGTAGGTCCCGGTCAGGGCCTTGTCGGTCAGCTTCGGGGGCCGGATCACGGTCCAGTCCAGCGTGCTCTCGCGCAGGATGTCCTCCATCCGCGCGAGGTCGGCGTAGTGGTCCCGCAGTGCGGCCTTCACCAGCCGGCCGAACACCTGACGCATGAGGAATCCGTCGCCGGGATCGTGCTTCGGCGGGTTCGGGATTCCGGGTGACGGCACCGTGCCGATCGGGGCCGCGCTGACGACGACGATGCGCCGGACGTCCGTCGCCCGCATCGCCTGGACCATGGCCCGGGTCCCCTGCCAGGCGACGCCCGCCTCGGACTTCGAGCGGGCCCCGAGGCCGGAGAGAACGGCGTCCGCGCCGCCGATCGCGGACTGGAGTGTCGCCGGGTCGGCGGAGGCCAGGTCGGCGGTGACGATGCGGATGGGTCCGGACACCTTGTCCGGGTTCCGCACGACCGCGGTGACGTCATGGCCCGCCCCGACGGCCTGGTCGAGGATCTGCCGGCCGATCCCGCCGGTCGCGGCGAAGATGGTGAGCTTCACTGGGTGCTCCCTGTGTCGTGGTCACCATCTGAGAGCGGCCCGGCCACTCGCGATGTGACATCCACGCCAGGGATGTGGCCCACGTCTCGTCCGCTGCCCGGGACGGCCCGCGGGAGAGAGCGGGGGTTCCGGGAAGAGGCCGGGCCGGCGGGGCGCCGGCCTCCTCCCGCACCCGGGGTGTCAGCCGCGGACGATGTTCTCCGCCTGCGGTCCCTTCTGGCCCTGCGTGACATCGAAGGTCACATGCTCGCCCTCCGCGAGCTCGCGATAGCCGGTGCCCGAGATGTTGGAGTAGTGGGCGAAGACGTCGGCGCCGCCGCCGTCCTGGGCGATGAACCCGAAGCCCTTTTCCGAGTTGAACCACTTCACCGTGCCGCTGGCCATCGTTTCTGCATCCTTCGTCCGTGACAGTGCCGCCCGCAACGGGCGCCGCGGACACCCCGGATCAGGATGTCCGCCACCGTTCTACCCCACCTGCGGCCCGCTTATACGACCGCTTCGGTGCGTGATCACGCCGCCGCGGACGGCCCGCGACCGCCGCGTCCGACCGGTACGGTGACCGAGCGTTCTCACCTCACCGGAAGGCGTCCGCGTGGGTGCGGGGACGCCTCACCGCTGGTCGAGGGTGCCCATGGCGACGCGGTGTTGGTGGACGCGTAGGTGCAGGGTGGCCAGGTCGAGCAGGGGGGTGCCGATCTGAAGGGCGCGGGCGTGCACGAGGAAGTCGCCGAAGAGGTGCTCGACCTCGGTCGCCCGGCCGGCCACGACATCGCGGTACAGGGAGGGCGCGAACGGCCCGTCCTGCTTCACCATCCCGGTGATCACGCCGAGTTGGCTCTCCGGAACGGGGAAGCCGGCGGCGTCCGCCACCGCGGCCGTCTCGGCCAGGACGGCGAGCGCGAAGTCGGATCCTCCGGGGACGGCGTTGACGTCACCGACCGTGCCGCGCATCAGGCAGGTCACCGCACCGACGGTGGTGATGAAGACCCACTTGTGCCACATCGCCGCGACGATGTCCTCCGGGACGCCCACCGTGATGCCGGCGCCGTCCAGCAGGGCGCGGACTTCGTCCAGCCGGGCCGAAGGACGGCCGTCCTGTTCGCCGATGTCCAGGTTAGCCAACGGGGCCAGCCGGACGATGTCCCCTTCCGCGTTCAGAGTGGTGATGACCTTCGCCACCCCGCCGAGCACCGGCTGCGCGCCGAAGCGCGCGGTGAGCTCTCCGAGATGGGCCATGCCGTTGAGGAGGGGCACGATCGTGGTCTCCGGGCCGATCGCCGGGGCCACGTCGTCGATGGCCTGCTGGAGAGCGGTGGACTTCACCGACAGCAGGACCAGGTCGTAGGGCGTGGTCAGTTCGGATGCGGTGATGAGCCGTGGCGTGATCACTTCTTCCTCGCCCAGGCCGGTGATCCGCAGACCCCGCTCCCGCAAGGCGGCGGCGCGGTCGGCGCGGACGAGGAAGGTGACGTCACGGCCCGCCTTGACGAGGAGGGCGCCGAAGAAGCCTCCGGTGGCTCCGGCACCGACGACCAGGATCTTCATGAGGAGCAGCCTTTCCTTGACGGCGATCAGGCGACCAGTCTCACAGCGGGGCGCACCCAGCGGTGAAAGGGGGTGCGGGTGTGGCGCCTACGAGGATCGCCGGCGCAGGCGCGGGATCCGGTCGAAGACGGCGGCGATCCGGGCGGCCTGGTCGAAGAGGGCCGCCGGACGCGACCGGTCGCCGTCGAGGTGGGTGAGCGTCTCCATGCCGAGGTAGAACGCCACGGCCGCGCTGGCCACCACGGGCACCCGCACCACGGATGCAAGCGGTTTGCCGCGCAGCAACGTGGTCAGCAGCTCCTCCGCCAGTTCCTCCCATCGCCGGGTCTCCAGCGACAGTTGGGCGGCCAGCCGCGACCCGGGCCGCGCCCCGGCGTAGATCTCCTGGACGGCGGCGATGTGCCCCACCGCGGTGTCCTCGTCGTAGAGCGTCCGCAGCATCTCGACCGCGCGCCCGGCGCGGTCCACGTCCGACAGCTCGGCCCGGTACCGTTTCGCGCGCGCCTCGCAGGTGTGCGCCAGCGTCGCCACCAACAGGTCGTCCAGATCGGTGAAGTGGTAGTAGATGACGCCGGGCGCGAAGCCGCCCGCCTGCGCTATCGCCCGCGCGGTGGTGCCGCCGAAGCCGTGCGCAACAAGGCAGGACAGGGCGGCGTCGAGTACCCGGCCACGGGTGTCAGACAACGCGCACCACCCGGACGCCGTTGGCGGCGAGGTACGTCTCGAGCCGGCGCGCCAGCTCCGGCAGCTGATGACTCGGCACCTGCGGGTACAGATGGTGTTCGAGGTGGTAGGTGAGCTCCAGGAAGACCGCCGGGATGATCCGGCCCCGCAGCGTACGGGTCTGGGTCAGCGGCGTGTCGCCGTAGTCGTGGTGCGGCAGATACACCGTCAGCAGTGGGTACACCCAGCTTCCGGCGATCATCATGACCGCGTAGGCCAGCACTCCGGGCGTGTACGGCCAGAGCCATACGCCGCCGCCGAGCACCGTGACGGGCACGGCCGCCTCCGCGAGCAGCCAACCGCGGTCGCGGCCGCGCCGGTAGGACCAGAACCAGAGGCGGACCAGGAACACCGGTCCGTGCAGCAGCGCACCGAGGAACGACAGGTCGGCGGGGTGTCCCTCCGGGTCGTCGGGGTGCGGGAAGAGCCGGTGGTGCTGGGTGTGCGTGGCGCGGTACGCGTGCCCGCTCTCCAGCAGCACCAGCCCGGTCGCGAACAGCGCCCAGTCGGTGGCCCGCGCCGACAGGCCGATCGTGCGGTGCACGACGTCGTGCGTGACGGTGACGACCGAGACGAAGACACCGAAGACGATCACCGGTGTGAGCCACCACCAGCGCAGCCACGCCGCGACGGCGAAGAGCGACACCCCGGCGAACGGACGGCACAGCGCGATCAGCCGCCGCCTTCGCGAGGTGACCAGCAGGTCCGCACCGAGGTCGGCCAGGCTGGGCTGGCGGGTGGCGTCGGGCTGGTCCACGGGGTGGGACTGCTTCACCGGGTCGGTCCCTTCTCGCGCAGCATGCCCTCGGCGACGATGCGGCTGCCCAGCACACAGGCGACGGTGCCCAGCCCGGGCCAGGTCGAGTCCCCGACGAGCCAGAGGCCGGGTCCGCCGAGATCGTGCGGGACGGCGTGTTGATTGGTGTTGCGCAGGTGCTGGCGCGGGCCGCCGACCGCGCCGCCCGGACGGAACCCGAAGCGTTCGTAGCTGCGGGGTGTACCGGTCTGGGCGATCACCGCCCGTTCCCCCAGCCGCGGGTAGGCCCGCCGCGCACAGCTGACGAGCCGTTCGCCGATCTCCTTCTTGCGCTGCTCGTACGCGGTCGCGTCGAGCCCGGCCCAGTCGGCCAGATCCGTGTGCGTGGAGATCATCACCGCCCGGTGGCCCGGCGGGGCGCTGAGCGGGTCCCCCGGCTCGGAGACGGAGACGAACATGTTGTTCCCGTCGCCCAGCGGCCGGTCGTACGACTGCAGCAGTTGATGGTGAGTCAGTTCCTGGCCGGACACCTCGGCATCGGGCACCCCGAGGAACACCACGCAGGCACCGCCGGATGCGTCCGCGTCGCGCTCCAGGAACGGCCGCAGCCTGCGGGCGACCGGCAGCGTTGCGCAGATCCTGGCGGTGGTGACGGCGGGTATCGCGCACACGACGCGCCGGGCCAGGAGATCGCCCTGCCGGGTCGTCACCCGATAGCTCCCGGCCTCGCCGTCGACGCGGGACACCTCGCACCCCGTGCGGAGCCGGCCGCCGAGTCCCCGGTAGTGCGCCACCAGGACCCGCCAGAACCCGTGCATACCGCCGGCGTGCCGGCTGAGTCCCGCGCCGCGGATCGTCACACCGAGCGCCGCGTTGATCAGCGGCGCGTCGTCGACACCGGTGTGCACGGTGTCCTCGACGAGCATGCCGAGCAGCCCGACCAGCGCCGCGTCGTCCCGCAGACCGTGGGCGCGCAGCGCGTCCCCGAGGGTCCGGTTCACATGGCGGGCGAGCGGTACCCCGGCGAGGCCGATCGCCCGCAGGTCCCGCAGCGCGTCGGCGGGACCGCGGACCGGCAGCCGCACACCCGACCGGCTCGCCCGCCAGAAGGTGCCCGCCAGCCGGTCGAGCAGGTCCCAGAAGCGCCGGTGCCGGTCGGTGTCACCGAGCATCCGCAGCCGCTCGGCATGCCAGGCGGCCGGATCCCGGTGCAGCACGACCTCGCGGTCGGGCAGGAAGGCCCGGTAGCCCGGCAGTTCGTGGGCGTCCAGTGGTGCGATGCCGGTGCTCTCCAGCAATTCGGAGCCGACCCCGCCGGGTGCGAAGTCGACCAGCGTCGTCGCGCCGACGTCGAAGGAGAAGCCCCGCTTGCGGTAGTAGCCGGCACACCCGCCGGCGTGGCCGTGCGCCTCCAGCACCACCGTGGACCGTCCGGCGGCCTGCAGTCGCAGCGCCGTCGCCATTCCGGCCATACCGCCGCCGATCACCGCGACGTCCACCGGCCCGAGTTCGTTCTGAACGTTCGTTCTGAACATGCGTTCAGGATGGTGGGCAGCACTGCGCGGGTCAATACCCGGGCACGGGAGGTTCTTCAGGACAAGGGTGGCCGGCGGGTCCGGCAGGCAGAGTCCCGCGAAAGCCGGGGGCGGGAGATAGGTACACTGGCCACGTATCCGGTGAGCGAGGTCAGAGCGAGTGGTCAGTGCCTCAACCCGCCCTCTGGGAACGGTTGATGGCATTGCGCCGGCGCCTCCTGCGCACACCTCCTGACCCCGACAGGAGACCACGTGGCGTCCCTTCCCCCGAAGCAGTCCTCCGAGCGACCCGACAGCTCCGAGCCCCGCTTCTCCGACACCTTCGCGCGCCGCCCCACGGTGCCCCGGCGCGGGCTGCTGCCCGGCCGGCGGGTCTGGGCGACCACCGTCGCCGCGGCGGCGGTGGTCGGCATCGCCGCCCTGACGGTGCCGCTGATCAGCCATATCGATCTCACGATGGAGACGGCGGCAGCCGACCGTCCGGTGGTCACCGCATCGTCCAAGGGGACCCCGACCACCCCCGCCGCGACCCCGTCGCAGACGTCCTCCGTGACGCAGCCGCGGTCCCAGGCGACGGCACAGCAGCCCGTCGCCCCGAACGGGCCCGGTTCGGTCGCGGCCCCGCCGGCCCCGCCCGCGGGTCAGCCGCAGAGCAGGCCCCGGACGAACCCGCCCGTCGCGGTCCCGCCCAAGGCCCCCGCGCCGAAGCCCAAGCCCTACATCGCTCCCGGCTCCGCCGTGGTCGGCACGGGTTCGGGCCGCTGCATCACCGTCCCCGGCGGCAAGGGGACCGACGGCCTCGCTCTGCAGATCGGCACCTGCAACGGGGCCAACAGCCAGCGTTGGGACTTCCAGTCCGACGGCACGGTCCGGTCGATGGGCTACTGCATGGACGTGGCCTGGGGATCCCATGACGACGGGGCCCTCATCCAGCTGGCCCGGTGCAGCGGCAACCCGGCCCAGCGCTTCATCATGAGCGGCGCCGGCGACCTGGTGAACCCGCAGGCCGACAAGTGCGTCGACGTGGCGAACAACGCCACCGCGAGCGGCTCCAAGGTGCAGTTGTGGACCTGCAAGGGCACGCCCAACCAGAAGTGGCGGCTGCGCTGACCCGAAAGGGGCAGCCGCCCGGCCGCTACGTCGCGGGCTGGGTGTCGAGTTCCGGCAGGTCGAGCTCGGACAGCGTCACCAGATCGTCCTCGGTCGGTTCGTCGATCTCCGCGACCCGGTAGGCCTGCCGCTCCGTCATCGCCTGGAACGCCTGGCGGGCGGAGCGGCCGTTGCCGAACCGGCCGTCCCTGGGCACATGGGCGAAGTAGGTGTCGAGCATCGCCCGTGCCGCGTCCGTGAGGTCGTACTGGTGCGAGGCGGCGTGCTGTTCCACGATCCGCACGAGTTCGGCGGTGTCGTAGTCCTCGAACAGCAGCGTCCGGTTGAACCGCGACGCCAGCCCGGGGTTGGAGTCGATGAAGTGCTCCATCTCGGCCGGGTAGCCCGCCACGATCACCACCACCGAGTCCCGGTGGTCCTCCATGAGCTTGACCAGGGTCGCGACGGCTTCCTGGGCGAAGTCGTTGCCCGCGCTGCCGCCGACCGGGGCCAGCGAATACGCCTCGTCGATGAACAGCACACCGCCCATCGCCTCCTGGAACACCCGCTGCGTCTTCGGCCCGGTGTGGCCGACGTACTCGCCGACCAGCGCCGACCGGTCGGCCTCGACGAGGTGGCCGCGCTCCAGCAGCCCGACCGCGGCCAGGATCCGGCCGTACAGCCGGGCCACGGTGGTCTTGCCGGTCCCCGGGTTCCCCGCGAAGACCAGGTGCCGGCTCAGCGGGGGCGCCGCGAGTCCCGCCGCACTGCGGCGCTGCACCATCCGCATCAGTTTGACCAGCGACGCGACGTCCTGTTTGACGCGGGCCAGTCCGATGAGTTCGTCGAGTTCACCCAGCAGGCTGTCCAGGCTCTCCTCGGTCTCCGCGGCCGGCTCGCTCTCCCCCGAGCCCTCCCCCGAGCCCTTCACCTCCGGTGCTCCCGACGGTCCGGACGCCATCACGCCCGGAAGCGAGGCGGCGGGCCAGAGGGGGGACTTCACCCGGACCGAGACACAGTCCTCCACCACGGGATCGGCGCCGGGGTCGGCGCTCAGGTCCTCGCCCGCGTCATGGACCCGGATCCGCCGCAGCACGGGGGTAGCCCCGGCGCCGAGGTGCACCGCGGGAAACCCGGGTCCTGCGATGTCGCAGTCCTCGAACAGTCCCGCTCCCCCGGCCTCGACGATGAGGCCGTTCTTGCCGGGCCGGACGATGCGGACCCCGCTCAGCCGCGGCTCGGCGTCCCCGGCCACCACCACACCGGAGCCGGCCGCCTCCCGGACCTCCAGATCCGTCACCCGTGGCCGCGCGCCCGCCTCGACGACGAGCCCGGCGGTGCCCGGCCGCAGCAGCCGCCCGCCCGTCAGCTCGATGTCGCCGGGCCCCAGCACGACGGCGGCCCGCTCCCCGTCGGTAACCTCGCAGTCGAGCAGCCGCACCGGGCCCCGGGACGCGGACGTGATGCCGTTCCGGCAGCGCAGCACGCTCAGTCCGCGTACCTCCGCACGCGACTCACCGGCGACGTCGAGACCGGACATCCCGCACTGGGCGATCGACCCGTCCGTCATCTCCACGGTCGCCTCGCCGACCACGTGCACACCGTGCTCCGGGGAACCGGACGCCCGCAGCCTCGTGAGCACGACGGTGGCCCGCCCTCCGATGTGCACAGGACTGAACCGGCACTCGCCCACCTCGCAGTCCTCCAGCCGTACCGTCGCGTCGTCCGCGGCGAGCAGGCCGTTGGCGGCCGAGTCCCGTACGGTGCTCTGCCCGGCGGTCAGCCGGGCGGAGCCGTGCACCCGGAGCGCGGCGGCGGACGTGCGGGCGATCCGCGTGTCGGCGAGCCACACCCGGGAGTCGTCCCCGGCGCTCACGCCCGAACCGCCGCTGTCGCGCAGCACGCACGCGGTGAGCAGCACATGGCCCTGGCCGGTGACGCTCACCGTGTCGGTGCCGGAGTCCGTCAGTTCGCAGCCGTGCAGGCGTACGCCGTCGTCGGCGCGGACCGTCCGGTCGTCGGCCCCGGCGGGGTCCGCGGGGGCGGGCGAACTGCCCAGGACGCGCACCGCCTCGGCGCCGCAGTCCCGGATCCGGCAGTCCGTCAGGAGCGCGGAGCCCTGGTCCTCGACGAGCAGACCGCTGCGGCCCGCGCGGTCGATCCGGCTGTCGCGCAGGAGGACCCGGGCACTCTCGCGGATGCGCAGCGCCGAGCCCGACGCTCCTCGTACCGTCGTGCGTTCCAGTTCGAGGTGGGTGGAGCCGCCGGCCACCAGTCCGGTGCCGTCGGTGTCGGCCAGCACGCAGTCGGTCAGGTGCACGGTGCCGGTGGTGCGCAGCAGGGCGCCGGTGAGGGTGGCTCCGGTGAACGTCGTGTCACTCAGCCGGGCCGCCGCGTCACCCAGGACTTCCAGCCGGCCGCGGGTGATGCCGCCGCCGGACCATGTGGTGCTGCCGCCGGCGAGCCGCACGGCGGGACGGTTCGCCGCGCCGCCGCGGACCGTCAGCCCGCGCAGCACCACTGTGGTGCCGGCGGCGACTTCGAGGCCGGGCCGGTCCTCGTCGGGGGCGGTGACGGTCACCAGGTCGTGGTGGCCGGACGGGTGCTGCCCGTCAGCCGTCCAGGCCAGCAGCGAGACGCTCCGTTCGACGCGCAGTGCCTCGGTGTACCCGCCGGGGGCGATCCGGATCTCGTCGCCGTCCGCCGCCGCGTCCAGGGCCGCGGCGATCGTCGGATGCGCCGCCGGCCGCTGTTCCGGATCGGCGACGTAGTGGATCGCCGGTGGGGCGGGGGGCGGGGTCACGGGGCGTCTCCGGAGGGCGGTGGCGGGCGGTGGCGGCCGGGGTTGATGGTGAGATTGTGCATGGCGGCCTGCAGGTCGATACCCAGTCTGCCGAGTTCCGCCTCGGCCCGGTTCAGGGCCGCGTTCGCCCGGCGCACCAGGTCCATCGCCTGGTGGTAGGCGTGCGACCCGCTGGAGGAGCCGCGCGAACCGCTCGCGCCGGTGTTCCCGGGCCCGGGCTCCAGCGCCTGCAACGCCCGCTGCGCCCGGTTGAGTTCGCCGTTGGCCTCGGTGTAGGCGTCCCAGGCGGCGGTCTCGGCCTCGACGCGGGTGACCTGGGGAGCGGCGGGAACGGATCCGCCCGGCCCGAAGCCCCGGGTGGAGGACGAGGCGGTGGTCGCTGCCTTGCCCTTTCCCTTGACCGTCGTGCCGGGGTCCGTCGGAGGGGTTCCGTGGTCCGGCCGGCCGGGGCCGTGCGGTGTCCCGCCGCCGGGCGCGTCGGTGCGGGGTCGCTTGGTGGGCCCGCGTCCGTCGGCACCCGGCGGCGGGCCGCCGCGCTCAACGGGCGGCACCGGTGCGTCCGAGCCGTCGGACAGCCGCGCGTGCCAGCCGCCGTTCCCGGGGCTGTCGTGCCAGGTGATCTCCAGGAAGTCGCGGGCGCGCTTGCCGCCGGTGGGGCCGTTGATCAGATGGGGCACACCGTCGCCGCCCGTCACCCGGATGTCCCGGCCCACGGCGTGCGCGTAGAAGCTGAGTACGTGCAGACTGCCCTGGTCCATGGCGAAGTGCGCGCCCATATCGGCCCCGCGCAGGCCCTGCAGGGTGTCCGTGGGCGGGTGGATCCGTCCCTGGACGAGCCGTACGAAGAAGTCCTCGACGCCGATGTTGTGGGCGTTCAGCCCGTCCGTGAACAGCTTGAGCCGCTTCTGCGCGGTCGCCGCGGTCACCCCGCCGACACTGTCGATCCGGTCGAAGACCCGTTGCAGCATCCGGGCCGGGTCCAGGTCGCCCGCCGAGACGGCGGCGCGGTCGAGCGCCGCGAAGAGTGAGCCGGGCGACAGGTCGATGGCCCGGGTCGGCAGGTGCTCGGCGGCGAAGTACCGCAGGTGGCGCAGGAAGTGCGTGGTGTCCGCGCTGAGCGCGAGGCCGTGCGAGACCAGCCGCAGCTCGGCGGGGTTGATCCCGGCGAACACCGACGCGCCCCCGCCGGGCAGCGGGGTGGAGACCGCGGTGCCCACCGGGTGCGTTCCCGGGGTGCCCAGCCTGGGGTCGAGGTCGCGGGAGAGGTCCGCGGCGGTTCCGGTGCGCGGCAGGTCGCCCGCGCCGTGGTGGACCGGCCACAACGGGTCGAACGGATTGCCGTTGTTGAGGTCCGGCGGCAGCTTCGCGTAGTCCTTCGCGATCCAGCTGTCGCGGTGCGGGGCGAGTTCGAGCCCGCTGCGGCCCGCCTGCGCGTTGCCGCCCGACGCGTCGGTGTTGAAGAGCCGGTCCAGCGGCTTCTTGATGTGCGCGTGGTCCTGCGGGAGGGTGCCGTCCTTCCACAGGTCCTTGAGCAGGCGGGACACGTCGGTGGGGATCGCGGCGCCCTGGAAGTCGGTGAGGAACGCGGTTCCGCGTTCCGGCAGGACGTGGTTGGCCGCGTTGAGCTCGCGCAGGGTCAGCCGCGCGTCGAGGGCTTCCTTGGTGTGCCACAGGATCTGCCGCGCCTCACGGGCCATGGCGGCCGGCACACCCGGCAGATGGGCGCCCTGGCCCAGCGCTTCGGCGAGGCCGTGCAGGACCACCGGTGCCCGGTCGGCCCTGAGCCCACCGACCAGCGGGTCCCCGTTCCGCACGGCGTTCGCCAGGTCGTTGAGGACTCCTTGTGCGTGGTTGATCTCCACCTGGTTCAGCGGTGGGCGATCCGTCCGGAAGGCATCGTCGATCCGGCTCAGGATCTCCGGCAGCTGGGTGTGGTGGAGGCCTCCGAAGGCCGGCAGCGGCAGGTTCCGGTCCAGCTCCCAGGCGTTGAGCAGGTTGAGCCGCTCGCTGAGGGTCTGGAACTCGGCGCCCCCGTTGCCGAACCGCACCGGCGGCAGGCCGGGGCGGTTCAGCAGGACGGCGGACGCGTCGACGAAGAGGTTGGGCTCCGGGGAGTAGGGCAGCTGCGGGTGCATGCCCGCCAGCCGGTCGCGGATCCGCATGTCCAGGCGGATCCGGGCATCGAGGGTGGGCAGGAAGTCCTCGCCGACATCGCCCTTGACCTTGACAACCCGCGGCCTCTTCACGGCCCCGGCGGCAGCCGCCTTCACCGGCTTCGGCGCCTTCGCCGCGTCCCCGGCGAGCCGCTCGTTGGTGACCTTGATCAGGTCCTCCGAGACGCCGGCCACGGCCATGTCGGGCATCCGGTAGCCGCCCGACATCATCAGTGGCCGCAGCGGCGGGAAGTCGGGCGAACCATGCGCGCCGAGGGCCTCGTCGAAGTGCCGGAAGACGTGCTCGCCGCCGGGCACCGTGTGCGGGTGGGCGTCGAAGTCCATGATGGAGAAGTAGGGATGGTTGCCCTGTTTGATCATCGTCTCCGCCAGATGGGTGCTGGCGGCACTGGTCATGGTGGCGTTGCGGGCCGTGCCGTACGCGAACTTGGCGGCGGCGGGCATCGGGGTGGCGACCAGGGCGAGCGGGTGCGGGAACGACGCCCCGCCGAGCGCGCTGTCTATGGCGCCGCGGATCGCGGCGACATCCTGGCCGTTGACGCCGATGACGACGGCGACCCGGCCGTCGAAGCCGGTCAGGTTGTGCGTGACCGAGTCCAGGAACGACTGCAGGCCGCCCAGTTCCCGGTAGTTGACGATCGCGTTCACCACGTACGCGATGGGCCGGGAGTCCTCGACGCTCCCGTGCACCAGGGCCGTGTAGCGGTCGGCGGTCATCGGCCGGGCGGTGCGCGCGCCCAAGTGCGCGAAGGCGTCGTTGACCGCGGTGTGCGGAGAGGCCGTGACGCCCGCCGGCGGGGTCGGCGGGGTCCAGGTGTGGACGCCGCCGGTGGGGGCGGGCGTGTCGACCCGCATGGCGTCGTCGCCGTGGCGGGTCGGCGGGGTCATCGTGACGTCGTGGCCGGGCGGGTGCGGCACGGTGTGCGGCACCGGCCCACCGGCGGTCTGGCCGGGAACATGCGTTCCCGTGGCGGGCACGTCGATGTCCATCGCGTCGTCGGCGGCGGTGTGCGAGGCGGCCGGTGACGGTGTGTTCAGGTCGGCGGCGCCGGGGCGCGGCGCGCGGGGGCGGGTCGAGGGGGCGCCGCCGAGCAGGCCGCCGCGGTCGGTGAAGATCTTGCCGGTGACGGAGCGGATCTCCATGCGGGTGGCACGGGCGTCGATGCCGAGCGCGATCAGGGTGTCCTCGGCCTTGTCGACGGCCGCTCCGGTCCGCTCGACGTCGGCCAGCGCCGTCCGGTAGGCCGCGGTGGGCCCGGTGGAGGCGCCCTGGCCGGGCGGCGGGGTCACGTGGTCGAGCTGTTGCTCGGCCTTGCCCAGCTGCGTCGTGGACCGCTCGTACCTGGCCCAGGCGTTGAGCTTCGCGACGGCCTCGGAGCCGCTGGAGCCGCCGATGACGATCTGCCGGGCGGCGTGGATCCGCTGGTTCATCACCAGCTCCGCGGCACGGCCGCCCCGCCCGCCGGGCGGCAGCGGGGTCACCACTGCGGGCTGATCGACCGCTATGCCCTTGCCCTTGTCCGCGCGCACGGGAAGGTGCGGCACCGGGACCTCGGCCGCCGCCACGTGCAGGGAGCTGCCGGGCACCGGCACCCCGTCGGCCTTGACCGGGGTACCGGGCCGGGCGACCAGGTCGAGCGCGCCCTTCTCGGAGCCCGGGTGGCCGGCGCCCGCGGCGTCCAGTCCCGGCTTGGCGGAGACACCGGCCGGGGCGCCGGTGTGGGCGCTGAGCCCGGTGGGAGCGGGCGCACGGAGCTCGTCGTCACCACGTAGCAGGCTCATCGCCAGGTCGTGCGTGGACAGGGTGGGTTTCGGGAGCGGCCCAGGGGTGTTGAGCACGCGCGGCGCGGGGGCGGGGTGCACCGCGGCCCCGGTCGTGACGGACGGCGCCGGGCGGTCCAGCAGACCGGTGGGCGTCGTCCGGACGCCCGGCTGCGTCGGCACCGTGAGCGCGTGCTCGCCCTGGACGCCGTGGACCCCGGCCGGCGGCACGCCCGGCACGGAACCGGTCGTCACATGGGCGACGGGCGCCGGCGGGACCGGCGCCGTGTTGGCCACCGCGTGCGCGTCGATCGTCTTCGGCGCGGAGTCCCCGATGCGCAGGGTGATGCCGTCGGCCCGGATGCCGGTCACGGCGACGTCCCCCGAGGCGAGGGCGCGCAGTTCGGGGAAGGTCAGGTCGTTCAGCGCCTCGGCGTGGCCGACGGCGCCGCGGGCCATGGTGACGCCCTCGCCCATGCCGACGGTGTGCGGCACGCTCGTCGTTCCCGGGTGCACCCCGGAGACCGCCTGGTCCACGTGCACCATCGGGGACGAGCCGTGCGCGTCGCGCAGCAGGTCGATGGCGGTGTGGCCGGGCAGCAGCAGATTGCTGTCCAGCCGTAC
Organism: Streptomyces sp. RKAG293; assembly: GCF_023701745.1. Lineage (NCBI taxonomy): Bacteria > Bacillati > Actinomycetota > Actinomycetes > Kitasatosporales > Streptomycetaceae > Streptomyces > Streptomyces sp. RKAG293. The sequence goes on along the minus strand of NZ_JAJOZB010000001.1, from coordinate 8,418,539 downwards.
GTGGCCGGCCGCGAGGTCCGCGTTGTGGACGAGCTGCGACCCGGCGGAGATGCCGGCGCCGTGGGTGAGCGGCACGCTCAGACCGCCCGGCAGTGTCGTCATGCCGTGCGGCAGCGGCGGGGTGACCAGGGACGCCCCGCCGACGCTCAGACCGCCCGGATGCGGCGCCCCGAGACCGGTGACGTGCAGGCCGGGCGCACCACCGGCGTGCCCGACCACCGAGGGGGCGCCGATGCCGTGCGGACCGCCGATGCTGAGCGCGCCCGAACCGGGGTTCACGGCGGTGGGCACGCTGAGGGAGGCCCCCGGCGCGTGCAGGCCGTCGAGCCCGGCACCGCGGATGGTGCCGATCGAACCGATCCCGAGGTGGCCGAGGTTGACGGTGGGCATCGAGCCCAGCGCGAGGTGGACGAGGTTGGTGGTGCCGGCCGAGCCGAATCCCGTGCCCGGCCGGAAGAGCGCGCCCAGCGAGGAGTTGGGGCTGAACGTCCCCGGCGAGAAGTGCAGTCCGCCCGGCGACACCATCGGGGACGGCACCATCGTGCCGTGGCCGCCGCCCGCCAGCGGCGAGCCGAAGTGCAGCGCGGCGTCCGTGCGGCCCGCGTTGACGAGCAGTTCGTGCAGCTCGGGGTGGGGAATGCCCAGGACGCGTTCGCCGAACGCGAGCCGGGCCGCGCCACCGAAGCCGAGGACGCCGATCTCGGTGGCGTTGAGCGGCACCAGGGCGGCGATCCCGAACCGTCCCATCCGCTGGATGTTGACCAGCCCGTACGTTCCGGCCTTCGCCCAGTCGCCGACGACGTTTCCGGTGAACTTGGCCCAGTCGCTGTGGATGGCGGTGACCATTGTGTTCCAGCCGCCCTTGGCCCCGTTGCCGATGCCGCGCAGCAGACCGGCCAGGTCGATCTTGAGGGCCGGGCCGAGGTGGGCGCCGATCACCATGGGCGCGATGACGAACTTCGGCAGACCGGTGAGCGTGGAGAAGTGGCCGATCTGCGACCAGATGTTCTTCCCCGCCATCGTCAGCCCGTTGATGCCGCCCTTGAGGCTGTTGCCGAGCCCCTTGAGCAGCGCGCCGACGTTGATGCCCTTGGTCGTCGGGAAGAGCACCCCGAGGAAGGCCAGGCCGAGCTCCAGGCCGCTGGCCTTGCCCTGGCTGAAGGCGACGATCGTCTTGATCAGCAGGACGGCGTTCATGCCCCAGGCGATGACGGCGAGGATGCCGCCGGTGAAGACCGCGAGCACGGACAGGATGATCGTCAGCCACTGGAAGACTTCCCAGAACAGGTCGCAGTCGCTGACCGGTTGGACCATCAGCTCGCCGGCCGTGTGCAGCTGCTTGCGCAGTTCCTTCGCCGCGGTGGACACGTCGCCCTGGGCGTCGCTGGCACGCTGCTTGAGGCCGGGCAGCTGCGCGTCGTCCTGCGGCAGCCCCTGCGCCGCGGACAGCGCCTGGTCCGCCTCGGCCTGGGCGTTGGTGACGACGGTGCTGTAGGTGCGCAGCGCGGTCTCCGCCGTGTGGAAGGACTCCTCCACCCGCCCGACGAACTTGAACAGGTGGTCGTCGACCTTGTCGCGCAGCGCGTCGGCGGTCTTGCCGATGAAGCGCTGGCCGTCGCCCGCGGTGACCTGCAGTTCCTTCAGGCCGGTATTGATGGTCCCGGCCGAGGTGGCGAGATCGCGCATCGCGTCGGCGACGACGATGAGGGTGGCGGGGTCTCCCGGGGTGGGATCGCCGTCCAGGCCGAGCGCACTCCAGTCCCCTGGACGCGTTCCCACGTTCAAGCACCCCCTGGCGGCGACCGGCCGTAGGCAAGAGCCGGGCTCCGCACGGCCCGGACATCATGTCTACGCAGAGCGCGACTGATCGGTTCACTCTGTGAACGACGTCACAGGCCGCGAAGACGGGTGTAATCCGGATCACTGAACCGTTCGGGTCCCGGGTGCGTTTGATCTTACGTACGCGTCCCGTCCCCGACTCCGTCCCCCGGGAGTGACTGTGCCCGACATCGCGGTCGACTACGAACTGCTCAACCAGGTCGCCCAGAAGGCCCGCACCCTCAAGGGGCAGGTCCAGGCGGCGCGCGAGGGCAAGCAGGACTACACCGTCAACGAGACCGGGGCGGCCTCGGTCTCCACGGCCATCCGCGCCTACTACTCCGTGTGGAAGAGCTCCTTCAAGCGCTCCGAGGAGAAGCTGGAGAAGCTCGGCAACCTCTACGACGGGGTGGCGCGCGGCTGGGCGGACTGGGACTTCCGGCTGGCCGGCGAGGCGAGCAAGCAGGAAGCCTCCCTCGCCGCGGACCTGTACACGACCCAGAAGAAGATCTGGGACGACTGGCAGGCGGCGGTCGCGGCCGGCAACGCCGACCCCAACGACCCGCACGCGCCCAAGCCGCCCGCGGACCGGCCCGGCACCTGGACCACCGACGACGGACACGGCAACACCACCACGACCACGTACGAGTACGGCCCCGACGGCAAGCCGACGAAGATCACCACGACGCAGCACACGAACACCGGCCTGACCAGTACGGACACCACGAACTACCACGCCGACGGCACGTACGACTCGTCCGCCACCGATGTCTACGGCAACGTCACGTCCACGACCGGCAACAGCCAGACCACCGAGTCGGGGAACACCAAGAACACCAACGACCACTTCACCAGCACCACCAAGGATCCCGACGGCAAGGAGAGCACGACCACGGGCACGACCACGTCGGTCTACGACACGACCACCGGTCACCGTGACTCGGACACCACCTACACCACCGTCGGCCCCGACAAGGACGGCAACCAGGAGACCGTGAAGGGCACTACGCACTCCTCGGTGGACCTCAACGGCCACGAGGTCGTCACGACCGTCGAGGTCAAGGAGGACGGCAGCGGCACCAAGACGGTGGTGACCGACGGCCGGACCGAGGAGTGGAAGAGCGACAGCGCGGATCACGACAGTGGCTGGACGACGTCCGACGACGACTAGCACCCAGGGCCGGAACCGGCCCGACCCGTGAGCCGGCAACGGCACCACGGTCACCCCACAACCAAGGGAGCGCACCATGCCCGCAGGCAACATCAACCTTGATTACACCGAGATCCTGCGCGTCTCAGGCGTGATGAACCAGGCGGTCAACGACATCAACCCGCACCTGCTGTCGACGAAGACCTCCGTCGAAGGGCTGCTGGACAACGGCCTTTTCATGCAGCAGAGCAGCCCCGCGATGAAGGCCGCCTACGAAAAGCTGACCGCCTCGCTGCAGCAGGCCGTGGAGAGCATCAACAGCTTCGCGATGCAGTTCACCAAGATCAAGGAGTCCGTCGAGAAGATGGACGCCGACATCGCCGCGAGCACCAACCAGGCCTGACAGCGACTGCCGCGCCCGCGGCCACCTCTTCCGGTGGCCGCGGGCGCGCGCGTTTCCCGCGACGAGCCGGACGACGGGTCAGACGTCGTCCGCCCGCAGCACCGTCTCCGGGACGAGCACCGACACCAGCAGACCCGACACCGGGTCGACGGTCAGCCCGCGACCGGGTGTCGGCCGGCCGCGCAGCAGGTCGTACGGGACGCGGATGCCCAGCAGGTCGCCCTCGGCCGGGGACTGCGGGGACAGCAGGACGCCCTTGCGCACCCGTCGTACCTGGCCCAGCCAGCCGATGCCCGCCGAGGTGAGGGTCTCCGCGGTGGCGGCCACCGCCAGCCCGTAGCCGCGGTCGCGTCCGGTGGCCGCGATGTCGCGGAGCACCGAGTCGGCGGCCGGCATCTGGGCGAGCAGGTCCGCGTCGTCCACCAGCACGACCGCGGGCCCGGTCCCGGACTCCAGCGCCTCGCGGACCTCGTCGGCCATCGGGTCGGGCGACTCCAGCACGACGGCCTGCGGGTGCCTGCGCAGCCCGCGCAGCGGCGACTCGCGCGGGGTGATCGCCACCACCCGGGTCCCGCCGGCCAGCAGCGAGACCGCGAGACTGGCCAGCGCGGTGGAACGGCCCGCGCCGGGAGGACCGCTGATGAGGAACGACGGCGAGTCCGCCGCGAAGTCCACCCCCACCGGCTCCAGATCGTCGCCGCCGATCCCCAACAGCCCCCACAGGGGACGCCGCTGGGCCGCTGGCACCTTCGCATAGGCATCGGTGAACGTCACCTGCTTCGGCAGCGTCATCACCCGGGCCGGGCGCCGGGCGGCCGGGACGTCCCGGTCGCGGCGTGTCGCCTCGGCGCCGATGCGCTGCAGCGCCTCCGCCTGTTCCCGGCCGGTGGGCACGCCGCCCGACACCTCGCCGAGCAGCGCCACCTGCACCTCGGAGGCGCTGCCGCCGCGCCAGCCGCGCCCCGGCGGGACCACGGCCGGGATCAGCTTCGCCGGGATGCCCGCCAGCATGTACTCGCTGCGGTCGGTGAGCCGCAGCAGCAGCCGCTCGTCGTTGAGGGAGGCGACCTTGCCGGACAGCAGGGCACGCTCCGAGGTGGCGATCACGTGCACGCCCATCGGCGCGCCCTCGCGGATCAGCGCGGTGAGCTCCTGGACGGGCCGGCCGCCGTCGTGGTCGCCGAGCAGGGCGGTCAACGAGTCCCAGCCGTCGATCAGGACCACCAGGTGGGCGGGCCGCTCGGCCGCCGGCAGCAGGGTGCGCAGCTCGGCGAGGTTGGCCACGCCGTACTGCGTCAGCAGCTCCTGACGGCGGCCCATCTCCGCGAGGAGGCGGGCCAGCAGCCGGTTGAGGCGTTCCAGGTCGGCCCGGGGGACGACCGCACCGCAGTGCGGCAGCGCGCTGAGCGCCGCGAGCGCGCCGCCCGCCGCGTCGATCCCGTACAGGTGCACATCCGCCAGGGAGTGCCGGCGGGCGAGCGCGCCGCCGATCGTCCGCAGCGCCTGGGAGCGCCCCGACCGCGGGGTGCCGATGATGTACAGATGCCCGAACTGGGAGAAGTCCAGCTCCAGGGGCTCCTGGCGCTGGATGCCCGGCAGGTCGGCGAGCGCCCAGGGGACGGCGGCCAGCCGGCCGTTGGGCAGGTCGGGGCGGTCGGGCAGGTCGTGCAGCGAGACGGCGTGCTCGAGGGCGGGCAGCCACGGGCTGGGCTGGTGCGGCACGTCCAGTTCCTCCGCCGCCTCCCGGATCGCTTCGACCAGGGCCGTCAGATCGGTCGGTGCGTCGGGGTCGTCCGAGTGGTCCGGGGCGTCGGCGTCCGAGGCGTGCTCGGGGCCGGGCTCGGCGGCCGTGCGCCCCAGCAGCGACCAGTTGACCTCGCTGGTCCAGACGGGAGGCTCCGCCGCCGGCTGTGCCTCCGCCCCGGTACCGGCCGCCGCGTCCGGACGCGGCGGCTCGCCGTCGGCGTCCTTCCCCGCGCGGGGCGCTCCGACGAAGGCGGTCTGGAACGGCAGGACGGAACGGTGTCCGATCCGGGCCAGGGCACGGCCGGGGGTGGCCGCGGAGATGGTCACCGCGTCGTTGACCTCGAGGACGTCCTGGCTGTCCATGCTGTCCGTGACGCGCAGCGAGATCCGCAGGTTGGTGTTGGCGCGGATGTCGGCGGTGACGACACCGGCGGGCCGCTGCGTGGCGAGGATCAGGTGCAGGCCCAGGGAACGGCCGCGCTGGGCGATGGAGACCAGGCCGGGGATGAACTCCTGGACGTCCCGGGCCAGGGTGGCGAACTCGTCGATGATCAGCAGCAGCCTGGGCAGCGCGGCCAGCGACGGATCGCGCCGCCGCATGGCGCGGTACTCGATGTGGTCCTTGGCGCCCACACCGGCCAGGATCCGCTCGCGCCGGGTGAGTTCCGCGCCGAGGGACGCCAGGGCGCGCTCCACCAGGTGGCTGTCGAGGTCGGTGACCATGCCCAGGACGTGCGGCAGTCGCACGCAGTCCTGGAAGGCGCTGCCGCCCTTGTAGTCGACGAGCACGAACGTCATCTCGTCGGGCCGGTTCACCGCGGCGAGCGAGGCGACCAGCGTCTGCAGCAGCTCGGACTTGCCGGCGCCGGTGGTACCGGCGACCAGCCCGTGCGGGCCGTCCTTGACCAGGTCGAAAGTGACGGGGCCGGTGTAGCCGACGCCCAGCAGTGCCGCGGTGGAGGCCGGCCGGTTGGACCACCTGCGGGCGAGTTCCTCGCCGCGCGGCGGCTCCAGCTCCAGCAGGCCGAGCAGTCCGACCCGGTCCGGCAGACCGTCGGAGCCGTCGGGAGTGACGTCACGGACGGGCGCGAGGGCCCGGCCGATCCGCTCGCACCAGTCGGTGTCGACCAGGTCGGGACGGATCTCGGTGAGGTCGGCGCTGCCGGTGCGGCGCAGCGTCACGTCCCGGGCGTTGACGACGCAGACCGAGACGCACTCCTCGGGGAGCATCCGCTCCTCCTGGTCGATGCAGATCAGGAAGACCCGGACGGCCGGGCCCTCCTTCAGCACCTGCACGACACCGGGAACGTCACGCAGCCGCCGCGCCCCGTCGAGCACCACCACGAGGTCGGGTTCGCTGAGCAGCGCCCCGCTCATCGCGGAGTTGCGGGCGCGCATCCGGGCGCGGACGGCCGAGACCAGTTCCGAGACCCGGTTGGCGACGGTCTCCGGGTCGTTGCCGAGAGTGACGGCCGGGCCGCCGGAGTTCTCCGCGGAGACGCCGCCACGGCCTGGCCGGGCGTGCGGCAGCCAGCGCACCCACTCCCAGGCCGGGGCTCCCGCCGTGTCGGTGAGGACGGTGATCCGCACATCGCGGGGGCTGTGCAGGATCGCCGCCTGGGCCACGGCCCACCGGGCGAGCGCCCGGGCCGCGTCGCGCTCGCCGGCGATGCCGAGCACACCGTCACCGGCCAGGTCGACGCCGACCGGCATGTCGGGGATCCGCCAGTTGACGGAGCGGTGGTTGTCCTCACGGGAGGTGTCCTCGACGGTGAGCAGCGAGGACTGGCTGACCGTTCCGACCCGCAGGACGAGATGGTCGGGGTGACCGCGGCGGCGCTCCCACAGGCGGGCGCCGGGGCCGACCGCCCACAGTCCGGCGTCGGCCGGGTCGGGCCCGCCCGCGACCCGCAACCGCCGTTCCCGGTCGACCTTCTGCTGGATGTCCTGTTCCAGGGAGGCGCGCCGGGCCCGGTAGCTGGCGACGCCGTCGGTGTACTCCCGGCGTCCGCTCTTGCGGCCGCTCATCCAGTTGCCGATGGCCAGGACCGGACTGAAGACCGCGAACATCAGGTAGAAGTACGAATGGAGGATGGTGACCATGGCGACGCCGAGAAGGAGCGGCGCGAACACCACCAGCAGCGGGACCGGGCGCTTGGTGGGCGGGCTCGGCGGCGACGGCAGGACGAAGCGTTCGGGCAGCAGCGGCGGAATGATCCGCGGCGGCCGGTTGAAGTCGAGGAACGCGCCGTCGGCGGAGACGGTGACGGCCGCGTCCGCCTCGGTGGGCTCGGCGACCCGCAGCAGGTACTCCCCCAGCACCAGTTCGGCGCCGAGCGGCCACTCCTGCCAGCCGCGTGGCAGCGGCTCATGGGCGTCGGCGTACGGATCGGGCAGTTCCGGGGCCGGGGCGGGGGGCAGCGGGACCGCGTCGGCACGCGGCCGGGCCGGCGGCGGCTCGGGCGCGGACAGCGCGACGCCCTCGGCCTGATGGGTGTTGAGCAGGACGGTCCCGTTGGGACGGACGGTGATCCTGACTCCCTGGGACGGAACGTCCCGGCCCTCCAGGAATACCGCGCTGCCCGGCAGCGGGCCGGCACCGTGCGTGCCGGGCTCCAGCAGCCAGACCCGCCCGGCGTCCCGGCCGCCGACCAGCTGGACCTCCACCCGGGGGCCGCGCGGCAGCCGTTCGCCGTCCGCGGACCGGGACGGCGGCGGCAGCAGGTCGCGCAGCGGCCCGTATCCCCCGTTCTCCGGCGCGGCAGGTCCGCCGAGGCCGAGCCTGGCACCGTCGCGCACCCCGGCGGCGGACAGCGGGAGCTCGGCGGGAAGCCGGCGGTCCCCCAGATACAGCGGGGGCGGTTCATCGCCGCAGGCCGCACCCGTCGACTCCCGGTCGGCAGCGGCCAGCCTGGCGACGAGCGCGCCGACGGTGGTGGCGCCGGTGGCGTCGATCATGAGATCGCGGCCCTGATCCGGCGTTTCGGCCGGAGTGATGCTGAGGAAGAGTCTCACGGGGTGGAAGAAGTCCGATCCGGGATTTCGCCGGGGGCGGCGGGCAGGGGACGTGACGCGGCGGAGATGCCCGCGGACCGCGCGGGCGCGGCGGCGGGCTCGGGCTCCGCGAGGTCGAGGTCCGGGTCCAGGGCGAGCGCCGGGACGGCAGCGGGGACGGGGACGGGGGTCGGCGCGGCGTCGGGGGTTCGAGCGGGTTCCGGGTCCGGGTCCGGGTAGGAGTCCGGTGCGGGCGCGGGGGCGGGCACGACGGCCGTCGCGGGGAGCTGAGCGAGCCCGCCCCGGGACGGGTCCGCGGTCCGGGGCGAGGAACCGGAGGTGACAGCGGGTGATACGGCGGGCTCGGTGAAGTCCGGGTCGCCGGCACCGACCGCCGCTTCAGCGGTCGCCACCGGCGCTGTCTCCGCCGTTGCGGGCGGCGCGGTGACGGAGCGGATCGTCGCAGGAGCCGTGGCACGAGCACGCGACCGGAGGCGCCGGATGGCGCGGCCCACGGCCCGGCCGAGCGAGGCCGCCTCGACGTCGATCTGCATGCCGGGACCCAGCAACCGACCGTCGGACTCCGCGTGCAGGGTCCAGCTGGAGCCCGGGAGGCTTCCGCCGACCAGTACCCGGGCCCGGCCCTCGGCGCTCAGCAACGCCAGCCGTTCCGCCTGCTCGGGCGTCGGCATCCAGCACGCCAGGACCGGCGGCAGCCCGGCGTACGGACCATTGTCCACGTCCGTCTCCAGGTCCGGATCGGCTTCCGGCGGAGCTTCCGTGCTCTCGCGAACGGACAACTCGTCGATGAGTTCGTCGAGTTCAGGACCGGGAAAGCGCGGGTGCAGACCCCGTGCGACGAGGACCTCCGGACCGTCCGGGAGGCTGTCGAGCTGCGCGGTCAGCGCGTGCACGACGCTGCGCGCCACCCGCCCGTCGCCTTCGACCACCAGCGAGGGCGGGCCGCTCAGCCAGTCGACGAGGACGACCCCTGGCACTCTGCGGTCGACACCGACGACGAGCAGCAGCCGGTCCCGGTCCTCCTCGATCGCCGCGGACGCCGGCGGCTCCGCCTGCGCCGGGGCGGACCAGGTCCACTCCCCCGGCCCGGCGGTGGCATCCGCCCACTCCCCGGACGGGCCGAGCGGATCCCGGCCGGCGATGACCACCCGCGTCCGGTCGCGCGACGGCCCGATCCACACGGTCGGGGCGTAGCAGCCGACGCCCTGGGCCGCGTCGGCGCGGTCGAGCGCCGCGCCGGCGAGGACCCGGGCCTCCGGGTCGGCGAGGAAGGACGTCAGCATCCGCGCGCAGCGGCGGTGCAGCCGGTAGGCGCGGAACGGCTGGGAGAACGCGAGGCGGGTCATCCGGGTCTCCCAGACGACGCGCCGGCACGTTCGCCGGAACCCGCCCTGGGACTTGATGATCCGGGCGGCCACCCAGATCAGCAGGACCAGCGCGATCAGCAGGCCGATGATGGTCAGCCAGGAGTTCCGGTCCGGCATCGGGAGGGCGAGCGGCCGCCGGCCGGCGACGTACCCCGTCCGGCCGGTCACGCGCACTCCCGCGAGTAGGCGGCCGAACGTCGCAGGTCGCGCATCGCGTGGTGCAGACGGGACTTGACGGTTCCGGTCGGGATCCCCAGGGCGAGTGCCGTGTCGGGGCCGGAACATCCGAGCAGGTACGTGTACACCAGAACCTCACGGTGGGGGCGGGAGAGTGGGGCGAGCAGCTCGACGAGGTGGGTGCGGTCGACGACCCGGGCCTGGTCGTCCGCGACGGCGGCGGTCTCGGGCAGATACGCGGTGGGCAGGGCGGGGCGGACACCGTCCCTGCGACTCCAGTCGATGACCACGTTGCGGGCCACGGTGCAGAGCCAGGGCAGACCGGGCTGGAAGCCGTCGGCCCGCCGCGCCCCCGATCCGGTGGGGGACGCCAGCCAGGCCCGCAGCAGCGTTTCCTGCACGGCGTCCTCGGCCCGCTGCGGGTCGCTGGGGAGCAGCGAGCGCACGTAGCGCAGCAGCGGTTGGCGGTGGGGTCCGATCAAAGCGGTGAACCGCTCGTCCGTCTCGCGTGTCGCAAAGCGCGGAGCGGAGAGTGCCGCTGAACTCATGGTGCTGCTGCCTCGGAGTGTTCGGGGTGATCGGGGCGCCTGGCGCGCGGGGAACCGGGCAGGGAAGGGAGCTCCGGATAGGTGGATCCACCACAGACCGCCCACCCTAGTCACCGGACGCGCGCGGAGGCAAAGGCGCCAATTGGCCAAATCACCCTTGAGGACGGCAGTTTGCGCCATCTTCGCGTGATGCGTCACCCGGCCGCGCGAGGCCGCTCAGCAGGCGTCCGGCCGTGGCCCACACCCCTTCGGGCCAACGGACACAAGGCCTCGGAAGCAATCACCCGGCCCGCGACGGCTTCGCCCGGGAATGAGTCGGCCATCACACTCGGTAGCCGCGCGGGCGGGGAGCGAATTCCCTGACCCGACCTGCGGAAAGGCGCGGGAATAGACCCGCGGGCGCACCCGTTCACGGTGATAGTTGAATCAGCAACTACATGGATGTGGTGAGCACAGTGCAGTTCGGGATCTTCAGCGTCGGCGACGTCACCGCCGATCCCACCACGGGGGCGACGCCCACGGAGAACGAGCGGATCAAGGCGATGGTCGCCATCGCGCTCAAGGCCGAGGAGGTCGGTCTCGACGTCTTCGCGACCGGCGAGCACCACAACCCGCCCTTCGTGCCCTCGTCGCCGACGACCATGCTCGGCTACATCGCGGCGCGTACCGAGCGGATCATCCTCTCCACCTCGACGACGCTCATCACCACCAACGACCCCGTGAAGATCGCCGAGGACTTCGCGATGCTGCAGCACCTCGCCGACGGCCGCGTCGACCTGATGCTCGGGCGCGGCAACACCGGCCCGGTCTACCCCTGGTTCGGCAAGGACATCCGCCAGGGCATCCCGCTCGCCGTCGAGAACTACGCGCTGCTGCATGAGCTGTGGCGCAACGAGGTGGTCGACTGGCAGGGCACGTTCCGTACGCCGCTGCAGTCCTTCACCTCCACGCCCCGGCCGCTCGACGGCGTTCCGCCGTTCGTCTGGCACGGCTCGATCCGCAGTCCGGAGATCGCGGAACAGGCCGCCTACTACGGCGACGGGTTCTTCGCGAACAACATCTTCTGGCCGAAGGAGCACTACGTACGGCTCATCGAGCTCTACCGGGAGCGGTTCGCCCACTACGGCCACGGCACGCCCGAGCAGGCCGTCGTCGGACTCGGCGGGCAGGTCTTCATGCGCAGGAACTCGCAGGACGCGGTGCGGGAGTTCCGCCCGTACTTCGACAACGCGCCCGTCTACGGCCACGGCCCCTCGCTGGAGGAGTTCACCGACCAGACACCGCTGACCGTGGGCAGCCCGCAGGAGGTCATCGACAAGACCCTGACCTTCCGTGAGACCTTCGGCGACTACCAGCGCCAGCTGTTCCTGATGGACCACGCGGGCCTGCCGCTGAAGACCGTCCTGGAACAGCTCGACCTGCTCGGCGAAGAAGTCGTGCCGGTCCTGCGCAAGGAGTTCGCCTCGGCACGGCCGGCCGAGGTACCCGCCGGCCCCACCCATGCGGCCCTGGTCGCCCGCGCCCAGGCAGCGGACGCGGCCGGCGCCGCCCGAGCCGTCTCAGCCGACTGAAGCGCTCAGGCCGCCCGAAGCGCCAGGCGGCGCCCGGGCGGCCCGAGCCGTCGAACCCGCCGGACCCCTGTTGACCCTCCGGAGAGAAGGAGCCCATGAACACCGTGCATCTCGTCGTCGTCTCGGCCGGCCTGAGCCAGCCGTCCTCGACCCGGCTGCTGGCCGACCGGCTCGGTGAGGCGACCCGGCGCGCCCTGAGCGACCGGGACGAGGACCGTACGGTGACGGTCCGCGTCATCGAACTGCGCGAACTCGCCGCCGACATCGCCAACCACCTGGTGACCGGATTCCCCGGTCCGGCACTGCGGGACGCCATCGAGGCGACGGAACGGGCCGACGGCCTGATCGCCGTGACCCCGATCTTCAGCGCCTCGTACAGCGGCCTGTTCAAGTCGTTCTTCGACGTGCTCGACAACGGGGTGCTGGCCGGAAAACCCGTACTCATCGCGGCCACCGGCGGTACCGCCCGGCACTCGCTCGCACTGGAGCACGCGATGCGACCGCTCTTCGCCTATCTGCGGGCGCTCGTGATGCCGACCGCGGTCTACGCCGCCTCGGAGGACTGGGGCTCGGGCGGGGACGCGACGACGGACGGTCTCGCCGCCCGGATCGCCCGTGCGGCGGGAGAACTGGCCGACCAGCTGGCCGGCCGGCCCGCCGCCGCCCCGGCCGCGTCCGAACAGGTGGTGCCGTTCGCGCAGCAGCTGGCGGCACTCCGGCCGGCCGGCCGCTGACGGCATCCACCCCCTCGATGAACCCACCGCCGGCCGCCCTCTCCAGGGCGGCCGGCGGTCGGGATTCCTCAGGCGGACGGCAGCAGCTGGAACACCGGATGAAGGACGGACTCGGCGGCGAACTCCGCATCCGCCGAATCCTGAGTCACATCGAAGTACGCACGGGTGACCGGGACTTCACGCAGGTACTGGCGCAGCACCGGGACGCTCTCCGCAGGACCCAGCTCGACGGTGCGCAGGTGCTCGGAGCGGCCGCCCCGACTGATGGTGACCTGCCCAGCGGCCCGGGTGTTGTGCACCCAGTTGGTGACTCCGTACGCGGCGACCAGCCAGCGCCGGCCGTCGGACGCCATCACATCGACGGGCGTCGAACGCGGCTCGCCCGACTTCCGGCCCCGGACGGTCAGCAGGTACCGGTACCCCTTGCCGATCCCGAAGCGGGTCATCACCGTGAACACCCGGTTCACCGCCCGCGTACCGGTACCGACCCGATAGCTCTTCGCCATCACCGCTCCTGCTCTCAGCAGAGGTCCAACCGGTCCCGCAGCACTGCGGAACAGACCCCATCACGTTCCTGGATACAAGCACATCCGCGGTCGTGGCATGTCCTGGCGGGTCCCGACGGGTGCGCTGAGCCGTGGTTCAGCCGGCCGCGGGGGTGTAGGTGCCCACGACGGCACTGAGATCGGCCGCGAGTCGCACTTCGGCCGCCCGGAGTTCCGGGTGTTCCAGCCAGTGCAGACGGGCCAGGTCGGGCGCGCCGCCGAACAACGGCGGCCAGGTGCCGGCCGGGGTGAAATCGTCGATGACCACCGTGCCGCCCGGGGCGAGGAGTTGCGACGGCTCGGCCGCGTCGCCGTTCTTGCCCTGGCCGCCGCCATCGAGAACCAACAGGTCGTAGGGCCCGCGGTCCGCGATGCGGCGCCAGTCGGCGTGCAGGATCTCGACCTGATCGCAGCCCTTGAAGACCCCTGCGGCGATACGCGCCCGCTCCAGGCCGCGTTCCACGCTGACGAGCCGGACGCCGTCGGCGGCGCCCGAAGCCAGCCAGGCCAGTCCGACGCCGCACCCCGTCCCGGTCTCGCCGATCGACCGCTGCGCTCCCCCGGCCAACACCTGCAGCAGTCGGCCCTGTTCCGGTCTGCACGAGTACGCGAAGCCATGGCGCCTGGCCGCTGCCACGGCCCGTCGGACGAGCGGTGGCAGGGCGTCGATCTCGTCGTACCCGTCGGTGCCCCGGAGAGACATGGCACGACTATCGCAGCTATCGCGGTGCGTTCTCCGGTTCCTGATCGAAGTCGCCGTCCGACTCCGCAGCGGTGAACGGAAGAAGGGCCGGGGAGAGGAACGGATCCGTCGACGGTCCCGGGGACTGCTGGTTCGGGCTGGATTCCGGGCGGAGCGTTTCGGAGAACAACGAAGACATGGGCACCTTCTGACAATCGGTCCCGTCCGCTGAGGCGGACGGGCAGCGCTACCAGAAAGGTACACGCGTACGAATCGACCGAGATCACACCACGCCGCCGTGGCCGGTCCCCGTCCATTCATGGATCATCGTGTCCGGCCACATTGAAGCGCGGAGGCGACAGCCACGGCGGCTGGACCGACCGCGGGCGTGTCTTCGCGGGAATCCCCATCGGCTGACCTGCCGGAAACGGCCTTCTGACCCCTTGTTCGCCTCGGTGTTTGCCTTGCTGTTTGCCTTTGCGGTCCCTTTGCATTCGCCTTTGCGATCACCAAGTTGACAGGAGCCGCGCAGGCGTTGACGATGAGTGACGCCCCCAAAGCCCGCGTGCCCGAGACCGGTTTCTGACGGTCTCGACGTTCACGCGATGGCGCGGGGCACCGTGCGGACACCGTTGCCTTTGGCGCGCCCGCCGTCATGAACTGTGTGGAGGAATCTGTGATATCCAAGCGCGGACTGGTCGCCGCCACCGCAGCCGGGGCGGGCGCGCTTCTGCTCGCCACCGGTCCCGCCGTCGCCTGCAGCATCGGTGACTTCACTGCGAACGCCGTAGCGGCGTGCGACACGAGCACCGGTACGCCGATGGCTGCGATCACGGTCACGGACAAGGACCCTTCCGGTACCCCGGCCGACATCTCCGTAGTGCTCCGCATGGCGGGACCGGTGGTCGGCACCGTGCACATCGCCCACCCGACCGCCGCGGGTGTCACCAGGAAGATCCTCGTGGAGTGGGCTCCCGGGCGTCAGTGGTACGTCCAGGTGACGGCCGGGAACCTGGTCGCGCAGAACCTGGACGTTCTCCCGGTGTCCCCCGACACCGCCTGCACACTCCCCACGAAGCCGACGACCACGCCGGCGAAGCCGTCGTCGACCCCGACGAAGGCCACGCCCGTCTCCGCGGGGCCGTCCACCACGCGTCCCGCCACACCGTCCCCCGCGGACTCCCCCAGCGCAACCGTCCTCGCGACGACCGGTGGTGGCGGTGACAGCACGACGATCGCGGCGCTCGCCAGCGCGTTCCTCCTCGTCGGCGCCGGCGGCCTGTTCGTCCTGCGCCGCCGTGCCGACACGGGCCGGCACTGACACAGCACCTTCCGAAGCTTCCGACGACACGGCTCGCGGACGGCACCTTCCCCCAGGCCTTCCGGGCGGTGTCATCCGCGAGTGGTTGACTGGTCACTGTCCGTGACTGATCAGTGAGCGGCCGTCAGGCCCTGTCGTCGAGGAGACTCGTATGTCGACGCCTGGGCCGAGACGAACATGGCCGACCCGGTCTTCCGCGCGCAGAACACTCCGGCGGACCGGTCCGTGCGCTACGAGGGCAGCGGAGCCGGCCACGCCACGGTGGTCGTGACCGAGTACTGGGGCGCCGGCTCCCCCACCGAGGTCTGGTACCGGGCGCCACTCGACGGCTCCCGCATCTCCGACCTCACAGGCCCGCCTTCCGCCTGACCCGGATACCCCAACGGCTCTTCGTCAGGTCCCCGGAAGCTGTTCCTGCTCGACGTCATTGACCCCCGGCCGGGGCGCACTGCGGGTATCGAGCTTGTTCCGGCACCCCTCGCCCAGCCCCCACAACCGGGATTCCGGATCGTTCAACGGCCGCCCACAGAGCCGGCACAGCACCCGCGGCCGCCCGGCGACCGGCTCGTCGGAGGTGGCGAAGCCGGGCAGGGTCGCGGAGTCGGAGTCCGGTTCGTGAAGCATGGAAGCAGGTCTATCAGCTCGCGCCCCGGGCCACCCGCAGCAACTGCTCGAAGGCGGTGGGGGTGAGCCGCCGCGGCAGGAAATCCTTGATCTGCCGGGCGCAGTCGAGCGGACCGGCCGCACTGGTGTCGCACTCGACGTCGTAGATGCCATGGGCGTGGACCTGGGCGATCTGGCCTGCGGCAAGACCCGGTGGGCGGTCACCGCGCTCCTGCTCACGTCGTTCCAGTTCCTGCACGGGGCAGTGCACCCCGACCAGGACGACGTCCTCGGGGCGAACAGGTCGAGGCAGTCGAGCAGCCGCCACCGGGCGCTCAGGACGTGGTCCACGACCACGTTGTTCCCGGCGGCCGCCATGCCGGCGACAGCGCGGTGGTACCCCTTCCAGGTGCGTTCGAGCATGGCCGGCAGATGTTCCGGGCCGAAGTTCCGCCGCGATCGCATGGCGTGGAAGGCATCCACCGGCATGTGGAAATACGTTTCGTCAAGGATGGCCAGAAGCTCCTTGGCGATGCTCGTCTTCCCTGAACTCGACGTGCCGTTCAAGAAAATGATCAGCCCGCCGGGCGTCCTCGACACTCCGACCGGGTCGGCGGTCACCTGGGGCCGGGCCTGTGGTGGAGCCGCCATCGTGTCTTCTCCCCCGCTCCGTGCGCTGCTGACGTCCGATCATGATGCCGGTCGGCGCCCCCGGAAGGACAGCGGCGTCCACGATGGATGCCGGCGAGAGCTCGCGGCGACGCCCGAGCGGTCCGGTGACGTGATCACTGGTCACTACTATCTGGCCTATGTCCAGTGACAGCGGGATCGTGGGCGCCGAAACCGGCCTTCCGGCGAAAAGGGTCTCCTGGGTCGAGCTCTACTTCGACCTCGTCTATGTGTACGTCGTCTCCCGGTTGGCGCTCGGCATCGTCAAGCACCCCGACGTCGGCGGCGTCTGGCTGACGGTCTTCCTGTTCGCCGTTCTGTGGTGGACGTGGATCGGCTTCGCCGTGCTCTACAACCGTCACGGCGACGAGGAACGCCGCGGGGAACGCCTGGTGATCCTCGCCGGGACGCTGCCCTGCGCCGTGGCCGGCGCCCAGGTTCCCAACGCGGTGGACGGGCACTATCTCGGCTTCGGCCTGGCACTCGCGGCAGCCCGGTTGCTGCTCGCCGGCGCCCATCTGGCCGAGACCGACCGCGCCCTGAGATGGCGCCCGCTGGACGTGTGGAGCGGTTACGTCGTCTCGGCCCTGGCACTCACCGTGTGGGGGGTGTGGGGCGAGGACCACGTCTGGCTCTTCTGGCTCGTACTGTTCTCGCTCGGCTACGAGGCCGCGCGCCTGCTCGCGCCACGGCACTCGGCCACCGAGCAGCCCGGCGCCGACATCGAGCCGCGGCATCTCGCGGAACGCTTCGGCCTCTTCATGATCATCATGCTGGGGGAGGTCGTCGCCGTGGGGGCCGGGGCGGATCCCGGCACAGGAGAGGACTTCGGCTACTGGTGCGGGCTGGTCGGCGGCCTGGTGCTGGCGGCCGCGCTGTGGTGGATCTACTTCGACGCCGTCGCCGAGGCCGTCGAGCACGCCCTGACCTCGACCGACCGCGTGCTCTCCACCGCCCGCACCCTCTACGCCGGCGGACATCTGCGCCCCGCGTTCGGACTGCTCCTGGTCGCCGCCGGGCTGGAACTCAGCCTGGCGGAGCAGCCGCACGGGCATATCGAGTCGACCGGCTCCTGGCTGCTCACCGTGGGGGTCGCCCTCTATCTCTCCGGCAACCTGCGCTTCTTCCGGCGTCGTCCCGGGAGGACCCGGCGCTACCTCATCGGCGCGTCGGTGACCGCGGCGACCGTCTGCCTCGCCTTCCTCGTCGGCCCGGAGAGGCTCACTCCACGGCAGCTGATCCCGCTGCTCGCCCTGTGGACGATCCTGACGGCCGTGTTCGTCAGCCACCGGCAGCGAACGCACTCTCCGGCGGCGTGACGGCGCCGCCGACCCGACGACCCGCCGACAGCGACAGCCGCAGCCGCAGCCGCAACGAACCGCCGCCCGCCCGGGGGCTTCCGGGCGGGCGGCGGTACTGCGACGACAGGATTCAGGACCGGGCCTAGGGTCTGTCGTCTGGATCTCCGTGGGGGAAGGAGCGGTGTCCGGTGCGTGCAGCTGCAAGGCGGAGGAGGGAGGCGACGCGGAGCGTCGTCGACCGACGACAACGCGGCAGATGTGCGTGCTGGACACCGCGACGCCGCGGAGATCCAGACGACAGACCCTAGTTGAACGGGTCCAGAGTGATGTACGCCTGCTGCGGGTTGGAGTCGTTCACCAGCGACTCGTGGTTGCCGACGTCGTCGAAGGCGAAGGCGTACGCCTTGCCGTCGACCATCTGCGCGTGGATCTTCCGGGCGAAGTGGTTGGTCACCGCGTCCTGGTAGAAGCTCGCCGAGCTCGTGTCGGGCTGGTTCGCGTTGACGAGCAGCGTCGAGCGGTTGTACGCCGCGCACAGGGTGCGGGAGATCGGGCCGCGCACCAGGTCGTTCGGTGCGTCCAGCAGCTTGTAGCAGCCGAAGATGCTGTCGGCGTCGGGCTTCTGGAAGGTGGTGACCACCGCGCCGGAGCTGTTGGTGAAGTTCATGACGTTGCCGGAGACCTTGCCGAAGTACTTGGTGTTCGGCTGGTCGGCGAACGGCGTCACGGTCAGCGTGGAGCTCGCGTACTTGCTCCACACCCGGTTGATGTAGTCGTTCATCACGGTGGCCGGCAGGGCGCCGGACTCGATGCCGTGGCCGGGTGCGAGGGCGCGCAGCACGGTGCCGTCGGAACGGGTCTGGATCAGATTGGCCCAGCCGCCCGGCTGACCGCGCAACGCACTGTAGAAGCCGTTGTATCCGCCGGGCTTGAGGTGGCCGGTGGACTTGGTCGAACCGTTGGGGAGCTTGACGCCGACGGCGTAGGGGGCCGAGAACATGTCGACCTGGGTGCTGTTGATCCACAGCCCGGAGTCGTTGAGCGTGTATTCGGACCAGTTGAAGAGAATGTTGTGGTTCGGGTCGCTGGGGTTCTGCACCGCGGGCTGCACCAGCCCGCCGAGGGCCAGTTTGAAGACGAGCTTCTGCCCGTAGGAGAAGTAGACCCGTCCGGAGAACTTCGGCATCTGGAGCGTCATGGACTTGCCGTTGGCCGGTCCGGTGATCGCGGCGTCCGGCGCCGGGGCGGGGGGATTGGCGCCGCCGGGCCAGGCGTGGAACGTACCGTTCGCGTCGGCCCAGCCCTGCCGGCCCGTCGAGAGCTGGGTCCCGAGGTTGTAGATGTAGATCTGCTCGCCGCGGCCGGAGTTGTTCGTAAAGGTGAGCGGAATCGTCGCCGGTATCGCGGCTCCGGCGGGCGCGATGGGCCCGATGGTGGCGATACCCGTGCCGATGACCGCCGCCGATATCAGCGACACCAACAGCTTCCATTTTTTGGCGAACACGCTTGCTCCTAGCTCTGCATACCACGTGGGGGGAGGTGGGGGGGTCGGGGCCGATACGGCCGGCCCGGGGCCGGCTCCTGGCCGGATGGTCCGGACCATCCGGGCTGAGAGCGCTCTCAGAATGCGAGTGCGGCAGTGCCCTGTCAATGGTCCAGACAGAAACTGCTCCAACTCCGACAAGCCCACCGGGGTTGGATCCCGGTTTGACGAACTGCCCGCCCGGACCGTTAGGTCGACACGGTCGTCGACCCGATCACCAACGCGATCGCCGACGCGATCGACACCCTGCCGAGCATCTACGAAGGAGCCTCACCCGTGGCCAAGCCGATCGTCGGGATCCTCCACCCGGGCAGCATGGGCGCGGCCGTCGCCGCCCAGGCCGCGACCCACGCGGCGACCGTGCTGTGGTGCAGGGCCGGCCGCAGTGAGCGGACCATGGCCCGCGCCACCCGGTTCGGGCTCGAACCCGTCCCGACACCGGCCGAGTTGCTGGACCGGGCCGACATCGTCATCAGCCTGTGCCCGCCGGCCGCGGCCGAGGACGTCGCGCGGGAGGCCGGTACGCACGGGTTCGAGGGCCTGTACGTGGAAGCCAACGCCATCTCGCCGGAGCGCATGGAGCGGATCGTGGGCCTGCTGCCGGAGGCGCTGGTTCTCGACGGCGCGGTGACCGGGACTCCCCCGTCCGGCGGTGAGGCACCGACGCTCTACCTCGCAGGGCTCGCGCCCGCGGCGGCCGTCGTGGAGAAGCTCTTCGCCGGAACGGACGTGACGACCAAGGTGCTCGGGACCGAGGTCGGCCAGGCCTCCGCACTCAAGCTCGCCTACGCGGGGCTTCGGAAGACGTCCCAGGTGCTGGCCGCACTGTCGCTCGGGATGGCGCAGGAGCACGGCGTCGGGCCGGAGCTCATCGCCCTCGCGTCGGGCCTCACCGACTCCCGGCTCGCCGAACCGGGGCACATCGCGGGTACGGCCGCCCGTGCCTGGCGCTGGGGACCCGAACTGGAGGAGGCCGCCGACCTGGCGGCCGCCGCCGGCCTGCCGGACGACATGCTGCGGGCGGCCGCCCGTACCCTCGCCCGCTGGAACGACAGCAAGGACGACGACTCCCTCAGCACGGAGGAGGCCCTGCGGCGGCTTCGCCACGCCTGACCGCCGTCACAGCACCAGGGAGCGGACGCGCGGGTGCGCGGGCGGGCACGAGCACCCCGCCGCCGTCCGCACCGTCAACTGCCCGCCGGCCGCGCCGTTCAGTGGAGTGGGATCGTGAAGTCGTCCTCGACCGGCGGGGCGACCTCCTGCTCGCGGTGGCCGGTGGCCGCGAAGCACCGGATCCTCAGGTCGTGCGGGGTGACGTCCAGGCACAGGAAGCTCTTGAAGAACGGCGGGGTGTAGGTCACCGAACCCGGCGAGAGAACCTGCGTGTAGATCTTGCGGACCGGGAGCCGGAACCACGACCTGCCGTGCGGACGGGAGGGCACCCCGAGAAGGGTGGCGACCAGTCGGGTCCGCAGGGTCACCGCCGCGTTCGTCGTACGCGTCGGGGGAATGCCGAGCCTTTTGGCGATGACCGCCGCCGCCTGCTCGGAGGTCAGTGCGAAGAATCGTTTCATCCGCAACCGCCGACCGTAGAGCCCGCTGTAGAAGGCCAGCGAGTCCCCTCGCAGCGGATAGCAGCGGAAGTCCTGCTCGGTGACTCCGGCGACCGTCACCCGCGGAATGATGTGGGTGGCGTGCATGAACGCTCCGCCGCCTCCGGAGACGATGTACTCGATGGTGCGGCCGTCCACATCCACCGGATAGTGCTGGTAGTTGTGGATGTCACCGCCGATGGCCGCCACATAGTGGCAGTCCGCGTCGCGGACTATCTCATCGACGGTGCCGCCGCCCTCGATGGCGCACGGATGGTATTGGTCGTCCACGTATATCGGTGAACCGGTCACGAGGATCTTGGGCCTGGGGCCCTGGGAGACCCGGCGCAGCCACTCGCCCTGCTCCCGGTCGATCCCGCCCAGCAGCCCGGTGTCGATGCCGATGATCCGCAGCGGCCCCGAGTCGATGGCCCAGTACGGTCCGGGCTGCTCGGACTGTTGCGCGGGGGCGGACCGCAGCGACCGCGCCGCCGCCAGCCGCTGCTCGTCGGCGGCCGCCGGGCTCTTCCACAGCAGCGTCCGCCACCAGCCGGCCGACAGGACCTTCGGGCGGGCGGCCCCGGGCAGCGCCAGTGCCTCGCAGAAGACCCGCATGAATCCCGTCAGGCCGTCGTACCAGTCGTGGTTGCCGGGTATCGCGTAGATCGGCGCGTTGTAGTCCTGGTAGGGCCGGAAGAACTTCGGCCCGTAGTCATTCGCGCTGCCGACGGGGTAGATCACGTCACTCGACAGCACGGCGAACCGGGAGCCCTCGCCCGCCTCCAGCAGCCCGGGAACCACGGCGTACTGGGGCGCGTCGCCCTCGCCGGTGTCCGCGATGAGCATGAAGGAGTACGTCTCCGGGTCGTCCCGCTCGATGACGAGATCCGCCGGGACCCCGCGATCGCGCTGCCCGGCCACCCAGCGCCGTCGTTCGTCGTTGGTCGGGTCGCCGAAGAGGGCGGCCAGCGGTCCGTTGCGGGCGCTCCACAGGGTCGCCGGGTTCAGCCAGGAGAGCTTTTTGACCCGATCGGTCATCAGACTCTCGAAGTGGCCGGGCTCCTGGCCGTGCCATCCGGCACCGGTCGCTGAATCGCGCGAAGAAACTGACACCGGCGCACCCTAGCAACCCCCCCGTCCGGCACACAGATTTGGAGCCGCTACCCGGTTCGGGCGCACGGAGTCGGAGGGTGCGGATGCGGGCGCACGGAGTCGGAGGCGGTCGGATGCTGGCTCGGGGAGTCGCCGGCGGCCGGAGCGACGGCGGGCGCGTGTCCGGACGACGTCCGGCCGGGCCCGCGCCGCGGCTCCCGCGGTTGTCACCGGTCGCGGCTACGCCTCGTCCGCGGCGGCGTAGATGGCGGCCACGTCGAGCTTCTTCATCCCGAGGACGGCCGACATCGCGCGCTGGGCGCGGCCGGGGTCCGAGTCGTTCAGCAGCTCGTCCATCCCGCCGGGGACGACCTGCCAGGACAGTCCGTACTTGTCCTTCAGCCAGCCGCACGGGCCCTCCTCGCCGCCTTCGGAGAGCTTGCTCCAGTAGTGGTCGATCTCCTTCTGGTCGGCACAGTTGATCATCAGCGAGACCGCTTCGGTGAAGGTGAACTCCGGACCGCCGTTGATCGCGATGTACTCCTGGCCGTCGAGCACGAAGGCGACCGTCAGCACCGTGCCCGCCGGCCGCGGACCGGCGTCGTTGTAGTGCGTGATGCTCTTGATCTCCGAATTCGGGAACACGGAGACATAGAACTCGGCGGCCTCCTGGCCCTTGGTGTCGAACCAGAGGTTGGGGGTGATCCGCGGCATGGGACTCTCCTCGCTTCGTCGGTGTTCTGCCCTGCTCCTGTATTGACCGTCGCACCGGTCGAAAGTCATCGCTACTCAGGAAGGAAGAGCGGGAGCACCAGTGGCGGGGCGCGGCCCGCCCCCGACGGGCCGGTCCTCGCCGTTCCCTGCCGCGGCGCCCGATAGCGGCGAGGATGGAAGGACGACCTCGTCAGGAGATGCCATGACCGATGCAGCACACCGTCATGCCGGCCTTCGCCGGTCCGCCGCCGCGCTCCAGGCCGAGCTGGTGGCACTGCGCCGGGCGCTCCACCGGGAGCCGGAGATCGGACTGGACCTGCCGCTGGCGCAGGCCAGGGTGCTGGCCGCGCTGGAGGGACTCCCGGTGGAGATCACCCTCGGCAAGCAGCTCAGCTCCGTCACAGCCGTGCTGCGTGGAGCGCTGCCGGGACCTGTGGTGCTGCTGCGCGGGGACATGGACGCGCTGCCGGTGCAGGAGTCCGGCGACGTGCCGTACGCCTCCGCCGTGGCCGGGGTGATGCACGCCTGCGGCCATGACCTGCACACCGCGGCGCTGGTCGGCGCCGTGCTGCTGCTCTGCGAGCGGCGCGACGAGCTGGCGGGGACGGTGGTGTTCATGTTCCAGCCCGGCGAGGAGGGCCTGGGCGGCGCCCGGCTGATGATCGAGGAAGGTGTGCTGGAGGCGGCGGGGAGCAGGCCCGTCGCCGCGTACGCCCTGCATGTCGCCGCCTCGCAGCTGCCCAACGGCTGGGTCGCCACCCGGCCCGGCCCGATCATGGCGGCGGCCGACACCCTCACCGTCACGATGCACGGACGCGGCGGGCACGGCTCCAGCCCCCATCTCGCCCTGGATCCGATCCCGGCCGCCTGCGCGGCCGTCACCGCACTGCAGACCATGGTGACCCGCCGTTTCGACGCCTTCGATCCGGTCGTGGTCAGCGTCGGCAGTTTCCACGCCGGTACCGCGGAGAACGTCATCCCCGACGAGGCGGTCTTCGGTGCCACCATCCGCTCCTTCTCACCGGAGGCGCGGGCCCGCGTCCTGGAGGAGGCGCCCCTGGTCGTGCAGGGAATCGGCCGGGCACACGGGCTGACGGTGGAGGCGGTCGTCACCGAGGGCTATCCGGTCACCGTCAACGACCCCGAGGAGATGGCCTTCGCGGCCGAGACGGCCCGCCAACTCCTGGGAGCGGACCGCTACCTCGACATGCCACGCCCGGTCGCCGGCTCCGAGGACTTCGCCGTCGTCGCCGAACTCGTCCCCTCGGCCTATCTGATGCTCGGCGCCTGCCCCGCCGACCGCGACCCGTCCACCGCCGCGTACAACCACTCCCCGCAGGCCGCCTTCGACGACTGCGTCCTGGGCGACGCGGCGGCACTCCTCGCGGAACTCGCGCTGGGCCGGACCGTCAGAGGCTGAGCGCCCGAGTGGCGGATTCGGGTGACGGATCGTCCGCGGCCCGGCAACTCGCCGACGACCGACGGGTTTCGGTTCCCGTTGTCGGGGACACGGAATGGCGACTGTCCGGGCAACGGGAGCCGTGACAACGGACGACGACGGCCCCGCAGCTCCAGGAGAGCGGCGGGGCCGTCGTAGGACGAGACGAGTACGGGTTTCAGTGCGCCTTTTCGTACGCCTCGCGAACCGCCGCGGGGACGCGCCCGCGGTCGTTCACGTCATAGCCGTTCTCCTTGGCCCAGGCCCGGATCTTGGCGGTGTCCTCGGAACCGGCGCCGGCGAGCTTGCGCGGTCCGTTCGCGCCCTTGTTCCGGCCGACCTTGTGTCCGGCCGCAATGAAGGGGTTCAGCGCTTCGAGAAGAGAGTCGAAGCTGTCAGGGGCGAGGTCGATTTCATAGACAACGCCATCAACGGCGAACGTGTGAGTGGCCGCCTCCGCCGACTCTTTGCCGGTGAGGTCGTCGGTGTAAATGGTTACGATTTTCTGAGCCATAGGCCGCAGATTAGCAGTAGTGCGGGGGGTCGTATAGAAATCACTTACCGTCCGCTCGTGTGTACGGACGGGTAGCACGACCGAGCGATCCGGCGCTCCGCCCGGGCCGCTATAAGGGCTCGCTCCGACTCCGCATAGCGCCCCACCGGGAGTTCACGGACGGCCGGCCGAACTATGCGGGAAGCGCGGGGAGTACGTAGGCCCGCACAAAGTGCGTTTCCACCCGAGCATGGAGCAGATGCCCAGCGACGGCCTTATCGCCTGCTACCGCCAGAACGGCGTGAATGTGAACGTCGCCGTTCCGGATCTCCCCCGTTCCGCCCAGTTCGGCGGGACAGGTGTAGTACGTGCGCTCATCCTTCGTGGCGTCGGTCCCGGACATCGTCGAGACGGTAAAAGCGTCCACCGCGCCGATCAGGGACACGATGGCCCCGTCCGCGATGCCCGCGGATGCCGCCTGGTCCGC
This sequence comes from Streptomyces sp. RKAG293, assembly GCF_023701745.1. Classification (NCBI taxonomy): domain Bacteria; kingdom Bacillati; phylum Actinomycetota; class Actinomycetes; order Kitasatosporales; family Streptomycetaceae; genus Streptomyces; species Streptomyces sp. RKAG293. The sequence continues at coordinate 8,393,530 of NZ_JAJOZB010000001.1, read as the reverse complement.
TATCGACTCCATCAGCTCGCCGCTGCGTACCTCGAATACGTGCATACGATCACTCCCCAGCGCAATGCGGGCTCAGGACCCGGAGCCTATCGGCGCGTCCCGCGGCCGCGGGTGGATTTCCTCCGGCAACGTGGCCGCACCGCTTCAAGGCTTCTTCCCGCCTCCTCTTGGCCTCCTCCCGGCCTCTTCCCGGAGAATCGACGGCTCACGCGATCGGATCGGCATCCCTTTCCGGGCGGTCGCTCGGAGCGCCGGCCGATTCCCGCCACTCCGCGCGCAGCATCCCGAACAGCACGTTGTCGTACCACTCCCCCGCCACCAGCACGGCTTCCCTTCGCCGGCCCTCCTCCCGGAACCCGGCCTTCGCGAAGGCGCGGACGGCCCGCTCGTTGCCGCTCCAGGTGTCGAGTTCGACCCGGTGCAGCCGGCAGGTGCCGAAGAGATGCCGCACGAGCAGGCGCAGCGCTTCGGTCCCATGTCCCCGGCCCCAGCAGTCCCGTTCACCGATGGTGATGCCGACCGTGGCCCGTCCCGCGAAGGGGTCGAGGTCGCGGTAGTCGGCCATGCCGATCGGCCTGGCGTCGACCAGGTCCTCCACGGTGAAGACCCGTGAGTCGGCGGGGTCGAGACCCAGCATCGTGTCGAAACCGCGCTCGACGGCGGCCCGGGTGACGGGGCCGAAGCGCGGATTGCCGCCGGTGGCCCAGTGCACCACCTCGGGGTCGTTGCGCCAGCGGACGTGATGGTCCAGGTCCTCCGCGTGCAACGCGCGGAGTCTCACCAGGTTTCCCTCGATCATCGGGGAATCCTAGGTCGTTCGTGGAAGCCGGGCACCGACCCTGGACAGATAGTCGTCGCGCAGATAATCTATGGATAGATTAACCAGTCGAGGAGGCCACCATGTGGGAATACGAGAGCAGCATCGAGACCGGCGCCACCCCCCAGGCGGTCTGGCGGCTCTGGGCGGACGTCGAGAACTGGGGCGCCTGGAACGCCGAGATCGAGAAGATCGAGATCAGCGGCCCGTTCGCACCCGGCGCGCGGATCACCATGACGCCGCCCGGGGACGACCCGGTACTGCTGGTCGTCGCCGAGGCGGTCGAGGACGAGATGTTCGTCGACGAGGCCCGGTTCGGCGATCTGTTGCTGCGGACAACACACCGGATCGAGCGGCTCGGCCAGGACCGGATCCGTGTGGTGTACCGGATGGAGATCAGCGGCGCCGGCTCCGACGCGGCGGGACCGCAGATCGGCCCGGGCATCACCGCCGACTGGCCCGACACGCTGGCGTCGCTGGCCGCCCTGGCCTCGCGGGGCTGATGGCGCCACGACGGAAGGACTCCGCGACCCCGGCCGGCGTCCGACCCCGTGCCCGATGGAAACCGCGACCCCGGTCCGTCCCGCCGCTCCGCCGGAGCGGCGGGACCGCGCCTCGTCCGCCCGCCGCCCGGCGGCCTTCAGACGGCGGGCAGCAGGACGGGGAGGGCGGGCATCAGGCCTGCGAGGTGAAGACGTCGTACGCGCCCTGGTCGAACAGCACGAACCTGGCCTCGGTCACCGCCGTCTCCGCCGCTCCGACCGTCGCCAGCGCGATCCGCGCCCCGTCGTCCATGGGCCACCCGTAGACCCCGGTGGAGATCGCCGGGAAGGCCACCGTGCGTGCTCCCAACTCGTCGGCCACCCGCAGCGACTCCCGGTAGCAGGACGCCAGCAGGTCGGAACGGTCCGCGTCCGGCGACCAGACCGGGCCGACGGTGTGGATCACCCAGCGTGCGGGCAGCCGTCCGGCGGTGGTGGCCACGGCCCGGCCGGTCGCCAGCCCCTTCCCGTAGTGGGACGCCCGCAGCGCACGGCACTCCGCCAGGATCTCGGGCCCGCCCTTGCGGTGGATCGCCCCGTCCACTCCCCCGCCGCCCAGCAGCGAGGAGTTGGCGGCGTTGACGATCGCGTCGACGTGTTGCCCGGTGATGTCGCCGAGGGCGAAGGTGATGGTGATCATGAGGCATCCTCCCATCGGTGTCGACGCCCGGACCGGCCGGCCAAGCGTCCCTGGCGGAGTGCCTGGCGTGACCCGTCCGGCGTGTCCACCGAGACGGGCGGGCGACGTCCCCAATTCGCCAGGCAGTGCCAGGGTCTCGGCCCTTGTGGTGCCTGTGCTTTGGCATGATCCTGGCTGGTGACAACGCGGGGTGCACAGGTGATCTCCCTTGGTGATCAGCGCGATTGCAGCCCGCCAGGGCCCGGCCCTGGCCCGGACGGTGTGATCCGCCGGGCCCGGCCGCCCTGGTGACGAGCCGTCTCCGACGGCCTCGCCCGTTGTGAGGTACCGCGCCGCGGTGGATCCAAGGGCCCCTCCGGTGCCCGCCGCCACGGGGCGGAACGAGGGGGGAGATCCGCATGTACACGTTTGTCCGCGCCAGAGATTCGCATCCCGGCAGGCGCCAGAGGTTCACCGCACTGGCCGCGTCGGCCGCCCTGGGCCTCACCGGCCTCACGGCGCTCGCCGCCCCAGCCCACGCGATCCCGGCGGGTGCCACGACCGCCTACGTCGCCAACGCCAGTGACAACACGGTGTCGGCGGTCGACACCGCCACCAACACCGTCATCGCCACCATTCCCGTCGGGTTCGGCCCCCAGGGCGTGGCGGCGGCACCGGACGGTGCGCATGTCTACATACCCAACGTCGGTTCCAACAACGTGTCGGTCATCGACACCGCCACCGACTCCGTCGTCGCCACCACGCCTGTGGGCTCGAGCCCGACCGCGGTGGCGGTCTCACCCGACGGCGGCCATGTGTACGCCGCCAACCTGAGTTCCAACTCGGTGTCCGTCATCGACACCGCCACCAACACCGTCACCGCCACGGTCGCCGTCGGCACCGGCCCTGACGCGGTGGCGATCACCCCGGACGGCGCCCACGCCTACGTCACCAACAGCGGTTCCGGCGGCAGTGTGTCCGTCATCGACACCGCGACCGACACCGTCACCGCGTCCATCGCGGCCGGCGCCTTCCCGATCGCCGTGGCCATCACCCCGGACGGCGCCCACGCCTACGTCGCCGCCCTCGGTGACAGTGCGCTGGCGGTGATCGACACGGCGACCAACACCGTCACCAGCACCCTCCCCACCGCCGCCGCACCGTTCGCGGTGGCGATCTCAGCGGACGGCGCGCACGCCTACATAGCCAACGCCAACGCCAACTCCGTGTCGGTTCTGACCACCGCGACCAACACCTTCACGGGTGACATCCCCGTCGGCTCCGGCCCGCAGTCGCTGGCGGTCACCCCGGACAGCGCCCACGTGTACGTCGCCAACCTCGGCTCCAACACCGTCTCCGTCATCGACACCGCGACCGCCGCGGTCACCACCACCACCGCGGTCGGCCGCAACCCGATCGGCGTGGCGATCGGTACGACCGTCGCGCCCGTTCCCCCGCCCGTCGTGACCGGGGTCAGCCCCGACACGGGCCCGCCCGCGGGCGGCACCAGCGTCACCATCACCGGCACGGCCCTCTCCGACGCCACCGCGGTCACCTTCGGCGCCGGGCACAACGCCACCGCCGTCACCTGCTCGCCGACCTCCTGCACCGCGGTCGCTCCGGCCGGCACGGTCGGCACGGTGGATGTACGGGTGACCACCGCGGCCGGCACGAGTGCCGTCGGTGCCGCGGACCACTTCACCTACGCCGCCGCCGATGTGAGTGTGGCCCTGGCGGCCAGCCCGGCGCCGGGACTGCTCGGCGGGAAGATCAACTACACGCTGACCGTCACCAATCACGGTCCCTCCACACTGACCTCCGCCGCCGTCACCGCGGCTCTGCCCACTCCGATGACCGCCACCTCCAGTGACTGCGGTGTCAGCGCGGGCCACATCAACTGCACCGTGGGAACGCTGGCCTCCGGCGCCGCCACCACGCGCCACTTCACCGTCCCCGTCGGCCTGTTGTCGCTCAACCTGCCCTACAGCGTCACCGCGACCCGCACCGCCAGTGCGCCGGTCGACCTGAACTCCGCCGACAACAGCGCCACCCGCACCTGCACCGTCATCACCTCGCTGATCATCAGCTGCTCCTGATCAGTGACGCACGACCCGGCCGGCCGGCCGATCGTTCAGCCGGCCGGCCGGGTCGTGCCCCGACCGATCACCCGGGGAGATCGGTGTGGTGTCGTTGGTAATGGCGCGCGACGCGGGCGCGGTTGCCGCAGTTCGCCGAGCACCATTCCCGGCGGGGGTGGGCCCGTACGAAATACAGCACGCAGCCGGGAGCCCGGCAGGCCCGCAGTGCTTCCCGGTCCGGTCCGGCGAACAGCTGGACGGCCTGTTCCCCGATCCGTGACAGAGCTGCCGCCGCCGCGGTGCCATGTGCCGGTGCACCGGCTGTGGTGAGGGACGGCGTTCCCCCTTCCGGCCACACCAGCCGCGACCACTCGGGCGCGTAGGCGCAGGCCCGGTTGACCGCCTCCACCGCCGCCGCGAGATCGGGGGCCGCGGCGGCCGCCGCCGGGCGTGGGTCCTCGGTGACGACGGCCGCCATCCTGCGCAGCGCGTCGCGCAGCCGCTGATAGCGGTCCACGAGCGGCGCCAGCGGCGACGGCCCGGAAGCCGCGGCCCGCTCGTCCAGGGCGAGCGCGGGCTCGAAGCGCGGGGCCACGGCTCGCAGCCATCGCGCCAGGTCGTCGGTGTCGGCCAGCGCGTCATGGAGACCGTCCCGGTCGGCCCAGACGGTGTTCATCAGCTCGACCGGCAGCGGCTCACCGAGCAGCGGCGCGCCGGGCTGCGGATCCGAGGTGTCCATGGTCCCGACTGTAAACCCCTTCCTAATGGTTTTCCAAGCCATCAGCCATTTGGAAGGACGGGTCGCCGGAGAGGGTCCGCGTCTGGCGTCCGCTCCCGGTCCCGCACCTGGTGTCCGCTCCTGGTCCTGCGCCTGGTCCCGCGCCGGGTCCCGCGCCGGGTGTCCGCTCCTCGTCCGCCTCCGTCACAGGCCGTAGACGCGGGTGGCGGTCCCGGAGAAGACCGCCTCGCGCTCGGCCGGGCCGAGGGTGCCGGTCAGCTCCCGTGCGGTGTCGACGACCTGGGCGTACGAGCCCGCCAGCCGGCACACCGGCCAGTCCGACCCGAACATCAGCCGGTCCGGACCGAACGCGTCGAGCACCGTGTCCGCGTACGGTGCGAGACCGGCGGTCGTCCAGGTGCCCCAGTCCGCCTCGGTGATCATGCCGGAGAGCTTGCAGACGGTGTTGGGCAGGGTGGCCAGCTGCCGCACGGCATCGGCCCAGGGGCGCAGTTCACCGCTCGCGATCGGCGGTTTGCCGAGATGGTCGAGGACGAAGGTGAGCTCGGGCCGCAGCTCGGCGGCCGTGTACGCGGCGGGCAGCTGGTGCGGGAGGACCACCAGCTCGTAGACGAGTTCCGCGGCGGCGACGGCCGCCAGCCCGTGCAGGACGTCCTGGCGCAGCAGCCACCGTGGATCCGGCTCGCTCTGCACCTGGTGCCGGATGCCGACGAGGCGGTCGCCTCCCGGCAGGACCCGCAGAGCGGCGAGGGTGTCGGCGATGCCCGGGTGGGTCAGGTCGGCCCAGCCCACCACCCCGGCGACCAGGTTGTCGCCGTTCGCGAGCGCCAGCAGCTCCGGCGTCTCCCCCGGGACCGTGACCGTCTGGACCACGACCGTCGCTTCGACTCCAGCGGCACGGGCCTCGGGCTCCAGGTCCGCCAGGACGAAGTTCCGGCGCAGCGGGGCCAGCGCGTCACCCGTGATCCAGTCCTGATCGCGGACCGCCAGGTCCCACAGGTGGTGATGGGAGTCGACGATGCGCATCCGGGTCACAGCTCCCACACGACGGGCAGCGACGCGTCGGAGCCGCCCGCCGAGTAGTCGTGCGCGATCTCCGTCAGCTCGCCCATCCGGGCCTGCCAGGCGACGTTGACCGGGAGTTTGGCCAGTTCGGCGATCATCGCCGCGTAGTCCCCGACCTCCAGGACATGGAAGAGGTCGGTGCCGCTGCGCCAGATCGTCCAGGAGGTGGCACCGGCCGCGCGGATCGCGGTGACCAGTTCCTCCGGCACCTGCCGGTGCGCGGCCTCGTACTCCTCGATCCGGTCCTCGCGGACCTTCGTGTGCAGCGCGACTCTCATGGCGGGTCTCCCTCCGTGCCTGTTCCTGGACAGGCCTGTTCCCGACTGTGCCTGTTCGCGGCCGTGTCCATCCCCAGCTCTGTCTATGCCCGGCTGTGTCTGTTCCCGATGGAAAGGTCACTCATGCCGCGGTCTCCCGGGTGACGAGGTCGGCGGCCCAGAAGGATCCGTCCGGATAGGTGTACTCCTCGATCGACGCCGCCCGCATCCCGGCGGAGAAACCGGGTGCCAGGGGCGCGGCATAATGCCCGCGACGCATGACGACCGGGTTCTCGAAGTGCCCGTGCAGATGGTCGACGTACTCGATGACCCGGTCCTCGGTCGTACCGGACAGCGCGACGTAGTCGAACATCGACAGATGCTGCACCAGCTCACAGAGTCCGACCCCGCCCGCATGCGGACACACCGGGATCCCGAACTTCGCTGCGAGCAGCAGGATCGCGAGATTCTCGTTGACGCCGCCGACCCGGGCCGCGTCGATCTGCAGGATGTCGATCGCTTCCGCCTGCAGCAACTGCTTGAAGACGATGCGGTTCTGGACGTGCTCCCCGGTGGCGACCTTGACCGGCGCCACCGCGGCGCGCACCGCCGCGTGGCCGAGGATGTCGTCCGGGCTGGTGGGCTCCTCGACCCAGTACGGATCGAACTCGGTCAGCGCCTTCGTCCACTCGATCGCCTCACCGACGTTCCACCGCTGGTTCGCGTCGATGGCGATCCGGAAGCCGGGACCGACGGCGGCACGGGCGGCCCGCAGCCGCCGGATGTCGTCGCCGAGGTCGGCGCCAACCTTCAGCTTGATCTGGGTGAAGCCGTCGGCGACGGCCTGCCGCGCGAGCCGCGTCAGCTTCTCGTCGGAGTAGCCGAGCCAGCCGGGCGAGGTCGTGTATCCGGGGTAGCCGCGTCGCAGCAGGTCGGCCTCGCGCGCGGCCCGGTCGGGCGCGCCCCGGTGCAGCAGGCCGAGCGCCTCCTCACGGGTGAGGACGTCGGCGATGTAGCGGAAGTCGACCTGGGAGACGAGCCACTCGGGGTCGGCGTCGGACAGCAGCTTCCACAGCGGCTTGTCCGCACGCTTCGCGGTGAGGTCCCACACCGCGTTGACGACGGCGCCGATCGCCATATGCATGACGCCCTTCTCGGGGCCGAGCCAGCGCAGTTGGCTGTCCCCGATCAGGTCGCGGTTCAACGAGCCCGGGTCGGCGCACAAGGCGTCGAGCGGCCGGCCGACGATGTGCCCGCGCAACGCGTCGATCGCGGCGACCTGGACGTCGTTGCCCCGCCCGATGGTGAAGGTGAACCCGTGGCCCTCCAGCCCGTCACCGGCGTCCGTGCGCAGGATCAGGTACGCGGCGGAGTAGTCGGGATCCGGGTTCATCGCGTCCGAGCCGTCCAGCTCGCGCGAGGTGGGGAACCGGATGTCGTACGTGTCGACCGCGGTGATCCGGGCGGTGGTCGGCGTCATGAACGGGCCTCTCACGCTTGGGCGAACGTCTGACGCTGCGCGCCGAGACCGTCGATGGCGAGTTCCACGGTGTCGCCGGCGCGCAGGTACGGGGTCCCGGGCAGTCCGAGGGCGACACCCGCCGGAGTGCCGGTGTTGATGACGTCGCCGGGCTCCAGGACCATGTACTGACTCAGGTACCAGACGAGATGCGCCACGTCGAAGATCATGTCGCCGGTCGCGCTGTTCTGCCGCAGCGTGCCGTTGACCGACAGCCGCAGGCCGAGCTTCTGCGGGTCGCCCGCCTCGTCCGGGGTCACCAGCCAGGGGCCGAGCGGATTGAACGTCTCGCAGGACTTGCCGAGGTCCCACTGCGGGGAGAACTCCAGCTGGAACTCGCGCTCCGAGACGTCGTTGCTCACCGCGTAACCGGCGACGGCGTCGAGCGCCTGCAGCGGCGATTCCAGGTAGCGGGCCCGGCTGCCGATGACGACCGCGAGCTCGACCTCCCAGTCGGTCTTCGACGATCCGCGCGGGATCAGCACCTCGTCGTACGGGCCGATCACCGTGCCCGGATCCTTCATGAAGACCACGGGCCGCGGCGGGATGGGCGCGCCGGTCTCCTCGGCGTGACCGCGGTAGTTGAGGCCGACGCAGACCACCTTGCCGGGGCGCGCGACGGGGGCTCCCACCCGCAGCCCCGTGACGTCCACCACGGGCAGGGTGCCCGCGGCGAGCGCGGTGCGGACCCGGTCCGGGCCGCCGGAGACGAGGAACGCCCCGTCGATGTCGGAGGTGAGCGCGGACAGGTCGAGTACCGCACCTTCGTCGGTGAGGACGCCCGGCCGCTCATGGCCGGAGGCGCCGAAGCGCAGCAGTTTCACGGAGCTTTTCTCTCTGATCGGCCGGGGGTACGGGAAGCCGGAGCCGTCGAATACATCCGATGTCTCGACTGTCATCGGACTCTACGTCGCTCCCGAACCTCAAGGCAAGTGGCCAATGTCGCTTGTCCCATGCCATCTTGAGCGTGAGTTTGCGTGGCTACTTTCGACCCGATGCAAGACGCCAGATCGAGACATCCCATGTCTTTGGGGTGCGGATCCCGGACCGGGCGGGCCCGGGGAGCCCGGCCCGCGACGAGCGCCCCCTTGACCACCCCGCGCCGGCGGGTGCACCGCTATCGGCCCGCCACTTCGGGGTAGCCCTTGGGTATGGCATCGGACGAGCCCGCCCCATTCCCGGACATCTGCGACTTCTGCGGCCAACGCATCGGTGCTCAGGGCCGTCTCGATCTGGTGCCGGACTCTTCGGCGGTGCATGCCCGGGATCCGGGCAAGGACGGGAAGCGGCTGATCGTCGTCTGCTCGCCCCAGCACCTGGTCGCACTGCGGGACGAGTACCGGAGGCGCCCGTTCGTGCCCGAGGAGTTGTGGGCGGGAAAGATCAGCCGCGCGCTGCAGGACCGCCCCGAGAACCTCATCGGCCCTGACACCCTGTCGGCGGCCACGGGACTGAGCGTGGAGGAGATCGACCGGGCGGTGATCTGGAAGATGGAGCGGATCCGGCGCTGGTACGAGCAGCACGGCGACGGCGCGGAGGGTGATCCGGAGCCCACGCCGCCCGGCCCCTGAGGACCGGCCCCTGAGGATCGGCCCCTGAGGATCGGCCCCTGACGACCCGGCCGGTGCGTCAGGGGTTGTGCGTCAGAGGTTGTGCGGGCGGCGGGCGGGGATCAGGCGTCCGGCTGCGAGCCGTCGCCCAGCGGGCGCCGTGTCGATGCCGGTTCCGGCGGAAGCTGCTCCTCCACCGCCGCTCGCGCCGCTTCCGCGGCCGCGCGTTCGGCGGGCGTCATCGCCCGTTGGGCCCGCCCCTCGTCCGGATCGGTGTCGGGGAGCGGTCCGGTGCCCAGCGGGCGGCGTTGAACTGTCATTCGTGCAGTGTCCTCCCCCTGAGCTCCACCCCGCACCCGGACCCCCGGCCACCGCGATCACCACCTACGGGTGCGCTTCTTGACTACGATGCTCGGCCTATGACGTCATCAACGAGCGACTCCGCACCGGACACCTTCGAGCTCGGCGACACGACTACGATCCCGCGTCTGGGCTTCGGCGCGATGCAGCTGCCGGGCCGGTGGAACGGGCCCGCCGTTGACCCGGCGGCGGCGGTGGCCGTCGCGCGCCATGCCGTCGAACTGGGCGCCCTGCACATCGACACGGCCGCCTTCTACTTCTCGGGCGCCACCCACGCCAACGACATCCTGCGCGAGGCGCTGCACCCCTATCGCGCGGGCGTCACGATCGCCACCAAGGTCGGTCCGATGCGCGCGCCGACCGGCGAGATGACCGGTGAGGCCGCACCGGGCCAGTTGCGCGCCGCCGTGGAGCAGAACCTGCGGGACCTCGGCCTCGACGTCCTGGACCTGGTGTACCTACGGGTGGGCCGCCTCGGAACGGGCGGCGATGTCCCGGTCGGCGACCGGTTCGCCGCCCTGGCCCGGTTGAGGGACGAAGGCCTGATCCGGCACCTCGGGGTCAGCAACGTGACCAGCGGGCAACTCGCGGAGGCCCGTTCGATCGCACCGGTCGCCGCGGTGCAGAACCGCTTCGGTGTACTCGATCAGGAGGACGTCGCGCTGGTCGACGAGTGCGCCGACGCCGGGATCGCCTTCATGCCGTTCTTCGCGCTCGGCGGCGGTCACAGCCCGCTCTCCGACGAGAACCTGCACAAGGTCGCGGCGCGGCACCGTGCGACGGCGATCCAAGTGGCCATCGCCTGGGGCCTGGCCCGTTCACCCTCGATCGTTCAGATCCCCGGCACCGGATCGCTCTCCCACCTGGCGGAGAACATGGCGGCGGGCGACCTCGTACTCGACGACGCCGACATGGCGCTGCTCGGCCGGCGGTAGCCCGCTGCCCACCGGCTCCCGCGGTCGGGCCTCAGTCCTCGGTCCGGGCCCGGCCGGCGGCGAAGGCGGCGTCGAGCCAGTGGCTCACGGCGAGCGCGGCGGCCGGGTCGGCCTGGACGATCCGGGCCACCACGGACTCGTTCTCGCTGCCGGCTCCGTCCCGTACCCCGGTACGGGCCAGCGCGCGCAACAGGGTGTCCCCGGCGTCATCGGCACCGGCACCGTCGGCGTCCGTGCCGCCGGAGGCATCGCCGTCGGCTTCGGTCCGCCGGGCCGCCTTCCGGTTGGCGTGGGCGGTCAGTTCGCCCTGCACGAACGGATCGGAGTCCGGATCGTAGGGGCCGGCGTGCGTGGTGAGCAGATCGACGATGCGCTCCCACTCCTCGACCGCCGGGCTGATGGGACCGTCCTCGCCGTCCTCACCCTGTTCCCCGCCCTGTTTTCCGCCGTCCTCCTCGGACTGGGCCTTCTCCAGCTCTTCCTCGGCCTCGTGATGCGCCATGCCCCGCGCGGCCCGGCGGACCGAGGACCGGACGGCGTGCGCCTCGTCGAAGGAATCGGTTTCGGAGCCCGTGGTGCCGGGCGTGTGGGGGTGCTGATCGGCGGTCATCGGTCTGCCTCGCATTCATGGACTCAGGCGTACGTCGTCCCGCCCAGCGGCTGTGCGGCGGCCGCCATGGCGGCCCCGTTACGACACCGGAGTCTACGGAATCGGCGCCGGTCCTCCCCAGCCGGCCCAGGGCGGGCGCTGAAGTCCCCCTGGTCGATGACCGGTTGCCGGCACCCGGCGGATAGGATCTGGCCCGGCCGCCAGAAGCCGACCATAGGAGTGCGCGCGTGACCGGGATATCCGTCCGACAGGCCGTCATCGCCGAGGAGGAGACCGTCGCCCGGCTCCTGGCGACCGTGTTCGACGAACTGCCGCTGCACAGCTGGCTGGTCCCCGTGCGCGAACGGCACCCGGCGATCTTCCCGCACTTCTTCCGGATCCTGGTCGGGCACGCGCTGCGCCACGGCACAGTCCATGTGACCGACGATCTGCGGGCCGCCGCGGTATGGCTGCCGGAGCCCGCCCCCGCCATCGAGGGCTACGACGCGCTGCTGTCGGCCGCGTGCCAGGAGCACGTCGGACGGTTCCACGAGCTCGACGAGGCCATGGAGCGCGCCCATCCCACCGGTCTCGGCGATTACGAGCACCTGGCGTTCCTGGTCGTCCACCCGGACCTGCAGGGCAACGGCATCGGCTCGCGGCTGCTCCGGCTGCACCACGAGACGCTCGACCGGGCCGGCCGCCCGTCCTATCTGGAGGCGACCAGCCCCGCCAGCCGCCAGCTCTACCTGCGGCACGGCTACACCGATCTCGGCGAGCCGCTGGCCCTGCCCTTCGACCCCGCGGCGATGTACCCGCTCTGGCGGCCGGTCCACGGCACCGAGTGACGCCGCCTCCGCAGACGTAGCGGACGGGCAGCCGACGGGCAGCGGCGTCAGGCGATCCAGGGCCGGGTGGAGCGGACCTGGAAGGCCGCCACCGCCACCAGCGCCGCCAGCGCCAGAACGGCGATCAGCAGCGGCAGCGCCGGATCCGAGTTCTGGATGAGCAGCCCGCCGGCCAGCGCCCCCAGGAACATCGCGATCGCCGACAGGGCACGGGTCCCGGCCTTGCTGGCGGTGCCTCCCGCGAGCCGCCCGTCGGCGGCGATGCCGGTGATGGTGAGCGTCAGGACCGTGGTGGTGAGATCGGGGACGCCCAGCCGGCGGGCGGCGGCGTTCTGCCCGCCCATCGCCAGCCCGAGCAGGACGATGAGCAGATAGCGGACGGCCGTCGACGGTGGATCGGCGGTCAGTTCACTGCTCAGGTAGGCCGCCAGGACGAGGACGCCTTCGAGGGCGGTCGCCGCGAGCAGCAGTCGTGCGCGGTGGTCAGGGAAACGGTTGGCGCTCCGCCCGCCGACCACCGCCCCCACGACGAAGGAGACGAGCGACATCAGCGAGGCCATCAGGGAGAAGCCTTCGGCACCGGCCAGCGAGAAGGCCATGAAGACGACGTTGCCCGTCATGTTGGCCACGAAGACATGTCCCAGCACCAGATAGCTGAAGGCGTCGACGAGCCCGGTGACGACGGTCAGTGCGAGGAGCAGCGGCGGCAGCGGCCCATGGCGGCTGTCGAGGTCGGGGACCAGGGTCTTCCAGGCATCGCGCAGGACGGTGCTCACGGCGACGGCTCCCTTCGAGTGAGATGGAGACGGCGTCCGGACGGCATCGGATCCGACCTCCACGCCAAGGCATACACCACCCCACCGCCGGGCCCCGGCTACGACGCCCACCGCCGCCGCCCGCGCCCGCGTGCCGTCTGCGGTGCGGTGGCACGCCGTGGGCGTCAACACGCCGTTCCGCCATTCGGCTGTACCGCGGTCGGCGACACACGGGCGCCGTACGGGATTTAAGCCCGGCTTCAACCATTCTTCCTACTCTTCCCGCATCGGTACCTCCCTTTCTGCCGTAGGAGACCCCCCATGCGTTTCTCCACTTCACGGACGTCGGCCGCCCTCGCGCAGGAGCAGGTGCTGGCGCTGTTCCGTATCGTCGTCGGGCTGCTCTTCGCGTGCCATGGCGCCGCTTCGCTCTTCGGTGTCCTCGGTGGTGCGTTCGGCGGCGGGACCGTCGCGTCCGGTACCTGGCCGGGCTGGTACGCGGCGGTGATCCAGTTCGTCGGCGGCGGGCTGGTGATGCTCGGCCTCGGCACCCGCTACGCCGCGCTGATCTGCTCCGGCTCGATGGCCTACGCGTACTTCACGGAGCACCAGCAGCACGCCCTGTGGCCGATCCAGAACGGCGGCGAGCCGGCCGCGATGTACGCCTGGACGTTTCTGCTGATCGTCGTCGCCGGGCCGGGCCGCTGGTCGCTCGACGCGCTGTTCGGGCGGATCGCGGCCAACAGGACCGCGACGTCCGCCGCACCCGCCGCGGCGGCATTCTCCTCCGGCCCGCACGACGGGGACGACACCGCTTCCGTGAGCCCCGCACGATCCGAGGTCCCCGCCTCCTCCTCGGTGTAACGGGCGGAACTCAGCCGGTCGTACGGAGGGACGGACACGGTTCGGGTCCGTCCCTCCCGAGATCTTCACGGGGGCGGCGGAGCCGGGGACAATCGCGTCCATGAGCGAAGAGTCACCACGAAACTATCTGGCCGCGGTGGAAAGCCGGCTGGCGGCCGACGGCTGCAATCCGCAGTGGCAGGACTGGTCCGGCGTCCGTGTGCTGGCCGGCCGGCGGTCCGACTTCCGGCTGCGCTGGATGGCCACCAACCTGCACGTGTTCACGATCGCCGCGGCCGTCCCCGAGATAACCGCCGCCACCGTCGACACGTTCACCACGCAGACCCTGAGCTTCGCCAAGAAGAACAAGGGCGGCCTGCCGGTGGGGATGCAGACCGGGGTCGCCGTCTTCCCCGTCCTCGTCAGCGAGCGCGTCGATCCGGCCGCGATGGCGTGGGCGGAGGAGAAGCAGCGCAACCAGTTCGCCTGCTTCGCCCGGCCCGTCGTGGTCGACACCGCACGGCACTACGTCGGACTCTTCCGCGGCAAGCCCGCACTGGGCTGGATCTACTCGTCGCATCTCATCGAGAAGGGCGACCGCTACTTCAACCACCCGGCCTGAGGGGTCCTCAGGCGTTCCCCGCGGCGACGAGCCTCCTCAGCCAGTCGAGGTCGATCCCTTCGAGACTGCCGCGCACCGTCCGGCCGGGCGCCGCGGGGATGGGTGCGAGTGACGGCACCGCGAGCACGACGCAGCCCGCGGCCTCCGCCGAGGCCACTCCGACCGGGGTGTCCTCCACCGCGAGGCAACCGGCGGCCGGCACGCCGAGTGACCTGGCGGCGGCGAGATACGGGTCGGGGGCGGGCTTCGTGGCGGAGGTCTCGCCCTCGGCGACGGTGACCTGGAAGCGGTACGCGCCCAGGGTCTTCAGTACCGCGTCCACGACACTTCGCGGCGACGCCGACACCAACCCGATCGGAACGCCCTCGCGTTCCAGCAGGTCGAGGAGTTCGACGGCGCCGGGCCGTGCGACGGTCCGCTCCTGGACCGCGGCGAGGAACCGGCGGTCGAGTTCGGCCGCGAGCCCGCCCGGCTCGCGGCCGGTGCCACTACCTGTGCCGGTGCCGGTACCTGTGCCGGCGCCTTTGCCGGTGATCTCGTGCAGATGGGCGGCGGTGTCGTGGACGCTCCGGCCCAGGACGGCCGGCAGGTCCGCGTCGCCGAGGTGGTGGCCGAGCTCCTGGGCGAGCGCCGCGACCGTCTGCCACCACAGGGTTTCGGTGTCGACGAGGGTGCCGTCCATGTCGAACAGCACCGCCTGCGGCGCCGCGGTGAAGGGTCGTCCGTCGAGCGTCCAGTGCCGGTCGGCGGTCCGGCCCAGGGCCGCGTACACATGCGCCGCCACGTCCTCGTGCCGTACCCGGTCCGGGGTGCGGCCCGCGATGACGTCCGGTCCTGAGCAGGCCACCCAGGCGGTGCGTTCCGCGCCCGACCGGCCGCCGTGGCCGCCCGCCCGGACATGGCCGTGGTCCGTCACCACGATCACCGTCCAGTCCTCGCCGTCGTAGCCGGCCCGGTTGCGAACGGCGGCCAGAATGCGGCCCAGCCGCTCGTCGGCCCGGACGACGGACCGCTCGTACTCCTCCCTGCAGCCGAGCAAGTGAGCGGTCTCGTCCGGGGCGCCGAGGTAGACGAACGAGGCCTCGGGGTCGTCGGTGCCCAGCACCCGCACGGCGTCCTCGGTGATCTGCTCGTCGCAGTCCTCCCACGCCTGTGGGGTGTCGGCGGCCGGGGCGCTGTAGCTCAGCCGGGACGGGTGCGCGAAGAGCGGCCCGCCGTTCGCCACGGTGACCAGGGGGTCCCAGCCGGCGGCGACATACGTGCGCCTGCCGTCCTGCCGGGCGAGGCGGGTGGCGAAGTCGGGAAAGACCCCGAGCCGGTTCCCGGAGAAGTCGTTGCTCCAGACCGCGTGCTTGTCGACGGTGACCCCGGTGGTGATGGTGGCCCAGCACGGCCCGGACATCGTGGGCGTGCCGTCGGCGACCTCGACGGCGGCCAGGAAGCCGGCGGCCGCAACCGCGTCGATGTGCGGGGTCGGAAGCGCGAGGAGGACGTCGTGCCGGACGCCGTCGATCCCGACGACCAGGACACGGCGCGCCTTCTCCGGCGTGGATGCGGACTGGGACGGCTCGGACAACGGGGGTTCCTCTCGGGCGGAACGGACGCGGACGGTGGTGACGGGCGAGGCGGTTCAGGCGGAGTGCACGAGTGCGGCGGCATGCACCGGGTGCGCGAACGGCAACCCCTCTGCGTACCGCTCCAGTTCATCGATGGCGGTATCGGCGAGCCGCCGCAGCTCGCCGCCCAGCGAGCCCGCCATGTGCGGGGTCAGCAGAACGTTCGGCAGGTCGTAGAGCGGGGAGCCCGCCGGGAGGACGTCGGGGACGGTGATGTCCAGGACCGCGTGCAGGCGGCCGGAGACGAGTTCGGCCGTGAGCGCCTCGGTGTCGACGAGCGAACCGCGCGCGGTGTTGACGAGCGTGGCGCCGTCGCGCATCAGGGCGATCCTGGCGGCGTCGAACAGGTTTCGGGTCTCGGGCAGTTCGGGGGCGTGGATGGTGACCACGTCGCTGCGCCGCACCAGGTCGTCGAGTTCGACCGACGTCGCGCCCAGAAGGGCCGCCTCGGATGGTGCGAGATATGGGTCGTGGACGAGGACGCTGAGGTCGAACGGCCGCAGGAGTTCGATGACGCGGCGGCCGACGGCGGAGGCGCCGACCACGCCGATGGTGCGTCGGTAGTTGCCGACCGTGGGGAAGCGTTCGAGGAGCCGCACCCGGTCGCGGGTACGCCGGTAGGCCTCGGCACCCGCCAGGACGCGCTTGTTGGCGAAGAGGACGGCGGCGAGCGTGTACTCGGCGACCGGCAGCGCGTTGGCGGCCGCGGCCGTCGAAACGGTGATGCCGCGTTCCCAGGCCGCCTCCGTCATATGGCCCTTGACGGAACCCGCCGCGTGCACCACGGCGCGCAGCCGTGGCATCGCGGCGAGCGCCTGCCGTGTCAGGGGCGGGCAGCCCCAGCCGGTGAACAGCACTTCCGCCTCCCGCAGAGCGGTGGTCAGCGGGGCGTCACGGGGGCTGAAGTCGACGGCCAGCAGGCCGGTGTCGATCAGCGCGGTGCGTTCGAGGCGGCGCAGGGCGGCCGGGTCGAGCACGGAGTCCCGGGTCTCGGCGCTCATGGCCAGGACGGTGCGGGGACGGTTCACTTGACGGCTCCGGCGGTGAGGCCGGAGCGCCAGAAGCGCTGCAGGCCGATGAAGACGGCGATCAGGGGCAGTACGGCGACGAGGGCTCCGGTGATCGCCAGGCTGTAGTACTCGGGGTTGTTCACGACGACGGTGTTCCAGTTGTAGATGCCGAGGCCGACCGGGTAGAGGCTCTGGTCGTTGAGCATCATCAGCGGCAGGTAGAAGCTGTTCCAGCTGCCGGTGAACGAGAACAGGAAGATGGTCATGAAGCCCGGCGCCAGCATGGGCAGCGAGACGGTACGGAACGTCTTCAGCTCGCTCGCGCCGTCCATCCGGGCCGCTTCCAGCACCTCGTTCGGAATGTAGCCCTCGGAGAAGACCCGGGCCAGATAGACCCCGAACGGGTTGACGAGGGACGGGATCAGCACCGCCCAGTAGGTGTTGACGAGGCCTGCCTCGGAGGCGAGCAGGTACATGGGCAGCGAGATGACGGTGCCGGGCACGAGGATGCCGGCGAGGACGACACCGAAGAGCTTGTCCTTGCCCGCGAAGTGGTACTTGTCGAAGGCGTATCCGGCGGCCACGCAGATGAGGGTCGAGACGAGCGAGCCCACGAGCGAGTACAGCAGGCTGTTGAGCAGCCAGCGTCCGTAGATGCCGCCGTCGGCGGTGAACACGGCCCGGAGGTTGTCGAAGAGGTGGAACGCGCCGAGGGTGAAGCCGCCGGTGCCGAACAGATCGCCGTGGTCCTTGGTCGCCGCGATCAGCAGCCAGGCCAGCGGCATCAGGGTGTAGAGGGCGGCGACGGCGAGCAGGCCGTTGACGGCCGCCCGGGACAGCAGGGCGCCGGTGGGCCGCGGGCGCCGGGAACGTCCGGCCGGGCGGCGGCGATCCGGCTCGGACGTCTCGGGAACGAGTGCCGGAAGTGTGTCGGGGACGGCCTGGCGGCCGTCGAGATCAAGGGTGCTCATGCCGTCTTCCCCCGGTTTCCGATCCTGGTGACGATGAAGGAGAGCGCGGCGGCGGCCAGGGCCAGCAGCAGCGAGGACGCGGCGGCCAGACCGTAGTCATGGCGTTCGAAGGCGGCTTTGAAGATGTACATCGTCGGTGACCACGTCGAGCCGAGGGAGGAGGCCCGGCTGGAGAGGATCTTGGGCTCGTTGAAGAGCTGGACCGCGCCGACACAGGTGAACAGCAGGGTCAGCACCACGGACGAGCGGATCACCGGCACCTTGATCTGCCAGGCGATCCGCAGTTCGCCCGCCCCGTCGACGACCGCCGCCTCCAGCGTCTCGCGCGGGACGGCCTGCAGCGCGGCGTAGAAGATCACCATGTTGTAGCCGATCCACTGCCACACCGCGATATTGATCATCGAGGAGAGCGCGTGGTCGGCGGAGAAGAAGGCCCAGTTGCCGCCGAGGCTCTCGATCCAGCCGGTGACCGGGCTGAGTCCGGGCGTGTAGAGGTAGATCCAGACGATCGCCGCGATCATGCTGGGCACCGCGTGCGGCAAGAACAGGGCGAGCTGCAGGAAGCGCTTCGCCCTGCTGAGGGCGGAGTCCAGCAGCAGCGCGAGGACGAGCGCGCCACCGATCATCACCGGGATGTAGGCGACGCAGTAGACGGCGATGTGCACGAACGAGGTACGGAACGCCGGGTCGGACAGGGCTCTGGAGTAGTTGCCCAGGCCCGAGAAGACGCGTTCGGTGCCGCCGAAGCCGAGGCCGGAGGAGCGTTCCTGGAACAGGCTCATCCACACCGCGTAGCCGATGGGCGCCACCATCACGAGGCCGAACAGGGCGAAGAACGGGACCAGGAGCACGGTCACGGCGCCGCGCTGGCCCGGCCGGGCGGCGGCGCGGCGGCGCGGGGTCCGGGCGAGTGGTACTGCCACGGGGGACTCCTTGGGAGCGGGGTCGTGGGGAGTGAGGGCCCGCCGGGCACGTCATCGCGTGCCCGGCGGGCGGTCGGAGGACCGGACGACGGGGCCGGCGGGCGTGCCCGCCGGCCCGGCGGTCACTTGACCAGGTTCAGCCCGCGCTCCTTGATGCCCTTCTCTGCGGACGCCTGACCGGCCGTCAGCCCCTGGGTCAGGTTTCCCTTGGCCGCCGCGTCGGTGATGGCGGTGTTGGTCGCGATCTGCACGGGGCCGAACGTCCAGCCCGGGACGATGGTGTCGACCTGCGCGCCGGCGATCCTGTAGACGTCGAAGCCCGCGTAGTAGGCCCCGCCCTTGAACGCCTTCGCCGCCACGTCACGCATCTCGACGTTGGCGGGCAGGGCGCTGCTCGGGGAGGTCAGCGAGCTGAGGCGGGCGGTGACGGCGGCCGCGTCCGTGGTGACCCACTGGGAGAACTCGGCCGCCTCCTTGACGTGCTTGCTGCCCTTCGGCACGGCGTACGTGGTGCCGCCGTAGCCGCCGCTGGCGGGCTTCCCGTCCCAGGTGGGCAGCGGGGCGATCCCCCACTTGCCGCTCAGCTTGGGCATCGCGACGGTCATGCCGCCCGCGCTCCAGGAGGCGCCGATGAAACTGGCGACGGTGCCGGAGGTCCTGGCCTTGGTCTCGTCCTCGCTGCCGGCCGGGATGGAGTTGACGACGCCGCTGTCGACGAGTCCCTGCCAGTAGGCGGCGACCTTCTGCGATGCGGCGTCGTCGATGCCGACCTTCCAGGCGTCGCCCTCGGTGCTGAACCACTTGCCGCCGCCCTGCCAGGCGAGGGCCGCGAGCAGCACGGCGTCGTTGTCGGCCCAGGACGCGATGTGCACGTTCTTGTCGGCCTGCTGGAGCTTCTCGCCGGCGGTCTTGAACTCGGCCCAGGTCTTGGGGACGGCTATGCCGTACTTCTGGAACAGGTCCGTGCGGTAGTAGTACAGCTGGGGCGCGACGTCGTAGGGCACGGCCCAGGTCTTGCCGCCGAAGGTCACCAGGTTCTGGATGGAGGCCGGGAACTTCTGCTTGACGGTGTCGCCGGCCTGCTCGGTCAGGTCCTCGAGCAGTCCCTGGCTGGCGAACTCCGGAAGCTGGGTGTACTCGATCCCCGCCACGTCGGGGGCGTTGCCGGCCTTGACCGCGTTGGTGATCTTGGAGTATCCGTCCGGACCCCCGGCGATCTCCGAGTACTTGACCTGGATGTTCTTGTGGGTCTTGTTGAACGCGTCGACGGTCGCCTGGGCGCCCTTGGCCCACCCCCAGTACGTCAGGGTGACCGGCTTGGCGTCCGGCGCGGCGCCGCCGGCCGCGGCCTTGTCCCCGCCGCAGGCGGTGGTGGCCAGCGCGAGGGAGGCCACAGCGGCCGCGAGCGCGAGACGGGTCGTACGGGAGGTGGGCTGGGAGTTGGGCTTCATTGCGCGTGCTCCTACGGTGACCCCGACAGATGAGGTGAATGCAGGCCATCATTTGCGCAACATCGATCGCCGTCAAGAGCGAATGAGTGATTCGATCGTCTAGAGCGGATATCGATCAGATAACTGCGATCACTCGCTCACCGTACTACCGGCCGCCGCACCGCAGGACTGCCGTACCCGCAGCTCCGGCAGCAGCTCCACATGCCGGCGCGGCTGCGCCGGGGACCCCTGGGAGTGCTCCGCGAGCCGGTCCAGCAGCAGGTCGGCGGCGAGCGCCCCGACCACGCGCTTCGGCGGGGCGACCGCGGTCAGCGGCAGGTCCGCGAGACCGGCGACCTCGTCGTCGTACGCGATCAGGGCCAGGTCCTCGGGCACCCGCACACCGCGCGCCTGCAGCCGTGGGATGAGCACGATGGCGTCCGCGTCGCTGTGCACCAGCGCCGCCGTCACCCCGTGCTTGCCGACCGCGTCGCACAGGTACTCCAGCGTCCGGTCGAACCGGTCCGACTCGTCCCGCGACGGCTCCAGTTCCAGCGGCGACCGGGGGGCCGGTTCGAGGCCCAGCGCCTCGACGGCCGCCGCGTGCCCGATGGCCAACTGCACGGCGGTCGGGCTCTCCTGGGCGGCCAGCGCGACCGTGCGGTGCCCGAGCGAGGCCAGATGGCGCACGGCGAGCGCGGCACCGTGCGCGTGGTCGGTACGCACCCGGTCCAGCGCCGCCGCCGGGCTGCCCAGCGGCGCCCAGCGCTCCACCAGCACGGCGGGAACGCCCTGCTGCGCGATCCACTCCTCCTGGCCGGGCTCCGGCACGCCGTGTCCCCAGCTCGGGGTGAGCAGCAGTCCGTCGGCACCGGTCGACAGCAGCCGCGCGGCCTGCGCCCGGTCCTCGTGCGGCAGGTACTGCGACAGGCCGATGACCAGGCGCGCGCCACGGGTGGCGGCGGCCTCACGGGCGCCGGCGACGACGGCCGCGAAGTAGTAGTCGGTGGTGGGCACGACCATGCCGATCACGGGCCCCTGGCCGCCGCCGGCCGGGCCGGCGGGAGCACTCGGCGCGGCCCGGTCCGCGGCCTGCGGATCCTGCGGCCGGACGACCGAGCCGTGCAGCCTGCGCACCCGCCCCTGCGCGGCCAGCGTCTCCACGTCCCGGCGCAGGGTGACGGCGGAGACCCCCAGCTCGGCGGCCAGGTCGGCGACCCGGATACTGCCTCGTTCGCGGACGAGCTTCAGCACCAGTTCATGACGCTGGTCGACGTGCATCCGCATTGGATTCCCCCTGGTCGCGGCAGCAATGGCCGGCCGTGTGCGATCCGCTCACGACACTGACCGCACTCTACGCCTCTATCATATCGATCGCTTTCCGATCGTTACGATCGATCGCCCGCAGAGAGGCCGCCACGACACCAGCTTGAGGAGAGCTGTGCTCACACCACCATCGCCGTGTGGATCCAGCGCTGGATCCGGTACGGCAGCCACCACGCCAGCTCGCCGACCTCACCGATGAGCCGCTCCTCGCGGAAGTCGGCCAGTACCTCCGCGGGGAGCTCCGCGGCCGGTGCGCCGTGCTCCAGCAGGGTGATGGCCCGGTGGTAGTGCGGCTCCTCCGCGGTGAAGCGGTGCAGTTCGCCCCAGCGCCGGTCGCGGATCTGCACGAAGCCGGGACCGTTGCGCCAGATGCACTTGCACAGGTAGTGCCCGTCGCGCCATTGGCGCACCACCTCCTCCGGGTCCGGCGGACCCTCCACCTCCAGGGGCGGGTGCAGATGGTTGAGCGGCAGCCAGGCCTCCGGATCCGGGCCGGTCCGCAGCCGCCAGTCGACGTAGACGGCGCGGGCGGTCAGATCGCGGATCAGGCACAGCGTGCGGACGGTGTCCACGGCCGCGGCGGGGTCGGTCAGATCGACGACGCCCGGCAGTTCGACCCGGCGCGCGCCCTGGTCCCACAGCTGCCGGACCGCCGCCGATCCGCCGCCCTGCACCTCCAGCTGGCCCAGCAGCATGCCGGGCAGCTCGCAGGCGGCCGGATCGTGGTCGCGCCAGGCGGTGATCGTCAGCGTGGCCGGTGGCCGGGTGGTGTCGGTGGTGATGCTCAACGGAGTCTCCTTCGCCTGCGCGGAAGCTGGTGCTGTTGTGTGCCGGGCCGACGCCGATGCAGCGACAGAAGGGTGCCGGGGCCGGTCACACCAGGGCCGGGGGCTGAACCTGCCGGACCTGGTGGGCGTAGCGCATGAAGTCCAGCCGCAGCATGTCCTCGTTCACCGCGGGCGGCGCCACGTGGACGTACTGGCCGCCGTCGGTGAACACCATGCCCAGCCGGCGCCATTCGAGCAGCAGCTCCAGGACCGACGCCTCGGTGACGGCCACCCCCGGGTTGCGGGCGGCGATCTTGCGGGTGAGGGCGGCCGGCGCGTGCGGCTGCTCCAGCAGCCGGAACGCGGACACCTGGACGGGGTCGGTGAGTTCGAGGGTGGTCCAGTCGAAGGCGCGCCGGCGGTTGACCAGGATGACGCGGTCACCGAGGTCCGCGTGGGTGAGACGGCTGCTGCGGTAGTTCGTCTTCCAGGCGGCGAGGGCGTCGTTGAGCGGCTTGACCGTCTCGTCGCCCACGCCGCGCGGCGGCACGTCGAAGACGTACGCCAGGTCGAGCATCTCCGACTCCGGCAGGTCGTACGTCAGCCGGTAGGGCTCGGCGGGACGCAGTTCGGAGAAGCCCAGTTCCGGCTTGTTGAAGTAGGGGCTGAACCGTTCGATGGCGATCCGGGCCGACAGGTCGACCGGCGGGTTGAGGTGCTCCAGGGCCGGGATCTGGGCGATGACGTCGTCGTAGTCGGCGGCGGTCTCGCCGGGGAAGCCGTGCAGGTAGTTCCAGGAGATGGACAGCCCCACCGCGGCACCGTCGCGCAGCATCCGCACGTTCTGGGTGCCGCTGACCCCCTTGTCCATCAGGTCGAGCACCCGGCTGTTGAGGCTCTCGATGCCGGGCTGTACATAGATCAGTCCGGCGTCGGCGAGGATCTGCAGCTGGTTGACGCGCATGTTGGACTTGATCTCGATGTGCATGCGCAGGTCGTAGTCGCTCTCGATGATGCGGGGCAGGACGGTGCTGAGGTAGCCCATGTCGAGGATGTTGTCGACGACGTACATGTCCAGCACCTTGTGCTTCTCGGCGAGGCCGATGATCTCCTCGTAGAAGGTGTCAGGGCTCTTGCTGCGGAACTGCATCGACGAGCCGTTGAGGCCGCAGAACGTGCAGTGGTGCTTCTCCCCCCACCAGCAGCCGCGGGCGCCCTCGACCACCAGCTTCGGCTCCACCCAGGACCGGGCCTTCGACGCGGCCAGCCGCTCGAAGTAGCCGGTGTAGTCGGGCGGCAGGATGGCGGCCGGCGGCATCGGCACGGTGCTCATCGGGTTGGCCACGCTCCGCCCGTCCACCCGGTGGCACAGACCGGGGACCTTCGTCAGGTCGGTGTCCTCCTGGAGCGCGGTCAGGAGCGCGGGGAACGTCTGCTCGCCCTCGCCGCGGATCACGAAGTCGACGAACGGGAAGTTGCGGTGCACCGACTCGCCCTGCGCGCCGTCGCAGTTGGCGCCGCCCATGACGATGCGGATGTGCGGAGCCATGCGCTTGACGTACTTGGCCGCGGCCAGCGCCGCGGTGTTCTGCTGGAACGTCGAGGTGAAGCCGACGACGTCGGGCTCGGCGGCCACGATCCGGTCGGCCATCAGCTGGACGAACTCGGCCGCGTTCTCGTGCAGTTCGAGGGTCATGGCCATGCGCTCCTTGCGCAGCCGGCCCTTCATCGCCTCGGTGAACTCGGCGACCCGCCACTGCGGGTCCTCGTACAGGGCGGCGGAGAAGACCCAGTCGCCGCATCCCATGAAGTAGGAGGAGAGCGAGAAGTACTCGTAGTCCTCCAGGGTGAACTCCCGTCGCCGGGTGATCCAGTCGACGTATTCGAGGTTGGCGTGCAGCACCTCCGCACTCGCGCCGGGTGTCTTCTCGTCGACGCTGCGCTTGAGGATGCCCAGCGCGAGCGACGGAAGGTCGATGGGGGACCAGGGCATGTTCACCAGGAGTACGCGCACGGCTTCTTCTCTTCCTCGTCGCACAGGGGTCCAGCACAGGGAATCGGTAACGGGGTGCATCGGGTGGCGCGGAGTGGGCCGGCCCGGCGCCTTGAGCCGGGCCGGCCTCCGGACTCAGCTGTTCTCCGGCTCGTCGGCGTTACGGAAGGGGATCCTGATGACCACCCCCACGCCCGGCTTCCGGTTCTCCGCCTCGTCCTCGAGCGGATCGTTGTGGATGACGTCCTTCTGCATGGTGGTTACCTCCTCTCTGCGTTCCGGCGGGTGGGAACGGCGGCGTCTGCCGCCGGCCCCCTGGCCCCCACCCCTGACGGGGCGGGGAGCTCTTCGTACGCGGCGCGCGGCGGCCGGCGGGGGCCGCGCAGATGCCGGTCCAGGAAGACCAGCGCCCGGTGCAGCACCTGTACGTGGTCGCCGCCGTCGTGCCCGTCATGACCGCTGTCCAGCCACAGCGCGTCGTGCCGGGCGCCGGAGGCGCGCAGCGCCGCGAGATACGTCTCGACCTGTTCCGGCGGGCACTTGGCGTCCTGGGTCGCGGCGACCACCAGCAGGGGCGCCCGGACCGCGGCGGCGTAACTCGACGGGGACGAACGCGCGTAGAGCTCGGGTACCTCCAGCGGGGTGCCGCCGAACAGCTCGGTGTCCAGGGCGCGCAGCGCCGGGGTGCCGGCCGCGAACGCCGTCGCGCAGTCGGCCAGCGGTTTGACGGCGACGGCCGCCTGCCACAGATCGGGACGGGTGCCCAGCGCCAGCAGCACCAGGTAGCCGCCCCAGGAGGTGCCCCACAGGCCGATCGCGTCCGCGCGGGCGATGCCGCGGCGCACCAGGTCGGCGCGGACCAGCGCGAGATCGGCGACCTGGGTCAGTCCGACGCCCTGCCCGTACGCGGCCCGCCAGCGCGGTCCGTAGCCGGTGGAGCCGCGGTAGTTGACGCGGGCGACGGCGAAGCCGGACTCCACCAGCGAGTGCACGGCCGGGTCGTAGGCGTCCCGGTCGTGCGCGGCGGGGCCGCCGTGCACCAGGAGGACCAGCGGGTACGGGCCCGTCGTGCCGCTGGGCACGGTGAGCAGGGTGTGCACGGGTCCGTCGGGGCCCGGGGTCCACACGTCGTCGGCGCGGCCGGCGATCGGCGGCGGTACCGCCTCGAGACCGGGCAGCGGCGCACCGAGCAGGGAGCGGGTGCGCGGCGGGGTGAGGGCGTCGGTCCACAGGTAGTGCACGTCGCCGCCGGGCTGCGGGGCCGCGTCCAGCACGGTGCCCACGGGGACGGCCACGGGCGCCAGTTCCCGCCGGTCCAGATCCGCGGTGACCAGCCGGCTGCGGCCGTGCCGGTCCTGGCGGACGAGGACGGTGCGGCCCGCCGGGCACCAGCGGGCGGTGATCTCGGTGTCGAAGGAGCACCAGCGGTGCAGTTCGAGTCCGGTGTCGGCGCGCCAGGTGGCGATGACATACCGGCCGTCGCGCTCCGCGACGAGCAGCAGTTCCGGGGTGGTGCGTCCGGGGGCGAAGCCGAGCGCCCACAGCCGGCCGTCGGTGCCCGGCAGGGTCTCCACACCAGCACCGTCCGGGGTCAGGAGGGTGACCGCGTCCTTGCCTGCCGCGCCGCGCGCGACGGCCAGCAGGTCGCCCGCCGGGGCGAGATCGACCAACAGGCCGTGACCGTCGGTGCGCAGCACCTCGCGTCCGGCGCCGCCGCGCGGGCCCACGTGGACGCGCAGTCCGTACTCGTCCCCGAGCCCGAGCGCGACGGTCCCGCCGTCGCTGACGGCCAGCCCGCAGGGGCGGCCGGGTCCGGTGCCGGTCAGCCCCGGGGTGTCGGGACCGCCGGCGAAGGGCTGGATCCGCCAGCTGCCGCGGCCGTTCCGGTCCTCGTCGAACCACCAGATGACGGCATCGGCGTCGATGGCGTACAGCAGGGTGCCGTACGGGCGGTCGGTGACCTGGCGGGCGGCGCCGGTGGCGGCGTCCCACGCGAAGACCTCGCAGCGGCCGTCGACGTCCCCGGTGAGCACCATCAGACCGGGCGAGCGGCGGCAGGTGGCGGGCAGCACGGGCCGGTAGACCTGGTAGCCCAGTCCGGAGTCCCGGCCGACGGGGGTGGCGGGGACGGCGGGCAGATCGCTCATGAGGGCTCACCGGCTTCCAGCGGCTGGGTACGGGACAGCAGGGCGGGGTCGTTGTCCGGGTCGTTGTCCGGGTCGTTGTCGAGGCCGGGGTCACGGTCGGGGCCGCCGCCGGGACCGTGATCGGAGGGCACGAACCGGCGGGCCGCGGTCGCGGTGGCGTAGGCGGCGAGGAGCGCCAGTCCGGCCGCGCAGACGAGTGCCGTATCGGTGGACCCGATGCGGTCGGTGAGCAGTCCGGCGGTGGCCGGGGCCAGTACGGAGGCGACTCCGCAGGCGGTGTCCAGTGCGGTGCCGACCCGGGACTGCAGCTGATCGGGGGTCACCAGGACGGCCCGCGAGTGCAGGACGACCGCGACCGCCGGGACGGTCAGCGACACGGAGCCCAACAGCAGGCCGTAGACCCAGGCGTGGGTGGCGAAGGCGAGTCCGGCGGCGACCGGCACCATCGTCCAGGAGGCGGCGATCACGATCCGCGCGGCGGGGATCCGCCGTGCGAGCCGGGGCGCGGCGGCGGCGCCGACCAGCCCGGCGGCCCCGGACAGGGCGAGGACGAGACCGGTGGACGCGGTGCCTGAGCCATGGCCGCGGATGCTGAAGACCGCGCCGTAATACAGCGCTGTCAAGAGCCCGTTGACGCCTGCCGTCCACAGCAGCACAAATCGAAGAAATGATTCGTTGCGTACGAAACGTAAACCGGCGAGGAATTCAGCGGTAAAGCGCGGAGGCGATTCCTCCGATTTCTGGTGCGGATTGAGATCGGCCCGGATGGCCCGTATGCAGAGAGCGGAGAACACATAGGAAAGGGCGTCCACGAGAAACGGCAGCCAGCGGGCCAGCGGGAACAGCAGGCCGCCGAGCGCGGGGCCGGCCACCAGCGCGCCCTGCTCCCCCGCCTCCAGCCGCGCGATGGCTCGCGGGTAGTGGACCGGCGCCACCACGGTGACCAGCGTCCCGCGGGCGGCCGCCTCGTAGCACGCCGTGGCGACCCGTTCGACGAGCGCGGCCGAGCACAGAAAGAGCAGCGAGGGCCGGCCCCAGGCCGCGGCCGCGGCGATCGCTCCCATCGCACCTGCCGCCACCAGCGCGGATCCCACCATCATCTGTCGTCGCCAGCGCCGGTCGGCCAGTACCGACGCGGGCGGCCCGGCCAGCAGCCCGCCGATCGCGGAGACCGAGGCCAGTACCCCGACGGTGCCGGGCGACGAGCCGAGACCGAGCAGCAGCAGCGGGAGTACCAGGCCCGAGGCCTGGGTGCCGAGCGCGTCGGAGGTGCCGGCAGACCAGTACAGCCAGAAGTCCCGGGACGGTCCGTCGGGCGACGTACGACGTGCAGCGGTCATGGCGAGGCCGTCCTACGTCCCGGGCGGAATAACCGCAGAGATGGGAAAAGGGAGGTGTTTCCTCTCGAATCCCCGGAAGCGTAGCGAGGCGGATTCCGGATCCGCAATATGAACATACGATCCATTACTTCGAGTTGACGTGCCATTGAGAAAGAATTGGCCACGATTCGACCGGAATTCGAGCACAGCTCGAGTTCTGTCCGGCATTTTTCTGCGGACTTCTCTTCCCCGGTGGAACGGCCGCGCCCTGCCGCCCCTCCATGACCTCGGCCTTTGGCCGGCGCGGGGCGGCAGGGGGCGGCGGGACCCGCCGCGTCACCCGTTCGGCAGCACGAGGGGCTCCTCGCGGTGCCGCCGGGCCGATGTACCTGTCGAATGGGTCAAACGTGAGTCGGAAGCGGGTGCGCCGACACGTCGTCACGCCGGCACACCGCAGTACCGGCACCGCGACGGGGAGCGGGCCCACGCGTCGGAAGGGCTGGACCGATGGCCGATACGACAGGTGCTCCCAAGGTGGTGGGCCGGCTGGCCTCGCACCGGCTGCTGGGCGAACTGCTCGCAGAGTTCGTCGGCACCTTGGTGCTCATCCTGTTCGGCGTGGGAGTGGTCGCCCAGGTCGTCGCCGCCGGACTGGGCGACCACGACAGCATCGCGTGGGCGTGGGGGTTCGGCGTCACCTTCGGTGTGTACGTCGCGGCACGGCTGTCGGGCGCGCATCTCAACCCGGCCGTGACCCTCGCGCTGGCCATGTTCCGCGGCTTCCCGTGGGCCAGGGTCGCACCGTACGCGCTGGCGCAGACGGCCGGAGCCTTCGTTGCCGCGCTGCTGGTGCGCTGGAACTCCTCCGAGGTCCTCGCCAAGGCCGACCCGGGTCACACCATCAAGACCCAGGGGGTGTTCTCCACCCTGCCCGGCAACGGGGTCTTCCCGATCAGCGAATGGGGCGCGCTCCGCGACCAGATCATCGGCACGGCGATCCTGCTGCTCGTCATCATGGCGCTGACCGATGTCCTGAACACCGCTCCCAAGGCGAACCTGGGCCCCTTGCTGATCGGGTTCCTCGTGGTGGCGATCGGCATGGCCATCGGCACCGACGCCGGGTACGCGATCAACCCGGCCCGCGACTTCGGTCCGCGGCTGGCGAGTTACATCACCGGCTACCACAGCGCATGGCGCGACCAGTACGGCGACCTGTACTTCTGGGTGCCCATCGTCGGCCCGCTCATCGGGGGCCCGATCGGCGCCGCCGTCTACCACTACGTCATCAGACCGTTCCTGCCGGAGCACGCCGAACAGCCGGCGGGCAGCATCCTGCCCGAGGACGAGTGACACGGCCGCCGTCTCCGGCAGTTACCCGGATCCCGTCCCCGGCACGGGGCCGTCGCACCGGCCGTCCCGGCCGGCCGGCCGTCAGCAGCGATCACGCGTGGAGGAACCGACATGGCGGACTACGTCGCCGCGATCGACCAGGGCACCACGAGCACCCGCTTCATGATCTTCGATCACGGCGGTAACGAGGTCGGCCGCCATCAGCTGGAACACGAACAGATCCTGCCCAGGGCCGGCTGGGTGGAGCACAGCCCCGTGGAGATCTGGGAGCGCACCCGCTCGGTCATCGCCACCGCGATGAACCAGCACCATCTGGCGGCGAGCGACCTGGCGGCCCTCGGCATCACCAACCAGCGCGAGACGACCCTGGTGTGGAACCGGCACACCGGGCGCCCGTACTACAACGCCATCGTCTGGCAGGACACCCGCACCGACCGGATCGCCAGCGCGCTGGAGCGCGAGGGCAAGGGCGACGTGATCCGCGCCAAGGCCGGGCTGCCGCCGGCCACCTACTTCGCCGCGGGCAAGGTCCAGTGGATCCTGGAGAACGTGGACGGTGTCCGCGCGGACGCGGAGCGCGGTGACGCCCTCTTCGGCACGATGGACACCTGGGTGCTGTGGAACCTCACCGGCGGCCCGAGGGGCGGGGTGCACATCACGGACGTCACCAACGCCTCCCGCACGATGCTGATGGACCTGCGGACGCTGGCCTGGGACGACGAACTCCTGTCGTTCTTCTCCATCCCCCGGGCCATGCTCCCGGAGATCAAACCCTCCAGCGAACCGGCCGGGTACGGCCTGTCTCCCGACGTCAGCCCGCTGGCCGGAGTACCGATCAGCGGAATCCTCGGCGACCAGCAGGCCGCCACCGTGGGCCAGGTCTGCTTCGCGGAGGGCGAGGCGAAGAACACCTACGGCACCGGCAACTTCCTGCTCCTCAACACCGGCAACCGGCCGGTGCGCTCCGAGCACGGGCTGCTGACCACCGTCGCCTACCAGTTCGCCGGCCAGGACGCGGTCTACGCGCTGGAGGGTTCCATCGCGGTGACCGGATCCGCGGTGCAGTGGCTCCGGGACCAGTTGCACATCATCGGGGACGCGGCGGCGAGCGAGACCCTGGCCCGCCGTGTCGAGGACTCCGCGGGCGTCTACTTCGTGCCCGCGTTCTCCGGTCTGTTCGCGCCGTACTGGCGCTCCGACGCGCGTGGCGCCATCGTCGGCCTGGCCCGCTTCCACAACGACGCGCACATCGCGCGCGCCACCCTGGAGGCGATCTGCTACCAGAGCCGCGACGTCGTCGAGGCCATGGCCAAGGACTCCGGCGTCGACCTGGCCGTGCTGAAGGTCGACGGCGGCGTCACCGCCAACAGCCTGTGCATGCAGACCCAGGCGGACGTCCTGGGCGTGCCCGTGATCCGCCCGCAGGTCGCCGAGACCACGGCGCTGGGCGCGGCGTACGCGGCCGGCCTGGCCGTGGGCTTCTGGCGCGACACCGACGAGCTGCGGGCCAACTGGAACCAGGCCCACCGCTGGGACCCCGAATGGGACGAGGACCGCCGCGAGTCGGGTTACGCGGACTGGAAGCGCGCGGTGGAACGCACCCTGGACTGGGTCAAGGTCGACTGACCGCGGCCGACACCCCGCGGGCGCGTACCCGGCATCACGGATCGGCCCGGGAGAGGCGCGGGCCCGCGCCCAGCAGGCGCCGCTTGAAGGCGTCGAGGCGCGGGAAGCGCTCGCGCTGCTCCCGGGAGTAGCGGTCGAGTTCCTCGACCAGCCGGACCGAGCGCTTCTCCACGTCCAGCTCGTCCAGGATCCGGTCGATCTCCGCCAGCAGCGCCCCGTGCAGCTGCCATTGGCGCGGGTGCTCGCGCACCTTGTCCAGCAGCAGGTGCGCCACCGTTTCGCGGTGCACGGCGCTCTGCTCGAGCGCCCGGCTGAGCTCTTCCTCCGCCTCCTCCGCGTTCGCGCTCACCTGTGTGGTGATCAGTACGGCGAAGTTCTCGACGGCGACGGCCACATGGCGCAGCAGATCGTTGAGTGCGACCGCCACGTCGGCGGGGAACAGCGCCTCTTCGGTGCGTTCCTTCGCGAGGTCCGTCAGTGTCCGGGTCAGGACCCGCAGCACCACGGCGCAGATCTCCAGCGTGTCCAGGCCCGTCCGCAGGACGACCCGGGACAGCAGCCCCTCGCGGACCCGCGGGTTCCACCGCAGGCTCTCCTCCGCCTGCCGCAGCGAGGCGTCCACCTCGACGATGTCGTGGTCGAGACGGCGGGCCTCGTGCAGCCGGCCGGCGGCGCGTTCGACGGGGGTGTGCCCGGACAGCTCACCGCCGATGTCGCGGAAGAGCCGGCCCATGCGGCGGGCCAGCCCCTCGATGGACTCCCCCGCGGACTCCACCCAGACGGGTGGCGCGAACAAGAGGTTGAACAGGAGGCCCACCCCGGCGCCGATCAGGGTCTCCAGGATGCGGTCCCACGCGGTGTTCGCCACCTGGCTGACGCCCAGGACGAGCATGGCGCTGATCGCGACCTCGGGGACGAATTCATCCACCCGTACGAAGCGTCCGATGACCAGCGAGGTGAGAATCGTCAGGCCCAGGGTCCACCAGTTCAGCCCGACCAGGGAGCTGAAGGCGCTCGCGATGAGGACGCCGGCCACCACCGCGTTGACGCGGCGGATCCCCGTCGTCAGCGTGGCGTACAAGGTGACCTGGACGACGAGGAGCGCGGTCAGCGGCGCCGTCAGAGGGGCCGGTTGGGGGTGAGCCACACCGCGGCCTGATAGGCGATGACCGCTGCGGCGGTGGAGCGCAGGGTCTGGGCGACGACCGGTTCGTTGGACTTCTGGACGAGTTTGACGACGGGATCAGGTACGACGGGCATCTCCCACCCCTTCCCGATCATGGAGCGCTCAGGCGTCGGACCTGAGCCGGAGACCGGAACGGGGCTTCGGGCGGACCGGCGTGGGTGTGAAGTTACCCGCGCCGGTCCGGGCCGCGACGCATCCTCCTGGTGTCGCCGGCAGCGTCACCCGGTCGCCGACCGGGTGATCAGGAGGACCGGGAGACGGCGCCCGAACTGCGGGTGCGCTCAGCTGACCAGTTCGTGGCCGGCCTTCATCGCGTCCTTGCCCGCCTTCACGGTGTCCTTGACCGCTCCCACCTTCTTGTCCAGCTTGTCTCCGACGACGCTCTGCGCCGCTTCCTTG
Source organism: Streptomyces sp. RKAG293 (assembly GCF_023701745.1). NCBI lineage: Bacteria > Bacillati > Actinomycetota > Actinomycetes > Kitasatosporales > Streptomycetaceae > Streptomyces > Streptomyces sp. RKAG293. The sequence goes on along the minus strand of NZ_JAJOZB010000001.1, from coordinate 8,361,329 downwards.
GCCTGCTGGCCGGTGGTCGCGGCGGTCTGCGCCGTGCCACTCAGGGTTCCTCCGAAGTCAAGAGCCTGGGCACAGGGGGCGGCGGCGGCAAGGAGCGCGGAACTTGCGGCGGCGGCGGTGAGAAATCGACGAACGTTCATGATCGATGTAACGCGCGGGACGGCGAGAGGGCACGCAAACCGTGAACAACCCACCCTCCAGGACGCGAAACCGGAGCACGGGCGGCCGGTGCCCTGGGGGACTACCCCGGCGGCCTGGTGCCGATGACGACGGTGGCATACAGCTCCTCGGAACGTGCCACCCGGGGGATCAGTCCGTCGCGGGTGACGATGGCGACGGCCTCCGGAACCTGCCGCTCGCTGGTCTCGAAGAGCAGCCGGCCTCCCGGGGCCAGCCACCGGAGCGCTTCCGCGGTCACCCGCCGCAGCACGTCCAGTCCGTCCGTACCGCCGTCGAGTGCCACCCGGGCCTCATGGAGCCGGGCCTCCGTGGGGAGCAGTTCGATCTCTTCGGTCGGTACGTACGGCACGTTCGCGAGCAGGATTCCGACACGGTCCCGCAACGCGGCGGGCAGCGGCTCGTAGAGGTCCCCTTCGTACACCCGGCCACCGACGGCGTCGACGTTGCGCCGGGCGCAGCGCACCGCGGCGGGGTCGATGTCGGCGGCGTACAGCTCGACCGGGCCGTGCCCGGCGCCCGGGTCCCGGCCGGCCACGAGAGCGGCGCCGAGTGCGCCGGATCCGCAGCACAGGTCGACGACCACGGAATCCGGCAGGAGAAGGGCCGCCGCCTGATCGACGAGGAACTCGGTGCGGCGGCGGGGCACGAAGACCCCGGGGTCGACGGCGTACCGGCGGCCGTGGAACTCCGCCCAGCCGAGGACGTGTTCGAGGGGCAGACCGACGACGCGCCGTTCCACCATGGCGGCGAGTTCGGCGGGGGTGCGTGCGGTGGAGACGATCAACTCCGCCTCGTCCTCGGCGAACACACAGCCGGCGGCGCGAAGCCTGGTGACGATGGCGGGGAACGGAAACACTGATGATGAAGCCGGCACGATGAGCCTTTCGGAACGCCTCTGGGCGCTCCCGCGGGTCACCTATGCCTGACGGTGAGCCGCACGGCCGCGAAGGGGGAGCACCCGACCTGATACAGCGGTGATGGGTCCCACCTCCTCAGTTGATCATTGGTAACGACGGCAACACTGTACCTGACCCGGGCCGGGCGGCCGGGGTGTCCCGGTGGACGCGACGGCCCCGCCCGGTACGCATCCGGGGCGGGGCCGTCGCGCACCGTGGTTCAGGCCGCGATGGCGACCTCCAGCTGGGCGGGCTTGCGGGCCGGCAGCCGGGAGGCGATCAGGAGCGCCAGCGCCATGATCCCGGCGGCGGCGAGGAAGACGACGTCCATCGAGGTGACGAAGGCGTGCACCGCCACCTCGTGCTGCCGGCCCGTCAGCGTTCCGATGGTGCTGGTGTTTCCGCCGGGCATCCTGGCGGCGAAGACCCGGGTGAGCAGGGTGCCGAACAGCGCGGCGCCGAGCGCGCTGCCGAGGGTCTGGAAGAAGCGGATGCCGGTGGTGGCCACGCCGAGCTGTTCACGCGGCGCCGAGTCCTGGATCAGCTGCAGCAGTTGTCCGACGAGCTGGCCGAACGCGACTCCCAGGAGCAGCAGTTCGGCGCGGATGACCCACAGGCCGGTGCCGGCTCCGGTGGTGGCGAGCAGCAGCATCGCGACCACCGCGCAGGCCGTGCCGCTGATGACGAAGGTCTTGTGCGACCAGCCGGCCACGGCGAGTCTGCCGGAGGCGATGCCGACCACGGTCATCCCGAAGGCCATCGGCAGCAGGAAGAGCCCGGCGGAGGTGGCGGGCAGCCCGCGCACGACCTGCAGGTAGATCATGATGTAGACGATGGAGCCCATCAGGGCCATCCCCACCAGGCCCTGCACCGCGAAGCCGATCCGCAGGTTCGGGTGCCGGAACATCGTGAGCGGCAGGACGGGCTCGGCGGCGGTGGCCTGCCGCCAGAGGAAGAGCCCGAGGGCGGCGACGGATCCGCAGATCAGGCCGAGGACGAGCGGCGAGGTCCAGGCGTACTGCTTGCCGCCCCATTCGGTGACGAGCAGCAGGGACGTCGAGAAGGCGGCGGCCAGTCCCGCGCCGAGGAAGTCGATGCGGTGACGCCGGGTGTGGTGCGGGAGCTTCAGCGTGCGGGCCGCGAAGAAGAGCACCGCGAGGCCGACGGGCAGGTTCACGTAGAAGATCCAGCGCCAGTCGGCGTGGTCGGAGAGCAGGCCGCCGACGAGCGGACCGAGTGCCATGCCCACGCCGGCGACGATGCCGCCGAAGCTGCCGCTCTTTCCGGCGCCCGCCTTCTCCTGGGGGCCCTTGAGGTGGGCCATCACCACCATGGTGACGCTCATCAGACCGCCGCCCCCGATCCCCTGCAGCGCACGGAAGGCGATCAGCTGTCCCATCGACTGGGCCGCGCCGCAGAGCGCGGAACCGGCCAGGAAGACGGTGACCGCCCCGAGGAAGACCCGCTTGGCGCCGAGGACGTCGCAGAGCTTTCCGTACAGCGGCAGCGCCGCGGTGGCGGCCAGCGCGAACGCGCTGATCAGCCAGGGAATGAGGTCGACGCCATGGTCCGGATCGAGGTCGCGGACGATCGGGACGGTCGCCGCGGACACGATGTTCTGGTCCAGGACGGCGAGCACGATCGTGGCGAGGCAGAGGAAGAAGCCGGTCTTGCGCTGGCGTTCGGTCATCAGCGGTGTCGTCATGGGCAACACCATGGCGCAGAAATATGTACTGAGTCAAGACTTAATCTCGGCACATATTTCATCCTGGTACAGTGATTCTCATGACTCAGGAGTTGGGACTGCGGGAGCGCAAGAAGCTCCAGACCCGCCGCCGGCTGTGGTCGGTGGCGATCGACCTCTTCAGCGAGCGCGGCTTCGACCAGGTGTCCGTGGCAGAGATCGCGGCAGCCGCCGATGTGTCGAAGATGACGGTCTTCAACTACGTGGCCACCAAAGAGGACTTGGCGCTCGGCCCGATGGAGGAGCACATCGGCGACCCCGCGCGCGTCGTGCGTGAACGCGCCGCCGGCGAGTCGGCGGTCGCCGCGCTGCGCCGGCATTTCATCGAGGCCCTCGGCGCTCACGACGCCTCCGTCGGCCTCAACGACGACCAGCACGTGGTGCGGGTCCGCCAGCTCATCCAGGACACCCCGGCCCTGCTCATCCGCGCCCACTCCTTCGGCGCCCGCAGCGCCGACCTGCTCGCCGCCGGACTGGCGGAGGAGACCGGCGACCCGGTCATCGCGCAGGTCGCCGCCGCCCAACTGCTCGGCGCCCGCAACGCCCTGATCACCGAGAACCACCGCAGGCTGCTCACCGGCGAGACCCCCGACGCCATGTACGAGGACGCGGTGGCACGGGCCGAGGCCGCGTTCGATCTCGTTGAGAACGGCCTGCGCGGCTACGCCGTCCGCTGACCGGCGGCAGGGTGACGTCTCATCGGTTCAGGGGTCGGCCGCCATCCGGGATGAGACGCGCGAAATACCGCGCGTAAAGGGCCACGCCAAGACCGATCCAGGCCGCGGCCAGCAGCCACCCGGCGAGCACATCGCTCGGCCAGTGCATCCCGAGATAGACCCGGGTACCGCCGACGGCCGCGGCCCAGCACAGCAGAACGGCGCAGCACGTTCGCGCGACCGCCGGGCGTCCGCGGACGACCACGGCCCAGGCCAGCAGACCGGCGGCCATCGCCGAGGTGGTGGCGTGCCCGGACGGGAAGGCGTAGCCGGCCGCGTGGCCGGCCCAGTCGCCGACCGGCGGCCGGGCCCGGCCGATCGCTTCCATCAGGCCGTACCGGACGGCCTGCCCGACGCCGAGGAAGGCGGCGGCCGCGACCACCGCGTACATCCGCTGCCGGCTCCCGCGGCCCACGATCAGCCCGGCGGCCACCGCCATCGCGTACGGCCAGAACCCGGTACCGCTCGCGGTGACCCGGCGCGCCACGGTCAGCGCGAAGTGCGGCCGGTGGGCCACCGACCAGGTGTGCGCGGCCCGGTCCCCGGGGAACGGCGCCCCGTGGCGGACGCCGACGAACACCGCCAGCGAGACGAAGAGCCCGGCGCAGACCGCGGCGACGGCGAGGGAGACCGGGAATCGGGCGCGTGGGCGCGTAGCGCGGGGGTCGACCCGGTTCGCGACCATGTCGGCCTGTCTCCTTGCCTGGCGAGCGGCGCGCACCGTCCGTTGCCGGTCGGCCCGTGACGGGATCTGTTCGTCTACAGCACTGTAGACGAACAGAACGGCTGAACCGTTCCCGGGGAACGATCGACACGACACTCCCGTCCATGGCCCCCCGCCTGCGGGAACGACGCCCGCGGGCCGGCGCGCACGCTGTGCCCCGTCCGGGCGCTTCACCCGCACCGGCCTGGTGGGAAATGCCCGGCAGTGGGTAGTCGACGCTCATGAGTAATTTCGTCGTCTCCCTGCCGGGCACCCTGAAAGCGCCGCTCACCCCCGAGACCAGGGGGAAGATCCTGGCGGCTCTCCAGGGCACCGATCCCCATGAAGTCGCGGAGGGCGAGTCCGCGGACCTCGACGCGCTGAGCCTGAACCCGGACACCTCCACGTTCACCCTCCGCCTGGAGGTGGAGGCGGAGAACAGCGGCACGGCACGTGCGGAGGCCCTCGCCCTCGCCGAGAGCGCGCTGCGCGGTGCCGGTCTGGACGAGCAGTCCGCGCCCTTGGGAAATCCCGTGATCACGGCGATCGATGTGAACTGAGACCGGCTCCTCCGCGAACCCGCTACCGGAAACCCGCTGGTGGAGCCGGAATCGCCGCGGCTAGCATCCGGTGATGACGACCCCGGCGGACGAAGACTTCCACGATGCGCTCCGCCGGGCCGACTTCGGTCAGCTGGCGGACCGGTTGGACGTGCGGGCCTGTTCGCCGGACGTCTTCGGACGTCTCGTCCGGCACGAGAACCTCCGGATCCGGTACCTGGGGCTGACCCTGCTGACCGAGCGGCTCGCCTCGGACCAGCTGCCCGACGACGTCGAGTCGGCCGCATTCGCCGCGCTGCTGCCCGGATCGGCGGCCGGACCGCCCGAGGCGGCGCTCGTACTGTCAGGACTCTACGAACGGCTGGGGCCGCACCTCGACGGTCGGCCCTGGCCGTTGTGGCGTGCGGCGCCACTACCGGTGCGGGTGCGGATCGCCTGGCTGCGCGCCGAGCTCCTCAACGATCCGGCGATGCTCCGCAAGGAACCGCCGGGAGAGCTGCTCTATCAGGCCGTACGGGGAGCCTCCGTCGCCGACGCGCACCGGCCCGGGCAGCTCGTGGACGAACTGGCGCGCAGCGGCGACCCGGTGCTGACGGCCGCGGCGCTGCGACTGGCCCGGCAGGGGCTGCACGCCGGGCTGCTGGCCCCGGCGCTGGTCCGGGAACAGCTGGTGCGGCTGCTCGGTACCGGAAACACCGACGTCACCACCGAGGCGCTCAAGGCGCTCGCCGAGCCGTGGGCGGCGCTGGATCCGTTGCCGGCGGGGCGGCTGGCCCCCTTTCTCGGCCCGGTTGCGGCGAACGCCGAACCGGCCGTGGCCGAGGCCGCGCTCACGACCGCGGCCCGGCACGGGCACCGCCACCCGCTGCTGCGGGTCGTCGACGATCCCGACCTGCCGCCGGGTCTCCGGCGGCGCGCGATGGAACTCCTCGGCGACCTGGCGGACCGTGCTGACATCGCCTGGTTGACGGCGAGCGCCGCGCGGGACCCGCTGCTGTTCGCCGCGCCGGTGGTGACGTGTCTGCGTGGTCTCCACCGGCGCGGGCACTTCCCCACGGAGGCGGACGTGCCGGCCATCGTCGGCCTGGCGCTGGCCGATCACTCGATTCCGGCCGGTCAGGTCGCGACGATCCTGTTCACCTGCCGTCGGACGATGGTTCACGTCCTGCTGGAGCGGGAGACAGCCGCCGCCGACCTCGACCGGCCACGGAGGATGGACCTGCTCGTCGCGCTCTCTGAGCAGGGGTCCGGGAGCGAGGAGCCACGGATCGGGGAAGCGATCACGCGTCTGCTTCCGTCCGCTCCTGACCCCGCACCGCTGCTCGACGCGATCCGCAGGCTGCGGCACACCGACGCTGAGGACACGGTGATCGCGCTCCTGCCCTCGGTGCCCGGGACCGCTCTCGACGCCCTGGAGGCCATCGGCGGGCACCGGACGGTGGCCGCGCTGTGGGAAGGGCTCGGTCTGGCTCAGCCGGAGAACCCGGCCGAGAACGCGGCGGAGAAAGCGGGGGAGAAAGCGGGGGTCATCGCACCTCATCTGCGCGCCGTACGCGACCGCGCCCTGGAACTCCTCTGGCTGCTGACGACCGATCCGGAACAGCGGCGCGCGCTCCTCGGCCGTCTCGACGCCGCCGATCTCCCCCGCCGCATCGCGGCCGACCTCGGCGGCCCGGACGAACAGGAGTTGGCGCTCCTGAGCTCTCATCTGGACCCGGACGAGCCGGTCGCTTCCCTGCGCCGGCTGGCAGCCCACGCGGCCGCCGGCACACTGCCGGTCATCGCGGACCTCCTGCTGCGCGTCGTGGCCGACCTCGCGGCCGAGGAGGCGAGCGGCGCGGCGCGGCCCGTCCGCGACTGGCCGCCGGCCGGTGAGCCCGCGGTGCCCGATGAAGTCCTCGATGCCGTGCATGACCTGGGCGTTCGGCTCCACGAACGCGGAAGGATCCGGCCGTCCTGTCTGCTCGACGCCGCGACCGCGCGGGAGGCCGGTCATGCGCTCGTCGCGAGCACGGCGCTCGAACTGCTGGACCGGCCGGGCGTGTCGGACGGCGAGCGGACGATCCTGCTCGAACTGCTGCTGCGGACGCCCTACGCGCGCACCCGCCGACGGGTGCACCGCCTGCTGCGGAACCGCGACCCGCAGGTGCGCAAGCACGTGATCGCGCTGCTCGCCCGTGACACCACCGGCGGCGACGCCCAGGCGCTGTCCGCGTCCTTGATCGCACTGACCGCCACCCGGGACGTCCAGGACGTCCAGACCGTACGGCAGGCGCTGCTGGCCCTGGGCCATGCGCGGGCCCGCTGGGCCGCCGCCGCGGTCGCCGCGTGTCTCGACCATCCGAACATGAACGTCAAGAAGACCGCCGCCGGGGTCCTGGCACTCGCGGGCACGCCGGCGGCGGTGCCGAAGCTGCTGTTCTGGCTCGGGCACCATGCCAATCCGGGGCTGCGCGACGCACTGGTCGCGGCGCTGCGCGCCATCCTCGGCGACGCGTACGCGGCGACCGTCCTCGCCGCCGCAGAGCACACGCCCGAGAACACTCCCGAGCACAGTCACGGGGGCGACTCCGGACATGACTCCACTCCCCCATCCGGTCATCACGGGGAGGACCGGATGGGGGAGGACCGCGTTCGCGGACTGCTGCTGGCGGGCCTCGACGGCGAGTTGTCCGCACGCGCGGTCCTCGCGCTGGAGCACCAGGCCTCCCCCGTCGCACCAGCTCTGCTCGCCCTGGTGGCGGCCGGCCGGGTCCAGCTCACGGCCGGAACCGTCAAGAATCTGGCAACGTCCATGGCCCGGCACGGAATCGCCGTACTCCCCGGCAGCCGGCCGGCGGAGGACGATCAACCGGACCACGACGTCCGGTCATTGACGACCCGGGGCTGGGACCGTTCCATCGCCCTCCGTATCGCCGAGCGGCCGGAGCCGCCGACCGCCGGGCAGTCGGCGGCGCTGCGCCCGCTGCTGGCGGACTGGCTCCGGCTGGCCGCCGCGGAACCCCGCGCCAGAGGCCCTGTCCTGCGGCTCACCCTGCGCCTGTGCCCGGCGCCGTGGACGGACGACGAGCTGACGGTCCTGTCCCGCTCCACCGGGGTCGTGCTCGACGAACTCGCCGGCGGACCCGCGGGCCTCGCGGCCGCCGACCGCGACGGCCTCCTCGCCGTTCTCGAAGCAGTCGCGCCGAAGCTGTCCGCCGTCGGGGCGTCGGATCTCGCCGACGCGGTACGCGCGCTGCCGCCGGCACCGGCGGGCGACCGCTGCACGCTGACGCTGCTGCGCCGGTGCGGGGCGGTGCTGGTGCGCGCCGACCTCGACCAGGCGCTCGCCGCGGCCCGGCTCGGCGCCGACGCCTGGCAGGCCGAGTCCGCCGTCCTGCGGGAGGCGTTCACCATCCTTTCGGTGCCGCACTCCCCCGCCTCCACCGACGCTGCGGCATGGCAGGACGCGCTGGACTCCGCGGTACGCACCCCGGGCACCGTGGCGCTGACGGAGCTGCGCCGCCGGACCGGCGACGTCCCCGGCTCCCGGCGGCGGCTGGCCGCGCTGATCGACGCGTACGCCGCCGCCGACCCCGGCGCGCGCGTTGTGCTCCTCGGCTGGATGACGGATCTCCAGCCGCTCGACGCACCGGCCTGGACCCTCGCCGAGACCGCCCGCGAGCCCGTCCCCGCACCGCGCACCGTACGGGTCGACGACCTGGACCAGCCGCGTTCGACCGCCCTTCGGGAGCGTCTGCTGACCCTGCTGGACTCCGCCGACCGGGACCGCCGGGACACGGCCGCGCTCGCGCTCCTGGCGTGGCCCGAGCCGGAGACCCGGCTTCTCGTGCTGCGGGCGTTCCTCCGTGGCCGCGTCACGGTGCCGGTGGGCGGTGAGGTGGCCCGCCTGCTGACCGGCATCGGTCCGACCGCACTGCGCGACCCGGAGATTCTGCCCGACCGGGTGGCTCGCGTGGCCGGGCGGCTCGACGAGCGGGATCTGGTTCCGTTGGCGCCGCTGCTGCTGGAGTACTGGGAGCACGGCCCGCCCGCGTTCCGTCCGACCGCCCGGGACCTGCTGCGCCGGGTACCCGCCGATCCGCTGGCGGAGCACCTGGCCGACCGTCTGGACGCCGGTGCCTGGGGATTCCTCGACCTGCTCACCGGCCGTGAGCTGCTGCGCACCCCCGCGCTGGAACGGGTCTGCCGGCGGCTGCGCGCCGAGGGCCACGACGCTCCCGCCGACGGGCTCCTTCTCGTCGAGGGTCCGCTGCGCGGCCCGGACGCCGGGCGGCGGGACGCCGCCGCCCTGGCGGCCCTGCGCGCCCGTCCGCACGACGCACCCGGAGGAGCCGCGCCCGGTCCGTCCCGGGACGAGTTGCTGGACCTGGCCCGTACCGGTACCCCCGACCAGATCCGCCGGGCGCTCACCCGACTGGCCGCGGCACCCGCCGGTGGTTCCGAACTGACGGAACTGATCGGTGAGTTGCTACGCCATCCCAGGCCCGGAGTCCGTCTGCACGCCCACCGGACCTCACGGTCCGTGCTCGACCGGCGGACGTATCTGCTGCACACCTCCGTGCTGCTGGACGACCCCGAGCCGAACGTCGTCCGCACGGCGATCCTGGCCCTGAGCCACGCGCGCTGGGAGCCCGCGATCCCCGCCATCACCGGCCTGCTGGAGCACGCCCATCCCGTCGTACGGAAGACGGCGGCCGAGGGGCTGATCGGCATGGGCGCGCCGGCGGTCCCCGCTCTGCGGTACGCGGCCGACCACGCCCGGCCTGACCGACGACCGCGTTACACCGGTGTGCTGGAACGGATCCTGGCGGCCGGCAGATAGCGCGTGACCTGGTCGTGAACCTTTGCCGTACCGCGGGGATCCGAGTGCTGGACCGCCGCCCCGTCCGCCGCCCACCTCCGGTAAATTGGTCTACACCACGACGTGTATGCCTCAGAACGGTGGAATCAGCATGGAAGTAGTGATCGTTCCGGACGCCGAAGCGGGCGGCGAGCTCATCGCCTCCGCGATCGCCGGCCTGCTCGCCCGCAAGCCCGACGCCCTGCTCGGCGTAGCCACCGGATCGACGCCGCTGCCGATCTACCAAGCGCTGGCCGCCCGGGTCCGCGCCGACACCCTCGACGCCTCGCGGGCCCGCATCTGCCAGCTCGACGAGTACGTGGGCCTCCCCAAGGGCCACCCCGAGTCCTACCGCTCGGTGGTGCTGCGCGAGGTCGTCGAGCCGCTCGGGCTGACCGAGGCGTCCTTCATGGGCCCCGACGGCACCGCCGAGGACGTCGCCGCCGCCAGCTCCGACTACGACCGCGCGCTGGCCGCCGCGGGCGGCGTCGACCTGCAGCTGCTCGGCATCGGCACGGACGGGCACATCGGGTTCAACGAGCCCTGCTCCTCGCTCGCCTCCCGCACCCGCATCAAGACGCTCACCGAGCAGACCCGCGTGGACAACGCCCGGTTCTTCGACTCGCTGGACGAGGTGCCTCACCACGTCATCACCCAGGGCATCGGCACCATCCTGGAAGCGCGTCACCTGGTGCTGCTGGCGACCGGCGAGGCCAAGGCCGAAGCCGTGGCGCTCTCCGTGGAGGGCCCGCTGTCCGCGATGGTGCCCGCCTCGGCGCTGCAGCTGCACCCGCACGCCACCGTCGTCATCGACGAAGCGGCCGCATCCGGCCTCAAGCTCGCGGACTACTTCCGCGCCACGTACGCGGCGAAGCCCACCTGGCAGTTCCTCTAGAACTCTCTGGAACTCTCCTGCTCCAGCGGCTGCTGTCCGACAGCAGCCGCTGGAGCGGGCGTGACCCGGAGCGGCCCTCAGGCCTTCGGCTGGGTGAAGCGGATGTTGTTGCCGAAGGGGTCGCGCAGGCCGCAGTCGATTCCGTACGGACGGTCGGTGGGCTCCTCGGTGAACTCGACGCCCCGGCTCAGCAGCGTCTCGTACGTCTTGCGGCAGTCGTCCGTGCTGAAGATGAGGTGGCCGCCCATCGCGCCCTTGGTCACCAGCTCGCGGACCTGCTGTGCCGTCTCCTCGGACATCGCCGGAGTGCCCGGCCTCTCCAGCAGGATCTGCCGCTCGGGGTGACCCGGGACGCCGACGGTGAGCCAGCGCATGAAGCCCATGTCGATGTCGGCGTTGACCTCCAGGCCGAGCTTGCCGACGTAGAAGTCGAGGGCTTCGTCCTGGTCGAGGACGTAGATCTGTGAGTGCGTGATCGCTGTGAACATGTGCATCACGCTACCGAGCGGTCCGGACGAAAACTTATCCAAAACTGCTCAGTCGCCGAGCGGGACGCGCAACGCCGGGCGGTGCCCGTCGTCAGGCGCTCGGTCGCGTCCACGCCATCGTGAAACACGTCGGTACGTTCGCGGCCGCCGCCTCCTTGCGGTACGTCCTCGGGGACCGGCCGACGATGTCGCGGAACGTGCGGCTGAAGGTCCCCGGGCTGCCGAAACCGACCTCGAAGCAGATGTCCGTCACGCTGTGGTCGGTCTCCCGCAGCAGGAACATCGCGCGCTCGACACGGCGGCGCTGCAGATAGCGGTGCGGCGTCTCGCCGAACGTGGCCCGGAAGGTGCGGGCGAAGTGGGCCTGCGACACATGGGCGATCCGGGCCAGGGCCGGGACGTCGAGCGGCTGCGCGTAGGCCCGGTCCATCGCGTCCCTGGCCCGAAGCATCCGGCGGTTGCTCTCTTCTACGGCGCTGCTCACGGCGCCATCACACCACGGTTCCGCGCCGTCCGGAGAAGATCCGGCGGCTCGTCCGCGTCACCTCCTCATGGCGCGGTGTCGCGCACCCAGGAGTGTCAGTGCCCCGCAGTAGCATCCGGTGTATCCGGATCACCGGCGGCCGCCCCGGGCCGGCGGTTCCGGGGCGGCCGCCGAGCCAGTATGCCGGCCCGACATGCCCTGCCCGACCCAGCAGCCCCGAGGACAGCCCGTGAGCGCAGCGACCGCCGGTACCGTGACCCGTTGCGCCTGGGCCGAAGGCTCCGAGCTCATGGCCGACTATCACGACACCGAATGGGGCGTCCCGTCCCATGACGACGCCTACCTGTTCGAGCTGCTGCTCCTGGAAGGCGCCCAGGCGGGTCTGTCCTGGTCCACGGTGCTCAACAAGCGCGAGAACTACCGCAAGGCCCTCGACGGCTTCGACTACCGGAAGATCGTCCGGTACGAGCAGGCCAAACTGGACGATCTGCTGACCGATGCGGGCATCGTCCGCAACCGGCTCAAGGTCGCCTCCACGGTGAAGAACGCCCGCGCCTTCATCGCGACGCGCGAGGAGTTCGGCTCCTTCGACACCTACCTCTGGCAGTGGGTCGACGGCACACCCGTGGTGAACCGTCCCCGGCCGACGGATCCACTGCCCGCGCGCACCGATCTCTCCGACCGGCTGAGCAAGGACCTGAAGCGGCGTGGCTTCACCTTCGTCGGCACCACCATCACCTATGCCTACCTCCAGGCGGTCGGCGTCGTGAACGACCACGCCACCACGTGCACGGCCCAGGGCCGGCCCACGTCGCGCTAGCCGCGCATTTCCCCCTCGGCGTCGAGCGGGCAGGCCGTCGGCCGGCCGTCGTCGTCGCCGTGGTAGATCTGCCACTCGTCCTGGTCGGCTTCGCCCCCGCTCGGGACGCCGATGTTGTCGCCGCAGTGACACACGATGGTGATCATCGCTTCTCCTCGGATGTGCTCTGGAACTGTTCCGGGACGTGCTCCGGGAAAGGCTCCCGGCGGGCCGGAGGGCCACTCACCACTCCAACCCACTCCCCGGCGCCGGTCCTGTTTTGCTGGTCCGGCCGGGTTCCATCGGCACGCGAGGGCACAAGTGTGCGAAGCGCCTGACCGGAGGCGGACCGCCCTGGCAGAATGACGGCACGGGGCAGTCGATCTTCGAGTGGGAGTGCTCCATGACGCGCTTGCAGGCGCGACGGATACACCGTCATGACGGCGTGGCCGTCCTGGCGGTCGTCGGTGAACTGGACCTGGACAGCGAGCAGGTGCTGGCCGATGCCACCGCATCGGTGCTGGACACCGGCCAGGTGCGGCTGATCCTGGACTGCGGCCAACTCAGTTTCTGCGATTCACGGGGACTGGGGCTGCTGCTCACCCTGCGGCAGACCCTGGACGACCGCGGCGGCTCCCTCGTCCTGGCCGCGCCGAGCGATCAGCTGCTGCGCACCCTCGAACTCACCGGCGCCGACCAGGTCCTCACGCTGACCGAAGGCGTCGAGGAGGCCGCCGGCCTCCTGCTGCCTCCCGGCGCCACCGGCATCACAGGAAACGCCGGATCGGGATGACCGCGACTTCCTGGAGCCGCTGCAGGGAGGAACGCCGGTTCCACGAGCCGGACTCGATCAGTTCGCTGACCGCCCGGTCCTCCTCGAAGTGCCCGTCGAGGGTGGCGGTGAAGGTCTCGTCGAGAACGGCCAGCATGACCTCTTCGTCATGGTCCAGCGAGCGGCGGTTGAAGTTCGTGGACCCGATGAGCGAGGCCACATGGTCGATGGTGATCACCTTGGCGTGCATCATCGTCGGCTGGTACTGCCAGATCTTCACTCCGGCCGCGACCAGTTCCTCGTAGAAGTTCTGCCCCGCCAGCTGGCACACCCGCTTGTCGGTGTGCGGTCCCGGCAGCAGGATCTCCACCTCCACCCCGCGCCGGGCCGCCTCGCACAGCAGATGGATGAAGTAGGCGTCGGGTGCGAAGTACGCGGTGGCCAGGCGCAGGCGTTCCTGGGCGGACTCGATGACCACCCGGATCAGGGTCTGCATGTCCTGCCAGCCGAAGCTGGCGGAGCCGCGCACCACCTGGACGATCGCGTCGCCCTGCGGGGTGTGTTCGATGAAGCGGTCACGGTCGTCGAAGAGGTCGGCGTGGCACTCGGCCCAGTTCTGGGCGAACGCCGCCGCGATGCCGTCCACCGCCGGGCCGCGCACCTGCACATGGGTGTCGCGCCACTCCTTCTCGTCGCGGGCGTCGCCGCACCACTCCTCGGCGATGCCCACACCGCCGGTGTACCCGGTCGACTCGTCGACGACCAGGACCTTGCGGTGGCAGCGGTGGTTCTGCTTGAGCGGTGAGAGCCACAGCGGCTTGCGGAACCAGGCGACCTGCACGCCGGCCTGCTCCATCTCGTCCAGCAGTTCCTGCTCGATGAGCCGGCTGCCGAAGCCGTCCAGCAGCAGCCGGACCCGCACTCCCTCGCGGGCCCGGCCGGCGAGCGCGGCGGCGAACTCCCGGGCGATCGCACCGCGCCAGTAGACGAAGGTCATCATGTCGACCGTGTAGCGCGCCGTCCGGATGCTCTCCAGCATGGCCGCGAAGATCTCGTCGCCGTTGCGCAGCGGCACCAGGGCGTTGTTCTCGGTCGCCGCGATGCCGATCAGCCGCTCCAGCCGGCGCCGTATCCGCTGCTTCCGCTCCGCGTACGACAGCTCGCCCGGCGCGGTTCGCGCACCGGCCCCGGGCAGCGTCTGCTCGTGGTCCTCGACGGTCGTCATGCGGATTCTCCTGCGTAGAGAGCTGCTGAGGTGTTTGCTGCCCCGTCGTACGGCACCGATGTCCGGATCTCGGAGCGAAGTGAGCCGTTTGGACTGGGCCAACGTACACACCTGCCGGTGCTGCCGCCGAAGTTGGCCGTGCCGTGGCGCGTCCGTGCTCCCGCGAAGCGGAGGCCGCCGGCGCGCGGCGCACGGGTATCGTGCGGAGGTGTCGTCCTACAGCATTGGCCAGGCAGCGAGAGTGCTGGGTGTGAGTCCCGAGACGGTCCGGCGGTGGGCCGACGGTGGCCATATCCGGATGGACCGGCACGGCCCGGGGAACCGGGTCATCGACGGGGTGAGCCTGGCCGCGTTCGCCAAGGAGCGTGCCGCCGGGGTTCCGACCGGGCCCGACGCGGTCGCGACGTCCCTGCGGAACGCGTTCAGCGGGATCGTGACGGGCGTGACGCTCGACGATGTGGCCGCTCAGGTGGAGATGCAGGCCGGGCCGCACCGGATCGTGTCGGTGGTGACGCGGGAGGCCGTGGAGGAGCTGGGGCTGGCGGTCGGGGTGACCGTCACCGCCCGGGTGAAGTCGACCGACGTGCACATCGACAAGCCCTGAACCGACGGCCGGCGGTCACCACGCGAAGGGCCCGCGGGTGAAGGGCCCGCGGGTGATGGGCCCGCGGGTGAAGGGTCGCCACGGGAAGCGTGAGCGGGTGGGCCCTCAGCGGCACAGCAGCGCGGCGCGCAGGTCGAGACGGTGGTCGAGGCGGGAGAGGTCCCGGCCGGTGATCCCTTCGATGCGCTGGATGCGGTAGTGGACGGTGTTGACGTGCAGGTGCAGGGCCTCGGCGGCCCGCGCCCAGGAGCCGTTGTGGGCGAGGAACGTCTCCAGGGTCTCCAGCAGCGCGCTGTGCGGCGGGTTGTTGTGCCCCGCCAGCGGTCCGAGAATGCGGGAGCTGTACGCCGCGCGGACCTCGGCGGGTATCCCGGCGAGCAGTGCGTCCAGGGTCGTGAGGTCGTCGGTGGCGGTCACCCGCGCGCCGTGCGGGTGGGTGGTCCTGGCCGCGGTCAGTGCGAACCGGGCCTGGGCCAGGGCTCCCTCCAGGGCGTCCGCCGTCGCGGCGGGCGCGCTCACCCCGGCGTGGATCGCGACGCGCGGACTGCAGGCGTGCAGCGCCGGCCACACCTCCGCCAGCCGGGCGCGGCCGTCAGGGCCGCCGGGAGCGGCGGCGGTGGCGGCGATGGCGACGGCCTGGCCGTCGGGGAGGTGTCCGACGGCGAACGGCCCGTCGCCGGCATGGCCGAGCGCTTCCTCCAGCGCCCGCGCCGCCCAGTCCCCGCGCCCCGAGTTCAGCGTCGCGGCGATGACGAGGAAGGGGCCCTCGACCGGCAGCCCGCAGGTGCGCAGCGCGGCGCGCAGCCCCGGGGCGTCGGTGCCGGGCGCGTCCAGCAGCGCGACGAGCTCGTCGGCGGACGACCGGGCGGCCGCACGGGGGCGGTCGAGGTTGTCGTGGTGCTGGGCGATGACGTCGGCGATCTCGTGCAGCAGCCGGGGCGGGGCCCCTCCGACGCCGGCAGATGGAGATACCAGGTGTCGTACGGGGACGTTTCCGAGTTCACGCGCAGGCTGATCCCGGCGTCCCGCCGCAGGCTGTCGGCGAGGTGGTGCGGCGGCAGGGCCGGGGCCGCCGGGGTGCGGGCGATGGTGCGGCCCGTGGCGGTGACCAGGTAGCAGGGCAGATCGCCGAGGTGGGCGAAGGCCCGGTCGAGCAGCTCTTCGGGGGACGCGTCCTGGGCGAGCAGATGGCTCAGCTCGTGGCGCACGTTCTCCGGCAGCAGATAGTGCGGAGAGGGGCGGCGGCTGAGGTCGCCCCACTGCCGGAGGTACACGGCCTCGGTGATGGCACGGAAATTGGTGCGGGCCGGGACGGCGAGCAGCGCGATGCCCTGCTCGCGGCACGCGTCGAGAACGTGGCCCGGGACCTCGCCGTGCGTCTCCTCCCCCGCCAGCAGCGCCGCCGCGCCCGAGGTGCGCAGGGCGGAGACGAAGCGGTCGGCCTTGGCCCTGCCGCCCTCCGCGCTCCACCAGACCAGTCCGCTGAGCACGATCTCCCCCGGTTGCAGAAACCGGGCCGGGTCCTCCAGGTCGGTGGCCGTCACTCCGCTGATCTCCTGCTTGAGGAGTGCGGCGTCGCCCCAGAGGAGGGTGAGATCGAGGGATTCGAGCTGGAGGAGATGGTCGACGTGCATGCTCTGGCTCCTTGCGCGGCTGCCGGGCACATCACCCAGCATCTCCCACCCACCAGGTGAGTACGAGTAGAGGCATAGTAAATGCAAGGTGAACCGGCACGTAAGCCTCTTGGTTGATCCTCCAGTCCCGGGCTGTCCCATGCTGGATATTCCGTGCCCGGCACCAGTCGTGCGGGCCGCCTCCGCGTTGCTTCACTGGCCGCATCAACCGGCGAGAACGGTGGCGGAGCGCATGGATCTGAACACGGTGGTGGACGTACGGGACGCCCGCCGGCCCGCACCCTGGCGGCCCGGTGACGCCTGGCTCGGCGGAGGCACGTATCTGTTCTCCGAGCCGCAGCCGCATCTGCGGCGGCTGGTGGATCTGAGCCGGATGGGCTGGGAGCCGCTCCGGCAGCTGCCGGACGGCTCGCTGGAGATCGCCGCGACCTGCACGATCACCCAGCTCTCCCGTTTCGGGCGGCGGTTCGGGGCGGTGGCGGCGCCACTGTTCGAACAGTGCTGCCGGGCGTTTCTGGCGTCGTTCAAGATCTGGAACATGGCCACCGTCGGCGGGAACCTGTGCAACGGGCTGCCGGCCGGGCCGATGATCTCCCTGACCGCCGCGCTGGACGGGGAGTGCCTGCTGCAGGCCCAGGACGGATCACGGCGCCGCGTCAAGGTCGCGGACTTCATCACCGGGGCGGGCCGCAAGGACCTCGGCGAGGGCGAACTGCTCCGCTCGATCACCCTCCCCGCCCGTGCGCTCGCCTCGACGACCGCCTTCCGGCAGGCGTCGCTGTACGGCCTCGGCCGGTCCGGCGCGCTGGTCATCGGCGCCCTCGATCCGCAGGACGGCTCGCTGGCCGTCACGATCACCGCCGCGACCGTGCGCCCCTTCCGGCTCTGGTTCCCGCTGCCGCCGTCCCAGGACGAGCTGCGCGACGCGATCGGGTCCGCCGTCACGGACGCCGACTGGTTCGACGACATCCATGGCCTGCCCGCCTGGCGCCGGCACATGGGCTTCCGCCTCGCCGAGGAGATCCGGCGCGAACTCACCAGGGACGGTGTGCGATGAGCTTTCTCATGCAGGTCAATGAGCAGCCCTTCGACGCCGAGCCCCGCGCCGGGCAGTGCCTGCGCACCTATCTGCGCGACTGCGGCTGGTTCGGGGTGAAGAAGGGCTGCGACGCCGGTGACTGCGGGGCGTGCACCGTCCATGTGGACGGCGAGCCGGTGCACAGCTGCATCTACCCGGCCGTACGGGCGGCGGGCCGGAGCGTGACCACCGTCGAGGGCCTCGCCGCCCGGGGCGGCGAACTCCACCCGGCCCAGCAGCAGTTCCTGGACGCGCAGGGCTTCCAGTGCGGGTTCTGCACCGCGGGCTATCTGATGACCACGGCCGCCCTCCAGACGGAGCAGGGCACCGTCCACGACGACGGCAAGCTGGACGACCTGCCGCGCGCCTTCAAGGGCAACATCTGCCGCTGTACGGGCTACCGGGCCATCGAGGACGCGGTGCGCGGGGTCAAGCACACCGAGCGCCCCGAGGCGGGCCAGGCCGTCGGCAAGTCCCTGGGCGCCCCCGCCGGCCCCCTCGTCGTCACCGGCACGGCCCGCTACACCTTCGACGTGGAGGTGCCCGGGCTGCTGCACATGAAGCTGCTGCGCTCCCCGCATCCGCACGCCCGGATCGTCTCCATCGACACCAGCGACGCCCTGCGGGCGCCCGGGGTGCACGCGGTCCTCACCCACCACGACGCCCCCGAACGGCTGTACTCCAGCGCCCGCCACGAGCACCCCACCGAGGACCCGATGGACACCCGTGTCCTGGACGACGTGGTCCGCTTCGTCGGCCAGCGCGTGGCGGCCGTCGTCGCCGACAGCGAGCAGGCCGCCGAGGAGGGCTGCCGCCGTGTGGTCGTCACGTACGAGGAACTGCCGTACGTGATCGACCCGGAGCAGGCGATGCTGCCGGGTGCCCCCGTCATCCACCTCAAGCGACCCGAGTCGGGCATCTTCCGCGCCGAGAACAACGTGTGCGGCGAGGTCCACAACACCCTCGGCGACATGGCGAAGGGGTACGCGGAGGCGGACGTCGTCCACGAGGAGACCTTCCAGACCCAGCGCGTGCAGCACGCCAGTCTGGAGACCCACGGCAGCGTCGCGTACTTCGAGCCCAAGGAGGAGGGCGACGGCGAGCGCATCACCGTCCGCTCCTCCACCCAGGCGCCGTTCCTGACCCGGCGGGCGCTGTGCGCCCTCTACGACCTCAACGAGGACGAGGTCCGCGTCGTCGCGGGCCGCGTGGGCGGCGGGTTCGGTGGCAAGCAGGAGATGCTCACCGAGGACATCGTGGTCCTCGCCGCCCTGAAGCTGCGGCGCCCGGTGAAACTCGAGTTCACCCGGGCCGAGCAGTTCTACGGTGCCACCACCCGCCACCCCTTCAAGGTCACCATCAAGATCGGTGCCAAGGCCGACGGCACCCTCACCGCGCTGCGCATCCGCGTCGTGTCCAACACCGGTGCCTACGGCAACCACGGCCCGGCGGTCATGTTCCACAGCGTCGGTGAGTCCTTCGCCGTCTACAAGGCGCCGAACAAGGAGGTGGAGGCGTACTCCGTCTACACCAACGGTGTACCGGCGGGCGCCTTCCGCGGCTACGGCCTGGGCCAGGTCCTCTTCGCCCTCGAATCGGTGATGGACGAGCTCGCCGTCCGGCTCGGCATGGACCCGCTCGTCCTGCGCGAGAAGAACGTCATCGGCCCCGGCGACCACATGGTGACCCCGATCGGCCACGAGGAGGACCTCTTCATCGCCTCGTACGGGATGAAGCAGTGCATGGAGGTCGTCCGCAAGGCCATCGCCGAGGACCGCAGCCACGAGGACGTCCCGGAGGGCTGGCTCACCGGGACGGGCACAGCGGTCGCGATGATCGCGACCGGCCCCCCGGGCGGCCACTTCGCCGACGCGCGGGTCAGCCTGCTGCGCGACGGCACGTACGACATCGCGGTGGGCACGGCCGAGTTCGGCAACGGCACCACGACCGTCCACAAACAGATCACCGCCGGGGCGCTGAACACCACGGTCGACCGGCTCACGGTCCGCCAGTCGGACACGGACGTCGTCCGCCACGACACCGGCGCGTTCGGCTCGGCCGGCACGGTGGTGGCGGGCAAGGCCGTCATGCTGGCGGCCGACTCGCTCGCGGAACGCCTGCAGAGCTTCGCCGCCCGGCACACGGGCGTGGCCCGGCATCTGTGCAAGCTGCAGGCCGAGTCCTTCGACTGCGCGGGCCGCGTCGTCACCCTCAAGGAGCTGTACGAGGCCGCGCACGACCAGGGCAGGCTCGACGAGATCGCGGCGGACGGCCACTGGGGCGGCTCCCCGCGCTCGGTCGCCTTCAACGCGCAGTGGTTCCGGCTGGCCGTCGACCCGGGCACGGGCGAGATGAAGATCCTGCGCAGCGTGCACGCGGCCGACGCGGGCAAGGTCATGAACCCGATGCAGTGCCGCGGCCAGGTCGAGGGCGGGGTGGCCCAGGCGCTGGGAGCCACCCTCTTCGAGACCGTACGGGTGGACGAGCGCGGGGAGGTGACCACCGCCGCGTTCCGCCGCTACCGCCTGCCCCAGTACGCGGACGTCCCGCGCACCGAGGTCCACTTCATGGAGACGTCGGACGCGATCGGCCCGCTGGGCGCCAAGTCGATGAGCGAGAGCCCCTTCAACCCCGTCGCCCCGGCCTTCGCGAACGCGCTGCGCGACGCCACCGGTATCCGCTTCACCGAAATGCCGGTCACCCGGGACCGGGTGTGGGCCGCGATGGACGAACACGCCCGGACGAAACCATGACGTCCACCGGATCCTGGGGGTCCTGTCACCCGGAGTACGGTCCTGCCATGTCTTCTTCATCCGACGCCGCACCGTCACCTTCCGCCTCCCCGTCACCGGCAGAGTCGCCGTCGCCGTCCCGGTCGCCTGCCACCGTGGCCGCGGACGATCTCGACCGGGCCGTCCAGCTCTCCGTCGCCGTCCTGCGCCAGGCGCCCGCGGCGGCCTGGGACGGCAAGGCCGGTTCGCTGGAGTGGGACTGCTGGGAGACCGTCGAGCACCTGAGTGACGATCTGTTCGCCTACGCCGCCCAACTGGGCCCCAGGAAGCCGCCCCTGGAGGGTGAGGTGCCCTTCGTCTGGGAGAGCCGGCGGCCCGGCGGCCCCGCGAACGCCGTCCACGCGGACCGTACGGCGGGATCCGCCGGTCTGCTGCAGGTGCTGGAGGCGTGCGGCGCCCTGTTGATCGCCATGGTGCGTACGACGCCGTCGCAGACCAGGGCCTACCACGGCTTCGGGGTGTCGGATCCGGAAGGCTTCGCCGCGATGGGGATCGTGGAGACCCTGGTGCACACCCACGATCTGGCCGAGGGACTCGGTCTCGACTGGACCCCGCCCTCCGGCATCTGCGCGCGGGTGCTCACCCGGCTGTTCCCGGAGGCGCCGACGGGCACCGACCCCTGGACCACCCTGCTGTGGGCGACCGGACGCGCCGAACTGCCCGGCCACCCCCGGGTCACCACATGGCGCTGGTACGGCGAGCCCCGGCCGTAGCTCCCCCGCCACCGGCCGGCCGCGGTGGGACCGGCCCCACCGGCGTTCACCAGGCACTACGTGAGATCGACGATCGCAGTCGGACCCCGCGGAACCACCGGGCGCGTACTGCGGAAACGCGCGGCGTAGGCGGAGGGAGTGGTTCCCAGGTGACGGGCGAAGGTCCTGCGGAGGGTCTCGTCGCTGCCCAGTCCGCTGCGCCGGGCCGCGGACGTCACGCTCTCGCCGCGTTCCAGCAGCATCCGGGCGGCTTCCAGCCGCATCGTCTCCACATAGGCGGCCGGGGTGCTGCCGGTCTCCTCCCGGAACAGCCGCGACAGATGACGGGCGCTCACACCGGCCTGGCCGGCCAGCGCCTGCGGGCTGTGGTCGGACGCCGGGTCGGCCGCGATGGCGTCCAGCAGCGGACGCACGACCGGGTGCGCCGTCACGGTGGTGCGGGAGGCGGCGGAGAACTGGGACTGCCCTCCCGGCCGTTGCAGAAACACCACCAGGTCACGGGCGACCCGGCGGGCCGCTTCCGGGCCGTGGTCCTGTTCGACCATCGCGAGGCAGACGTCGATGCCGGCCGTCACCCCGGCCGAGGTGAGGACCTTTCCGTCCTGGACGTAGATGGCGTCGGGCGTGACCTGGACGTCAGGGTGGCGGCGGGCGAGTTCCGCCGCATGTTCCCAGTGCGTCGTCGCCCTGCGCCCCCGCAGCAGACCGGCCGCCGCGAGGGCGAAGGCCCCGGTGCAGACCGCCGCCACCCGCTGCGCCCCCGCCGCCAGCCGGGCCACCTGGTCGACCAGGGCGGGCTCCTTCCGGAGCGTCTCGAGGTCGGCGGGGCCGGGGACGATGAGCGTGACCTCCGGCCACTGCTCGCGCTCGGCCTGCTCGGCGGACAGGTCGGCGACGATCCGCAGGCCGGTCGAGGTGATGACGTCCCGGCCGCCTGGGGTGCACACCCGCACGGCGTACGCGCCCGTGTCCCGCGAGGCGGTGGCGAAGACCTCCAGCGGGGCGGCGACATCCATCAGCCGCACCCCGTCGAAAGCGAAGACGATCACTTGACGCTGCACCCGTCCACGGTAACCGCATGTCCGTATGTGTGGGGTACCTGTCTCCAGGGACATGGCGGGAGGTCCGTACCCGCGGGCAGGCTGGAAGCGTCATCAGGGCCGGTCGGCCCGTTCCCCGAGGAGAGGAGCCGTTCCATGACGATCCAGGGGCAGGAAGCCGGTGCCGCCGCCGGAGTGTCCGTGCCGGACACCAAGCTCGCCGCCGAGGCCACCGAGCTGGTGCGCGACACGGTCGGCGACTTGATCTACCACCACTCCCGCCGCGTCTACTGGTTCGGCAGTCTGCAGGGCGCCAACCGCGGTCTGCGGTTCGACCCGGAACTGCTCTACATCGCCGCGATGTTCCACGACCTCGGCCTCGGCGAACCCTTCCGTAGCAGCGGCCGCCGCTTCGAGGTGGACGGCGCCGACGAGGCTCGCCGGTTCCTGCTGGGCCACGGTCTGCCCGAGGACGGCATCCGGCGGGTGTGGACGGCCATCGCCCTGCACACCACCCCCGGCATCCCGGCCTTCATGGAGCCGGAGGTCGCGCTGCTCACCGCCGGGGTGGAGTACGACGTCCTGGGCATCGGCTACCAGGACATCAGCGACGGCGACCGTGCCGAGATCACCGCGCTGCACCCCCGCCCGGACTTCAAGCGGCGCATCCTGGCGGCGTTCACCGAGGGGATCGCCCCGAAGCCGGAGACGACGTTCGGGAACGTGAAGGCCGATGTCCTCCAGCACTTCGTCCCGGGTTTCACCCGTGGTGACTTCGTGGAGACCATCCAGAACTCACCCTGGCCCGAGTAGACGGGATGCCCCGGGCCGGGCGCGTGGCCCACCGCGCGCCGCCGCCCCGCCCGGTGCTGGCTGGCGGAAGCCGTCCGCGTGGTCCTGGGCCCAGGAGGCGAAGTCGATGGCCCGCAGAAACGTCCAGGCGACCCCGGACTCCCTGATCTGCCGCTCGATCTCCTCATGGAACGAGGTGGCCTGCTCGCCGTCCGGTCGCGCCCGTCACAAGAATCCTGGTCAGGTAGGGGCCAACCCCGACCGCGGCCGGACCATGCCGTCCGGCCGCTTCAGGTCGGTGTCCGCCCTGTCGTCAGGCGTGGAACTCGGTGAGGTCGATGCTGTGCACGCGGAGCCGTCTGCCGTACACCGGGTCCACGGTTTCGCGCTCCAGGACCATGCCGAGTTTCCGCATGACGTTCTCGGAGGCGTCGTTGCCCACCTGGTGAATGCTGATGACGCGGTCCAGACCGCGGTCCTGGAGGGCGAACTCCAACGTCGCGTGGGCGGCCTCGGACGCGTACCCCTGGCCCCAGAACTGCCGCCCGAGCCGCCAGCCGATCTCCACGGCCGGCAGCACCTCCGGCAGGAACTCGGGCACGGACAGCCCCGTGAACCCGGCCAGTTCACCGGAAGCGAGCAGCTCGACGGCGAAGATCCCGAAGCCCTCGTCGTCCCACTCCTCCTCCCAGCGCTCGATGGACTCCGCGGTGTTCTCCAAGTCCCGGACCGAGCCGTCCCGGATCCAGCGCATCACCTGCGGGTCGGCGTTGATCTCCGCCATGGGCGCGAGGTCGTCGTCATGCCAGCGACGGAGGAGGAGGCGGGGGGTACGGATTTCGGTCATACCCGCATCCTGCCGAACGAGAACCCCCAGCGGAAATCGGCACCACCGCGGCCCCGGGTCCGGCGGATCGCGGCCTCGCACGCCGCGATCTCCCGCCGGAGTGAGCCACGTGGTCCAAGGCCCCACTCCGCCGGCTGCGCACCGGACCCGACATAGCCCCTCGCCAGGCCGATGACGGACTACCGCGCCGCGTCCAGCCGCTCGCGCTGCTCCGCCGTCAGCTCCAGGTCGACCGCGGCCAGGCTCTCGTCCAGCTGTGCCACCGAGGAGGCGCCGACCAGCGGGATCGACGGGATGTCGGACCCGATCAGCCAGGACAGCACCACCTGGTTGGCGGTCGCCCCGGTCTCCTCGGCCACCTGCCGCAGTGCGGCGAGCCGGACCGGCGTGCCCGAGTGGTCGAACTCGGAACCCAGCGGCTTGTCCTCACGGACGTAGGCGCCGCCCAGCAGCGGCGAGTAGGCGACGAGCGCGAGCTCGGGGTCGGAGCGCAGATAGCTGAGGTGGTCGCCGCTGAGCACGCCCTCCTGGCCGTCCGGGGAGCGCCGGCTCGGGAAGTCGGTGCGCTGCCGCAGATAGCTGTGGTGGTACTGCAGGACCTCGTACCCCGGCAGGCCGGCCGCCGCGGCCAGACCGCGGGCCTGCTCCACCCGCCACGCATAGTGGTTGCTCGCCCCGAGCAGGCCGACCGTGCCCTCGGCGACCAGTTCGGCGAAGCTCTCGACGATCTCCCGCGTCGGCACGCTCGTGATCTGGGTGTGCGCGTACAGCAGGTCCAGCTTCTCCATACCGAGCCGCTCCCGGCTGCGCTCCGCGGACTCCCGGATCGTCTTGGCCGACAGGCCGTCGATGTCGAGGGCCATGGTGGCGCTGGGGGCGAGCGGCCGTCCCCCGAGCTTGGTGGCGATGGTCAGCTCGTCGCCGGCGCCGCGGCTGCGGCGCCAGCGGCCGAGCAGTTCCTCGCTCTCGCCGCCCTGGGTGCCGTTGACCCAGTACGCGTAGTTGTTGGACGTGTCGATGAAGGTGCCGCCGGCTTCGACGAACCGGTCGAGGATCGCGAACGACGTCGCCTCGTCGGTGATCGTGCCGAACAGCATGGCGCCGAGACTCAGCACGCTCACCTCGCGGCGGGTCGCCGGGTCCTTGCCGATCGTGCGGTACCGCATGTGCGTTCCCCTCGTCGAGCCCCTCGGTGCCGGGCTTTGAGCAGGAGTCTGCATCCTGGAGAGCGCTCTAAGTCAACCCCCTCCGACCAGGGCGGTCAGGTGTCCAGGGAGCGGATGACCCGGGCCGGATTGCCGACCGCGAGGACGCCGGCCGGCAGGTCCTTGGTGACCACCGCACCGGCGCCGACCACGGTGTTCTCGCCGATGGTCACTCCGGGGCAGACGATCACCCCGCCGCCGAGCCAGACGTTGTCGCCGATCGTGATCGGTACCGCCTTCTCCCAGCCGGCCCGCCGCCGCTCGGTGTCCAGCTCATGGGCCGGCGTCAGCAGCTGGACGTTCGGGCCGATCTGCACATCGGCTCCGATGGTGATGGGCGCCGCGTCGAGGAAGACCGCACCGAAGTTCACGAACGTCCGGGCGCCGACGGTGATCTGACGGCCGTAGTCGCACTGGAACGGGGCACGGATCACCACCCCTTCGCCCACCGCGCCGAGCAGCTGCTCCAGGATCCTGCGGCGCCCGGCCGGGTCGGGCCGCCCACCCGGGTCGACCGAGTTGTAGGCCGCGCACAGCTCGGCACGCCGCTCCGAATCCGCGCCCAGGCCGGGGTCGACCGGGAGGTACCAGTCGCCGGCCAGCATGCGTTCCTTGTTCTCGCCCACAGGGGTCCTCTCTCCGGGAGCAGCCACGATAGCCAAGAGCGCGGGCGGGCAGGCGGGCTCGGCGGCTCCGCCGGATCCGGCGGGCGCGCCGACTTGCGCGACACCCCCCACCGCGGGCCGGGCGGCTCTACTCTGATCGTGGGCCGGACGCTTCGCCGGCGGGGGAGCTTGCGGCGCCCGGCCGGCACGGGTTCCGGAGGGGGTGCGGCACGGTGGAACAACTGGGGCCCGGGGATCCGCGGCAGGTCGCGCAGTACCGGATCAGTGCACGGCTCGGCGCGGGCGGCATGGGTCAGGTCTATCTGGCGCGCTCACCGGGCGGCCGGTCCGTCGCGGTGAAGGTGGTCCGGGCCGATCTCGCCCAGGACCCGCAGTTCCGCGTCAGGTTCGCTCGTGAGGTCGAGGCGGCGAGACGGGTCAGCGGTGTCTTCACGGCACCGGTCATCGACGCCGATCCGGACGCGGACCCGCCGTGGCTGGCCACCGGCTACGTTCCCGGACCGTCCCTCACCAGCGCCGTGACGGAGTTCGGCCCGCTGCCAGAGGACTCCGTGCGCCTGCTCGTCGCCGGGCTCGCCGAGGCGCTGGTCGCCATCCACCGCGCGGGGCTGGTCCACCGGGACCTCAAGCCGTCGAATGTGCTGCTCGCCCTGGACGGTCCCAAGGTCATCGACTTCGGCATCGCCAAGGCGCTGGAGTCCGTCGGGCTGACGATGACCGGATCGGCGATCGGCTCACCGGGGTTCATGGCGCCCGAACAGGTCACCGGTGGCGAGGTCACCTTCGCCACCGACATCTTCGCGCTGGGCGCGGTGCTGGTCTTCGCCGCGACCGGCCGGTCCCCCTTCGGCACCGGCCCCACCCCCGCGCTGCTGTACCGGGTGGTCAACGACGAGGTCGAGGTGGACGACCTGCCGGACGGACTGCGCCGGCTGGCTCGGAGCTGTCTGGCCAAGAACCCGTGGGAACGGCCCAGCGCGGCGCAGATCCTGGACGGGCTGGACTCCCCCGAGCTGGCGCCCACCGAGGCGTTCACCTCGGGCGGGCGCTGGCTGCCCGCGCCGCTGACCCGGGCGATCCTGCGGCAGTCGGGGATGCTCGACGAGGACCGGACCGTACTGGACCCGCCGCCGGCCCCCACGGCCACGCTCACCGCACCGGCCCCGGCACCCGCGCCGTCCGGCTACGGCTATCCCGGTCCTGCGGAGGGATCGGGTCCCGCGGAGGGAGCCGGCCCGCCCGCGGGGTTCGGCCCGCCGCCGTTCGTCCCGGCCTCCGGCGGGACCGCGTACAGCGGCCCCGGCAGCCACGGCGCGTACTCCACGGTCCCGGCCCCACAGGCCCCGCAATCCCCGCAATCCCCGCAGCATCCCGGAGCCCCGCGCCCGCCGAAGCGCCGCCGCGCGATCCTCGCGGTGGCCGTCACGGTGCTGCTGATCGGCGGAGGTGTGGCGATCGCGCTGAACCAGCTGGGCACCAAGGACGACACGGGTGGGGACGGCAAGGCCTCGGGCGCGCCGAGCACGGCCGCGCCCACCCCGGCCGGGCCGGCCACCGCGCTGCCCTGCGGCGGGATCAACGACCCCTTCACCTCTAACGTGAGCGCCGCCGGCTGGCATCCGATCAACAAGCTGGAGGACACCGTCGCGCTCCCCGGAGGCCGGCTCGACATCACCGCCGCCGACGGCGCCGATCTGCGCGCCGACATCCCCTCGGTCGGCGCCAAGGCGCCCATGTTCTACCGGGAGGTGAACGGGAACTTCACCGCCGAGACCGAAGTGAGCGCGTCCCCGCACTACACCTACCAGGGAGCCGGGCTGTTCCTCAGCGCGGTGAACTACGGGTACATCCGGCTGGAGCGCGGCTACGGCGACACCGGCGGCATCACCTTCGAGTACTTCAGGGACGACGAAAAGTACGTCTCCGTCGACTACGCCTTCACCACCGCGGCGGCCAAGGGCAGGACGCTCGTCAGGACGGACGCCACCAGCGTCCAACTGCGGCTGCGGCGCACCGGCGACACGGTGACCGCGTCCTGGCGGGCGAGCGGTGCTGCGGCCTGGCAACAGCTGGGGCAGGCACCGACTCCGGGCGCGTCGGGCGGCAAGGGGACACCGGCACTCCGGATCGGCCTCTCCGTCGTCAACCGCGCCCAGCCGCCCCAGGGCGATCCGCAGAAGCAGCGCTTCACGGCGTCCTTCGACTACGCCAACATCACCTGCGGCTGAGCCCGTCCGACTCCGGGCCGCCGTACCGCCGGCGTCACTCCGGGCGCCCGCGGGGTGCGCGGGCGCAGGCGGCCTCCACCGTCGCGACGGGGCGCAGGTTCATCGTGAGGCCGGCCAGCCGCAGGATCCGCAGATGCCAGGGGTGGGTGCAGACCAGTCCCATCCAGCCGTCGTGCTCCAGCAGCAGGCGGTGGGTGCGGACCAGCAGCGTCAGGGCTGCGCAGTCGAAGAACTGGGCGGGCCGCAGGTCCACGACCACCAGGGCACCCGGCGACTCCGTCACGGCGGACACCCCGGCGCCCACCTCTTCGATCGTGGACAGGTCGATCTCCCCGCGTAACTCCACCACGGTGAACTCGCCCCACTCGTAGGTGTGAACGAGCCGGCGCCGCGGCGGCACGGCTTCCAAGCGGAGGGAGGCGTGGCCCAGGGTGGCGGGCGGGGTGTCCTCATCCATGCGCGGTCCCCTGTCCAACAGCTTCCGGATCGACGGAAGCACTCAGCCATACGGACTACCACCGGGGTCCCGGGCGACATCCCTGAACTCTAGGGACAGTGGGAAAAGCAGAAACGTGCAGGCAGCTGGCAGTTCAGTCCTGTGGGTGAAATTCGCCGAACGCCTTGCTGATCGACATATTTTGTGCAGGTACGCCTTGTGTCACGGCGGCCGGCAACACCCCGGCGCCGCCCCGGACAGGGCGCTCCCACTCGTTCGGCGGTGCGCGCGGCAGCGGCCACCCCTGATGCCCCTGATGCTGTGACCTGCCGGATCGTTGCCCAGGACGACGCCCGGTGCCGCCGTCTGAGGGACCCTCAGGCCCCGGCGAGGATGCGCGGGCCGATACATATCCCCTTTGGATGGATCTCACGGCATGGAGTCGACTGCGTGCACATGGTGCGCTCCCCGTGTCGGTGAACGGAGATCCCACCATGCGTATAGCCACGGTCCTGGCCACCACCGCCCTCGCCTCGGTCGCGATCGGAGCCGGGGCCAGTGCCGCGTACGCCGCAGACCAGCCCTCGCTGAGCGTCACCCCGAGCCCGGCCATGCCCGGCTCCTCCGTCGTGATCTCCCTCAGCGGCGGCTGCACCGCCTCCTCGGCCTCGGCAACGTCGGAGGCCTTCACCGGCAAGGTGGAGCTCTCCACCGGCTCGGCGCGCATCTACACCGGCACCGCGACGATCAAGTCCGCCATCAAGGCCGGCACGTACTCGATCGACGTGGCGTGTCCCGGTGGCGCCACCAGCACCTACCAGTTCGAGGTCGGCACGGCGAGCAAGGGTGCCAAGACCGGTCTGGGCGGCTCCGTCGGCGGGATGAACACCGGTCGGATCGCGGGCGGCATCGCCCTCCTCGGCGTCGCGGCCGGCGGCGTCGTGATGCTGCGCCGCCGCCGGGCCGACACCAACTGACCGCTCCTCCCGGCGTGTGATCGCGCCCCGCAGCCGCGGCTGCCCCGGTTCATGGGCCCGGGGCAGCCGCTTCGGTCCGTCCGGCCGGTCACAGACTGACGCGCACCGCCAGGGGTCCGGCGTCCTCCCGCTGTTCCACGGCGCCGATCCGGCCGGCCGCGCGCACATCGGCGTCGACGAGGGCGTAGCGGTCGAGCACCTTGCGCGGACCGGAGACGACGGCCTGTGTCACCTCGGCGCGCATGGACACCTTCGCCTCCGACTTGGCCTTGCGGACCGCCGCGATGACCTCGGCCGCGGTCGCCAGCAGCTCACCGTCCCCGTCGGCGGCCATGGCGCGGATCTCCGCCGCGGCGGGCCAGTCCGCGCGGTGGACCGAGCCCTCGGCGTGCCAGGACCACACCTCCTCCGTGACGAACGGCAGCACCGGGGCG
This sequence comes from Streptomyces sp. RKAG293, assembly GCF_023701745.1. Taxonomy (NCBI): domain Bacteria; kingdom Bacillati; phylum Actinomycetota; class Actinomycetes; order Kitasatosporales; family Streptomycetaceae; genus Streptomyces; species Streptomyces sp. RKAG293. The sequence continues at coordinate 8,331,618 of NZ_JAJOZB010000001.1, read as the reverse complement.
AAGAGCCGCAGCAGCGTGTCGAGGGCGGTGGCCAGGGCGGCGCGGGCCGAGTGCGTCGCGGCGGTGTCCCATGATCCGTTGGCACTGCCCTCGGCGCCGTAGGCGCGGTCCTTGACCAGTTCGACGTAGTCGTCGCAGAAGCGCCAGAAGAAGTGTTCGGTACGCTCCAGGCCGCGTGCGTAGTTGAAGTCCTCGAACGCGGCGGTGACCTCCCCGACGGCCACCGCGAGTTCGGCGAGCATCGCGCGGTCCAGGGGTTCGGTGACGGGGGTCCCGTCGGGCACCTCGCCGAAGCCGCGGACGAACTTGCTGGCGTTGAGGATCTTCACCGCGAGCCGGCGGCCGATCTTCATCTGGCCGGTGTCGAAGGCCGTGTCGGTGCCGGGACGGCCGCTGGCCGCCCAGTAGCGGACGGCGTCCGACCCGTGCTGGACGAGGAGGTCGGCGGGGGTGACCACGTTGCCCTTGGACTTCGACATCTTCTTGCGGTCCGGGTCGAGGATCCACCCGGAGATCGTGGCGTGCTTCCAGGGCAGTACGCCGTGCTCGGCGTGCGAGCGGACGACGGTGGAGAACAGCCAGGTACGGATGATCTCGTGGGCCTGCGGTCGGAGGTCCATGGGGAAGACCCGGGCGAACAGATCCGGGTCCTTCAGCCACCGGCCGGCGATCTGCGGGGTGAGCGACGAGGTGGCCCAGGTGTCCATGATGTCGGGGTCTCCGGTGAACCCGCCGGGCGTGCCGCGCTGTTGCTCGGTGTATCCGGCGGGCGCCTCCGCGCTGGGGTCGACCGGCAGCGCCGCCGGGTCCGGGGCGATCGGCCGGTCGTACTCCGGGTTGCCCTCCTGGTCCAGCGGATACCAGACCGGGATCGGGACGCCGAAGAACCGCTGGCGGCTGACGAGCCAGTCACCGTTGAGTCCGCTCACCCAGTTCTCGTAGCGCACCCGCATGTGTTCGGGGTGCCAGTGCAGTTCGGCGCCGCGCCGGAGCAGTTCCTCACGCAGCGGGACGTCGCGTCCGCCGTTGCGCAGGTACCACTGGCGGGTGGTGACGATCTCCAGCGGCTTGTCGCCCTTCTCGAAGAACTTCACCGTGTGGGTGACCGGCCGCGGGTCGCCCTCCATCTCGCCGCCGGCCCGCAGCATCTCCACGACGCGCTCGCGGGCGGTGTGCGCGGTGGCTCCGGCCAGCCGGCCGTAGGCGGCGCGCGCCTGTCCGGAGTCGAGGCCCGGGGGCGGATCCGCGGTGAAGCGGCCGTCCCAGCCGATCACCGGGCGGGTGTCGAGCCGCAGTTCGCGCCACCAGGTGACGTCCGTGGTGTCGCCGAAGGTGCACACCATGGCGATGCCCGAGCCCTTCTCCGGGTCGGCCAGCTGGTGCGCCAGCACGGGCACGGCGACATCGAAGAGCGGGGTGCGGACCGTCGTGCCGAACAGGTCCTGGTAGCGGGCGTCGTCGGGGTGGGCGACGAGCGCCACACAGGCGGGCAGCAGTTCGGGACGGGTGGTGTCGATCATGACGCGGCGGCCGCCGGCGCCGTGGAACGCCAGCCGGTGGTACGCGGCCGGCCGCTCGCGGTCCTCCAGTTCGGCCTGGGCGACGGCGGTGCGGAAGGTGACGTCCCACAGCGTCGGTGCCTCGGCCATGTACGCCTCGCCACGGGCGAGGCAGTTGAGGAAGGCGAGCTGCGAGGTGGCACGGGCCTCGTCGTTGATGGTCTGGTACGTCCGCGTCCAGTCCACCGACAGGCCGAGCCGGCGCCACAGGTCCTCGAACGCCTTCTCGTCCTCGACGGTCAGCCGCTCGCACAGCTCGATGAAGTTGCGCCGGGAGATCGGGAGCTGCTGCTTCCCGGGGTTCTCCGGCGGGGTGAAGTCCGCGTCGTACGGGAGTGCCGGATCGCACCGGACACCGAAGTAGTTCTGCACGCGCCGCTCGGTCGGCAGGCCGTTGTCGTCCCACCCCATCGGATAGAAGACCTCCTTGCCGCACATGCGCTGGTACCGCGCGATCGCGTCGGTGTGCGTGTACGAGAAGACATGGCCGACGTGCAGCGAACCGCTGACGGTGGGCGGCGGGGTGTCGATGGAGAACACCTGCTCGCGCGTCCTGGAGCGGTCAAATACGTATACGCCTGACGTGTCCCACCGTTGAGACCACTTCTCTTCCAGCCCGTCGAGGACGGGCCTCTCGGGAACGCCGCTCGGGCGGTGGGTGAACGTCATGCTCCGACATGCTAAAGGACGTGCGGTTCGCCGCCCCGGGCCGGGTGCCCCGGCGTGCGCCAGGCCGGAACCCCAGGCCACCGGGGCCGGGCCGTACACGACCACTCGAAGGGAGTGAAATACATATGAGCCATAACCCGAATGCCGCCGGTGCGTTGTGACGGGTGCGGACGTTCGGTCCGCGTGGAATTCCGGAAGGCAGGAAACCCATGAAACAGGTCGCCAGAAAGGGACTGTTCACCGCCATGGTCGCCGGCGGAGCACTGGCCAGCGCCGGATACGCGCACGCCGACGCGGGCGCCGGTGGTGACACGGTGGGATCCCCCGGGGTGCTGTCGGGCAACTCGGTGCAGATCCCGGTGCACGTTCCGGTCAACCTGTGCGGGAACACGGTCAGTGTGGCCGGCCTGCTCAACCCGTCGTCCGGCAACGGCTGCGCCAACGTCTCGCCCGGCGGCGGTCCTGCCGCGGGTCCGGCCGCCGGCCAGGGCACCGGAGGCACCCGGTCCACGACCACGGGCGGCTCGGCCTCGCACGGCGAAACGAAGGGCTCGCCGGGGCTCCTGTCGGGCAACGGCCTGCAGCTGCCGATCGATCTGCCGGTGAACATCACGGGGAACTCGGTCAGCGTCGTGGGCATCGGGAACGCGTCGAGCGGAAACGTCTCTTCAAACCGGCCCGACACGCCTCCCGTCCGCACCCTCCCCGCGCCTCCGCGGCTGTCCGTGCCGGTACCGGCGGGCCATCAGGCCCCGCTCGTCCAGGCCGAGGCCGGAGAGTCGCTCGCGCACACGGGCACGGACTCCCTGGGCTTCACCGTACCGGCGGGGGCGGCCCTGCTGATCGGCGGCACCGTGCTGTACCGGAGGTCACGTCCGCGGACGTGACGGGTTCATGGGCGCGGCCGGGGGCCGGCGGCCGAACTCCCCCGGCCCCCGGCCGCGCCACATCGGTCGGCCGACGGCCCATCACGTCGGTGAATGACATCATTTGGGTGCATACAAGGCGTTTCCCCGCGTGGGACACCGCGGGAGCGTGCATCCACCACCAGTGTCGTCTCACGGTCTCGCGGGGCCGTGCGGGCCTCGACTCCCGCGGCGGCGGGACCGGGCGCCGCGCACCGATATCTGAGCCACACTGCGAGAGCAAGGTAAGTGAAAGCACCAGAACAACGTGGCGAAGTCCCAGCCCGAACCGGCACCGGCGGCTTCGGTGACGGCGCCCCGGGACTCGCGGCCGGGGCGGTGTGGCCGGTGGCCGGGGCGGCACCGGCCAGAACCCTGCTCGATGTGCTGGAGGCGTCCGCCCGGGCACATCCCGACGCTCCCGCCCTGGACACGAGCACGATCACGGGAGCGGGCTCGGGCTCGGGCCTCACAACCGACGCCGGTCCCGGACTGCTCGACTACCGCGCGCTGACGGCCCGGGTCACGGAACTGGCCGACCGGCTGGCGGCCGCGGGCATCGGCAGGGGCGACCGGGTCGGGGTGCGCGTCCCGTCGGGCACGGCGGAGCTGTATCTGGCGATCCTCGCGGTGCTGCGCACCGGAGCGGCCTACGTACCGGTGGACGCCGACGATCCGGCCGAACGCGCGGAGCTGATCTGGTCGGACGCCGCGGTGTGCGCGGTGATCGGCGCCGGCTGCGTGATCGTGCCGCGCCCCGCGCAGCGGCCCGGTGGCCGGCCGGGCCGCCCGGGACCCGACGACGACGCCTGGATCATCTTCACCTCCGGCACCACGGGCCGTCCCAAGGGAGTGGCGGTCAGCCACCGTTCGGCTGCCGCGTTCGTCGACGCCGAGGCGCGGATCTTCCTCACGGAAGCGCCGCTGGGCCCGGGTGACCGGGTGCTGGCGGGGCTTTCCGTGGCGTTCGACGCGTCGTGCGAGGAGATGTGGCTGGCCTGGCGGCACGGGGCGTGCCTCGTCCCGGCTCCGCGGTCGCTGGTGCGGGCGGGCGTCGACCTGGGGCCCTGGCTGGTCGAACGGGGCGTCACGGTGGTCTCCACCGTCCCGACGCTGGTGGCGCTGTGGCCCGTGGAGTCGCTGGCCCGGGTGCGGCTGCTGATCCTCGGCGGTGAGGCGTGCCCGGCCGAACTCGTCGACCGGCTGGCCGCGCCGGGCCGCGAACTGTGGAACACCTACGGGCCGACGGAGACCACCGTGGTGGCCTGCGCCGCGCTGCTGACGCCGGGCCGGCCGGTCAGGATCGGCACCCCGCTGGACGGCTGGGAGATCGCCGTCGTCAACGGCGAGGGCAAGCCCGTCGCCTGGCACGAGACGGGAGAACTGCTGATCGGCGGCGTCGGCGCCGCCCGGTACCTCGACCCCGCCAAGGACGCCGAGAAGTTCCGCCCGCACCCGTGGCTGCGCGGCCCGCGCGTCTACCGCAGCGGCGACCTGGTGGTGGCGGAACCCGAGGGACTGGTCTTCGTCGGGCGCGCCGACGAGCAGGTGAAGCTGGCGGGCCGCCGGGTCGAACTCGGGGAGATCGACGCGGCGTTGCGGGCGCTGCCCGGAGTGCGCTCCGCCGCGGCGGCCGTGCGGAACACGGCGGCGGGCGGCCAGGTGCTGGTCGGCTACCTCGTCCTGGACCCACCGGAGGGGAAGAAAGGACTGGACTCGACCGCCCTGCCGGATCCGCGGTTCGACCCGGGTGCGGCGCGCGCCCTGCTGCTCGAACGGCTTCCGGCGACGCTGGTCCCCGTCCTGGCCGTGGTGGACGAACTGCCGACCCGTACCTCGGGAAAGGTCGACCGTGCAGCCCTGCCCTGGCCGCTGCAGACGACCGCCGACGCCGGAGCGGACCCGGCGGGCGACGCCGCCGCGCTCGGGGAGACGGCCGCCTGGCTCGCCGGCAAGTGGCGCGAGGCACTCGGCCTGCCGGTCACCGGAGACAGCGACTTCTTCGCGCTCGGCGGCACCAGCCTGGCCGCCGCCCGGCTCGTCTCGGTCCTGCGGGAGCGGTACCCCGGGGTCTCGGTGGCGGAGGTCTACGGCCGCCCCCGGCTGCTCGACCTCGCCGCCCACCTCGACGAACTCGGCGGCGGCCCGCGCGAGGAACGGCGGGTGCGGCCGACCCCACGACGCGCCGGAGCCGTCCAACTGCTGGTGCTGTCGGTGCTGTACACGCTCGGCGGACTGCGGTGGATGCTCGGGCTCGCCACGGCCGACAACCTCATCGGGCCGCTGCCCTGGGCGCCGCACACCTCCTGGTGGCTGATCCTGGGCGGCTGGCTGGCGCTGTCGAGCGCCGCAGGGCGGGTGGCCATCGGCTCGGCGGCGGCCCGGCTGCTCACCGCCGGGATGCGTCCGGGTTCCTTTCCGCGCGGCGGCCGGGTCCATCTGCGGCTGTGGGCGGCGGAGCGGACGGTGGCCATGTTCAACATCGCCTCGCTGCTCGGCACTCCCTGGGCCCGGCACTACGCCCGCGCGCTGGGCTGCCGGGTCGGACGGGACATCGATCTGCACACCGCGCCGCCGGTGACGGGCATGGCCCGGTTCGGCGACGGATGCGCCGTCGAGCCGGAGGCCGACGTGGCCGGGTGGTGGCTGGACGGCGACGTCCTGCACCTGGGCGCCGTCGAGATCGGGGCCGGCGCCCGCGTCGGCACCCGGAGCACCCTGATGCCCGGCGCCCGGATCGGCGAAGGCGCCGACATCGCGCCCGGCAGCTGCGTACTCGGCGACGTTCCGGACCACCGGCAGTGGCACGGCTCCCCCGCCCGCCCCGTCACCGGCGCACCGCCGGCCGGTGACGGCTGGCCGCTCCCCGACCACCGCCGTGCCCGCCGCTGGGACCTCGCCTACGCGCTCGCCCTGCCGGTCTTCAACCTGCTGCCGCTGATCGCGGCGGCGCCCGCGCTGTGGATGACGTACCGGGCGGTCCGCGGCGAGGGGACGCTCACCGGAGTCCTGGTGCGGCTGCTGGTGCTGACCCCGCTGCTCATGGTGGTGGGCGTCGCGGCGTACGCGGGCCTGATCGTCGTCCTCGTCCGGCTGTTCGGCATCCCGGTGAAGCCCGGCCACCATCGCGCGCACGGCGGTGTCGCCTTCTGCACCTGGATCGTGTCGGGTCTGATGACCACGGCGCGCGGCTCGCTCTTCCCGTTCTACGCCAGCCTGTTCACCCCGGTCTGGCTGCGGCTGCTCGGCGCCCGGGTGGGCCGCCGGGTCGAGGCGTCCACCGTGCTGGCGCTGCCCGGCCTGCTGCGCGCCGACGACGGCGCGTTCCTGGCGGACGACTCGCTCGTCGCCCCGTTCGAGATCCGTGGCGGCTGGTTGCGGCTCGGCGCCGCACGGGTCGGCCGCCGGGCCTTCGTCGGGAACTCCGGCATCGTCGGCCCGGGGCGGGAGCTGCCCGACCACGCCCTCATCGGGGTGCTGTCCGACGCCCCCGAGCACGCCGAGCCGGGCTCGTCGTGGACCGGACGGCCGGGCTTCCCGCTGCCCCGTGTCGCGGACCACGCCGACCCCGGCCGTACCTACGACCCGCCCCGCCGGCTGGTGCTGGCCCGCTCGGCGGTGGAACTGTGCCGGGTCGTCCCGGTGTTGATCTCCGCGCTGCTGGGCGCCGGGTCCCTCGCGGCGCTGCAGGCCGTGTTCAACGCGTACGGGCTGCTGGCCGGCGCGGCCGTCAGCGGACTGGTGAGCGTGGGCGCGGGCATCGTCGCGCTGCTCCTCACGACGGCGGCCAAGTGGATTCTGGTGGGCCGCTTCCGCACGGGCGAGCACCCGTTGTGGTCGTCCTTCGTCTGGCGCAACGAGCTGTACGACAACTTCGTGGAAGAGCTGGCCATGCCCTGGCTCGGCACGACCCTGACCGGCACACCGTTCCTGAACGTCTGGCTGCGCAGCCTCGGTGCGCGCATCGGCCGCGGGGTGTGGTGCGAGAGCCACTGGCTGCCCGAGGCGGATCTGGTGCGGCTGGACGACGGTGTCAGCGTCAACCGCGGGTGTGTCCTGCAGACGCATCTGTTCCATGACCGGCTGATGCGTCTCGACGCGGTCCACGTCGGGGCGGGCGCCACGCTCGGCCCGCACTCCATCGTGCTGCCCGGCTCGGTGCTCGGCGCCGGAGCCTGCGTCGGCGCCGCCTCGCTGGTCATGCGCGGCGAGGGCGTGCCGGCGGGGTCCCGGTGGGTCGGCAACCCCGTCGCTCCGTGGCCGCGGCAGGCGCCGGGCACGGCGCCCGTCGACGGCGTGGACGCGGGGCGCCTCCGGATCCCGGGGCGGCCCCGTGATCCGGAGGACGGAACGTCCGGCTACGAGGCGAGCGTCTCGGTGGACACCCGCCACAACCGCTCGGCCGCTTCGGGGTCGAGGGCGTAGGGGGCGACGCCGCTGCGGCTGCCCGGCTCGTTGGGCGCGGCTTCGTTGCAGTCCTCGAAGTACCGGCCGCCGATGCCGTCGAGCAGCGGTGACGTCGCGACGAGCACGGAGGTGGCGGCGCCCTGCTCCGGCGTCTTCCACCGCATGGCGCCGCCACCGCTCTGGGCACGGAGCCGTTCGAGCTCCTCGTCGGTGATGTGCCGCTGCAGGTTGGTGCGGATCGCGCCGGGCATCAGGGCGTTGACGGTGATGCCGTCGTCCGCCCAGCGCTGCGTGGCCTCGACGGCGAACAGCACGTTGGCGGTCTTGGACTGCCCGTACGCGGCCCACGGCTCGTAGGCGCGCTCACGGAAGTGGATGTCCTCGAAGACGACCGGTGAGCGCAGGTGGGCACTGGAACTGACGGACACGACGCGGGCGCCGCCGGCTGCCGCGAGCGCGCCGTGCAGCCCGGTGGCGAGCGCGAAGTGGCCGAGGTGGTTGGTGGCGAACTGCATCTCCCACCCCTGCGGCGTACGCATTTCGGGGGAGGCCATCATGCCGGCGTTGTTGACGAGGATGTGCAGCGGGCCGTCCCACGCGGCGTTGAAGGCCGCGACGGACGCCTGGTCGGCGAGGTCGAGCGGCGCGACGGAGAGCTGCTTGTTGCCGGTGGTCGCGATGACGTCCTGGACGGTGCGGTCGCCCGCCGCCAGGTCCCGGACGGCCAGCGTCACCTCGGCACCGGCGCCGGCGAGCGCCCGGACGGTCTCGATGCCGATGCCGGACGCCCCGCCGGTCACGATGACCCGGCGGCCGGTGAGATCGACACCGGCCACGACCTCGGCGGCGGTGGACTCGAAACGGAACGGCGTGGCGAGGGGGGCGGGGGTGGCGGAAGTCATGATCATTCCCGTTCGCTCGGGGGTGCGGAGCGGGAGGCCCAGCCAGTAGGATTGGAAACGGAGGAGCCTCCACTAAGCACCACGATAAGCGGAGGATCCTCCGCTTCGCAAGTCGACCCACCGAGGAGGAACCGTGCCGGCCACCGGACCCCGCCCCCTGCGCGCCGACGCGCAGCGCAACCGCGACCGGGTGCTCGCCGCCGCCGTGCGTGCGTTCTCCCAGGACGGGCCGGAGGTGACGCTCGACGCCATCGCGAAGGACGCGGGCGTGGGCATCGGCACGCTCTACCGGCACTTCCCCACCCGCGAGGCGCTCGTCGACGCGGCCTATCACAACGAGCTCACCAAGCTGTGCGACGCCGCCGAGCGGCTCCTCGCGACGATGGCGCCGGACGAGGCGACGCGGACCTGGATGGATCACTTCGTCGACTACATGACGGCCAAGCGCGGCATGGCCGACGCCCTGCGGGCGCTCATCGCCTCCGGCGGCAACCCGTTCGCCCACAGCCGTGACCAGCTGGTCGCCGCCCTCACCACCCTGCTGACGGCGGGCGCCGCCGCCGGGACCGTCCGCTCGGACGTCGACCCCGGCGATGTCCTCGTCAGCCTGAGCGGGGTCTCCCTCGCGGCCGGCGAACCCGCCCAGCGCGAACTGGCCCGCCGGCTGCTCGATCTGCTGATGGACGGCCTGCGCTATCGCTCCGGCGCCCCCGCCTGACGGCCTGATCGCCTCAAAGCCCGACCGCCTGACGCCTGACGCCTGACCGACTGACCGCCTGTCGCCTGTCGCCCGACGCCCGACGCCCGACGAAACTCGTCCGCGGATTTCTGTTATCGGCCTCCGCCCGCCGGATCTCCTGTGTGTGCACCCGCACCCAGCAGACCCCGCACCGGAAAGTGAAGCCGCGTGAACCGTGAGACCCAGCCCCCGACGTCCACCCCGGAACCGGGCGCGAGCAGCGCCCCGTACCAGCAGCTCCCGGAGGGCCGGGGCACGCACTCCGCCGCCGGCCGGGGCCGCAGCGCCGGGCGGCACAGCGGGCGGAGCGGTCAGCACCGGGGGCGCCGCTCACGGTGGGCGGCGACCGTCGGCGGCGCCGCCGCGCTGATAGCCGTCGCGGGCGGCGGGTACACCGTGGTCCAGTCGACGACGGACCGGACCGACGAGACGCGTTCGGCCGCGGGCCCCGCTCCGGTCACGGACGCCCCCGATCCGGCGGGAACCCCGGGCGGCGCCTCGGCGGCCACGGGCTCGGCGGCCCCCGCCGCTCCTACCCGGAGCGCCTCCGCCACGACAGCCCCCTCCGCGCAGCGGCCGGGCACCCACCCGGCCACCACCGCGCCGCACACCACCGGAGCGGGCACCACCGGAACGGGCACCGGTACCGGGGGGACCAGCACGGGGGCGGGCTCCCGTAAGGCACCGTCCTCAAGCACGTTGTCCGGCGGCGGGACCACCGCCCAGTACGCGCGGCAGGTCGTGGAGATGGTCAACGCCGAACGCGCCCGGCAGGGCTGCAAGCCCGTCACCGTCAACGCGAAACTCCAGGCCGCGGCCCAGGCGCACTCCGACGACATGGCCGCCCGCAACTACTACGAGCACGACACCCCCGAGGGCGTCGGGCCGGGCGCGCGGATGACGTCCGCCGGCTACCACTGGAGCACATGGGGCGAAAACATCTACAAGAGCCCCAAGGACGCCCAAACCGCGATGGACGGCTGGATGAAGAGCCCTGGACACCGTGACAACATCCTCAACTGCGCCTTCAAAGAGATCGGCGTCGGCATCAACATGAGTTCGAACGGTCCGTGGTGGACCCAGGACTTCGCCGCGGCCTCCTGAGGTCACGGACGGTGCGAGGCAACACGGCACGAGACGGTGGACGGGAGCGGTCGGACGTGGAGCGGGACAGCGGGGCCGCGCTGGTGACGGCCGCCAGGGCCGGGGACGAGACGGCTCGCGAGGAGCTGGTCGCGGCGTATCTGCCGCTGGTCTACAACATCGTGGGCCGGGCGCTGGACGGGCATGCCGACGTCGACGACGTCGTGCAGGAGACGATGCTGCGGGTCCTGAGCGCCCTGCCCGACCTCCGCGATCCGGCGTCCTTCCGCTCCTGGCTCGTCGCCATCGCCATGAACCAGGTCCGCCGGCTGCGGTCGGCGAGCGGCACGCCCCGGGCCGACGGGCTCGACCAGGCGCGGGAGATCGCCGACCCGACCGCCGACTTCACCGACCTGACGATCTGGCGGCTCGGCCTGTCCGGGCAGCGCCGGGAGGTGGCCGAGGCCACCCGCTGGCTCGACGCCGACGACCGGGAGCTGCTGTCGCTGTGGTGGCTCGAGGCGGCCGACGTCATCACCCGCGAGGAGCTGGCCGCCGGGCTCGGGGTCCCGGCACGGCACGCGGCGGTTCGCGTCCAGCGGATGAAGGAGCAGCTGGAGACCGGCCGGCTGGTGGTGCGGGCGCTGGCCGCCGTGCCGCGCTGTGCCGAGCTGGCGGCTCTCGTCGCACCGTGGGACCAGGTGCCGTCCGCACTGTGGCGCAAGCGCATCGCCCGGCACGCCCGCGACTGCCCGGACTGCTCCGGGCGCGCCGCCGACCTGGTGCCGGCCGAGGGGCTCCTCGCCCGGCTCAGCCTGGTGCCCGTCCTCCACTCCCCCGGCCTCGGCTCCCCGTCCGGCTCACCGACCACAGCGCATGGCTCGGGTGGTTCCGGCAGTTCCGGCAGTTCCCATGGTCCCGGCAGTTCCCATGGCCCCGCCAGTGCGCACGGCTCCGGCGGATCGCACCGCTCCGGTGGCGGCTCGGGAGGCTCGCGCGGCTCGGGCTCGCGCGGAAAGCCGCCGCGCTCCCGGCTGCCCCGTACGCCGGTCGTCGTCGCCGGCGTGCTGCTGGTGACAGGTATGGCGGTGGTGGCCGTGCTGCGACTGGGGCCCGATCGGGCGCCCGCGGCACCGGCCGCCGCGCCGTCCCGGCCGGCCACCGCACCCGCGACCACCGCGCCCGCCCCCGTGTCCCCGGCGCCGACCGCGACGGCCGCTCCGACGACGAGGCCCGCGGTGCCGCCGCCCGCCCGTCCCCGGCCCACCCTCGAACAGCAGGTCACCGAGCTGGTCAACGCGCAGCGGGTGCTGCACGGCTGCCGCCCGGTGCGCGCGGACCCGAAGCTGCACGCCGCGGCGCAGGGCCACGCCGACGACATGGCCGCCCGTGGCTACTACGAGCACGACACCCCGGAGGGGTGGGGCCGGACGGGCGGATCACCGCGGCCGGATACAGCTGGAGCAGGTGGGGCGAGAACATCGACCGCGGGCCGTCGAGCGCCTCCCGGGCGGTCGCCGACTGGATGAGCGATGCCGCGCACCGTGACAACATCCTGAACTGCGGGTTCACGCACATCGGGGTGGGCGTCAACCTCGGCTCCGGCGGCCCCTGGTGGACCCAGGACTTCGCCGCCCACTGACTCCGGCGTGCGCTGGACACCGGGTCGTACGCTGGGCGGATGGAACTGACGGTGGCGGAAGAGCTGTTGTTGCTGGGCCGCGGCCCTGACGGCAGGAGCACCATGTCGGGACTGGTGGCCACCCGCGGCGTCGCGGGCGCCCTGCTCATCGAACTGGCGCTGCGCGAGCACGTCATCGTGCGGGACGGCAAGCTCGTCGCCGCCAAGGGCGACACCGGCGGCCCGGCCGACCCGGAACTCGACGCCCTGTACGAGCAGATCCGCGACGAGCGGCCGCGCAGCCCCAAGAGGTGGGTGCAGAAGGCGGAGTCCCGCCGGGTGAACGCACGGGTGCTGGCGGGGCTCGCCGCCAAGGGTGTGCTGCGCGAGGAGCCGCACCGGGTGCTCGGCCTGTTCCCGTCCACACGGTGGTCCGGTCAGGATCCGGCGCTGGCGGACGGTATCCGGGGGCGTCTCACCGCGGTCGTCCAAGGCGAGTCGCCGAACGCCCGGGACGCCGCGCTCATCGCCCTGGTGGATGCCTGCGGGCTCGCCAAGAAGCTCTTCCCAACCGTGGACGCCCACACCCGCAAGGCCCGCATCAAGGAACTGTCCCAGGCCCAGTGGGCCGCGGCGGCCGTCCGGGACGCGGTCGTCGCGGTACGGGCCGGTGTGGCGGCGGCCATCGCGTCCGCCAGCTCGGCGAGCTCGGGCGGCTGAGGTTCCCGCCCGGGCGGTCCGCCGACTCCTCTGACGAACCGTCAATCACCTCTTGACAGAGGTGATCCCGTACGTTGCACTGGCCTGGCTTGGATCACCCGTACGGCCCTCCGGCCGTACGCAGCGACGCCGGCGCGCACCGCCCGGTGGCGGACCACCCCGGGCTGGAGTTGGCGATGCGCGTCCGATCACTTCTTGTCGCGGTGCTGTGCGTACTGGGTGGTGCGGGGCTGACGGCCGCCCCTGCCGACGCCACCCCGGCAACCGCCCCGGCCGCCGCAACCGGCACCGCGTACTACGTGAACTGCGCGGGTGGCAACGACACCGCCGCCGGCACCTCACCCGCCGCCGCATGGCGGTCGCTGGCCAAGGTCGGCGCGACCGTGTTCGCGCCCGGCGACCAGATCCTGTTCCAGCGCGGGACGGCCTGCGCCGGGACGCTGGCACCGCAGGGCTCCGGGTCCGCGGGCAGCCCGATCACCGTGGACGCGTACGGCACGGGTGCCAGTCCGCTGATCGCCGGTGGCGGGGCGGCGCGGGCGGTGCTGCTGCGCAATCAGCAGTGGTGGGAGATCCGCAATCTGGAGATCACCAACAAGGGACCGGCGGCGGGCAACCGGCGCGGTGTCTCGGTGGAGCTGACCGACTTCGGCACCGCCCGGCACTTCGTGCTGGAGAACCTCGACATCCACGACGTCAACGGCGACGACACCAAGGACCTCGGCGGCAGCGGCGGGATCTACTTCGCCGTCAGCGGTGTGACCACGCAGACCGCGTTCGACTCCGTCACGATCAGGAATAACACGGTGCGCGCGGTGGACCGCGAGGGCGTCTTCTTCGTCTCCACCTGGAACCGGTCCGGCTTCGAGGCGCACAGCGCCGGCGTCTTCGTCCCCTGGACCGGCGTCGTGATCAGCGGCAACCGGCTGGCGGACCTCGGCGGTGACGGGATCGTCCCCGGCAACACCACGGGCGCGCTGATCGACGGGAACACCGTGGCCGGCTTCCAGCGGCGGTCCGCCGGCTACAACGCGGGCATCTGGGCGTACGACACCGACGACGCGGTGTTCCAGCACAACGAGGTCAGCGGCGGCGCCACCACCCGCGACGGCATGGCCTACGACGTGGACCAGGGCTCCGTCGGCACGGTCTTCCAGTACAACTACAGCCACGACAACGCGGGCGGATTCTTCCTGCTGTGCAACGCCACCGGCATCCTGCGCACCGCCGTCATCCGCTACAACATCAGTCAGAACGACTCCTACCGCGGCTTCGAGAACTGCTCGGGCGGCATCGAATCCGCCGACGTGTACAACAACACCGTCTCCATCGGTCCTGGGATCAGCCAGTCGGTGATCCAGGAGAACAACACCACCCGGCGCAACGTCAGATTCCGCGACAACACGGTGGTCAAAACCGGCTCCGGCACCGCGTCCATGACGCTGCGCGGCGGAGGCTACGTCCTGGACCACAACGACCTCGTCAACGTCTCCGGTGCGCCGGCCGGCGCGGGTCTGTCCGCCGATCCGCGGCTGCGGGCGGCGGGCACCGCCACGGACCGGTCCCACGCGGACGGCTACCAGCTGTGCGCCGGCTCACCCGCGCTGAACGCCGGTACGGCGATCAGCGGGAACGGCGGCCTCGACTACTTCGGCGGCCCGGTCGCGGCAGGCGCCCCGAACATCGGCGCCTACGCCGGTGCCGGGGTGAACTGCGACGGGCCCATCGTCTCCGGCGCCGCCTACGAGATCGGCCGCACCGGCGGCGCGCAGGCCGTGGACGTGCCCGGATCGTCCACGACGCCCGGCACCCAGCTGATCCAGTGGACCTGGCACGGCGGACCCAACCAGCGCTGGACCCTCACCGCGAACGCGGACGGCAGCTACACCGCCAGGAACGCCGGCTCCGGCCAGTGCATGGACGTCAACGGCGGATCGACGGGCGCCGGGGCCGCCGTCATCCAGTGGACCTGCACCGGCAACGACAACCAGCACTGGCGTATCGCCGCGGCCCCGGGCGGCGGCTTCACCCTCGCCTCGCAGCACAGCGGGCTGCTGCTCACCGCCGCCGGAACCGCCGACGGCGACGCCCTCACGCAGCAGCCGGCCACCGGCGGGGACGCCCAGCGCTGGAGCCTCACCCCGGCCGCGGCCTGACCGGATCCGCCCCGCCCGGTCCCGGCCGGCACGGCACTCGTACGCGCCGGCCCGCGGCCCCGTGGCGGACCGGCCGTGCCTGGAGTGGACAATGGAGGGAGCCGACCTCTTCACGCGCATCGCGCAGGGCCGGGATCCGGGATTTCTCGCGGGCTTAGAGGAGCACGGCCGATGGGCGCACCGCTTTTGCAACTCACCGGCGTGAGCCGCTCCTACGGAAAGCGCACGGTGCTGCATCCGGTGGACCTCTCGCTGGACGGCGGCCAGTGCGTCGCGCTGCTCGGCCACAACGGGTCGGGCAAGTCCACACTGCTGCGGATCGCGGCCGGTCGGGACAAGCCCACCAAGGGCAAGGTCACCTTCGACGGCCGGCCCATGACGGAGAACGACGCCCGGGTGCGGGCCCGGGTCGCGGTGGTCGGCGACACCGTGGCCTGCTACCCGGACCTCACCGTGCGGCAGCACCTGCAGCTCGTCGCGGTCGCGCACGGGGTGGAGGGGGCGGACGCGTGGATCGATCACGTACTCGCCGACCGGCTGCTGAGCGAGCACGCCAAGTCGCTGCCCTCGGGTCTCTCCTCGGGCCAGCTGCAGTCGCTGCTGCTGGCGTCCGCTCTCGTCCGGCCGCGGGATCTGCTGCTGCTGGACGAACCCGAGCAGCGGCTCGACCCCGACGCGCGGCGGCGGCTGGGCGACCTGATCGCCGCGGAGGCGGCCGACGGGGTGGGCGTCCTGCTGGTCACCCACCACGCCGAGCTGGCGCGGGCGGTCGCGGACCGGGTGCTGGTGCTGCGCGAGGGCAAACTGGTCGCCGACGGCACACCCGATGAGGTGCTGTCCGACGACGCGGCCGACACCACCTGGCAGACCGGCGTCGCGGGCGCCGCCCGGTGAGTACGACGACGCGGCACGCCGGGGAACAGGCCGGAAACGACGGGGCCGACGACGATCTCGACGACGGGCGGGACGCCTCCTGGGACGAGGAGGACGACTGGACCGCCGAGGCGCTGCTGCTGTTGCGCAATCTGCGCTCCCCGCACCGCCGCAAGCGCGCCGGCCAGGTCGGCTTCGCCGTCTACTGCGTACTGCTGATCCTGGTCGTGTGGGGCGTGCTCCCCGGCTTCAGCCTGTTCATCAAGAGCTCCATGGGCGCGGACTACACCGTGCACGGCGCGGCGATCCTCGCCGCCGTCCCGTCCGGGGTCTGCGCGCTGGCACTCGGCGCGCTGCTGGTCGCCGCGCGCGACGCGCTGTGGCGGGGACCCGTGGTGCCGCCGCGCGACACCGCGGACTGGCTGCTGACCCAGCCGGTGCGGATCTCCCGCATTCTGCTGCCGTGGTTCTGGCTGTCCTGCGGGGTGTCGCTGTCGGTCGGGCTGCTGGCCTCCATGATCGGCATGGTGACGCTGGGGCTGACCGTCAAGACCGGGCTCGCGGCCGCTCTCGCCTGGTGCGCGGTCGGCGGGGTGTGCGTACCGCTGCTCGCCACCGCGCTCGGCGTGGCCGTCGAGGCGCATGAGTCCGTCGCCCGGTGGGTGCGGACCGCGACCCCGTACGCGGGTCTCCTCGTCCTGGCCCTCGCCACGCAGAGCGGGCTGGCGGCGGCGGGTCACCGGGTGACCTGGCTGGAGCGGATCGAGCTGTGGTCGGGCCCGTGGGGCTGGAGCGGCATCGCCGCGCTGTCACCGACCCCGGCCGCCGTGCCGGGCGGCCCGGTCGCGGCGCTGCTGTCGCTGGCCGCCACGGCGGCGGCCGTCGAGCTGGCGCGGCGGGCGGCGGGTTCGCTGCCGCTGGCCACCGTGCGGCAGCGGTCCCGCACCACGACCGGTGTGCTGGCCGCCCTGCAGACCGTGGAGCTGCGCACCGCCCGCCAGGTCGCCGCGGGGGCCTCCGGGACGCCGCGCCCCGCACGGCTGCGACTCCCCGCGCCACGCCACGCCGCCCTGGCCGTGCCCTGGCGCGACGCGCTCGCGCTGCTCCACGCCCCCGGCCGGCTCGGGCGTTCCGTCCTGCTGTCCGTACTCGCGGTCCTGAGCGCGGTCGTGGCCGCCGACTCGCGGCACGCCGGAGGCGTCGCGGCCACGGCCGCCGCGCTGGTCTTCGGCTACTGGGCCGTCGCACAGCTGCTGGAGCCGGCCCGGCTGGAGACCGACGACACCCGGCGCGGTTCGTGGTCCCCGTATCCGTACGGCGGTCTCATGCTGCGGCACACCATCGTGCCCGTGGCCCTGGGGCTGCTGTTCGCCCTGGTCGCGGGGGTCTGCGTGGCGCTGCTCGGCGGCGGGGTGCGCGTCGCGCTGGCGCCGGCCGTGGTGCCGGCGTTCGTCGCCGCCGGCCTGGTGAACGCCTGCCGGGGCGTGTCCAAGCAGCATCTGCTGCTCTCACCCGCGCAGAGCCCGACCGGCAGCGTCGGCCCGGTGCTCTTCCTGGCCTGGTACCTGTCGGGCCCGCTGGTGGCCATCGCCGCGCTGATCGTCCCCTTCGTACTGGCCCTGCACGCACCGACGGCTCAGCATCTGCTGCTCACGGTGTCCGTGAGCGCGGCCGTCACCGCGGGTCTGCTGCAGTGGGCGTACGCACGGGCCGGGAAGCTCCTCGAATGACCGGTGGGGTGGTGCGCCGCCGGTCGGCCGGCGCACCGCGTCCGGCAGGCTGGGCGGCATGAACGTTCCCACCCGCGCCGCGTGGCTGCGCGCCGGGATCAGCCGCGACGGCGGACCGCTCCGCGAGGACCGCCAGGTGGTGTGGCTGCAGGCGGGCGCGTACTACGCCGACAGCCGCGGCTTCGCCGGCCGTACCTCGTACGACGGTGAGCAGGTCCGCTTCCACCACGACGTGGGCGAGGCCGGCGACGACACCGGCACGCTCAGGCAGGACGGCGAGCACCTGACCGAGACCGGCACCAACCCCGACGGCAGCACCTTCCGGGAGATCTGGGGGCCTCTCCCGGACGGTGGCGGCCCGTGCGGGGCCTGGCGGGCCGGACCGGTCCAGGTCGTCCGGGTCGGCGCGCACGTCGTGCACGTCGACGACACCGGCGGGACCTATCTGCTGCTGCCGTCGCCCCGCTCCCGCTGAGCGTTCACTGCGAGGAGAACGCCGCGTCGAACGAGGCGGCGGGCGGCTCGATCGCCGCCAGGCGGCGCACGAAGGCCAGGGCCTCGGGGGCGCCGAGCAGCCGGTCCATGCCCGCGTCCTCCCATTCGACGCTGAGCGGCCCGGTGTAGCCGATGGCGTTCAGCGCCCGGAAGCTGTCCTCCCAGGGAACGTCGCCGTGCCCGGTGGAGATGAAGTCCCAGCCGCGCCGGAGGTCGGACCACGGGAGGTGCGAGGAGAGCCTGCCGCGCCGCCCGTCCCCGGTGCGGACCTTGGCGTCCTTGCAGTCGACGTGGTAGATCCGATCGGCGAAGTCGAGGATGAAGTTCACCGGGTCGAGGTCCTGCCAGACGAAGTGCGAGGGGTCCCAGTTGAGGCCGAAGGCGGGCCGGTGGCCGATCGCCTCCAGGGCGCGGACCGTTGTGTAGTAGTCGTAGGCGATCTCCGACGGGTGCACCTCGTGGGCGAAGCGGACGCCTTCGGTGTCGAAGACGTCGAGGATCGGGTTCCAGCGGTCGGCGAAGTCCTGGTAACCCGCCTCGATCATGGCGGCGGGCGCGGGCGGGAACATGGCGACGGTGTGCCAGATCGACGAGCCGGTGAACCCGACCACGGTGTCGACGCCCAGCAGCGCGGCGGCGCGGGCGGTGTCCTTCAACTCCTGTGCCGCACGGCGGCGCACCCCTTCGGCGTCGCCGTCGGCCCAGATCCGGGCGGGGAGGATGCCCTGGTGGCGCTGGTCGATGGGGTGGTCGCAGACGGCCTGGCCGACGAGGTGCGTGGAGATCGCCCAGACCTTGAGGTGGTGCTTCTCCAGCATCTCCAGCCGCCTCGGCACGTAACTGCTGTCGGCGAGGGCGCGGTCGACCTCGAAGTGGTCGCCCCAGCAGGCGATCTCCAGGCCGTCGTAACCCCAGCCGGAGGCGAGCGCGCAGACCTCCTCGAAGGGCAGGTCCGCCCACTGGCCGGTGAAGAGGGTGACGGGACGGGGCATGGCGGTCCTCCGGCAGGAAGCGGGTCGGTCCGGTCGTCGGCTGTCGGACGGCCGGTGGGAAGCGGGGCGGCGGCGCCTGTCGGCGGCAAGAGCCACCACCCCGCGCTGAGGGGGGCGGTCGGGCGGGGCCCAGGGTCAGCCGACCGGCGTCCACCGGCTGTCGTCGCACGCGCTGGCCTCGACCGCGGCCAGCACCCGCTGCACCTGCAGTCCGTCGGCGAACGACGGCGCGGGATCGGAACCGTCCCCGATCGCCTGCACGAAGTCGCGGACCTCATGGGTGAAGCTGTGCTCGTAGCCCAGGAGATGGCCGGGCGGCCACCAGGCACCGGCGTAGGGGTGGTCGGGTTCGGTGACGAGGATGCGGCGGAAACCGGCGGTCCGCGCGTTCTCGGTGTGGTCGTGGAACCAGAGGTCGTTCATCGACTCGAAGTCGAAGGCCAGTGACCCCTCGGAGCCGTTGAGTTCGATCCGCAGGGCGTTCTTGCGCCCCGCGGCGAACCGGGTGGCCTCGAACGAGGCGAGCGCGCCGGCCGCGGTGCGCGCGGTGAACAGGGCGGCGTCGTCCACCGTGACCGGACCCGTCCCGCCGGACGCCGCTCCCGGCGCGAGCCCGTCCGAGCTTCCGGCGAGCGGGCGCTCCCTGACGAACGTCTCGGTCACCGCCGAGACGCCGGTGATCCGGGACCCGCCGACGAACTGCGCCAGGTCGATGATGTGCGCGCCGATGTCGCCGAGGGCGCCGGAGCCCGCCCGTTCCTTCTGCAGCCGCCACACCAGCGGGAACAGCGGATCGGTGATCCAGTCCTGGAGGTACTGGGCGCGGATGTGCCGGATCCGCCCCAGTCTGCCGTCGGCCACCAGCCGGCGGGCGAGCGCGATGGCCGGCACCCGCCGGTAGTTGAAGCCGACCATGGAACGGACACCGCGGGCAGCCGCCCGTTCCGCGGCCGCCGTCATCGCCTCGGCCTCGGCGACGGTGTTGGCGAGCGGCTTCTCGCACAGCACGTGCTTGCCTGCCTCCAGCGCGGCGACGGCCAGCTCGGCGTGGCTGTCGCCGGGGGTGCAGATGTCCAGGACGTGGATGTCGTCGCGGACCAGCAGCTCCTTCACATCGGTGACGGCCTCGGCCCAGCCGAGCTGTTCCGCGGCGCGCGCGACGTCGGGACCCGACCGGCCGGCGACAGCCACCATCGCGGGGCGGCGCGGCAGGTCGAAGAACGCGCCCACGGACCGCCAGGCCTGGGAGTGGGCGCGCCCCATGAAGGAGTACCCGACCAGGCCAACGCCGAGGGCCGGTGGCTGCGCTGAGGACATCGTCGTCGATCCCTTTCCGTCGTTCGTTTCTGTCGTTCGTTGCCGTGGTTCGTTTCCGTCGTTCGTTCTTTCCGGAGCGGCCGCGCCGCCGTCCGGCCGGGGTGTTACGAGAAGCCGACGGCCATGTACTGGTCGACGTTCTCCTTCGTCACCACCGCCGAGAAGGTGGTGACCGAGGCGGGGACCTCGTGCTCGACGAGGTCGGCCATGCCATGGCCCTGGGCGATGAGCCGGGCGACGGTGATCGAGGACGACGCCATGCTCGGGCTGTAGAGCACCGTGGCCTTCACCGGGCTGTCGTCGGCCTTGATCGACTCCATGGCCTTGCGGGAGCCGGCGCCGCCGACCACGACGAACTCCTTGTCGCGCTGCGCCTGCTTGATCGCCGCGAGCACGCCGATGCCCTGGTCGTCGTCGTGGTTCCACATCGCGTCGATCTTCGGAGTGGCCTGCAGCAGCTGTGCGGTCACCCGCTGGCCGGTGGCGGCGGTGAAGTCGGCGGCCTGCCGGGCGGCCAGCCGCAGCCCGTTGGCGGCCAGCGCGTCCTTGAAGCCCTTGCTGCGCTGCTGGGTGAGTTCGAGGTTGTCGATCCCGGCGACCTCGACGATGACGGGGTCGGTCTTGCCCGCCGCCTTCATCCGGCGGGCGATGAAGGTGCCGGCGTTGACGCCCATGCCGTAGTTGTCGCCGCCGATCCAGGTCCGGTAGGCCAGTCCGCTGGCGAAGATCCGGTCCAGGTTGATCACCGGGATGCCGGACGCCATCGCCTTCTTGGCGATCTCGGTGAGGGCCTTGCCGTCGAAGGGCAGGATGACGAGCGCGTCCACCTTGGCGTCGATCAGCGACTGCACCTGCTGGATCTGCGCGGCGACGTCGTTGGTGCCCTCGGTCGCCTTGAGCGTGACGTCGGAGTACTGCTGGGCCTGCGCCTTGGCGTTGATGGTGATCGCGGCGGTCCAGCCGTGGTCGGCGGCCGGGGCCGAGAACCCGATGGTGACCGCCTTGCCCGCGGTCGCTCCCGACGAGGACGCGCCGGCCTTCACCTGCGGGGCGCTCTTGTCGTTGTCGCTGCTGTTGGTGCATCCGGTGAGGAAGGCGCCCGCGCCGATCGCCGCCCCGCCGAAGAGGACGTGTCTGCGGTCCAAGCTGGTGCTCATATCGGTCTCCCAATCAGGTGGTGACGGACCGGCCACGGCCCCAGCGCTGGATGAGCAGGACGGCGATGATGATCGCGCCCTGGGCGATCTCCTGGATGGGGGTGGTGAGGTTGTTGAGGATGAACAGGTCGGTGATGGTCGTGAAGACCAGGACGCCGAGGATCGAGCCGAGCACGGAGCCGAAGCCGCCGGTCAGCAGCGTCCCGCCGACGACGACCGCGGCGATGGCGTTGAGTTCGTAGAGCATGCCGTGGGTGCTCGCACCGGTGTTGGCCTGCGCGGTGAGCATCACGGCGGCGATGCCGCAGCAGAAACCGGAGACCACGTAGAGCAGACAGGTGTGCAGCCGGACGTTGATGCCCGCCAGCCGGGCGGCCTCCGGGTTGCCGCCGACGGCGAAGGTGCGGCGCCCGAACGTGGTGCGGTTCAGCACCAGCCAGCCCAGCACGACGACCGCGGCGAAGATGTAGACCAGCAGCGGCATGCCCAGCCAGCGGGTCTCGGCGATGGACAGGAACGTGTCCGCGGTGACGATCTGCGACTTGCGGTCGGAGAGCTGCTCGGCCAGACCACGGGTGGCCACCATCGTCGCCAGCGTCACGATGAACGCGACCAGCCGCCCGTAGGCGATCAGCAGACCGTTCAGCAACCCGCAGAGCGTGCCGACCAGTACGGAGGTGAAGATCATGACGGCCGGGCCCTGGGCCTGGCTGCCGGTGGTGGTCGACCACACCGACGCCAGCGCGATCAGCGCGCCGACCGAGAGGTCGATGCCGCCGCCGATGATGACGAACGTCATCCCGACGGTGACCACCCCGATCACGGCGGCGAGGCTGAGGATCAGCACCATGTTGCTGGTGGTCGCGAAACTGCTGCCTTTGGTGACGGCCCCGATGGCGCACAGGATGCCCAGGGCGATCACCAGCGCCAGGTGTCGCAGCGCCCCGGCGCCCCGGCCGCCGCCGGCTCCCCCGCCGAGGCCCCCGATGCCGCCGATTCCGCCGATCCCGCCGAGCGAGGCGAAGGGCCCAGTGCGTACGCCCTCCTTGGCGGCGTGCGCGGCGAGCTCCTCCACCCGGCGGTGCTCGTCCGCCTCGGGAACGGCGGCGGGAACGCTGGCGGGAGTGGAGAGGTCCGGGGCGGGGGCGTGTGGTGTGTCGCTCATAGCGCGCTTCCTTCCATCACCAGGTCGAGGACCCCGTGTTCGTCGATGTCCACCGCGTCGCAGGCGTGGATCACCCGGCCTTCGCGGAGTACGAGGATCCGGTCGGCAAGCCCGAGTACCTCCGGCACCTCGCTGGACACCAGCACGATCGCGAGACCCGCGTCGGCCAGCGCTCTCATCTGCGTGTACAACTCACTGCGGGCGCCGACGTCGACGCCCCGGGTCGGTTCGTCCAGCAGCAGCACCTTGCAGCGGCGCAGCAGCCAGCGGGCCAGCACCGCCTTCTGCTGGTTGCCGCCCGACAGGGTGCGCACCGGCCGCTCCGGATCGTCGGGGCGCAGCTGTACGGCGGCGATCTGCCGGACCGCGTCGGCCGATTCGCGGCGGCGGTCGAACCAGCCGTAGCGGGTGTAGCGGCCGAGCGAGGCGACGGTGATGTTGCGTCCGACGCTCTCCAGCATGAGCAGCGCCTGCGACTTGCGTTCCTCGGGGGCGAACCCCATGCCCCGGCGGACGGCCGCCGTGGTGCTGCCCGCGCGCAGGGGCGCACCGTCGAGCAGGACCCGGCCGGCCAACGGGGTGCGGGCGCCGTAGATCCCCTCCAGGATCTCGGAGCGGCCGGAGCCCACCAGTCCCGCGATACCGACGATCTCGCCGGCCCGGACGCTGAACGAGACGTCGTGGACGCGGCCCGCCACCGACAGCCCCTCGACGCGCAGCACTTCGGGACCGCCCTTGCGCATTCCCGGCGCGGGCCGGCGGGGGAAGGTGTGCTCCACGGCGCGGCCGGTCATCAGGGCGACCACGTCGGCGGTCGGGGTGGTGCGGGCGGGCAGCCCGACGGCCCGGGTGCGGCCGTCCTTGAGGACGGTGATGCGGTCGCCGATCTCGCGGATCTCCTCCAGCCGGTGCGAGATGTAGACGACGGCCACCCCGGTGGCGGCGAGCTCGCGGATGATCCGGAAGAGGTTGGCGACCTCGTCGTGCGCGAGGGCGGCGGACGGTTCGTCCATCACGATCAGCCGGGCGTCGTGCGACAGCGCGCGGGCCATGCTGACGACCTGCTGCGCGGCCGCGGGCAGTTGGCCGACCGGTCGCGACGGCGGGATCTCGGCGTGTCCGAGGCGTCCGAGCAGCGCGCGGGCGCCGCGGTGCGTCTCGCCGCGCCGGGTGACACCGAAGGAGGCCGGTTCATGGCCGAGGAAGATGTTCTCGGCCACGCTGAGGCCGGGCACGAGGTCGAGTTCCTGGTAGATGGTGGCGACGCCGAGCCGCATGGCGGCGGTGGGGTGGGAGAGCCGCACCGGCTCGCCCTGCCAGAGCAGTTCACCCGCGTCGGGGTGGTGGGCGCCGGACAGCACCTTGATCAGCGTGGACTTGCCGGCCCCGTTCTGCCCCAGCAGACAGTGCACTTCGCCGGCGCGGACCTCGAGGTCCACCCCGTCCAGAGCGCGGACACCCGGGAACTCCTTGACGATTCCCCGCATCGCGAGCAGGGGTGGATCTGCGGTGGCGGTCACGGAGACCTCCTCGGTGGCGCCAGAAAGCGGCGGTACGTAAGCGGCTGTGGTGCTGAGCGGCGGTACGTGTGCGGCTGTGCGGCGGAGCGGCACCGGTCCTGGCGCACCTCTGTGACCTGCGATTACCGGTCGATTAAGGTGGCGTGAGGGGCAGTCGGAACCTTGACTCCCCGGTGCGGTGCGACTTAGTTTGTGGTCGCGACTAACGACTGTCAATGCTTCGCACAAAGGGGTGTGCCATGCGGCCCGTCAGCAGCGGAGCTGTCGACTTCATCGATGTCCGGGAGACCAATCTCGCCGTCGTTCTGCGCTTCATCCGCCGCGAGGCACCGTGTTCGCGGGCCGAAGTGGCCGCCGGTACCGGGCTGAACAAGGCCACCATCTCCAACATCGTCGCCGAGCTGATCACCCGCGGCATCGTCGTCGAGGTGGGGGCGAGCGAGGAGCGGCGGATCGGCCGGCCCGCCGTCATGCTCACCCTCGACGGCCGGCGCTTCACCGCGCTCGGCCTGGAGGTGAACGTCGACTACCTGTCGGCGGTCATGGTCGACCTGGCCGAACGTGACGTCCTGACCTGGCACGAGCCCGTCCAGGCAGCCGAGTTGGGCGCTGAGGGCTGCGTCGTGCGGCTGGCCGATCTGGCCCGCCGGGCGATGGGTGAGATGGCGCGCCAGCACCGCGAGGTGCTCGGCATCACGATCGCGGTCCCCGGTCTGATCGGCACCTCGGACGGCGAGGTGGCGGAGGCGCCGAACCTCGGCTGGCACGAGTTCCCGCTCGTCGACCGCTTCCGGGAGCAGCTCGACGACAGCAGCGTCGCCCTGTCGCTGGACAACGACGCCAACCTCGGGGCGGTCGGCGAGTACCGGCGCGGGGCGATGGCGCACACCCAGAACCTCGTCTATCTGACCGGTGAGGTCGGGGTGGGCGGTGGCGTGATCATCAACGGCGCGCTGATGCGCGGCTCTTCGGGGTACGGCGGCGAGGTCGGGCACATCACGCTGATGCAGGACGGGCCGCTGTGCGGCTGCGGCCGCAGGGGCTGCTTCGAAGCGCTGGTCGGCATCGGCTCGATCATCCAGCAGGCGGCGCCGGACCTGGCCGGCAGTACGGCGCAACCGCTGACCGACCTGGCCGCGAAGGTCGCCGAGGTGGCCCGCCGGGCCGAGGCCGGCGACCCGCGGACGACCGCCGCGCTGGTCCGGGTCGGCGAGTGGCTGGGCCGCGGATCGGCGATCCTGCTCAATCTGTTCAACCCTCAGGCCCTGATCCTCGGCGGCTACTTCGTGACGCTGGCGCCCTGGATCATGCCGCCCGCCCGGCGCACGCTCGCCGCGCACACCATCGCGCCGAACCTCGGCGGCTGTCAGGTCGCGCTGTCCACCCTCGGCTTCACCGCGGCGGCCAGGGGCGGAGCGTCGTCGATCATCGACGCCATCGACACCGCGCGGCTCCCGCTGCCGCGCGGCGGCTCCGCGGCACACCGATAACCGGTGCGGGACCTCTTGACGACGGCCCTCACCCCACTTACTTTCTCCCCTCAACTAACGAACACCTCCTGAGAGTTCAGGAGGCCCGGTCACCGGACGCCTCGGCGGGGCGTCCTTTCCGCAAGGCGGCTTCGCGCTGCCCTGGAAGGGGAACCCCGTGCGTTCAGTCCTGCCCGCAAGCCTCCTGCCCGCAAGGCCCGCGAGACGTCCACGTCCACACCGCGTCCGGTTCCGCACCCTGTTCACCGCTCTGCCGGCCTCGGCGCTGCTCCTGCTGGGCGCCACCGGAGCCATCGCCCCGGCGGCCGCCCACGACGGCCCGCACCCTGACGCCGCGGCCGCCGCGGCCGCCTTCCAGCAGGTGCAGCTCGCGCGGGGCACCGCGCAGACCGGCGAACCGATGAGCCTGGCGGTGCTCCCCGACCGCACGGTCCTGCACACCGACCGGCGCGGCACCATCTTCAAGACCGACGCGGCCGGCACCACCTCCGTCGCGGGCACG
This sequence comes from Streptomyces sp. RKAG293, assembly GCF_023701745.1. Lineage (NCBI taxonomy): Bacteria > Bacillati > Actinomycetota > Actinomycetes > Kitasatosporales > Streptomycetaceae > Streptomyces > Streptomyces sp. RKAG293. Next base: position 8,305,616 of record NZ_JAJOZB010000001.1, on the reverse strand, counting down.
CTGCCCGTCTACACCCACGACGAGGAGGGCATCCAGGGCATCACCACCGACCCGGCCGTCGCCACCAACCACTGGATCTACGTCTACTACTCACCCGTCCTGAACACCCCGGCGGGCGACGCCCCCTCCGACGGGACGGCGGCCGGCTTCGCGCCCTTCGCCGGGCACAACCAGCTCTCGCGCTTCACCCTGCGGGCCGACGACACCATCGACCCCGCCAGCGAGAAGCAGCTCCTGCAGATCGCCACCAACCGCGGCATGTGCTGCCATGTCGGCGGCGATCTGGACTTCGACGCCGCGGGCAACCTCTTCATGACCACCGGCGACGACTCCAACCCCTTCTCCTCCGACGGCTACAGCCCGCTGGACACCCGCGCGTCGCGCAACCCGGCCTACGACGCCCAGCGCTCCGCCGCCAACAGCAACGACCTGCGCGGCAAGCTGCTGCGTATCCACCCCGAGGCCAACGGGACGTACACCGTCCCGGCCGGGAACCTGTTCGCGCCGGGCACGGCGAAGACCCGGCCCGAGATCTACGCGATGGGCTTCCGCAACCCGTTCCGCATGAGCGTCGACCGGCCGACCACCGTCTACATCGGCGACTACGGGCCGGACGCCGGAGCGCTGAGCGCCACCCGGGGACCGGGCGGCCAGGTCGAGTTCGACCGGGTGACCTCACCCGGCTTCTACGGATGGCCGTACTGCACCGGCACCAACACCACCAACGAGACGTACAACGCCTTCGACTTCGGCACCAACACCTCGGGCGCGAAGTTCGACTGCGCGGGCGGCCCCGTCAACAGCTCGCCCAACAACACCGGGATCAGCAAACTCCCGGCCGCCCGGTCGTCCTGGATCAAGTACGACGACTGCAGCATCACCCAGTTCGGCTGCGGCAGCGAGTCACCCATGGGCGGCCCGGTCTACCACTACGACCCGAACCTCGTCTCCTCGGTGAAGTTCCCGCAGTCCTACGACGGGCATGCCTTCATCGGCGAGTTCGGCCGCCGCTGGATCAAGGACGTGCAGGTCAACGCGGACGGCAGCGCGGGCACCATCACCGACTTCCCCTGGACCGGCACGCAGGTCATGGACATGGCCTTCGGCCCGGACGGCGCGCTGTACGTCCTGGACTACGGCACCGGCTTCGGCGACGGCGACTCCTACTCCGGCCTGTACCGCATCGAGGCGATCGGCGCCGACGGCCGCGCGCCCATCGCCCAGGCCGCCGCCACCCCGTCCTCGGGCCAGGCGCCACTGGCGGTCACCTTCTCCTCGGCCGGCACCACCGACCCGGACGGCGACGCGCTCACCTACGCCTGGGACTTCGACGGCAACGGCAGCACCGACTCCACCGCCGCCAACCCGGCGCACACCTACCCCGCCAACGGCCAGTACCCGGCGAAACTCACCGTCACCGACACCCACGGGCTGACCGGCACCGCGAGCGTCACCGTCACCGTCGGCAACACCGCACCGGTCCTGACCATCACCGCGCCCGCCAACGGCCAGATCTTCCACTTCGGCGACGCCGTCCCCTTCCGGGTCAACGTCACCGACGCCGAGGACAGCGCCGTCGACTGCTCCCGGGTCCAGGTCCAGTACCTGCTCGGGCACGACAGCCACGCGCACGCCATGACCGACGCGACCGGCTGCTCGGGCACCATCCAGACCGTCGTCGACGGTGAACACGCCGGCTCCGCCAACCTGTTCGGTGTCTGGCGCGCCTCGTACACCGACAACGGCGCGAACGGCCAGCCCGCGCTGACCGGCACCGCCACCAACATCACCCCCACCGCGACCAAGCAGGCCGAGTACTACACCGGCTCCAGCGGCGTCCAGCCCGCCAGTCATGACGCGGCGGAGGGCGGCACCACCGTCGGCTACATCGAGAACGGCGACTGGATCTCGTTCACCCCCTACAACCTGGCCGGCATCACCACCTTCACCGCCCGCGCCTCCTCGGCCGGTTCCGGCGGCACCCTCGAACTGCGGGCCGACTCCCCCACCGGCACGCTCATCGGATCCGCCACGGTTCCGGTCACCGGTGACTGGAACACCTTCACCGACATCACCGGAGCCGTCACCGCTCCGAGCGGCACCCACACCCTGTACTGGGTGTTCAAAGGCGGCGCCGGGAACCTCTACGACCTCGACCAGTTCACCTTCGGCGGGTCCGGCAGCGTTCCGGGCACCGTCCAGGGCGAGGCGTTCACCAGCTCCGCGGGCGTCCAGACCGCCCCGCACGCCACCGCGCACGGCGGCCAGACCCTCGGCTACGTCGACAACAACGACTGGGCCGGATACGCCGGAACCGACCTCAGCCACGCCAACGGACTGACCGTGCGGGTCGCCTCCGGCGGCATCGGCGGCACCCTCGAAGCCCGTGCCGGATCGGCCACCGGACCGCTGCTCGGCAGTGTCGCCGTCCCCGTCACCGGCGGCTGGGAGAACTACACCAGCCTGACGCTCCCGCTGACCCCGTCCACGACGAGCGGACTCTTCCTGGTCTTCCACGGCGGCACCGGCGGTTCGCTCTTCGACGTCGACGACTTCACCGTCACCAACGGCGCCGCCCTCACCACCGTCACCCAGGCGGAGAGCTGGACCGCCACCGGCGGGCTGCTGCCCGCCGACCACGTGGCCGCGCACGGCGGGAGGACCGCCGGCTACATCAACAGCGGCGACTGGGCGACCTACGCGGGCACCGACCTGTCGAAGGTCACCCGCTTCAGCGCCCGGGTCGCCTCCGCAGGGGCCGGCGGCACCCTGCAGATCCGGGCCGGATCGGCCGCCGGAACGGTCCTGGGCACCGTGGCCGTCACCGGCACCGGCGGCTGGGAAACCTTCGCCGACGTCTCCACGACCCTCACCGCGAACCCCGCGACGACGCTCTGTCTGACCTTCACCGGCGGCAGCGACTACCTCTTCGACGTGGACGACTTCACCCTCACCCGCAGCGCCTGATGGCGCGCACGCCCGCACCGCTCCCCCCTCGAACCGCGGAAAGGCACTCCATGTACCCACCCATCCGGTTCCGCCGCAGGCACGGCGCGCGCCGCCGGCCGCTGCTGCCGACCCTGGCCGCCGCGCTGCTCGGCCTGCTCGCCCCCTTCGCCCTGACCTGCTCCGCCCAGGCCGCGCCGTCCTTCAAGGTGCTGGTCTTCTCCAAGACCGCCGGCTTCCGGCACGACTCCATACCGGCCGGGATCGCCGCCATCCAGAAACTCGGCCAGGACAACGGCTTCGGCGTCGACGCCACCGAGGACGGCGCCGCCTTCACCACCGCCGACCTCGGCCAGTACCGGGCGGTGATCTGGCTCAGCACCACCGGCGACGTCCTCGACGCCGCCCAGCAGTCCGCGTTCGAGCAGTACATCCGCTCGGGCGGCGGCTACGCGGGAGTGCACGCCGCGGCCGACACCGAGTACGACTGGCCCTGGTACGGAAGCCTGGTCGGGGCGTACTTCGACTCGCATCCCGCCATCCAGCAGGCCGCCGTCACCGTGGAGGACCGCACCGACCCGGCGACCGCCCACCTGCCGGCCCGCTGGACCCGCACCGACGAGTGGTACAACTACCGCGCCAACCCCCGGCCGCAGGTGCACGTCCTGACCGCACTCGACGAGAGCAGCTACTCCGGCGGCACCATGGGCGGCGACCATCCCAACACCTGGTGCCACCCCTACGACGGCGGACGCGCCTGGTACACCGGCATGGGCCACACCCAGGAGAGCTGGGCCGATCCCGCGTTCACCACGCTGGTGCTGGGCGGCATCCGCACCGTCGCGGGAGCCGTCGCCTCCGCCTGCAACAACCCGGTCGGCTCGCCCGGCGGCACCACCGTGCAGGGCGAGGCCTGGAGCAGCCAGAGCGGAGTCCAGGCCGCCGCGCACGCGGCGGCGCACGGCGGAGCGACCGCCGGCTACATCGACAACGGCGACTGGAGCGGTTACGCCGCCCTCGACCCGCGGACCGCTTCGACGGTGAGCGTGCGGGTCGCCTCCGCGGGCGCGGGAGGCACCATCGGATTCCACTCCGGCTCTGCCACGGGCCCGCTCCTCGGTTCCGTCGCCGTGCCGGTGACCGGCAGTTGGGAGACGTTCACGAACGTGTCGACGCCCCTTGCCGCCGGCACCGCACCAGGCCTGTACCTGACCTACTCCGGAGGGCAGGGCGCGCTGTTCGACGTCGACGACATCACTCTCACCCCCGGCTCGACGGCCCCCACGACGACCACGCTCCAGGCCGAGAACTGGACGAGCCAGAACGGGGTCCAGGCCGCGGACCACGCGGGGGCCCACGGTGCCCGCACCGCCGGCTACATCGAGGCCGGCGACTGGATCGCCTTCGCCGGTGAGGACACCTCCCACCTCACCCGGATCTCCCTGCGGGTCGCCTCGGCGGGCTCCGGCGGCACCACCGCCGTCCACGCCGGATCGCCCACCGGCCAGCTGCTGGGCACCGTCACCGTCCCGGTCACCGGCAGCTGGGACACCTTCGCCGATGTCGCGGCGTCCCTCACCCCGAGTGCGGGCACCGGCCTGTACCTCGTCTTCAACGGCGGCGGCGGGTTCCTGTTCGACGTCGACGACCTCACGCTGACCAGGACCGGCTGACCGGGTGGCCGACTTGACTGCCCGGACCGGCTGACCGGTCCGGGCGGGCGGGAGGGAGTGCGCACGCTCCGGGAGGTCCGGGGCGTGCGCATTTCCCGTTGCGGCGGGCTGGGCGCGGCCGTTACGTTCTCCTGGCCGTCCACGACCGCGGACCGGCGCCGTCGGCAGGAGGTGTGCAGCGGATGCGTACGAGCTCTCAGCAGCCGGACCAGTGTTCTGCCCCCCTCCACCCCTCTCCGACGGAGTCACCTTGCCCATCAGCATCACCCCACTGACCGACCCCGACAGCACCCCGTCCGGTTACCGGCTCGCCTGGCTGGCCGCCGACGCCACGGGCACCCCGGTCGGATCCGCGTTCCTGCGCGTCTTCACCCGCACCGGCCAGGAGCATCTCGCCGAGCTGGAAGTGCGGGTGCATCCGGCCGAGCGCCGCCACGGCACCGGCTCCCTGCTGCTGGAGGCGGCCGTGGCCGCCGCACGCGCGACCGGCCGGCGCTGCGTCCTCGCCCAGACCGAAGCCGACTCCCCCGGCGACCTGTTCCTGCCGGCCAGGGGCTTCCGCAAGGTGCTGACCCTGACCTACACCCGGCTCCCGCTGGAGCACGCGGACCTCGCCGCGCTCACCGGCATCACTGAACGCCCGCACCCCGGCTACCGGTTGGTCTCCTGGGCCGGAACCGTCCCCGACGACCTCGCCGGGACGTTCGCCGCGTCGCGCCGGGCCATGGACGACATGCCGATGGACGACACCGACTACGGCACGGTCGTCTGGGACGTGGAGCGGGTCCGGTCCGTGGCCGAGGCGGTCGCGAAGCGCGGGGACCTGCTGCACACGGTCGCCGCCGTCGACGTGTCCGACGGCTCCATCGCCGGATTCAGCGAACTGGTCGTCCCCGGGGACGGTAAGGGCGACGGCCAGCACTACGGCACGGGCGTGTTGCCCGAGCACCGCGGGCACGGCCTCGGCCGCTGGATGAAGGCCGAGTCGATCCGGCAGGCCCGGCTGGGCCATCCCGCGCTCGCCGGTCTGCTGACCGACACCGCCGACAGCAACCGGCACATGCGGGCCATCAACGACGAACTCGGCTACACAGCGACACACCGGTCGGCCGAGTACCAGCTCGACCTCCAGGGTTTTGGCGACACGGCGGAGAAAGTGATATTTACTCAGTCGATCAACGCACCGCCGGTCCTGATCCGCTCCGCCCCGCCCACCTGTTGAGGACTCCGTGTCGAACCGCCGTCAGCCCAAGCAGCGCCGCTACATAGCGCTGTCCGTCGCCAGCCTGATCCTTCTCGCGGGCGGCGGCGCCATCGCGGCCGAGGCCGCGTCCTCCCGGGGGAACGACGACACACAGCAGTCCAAGAACGTTGCCGACGGAACCGGGCCGGACGGCGCCGCCGGGACCGGCGCCACCGCCGGAACCGCCAAGCCGTCCGTCTCAGGTGCGGCCAAGCCGGCGGCGGGTGCCTCCTCGCCGGGGAGCACCACGCCGCCGGCCGGAGCTCCGGGCGGCGCGTCCGCCCACGCGACCCCGGCCGCCACCACCGCCGCAGGCACGCGTGCCGGTGGGCAGCCGGCGGCGGGGCAGTCGAGCACCGTGGTGCGGTTGCCGGCGGCGCGGGTCTTCACCGGTCAGGCCTTCGACACCTGCACCGCCCCGAACCTGACCACCATGAACGCCTGGCGCAAGACTTCGCCGTACGGCGCCGCCGCCGTCTACATCGGCGGAAAGAACCGCGGCTGCGCGCAGCCGCAGCTGACCAGCTCCTGGGTCCGGTCCGTGCACACGGCCGGCTGGCAGCTGATCCCGCTGTACGTCGGGGCGCAGCCGCCCTGCCAGACCAGCAGGAACCCCGAGCGGATCACCGCCGCCAACGCCGCCTCGCTGGGCACGGCGGACGGCGCGGACGCCGTCGCGAAGGCGTCGGCGCTGGGGATGCGCTCCGGCAGTGCGATCTACCTGGACATGGAGGCGTACGACATCGGCAACGCCTCCTGCGTCCAGTCCGTGCTGACCTACGTGCAGGCCTGGGACCGGGCAGCGCACGCGAAGGGCTACTGGGCCGGCTTCTACGGGTTCAGCCAGTCCAGTGCCGCCGCGATCGCCACCGCCGCCGGCAGCCACAAGGCGGACCTCCCGGACGCCCTCTGGTACGCCCGCTACGACAACAACGCCGACACCACCACCGGCTTCCCCTTCGCCTCCGGCCTGTGGACCGGCCACCGCCGCGGCCACCAGTACGCGGTGAACAAGAAGGAGACCTTCGGCGGAGCCACCGTCACCGTCGACCACAACGCCTGGGACGCCCCCGTCGCCGTCGTGAACTGACCCGCCGACCGCGATGGCGGTCAGCCGCCGGCCGCGGGCTCCTGTCCGTCGGCGAGGGCGTCCAGCGCCTCCGGTGACCAGGACAGCCGGCCGGCCCGCAGATCGTCCACCACCGAGCGCACCCACTGAACCTCCGCGGCCGTCACGGCGCGGAGGTATTCGGTTTCCAGCAGGGAGATCCGCGGCAGCCCGCGGGCGCTCTCGGCGGCCAGGCTCGCGTCGAGGCCGGCCAGGGTGTCGGTGAGCGCGTCTGCGCGGCGCTCCAGCGCGGCCAGCATCTCCTGCGGGGTGAACAGCAGCAGCAAGGACAGCGCCGCCGGGAACTCGGGGAACTCCTGCTTGGGCGCGGCGAGCATCGTGTCCAGCCATTCGCGCGCGGTCGCGCGCCCGGCGTCGGTCAGCTCGTACACGGTCCGCTCGGGGTACTGGTGGTCGCGTTCGGTCTCCCGGACCGTGATCAGCTCCGCGGCGAGCAGCCGCTCGATCGTCCGGTAGAGGCCCGCACGCTGGCTGACGTTGACGACCTGGTCCTTGCCCCACTGCTTGATCAGCCGCTGCACGCCGTACGGGTGCAGCGGCTTGTAGTGCAGCAGGCACAGGACGGTCAGGGCCAGCGGGGAACTGCGAGGGGGAGCGCTCATGCCCTGATACTACCCACACATTTACTAGTTGACTCCAGACTAGTTGCACTGCAACTATCGATCCATCGAGAGTTCGGCCGACCCGACCGGAAAGGATCGTGTTATGTCCTCCACCACGCCCTCCTCCACCACCCGCAGCGCCCTCGTCGTCGGCGGTGGCATCGGCGGCCCGGTCGCCGCGCTGGCCCTGCACCGGGCCGGTATCGAAGCCACCGTGTACGAGGCCTACGCCGGCACCGCGGACGGTGTGGGCGGCGGGCTGGGACTCGCCCCCAACGGTCTGGCCGCCCTCGACGTCATCGGACTCGGCGACCTCGTGCGCGCGATCGGCACACCCACCACGGCCATCGTCCTGCAGAGCGGGAACGGCAAGCGGCTCGGCGAGTTCGGCAGCCCGCCCGGCGTGGAGCCGGCGCGGTTCGTCTGGCGCGCCGATCTGTACCGGGCGCTGCTCGACGAGGCGGCCCGTCGCGGGGTCCGCACCGTGCACGGCAAGCGGCTGGTCGCCGCGCGGGAGACCCCCGGCGGTGTGACCGCGCACTTCGCGGACGGGACGACGGCCGAGGCCGATGTGCTGATCGGGGCGGACGGCATCCGCTCGACGGTGCGTGCGCTCATCGACCCGGACGCGCCGCGGCCCCGCTACGGCGGCCTGTTCAGCTTCGGCGCCCCGGTCAAGGACACCGGGCTGCCGTCGACCGGCGGAATGATGTACATGGCGTTCGGCAGGCGCGCCTTCCTGGGTTATCAGGTGCACGACGACTCCTCGGGCGTGTGGTTCGTGAACCTGCCGCATCCGGAACCGATGACCGTGGCCGAGGCCGCGGAGACCGGCGCCGAGGAGTGGCTGCGCGTCCTGGCCGCGGCGTTCACCGGCGACCGGGTCCCCGCCGCGGAGCTGCTGCGCAGGACCGACCCCGCCGATCTGCTGATCGCCGGCCCCATGGAGAACATGCCGCGGGTGCCGGCCTGGAGCCGGGGGCGGATGGTGCTCATCGGCGACGCGGCGCACGCCGCCTCCTCCAGCTCGGGACAGGGCGCCTCACTCGCCGTCGAGAGCGCCGTCCAGCTGGCCCGCTGCCTGCGCGACCTGCCGCACGAGGAGGCGTTCGCCGCCTACGAGGAGCTGCGCAGGCCCCGCGTCGAGCGGATCATCAAGGCGGCCGACCGCACCAACAGCGACAAGGCCGCGGGCCCGGTCGGGCGGGTGCTGCGGGATCTGCTGCTGCCGCTGGTGATGAAGCTGAACAAGCCGGAGAAGTCGGCCTGGCAGACCGGCTACCGCATCGACTGGGACGCCCCGGTCAGCGCCGCCCCGCACCCGGACGGCGCCCCCGCGTAGGACCACCGTCCCCTTCGTGGTCCGCGGCCCGCGCGGCCGTGGGAAATCGGGGGCGTCGATTCCGGGTACCTTTGAGGGCGGCAGCCGCGTCTGCCTGTTCCGAGCCCGGACCGCGCTGGTGGGTCGTGAGGGCGAGGACAAGGGTCATCGACTCACGCCATCGCCTCAGTCCGGTCTTCCCGGCCTTCTGCGGGACCGCGTGGAAAACCGCTGGAGGACTGTATGACGACGAACCGTGCCCGCAAGGACGTGATCCGCGACCGGATGACCGCGACGGGTGAGACGTACAACGTCGCCGCCCGCAACATCCTGGCGATGCGCCACACCTCGCAGACGTCGGAGGCGTGCCGCGTCCAGCGCTGGCAGCCCCCCGTCCGGCTGGACCTGCCGTGTCCGTGCGGCAGCACCTGCGAGCCCGGCGAGAAGTGCGGCCGCTGCCACGCCCTGCACAAGCACGTCGCGCGGAACCCCGGCAGCCTGGTCGACGTGGAGGTCTGGGAGGACCGGTACGAGTGCATGGGCTGCTCCGCCTCGTACGTCGTTACGGTGCTCCTGCCGGACAGCCCCTGGGGCGTCGTCGAGATGGTGCCGCAGGGCGGCGTCGCGGAACCGGTGGCCAAGGCGCGGCTCTACCCCGGGGTGCTGCACCCGCGGATGGCCTCCGAGGTCAACCACGACCCGTCCTGAACCCCTCCGCCTCGTCACCGCCCCTCCGGGCTCCCCGGCGGGTCCAGGTGCGCGAGGGCGGCTGACGTCAGGGCCGTGATGCCCGCGGGGACGGTGAGCCGCGGGTCCGGGCGGAACTCCGGAGCGTGGTTGGGCGGCAGCGCGGCCAGTTTGGCGGCCGCCGAGTCGCCAGGAGCCTCGGCCCACTGCCTGGGTCCGACCGAGCCGAGCATCCAGTAGGCCGTCCGAATGCCCTCGACGCCGTGCAGGGACGCCCCGGCGGGCCCGTAGAGCGGGAAGTCCTCGGTCGCCAGCGACGGCGGCCAGACCGCCACCCGCTGCGGCCCGAAGGCGCGCTCGTGCGCGCGCAGCACCGCGGCGGCCGTCCCGTGGTCGGCCTGGGTGGGATGGGACCGGGACACGGTGCTGATGACGGGCTCCGCCGGGCAGTCCGATGCCGCGCACTCGGCGCGCACCACCCGCCGCACGGCGCCGGTCGCCCGGTCGAGGGACTCCTGGGTGAAGGCGCGGACGGAGATGTCCAGGGTGGCGTGATCGGGAACGACATTGCCGCGGGTGCCGGCGTGCAGCGATCCGACGGTGATCACGACCTGGTCGGCCGGGCTGGTCTCCCGGGCGACGACGGTCTGCAGCCGCAGCACGATGGCCGCCGCGGTGACCACGGGGTCGACCGTCAGATGCGGGGCCCCCGCATGACCCCCGCGCCCGTGCACGATCACCTGCAGCATCGCGCTGCCCGCCAGCACGGGCCCCGCCGCGTGCGCGACCATCCCGGCGGGCAGCGGGACGGTGTGCTGGGCGAGCACCACGTCGGGAGGGGCGAACCGGGTGTAGAGGCCGTCGTCGAGCATGGCCCGCGCACCGGTCAGGGTCTCCTCCGCCGGCTGGCCGACGACCATGACCGTGCCGGACCAGTGCCCGGCGGTCCGGGACAGCAGCGCGGCCGCGCCGGCCGCGCAGGCGAGGTGCATGTCGTGGCCGCAGGCGTGCATGACGGGGACCGGCTGCCCGTCACCGCCGGGCGCGATGACGTCGCTGGCGTACGACAGGCCGGTGCGCTCCCTGACAGGCAGGGCGTCGAGTTCGGTGCGCAGCAGCACCACCGGGCCGGGGCCGTTGCGCAGCAGCCCCACCACGCCGTGGCCGCCGATGCCGGTGGTGACCCGGTATCCCGACGCACCGAGCCGGTCCGCCAGCCGCCCGGCCGTGCGCTCCTCGGCCCCGGACAGCTCGGGGTGCCGGTGGACGTCGAGGTAGAGCTCGACGGCGGGCCGCAGGACGTCCGGCACTCCGGCCAGTACAGGGGCCGCGTCGACGGCGGTCGGGGTCATGGGCGGCACGCTCCGGTCCGGGTAGGGGTGGCCAGGGGTGGCCTGCCCGACAGTGAGGTGACAGCGGTACGCGCGGCGATCTGCCAGCGGACCCGCGTAGAAAAGAAGCAGGCGCAGCGCACGGAACCTCGTGAGGCTCGCGGATCCCGCATGATTCGTGATTCCTCCGCGCACGTTCCCGCGCAGGCGCCGTTCCCCCCGGATGGACCGCTGGGTCCGGCCGGCCCGGCCAGTGTTGACAAGGAGTCACAATGTCGAACAGCCCCCTGGAGTCGCTCGCCCTGGAAATCCTGGAGCTCGAGTCGGAGACCTTCGAGATCACCGACTACTCGGACGCCAGCGAGGTCATGCTCGGCTCGTCCACCAGCTGCAGCAGCACCAGCACGTGCAGCAGCACGACCAGCACCACCAGCTGCACCGCCTGACCGAGGCGAACACCCGCCGCGCGACCGCGAACACGTCCTGTCCGTGTCGCGTTCGCGCGGCGGGGCCGTACGTCTCCGCGCCGGTACGAGCGGCCGTACCGCCACCCGTTTCCGGCTCACGGGAACGGGTGCGGCACCCGGCGCAGTTCGCCGTCCGCCAGATCCGTGTCCCGCAGGCCGGCGCGGCGGAACGCCGACCGCAGCCGGGGCATGTTCAGGGCACGCTGCCGCGTCCAGCCGAAGTCGATGGGCAGCAGCCCCGGCACCAGCGTGCAGACCGTCCGCAGTCCCAGCCGTTCCTGTTCCGGAGTCGTCTGGTCGACCACGATCACATCGAAGCCCGCTCCGACGAGTGCGTCACGGCACAGCGCCACGTCGTCGAGCAGATCGCCCGAACCCGAACGCGTCCGCTCCCACCCGCTGTACAGCTCCGCCAGCGGCCGGACGGCCGTGGGCCGGAGATAGCTGTCGGCGTGGGCGGCCATCCGCTGCAGTCCGAACAGCGCGGCGTGGTCCGGCAGCCGCCGTACGAGGTCGAAGTCCTCGGCCATCGCGTCCAGTTCGGCCGGCCGGGCCCGTACCTGGCCCGGCAGGTGCGGGATGTACGTGAGGATCTCGGAGAGCGCCGACTCCACGGCCGTCTCCGGGTCGAAGGCGGCGCCGGCCGCGAAGGCGAGCGTGCCGGGACCGCCGTCCCTGCGCACCGCGAGCCCCGTCGCCACCGGGACCGGCAGGTCCACCCGGTTGTCGAAGACATGGACGTCATAGCCCTGCAGTGCCGCCCGGTCGACCATCGCCCGGGTCACGCCGCGGGTGCAGGAGTCCAGGTCGATCTCGGTCAGTGCGGCGTTCCCGTACCAGCCGAGCAGGAACGCGTCGCGTTCGATGAGCTCCAGCAGCCCGAAGAGGACCGCTTCCTCCAGACAGCTGCCGATGGCGCAGCCGTTGGAGCACTCGAAGACGAAGTTGTCGGCGGCGAGACCCGCGCTGTAGTGGGACAGCCGGGCCGGGACCAGGACCGGCCGCTCGTCGCGCAGGGAGTAGCCGGTGACCCACGGGATGGGCCGCTCCGGCGCGAACGGGCTCAGCATCGGGTCGTCGCGGTAGGTCCGCGGGTCGTAGAGTCCGCAGTCGCGCGGGTCCAGGGCGCGGTCGCCCAGGACGTCGTACGACTCGGTGAGCAGCGGTCCGAGCCGGCGGCGATGGGTGCCCGCGTAGCGTTCGAGCCCTTCGAGGAACGCGAGATCGCGGCTGGACTCGAAGGAGTTGGACTGGCCGCTCCACGTCACGTCGGTCAGGCCCGCGTAGCCGCGCATGAAGACGCTGCCGGCGACGGGCGCGGTCGTGGGCGAGGTGATGTCGGTCCAGGTCGCCGCTCCGAGCACACCGCAGACGGGATTGGCCAGCGCGGCGGCCGGCAGCTCGTAGGACCGCGGTGACCGCAGCCGGTACGCGTCGGGGGACGGTTTCGGGCGGGACGTCAGCGGCGTGAACGGCACCTCGCCTGCGGCACTCGCGTCCGGGCCGGGCGCGGCGCAGTGCGGGCACAGCGGCTCGGCCAGCAGGGGCACGGTGGCGACCTGGAGGGTGGCCAGGTCCAGCCGGGTGACCTGCGGGAGCCGGTGCTCCCCGGCGCGCTCGACAGCGTCCCGCGCGACCGTGTGGGCGTGCACGGACCGGACGGCGTCGGCGACGTATCCGGGGAGCGCGGGCCACTCCCCCGCCGCCCGGGTCGCCGTCCCGGTCTCCCAGGCGTCGCGTTCCGAGCGGGTGCGCAGCCGCTGCCAGCGCATGGCCAGGCACTGGCCGCAGGCGCGCCCGGCGGGGTCCGAACCGCCCCAGGGGCCGATCAGCACGGCGTCCCAGGTGAGGTGGACGGTGGCCGACGGGCGCCGGTCGGCGTGCGGATCGCGGCCGGGACGCAGCACGTCCGCGGCGCCGAGCGGCACCACGACCGGCGGCGTGGCGCCGTCGGACCCCTCGGCCAGGGCCTGTTGGAGGTTCCGGCAGGCGGCGGCCATGAGGGCGGAGCCGGTGAGTGCCGGTGGCGTGGGAGCGAGGTCGGTGGTCATCCCCGGTTGCTCCAGCGGAAGGTCTTGGCGGCGATCAGCGCGAACACCGCGGTGAAGCCGATCAGACCCGCGCAGGCCACGGCGAGGTCCGTCGAACTGCCGCGGTTGGACAGCACGCCGATGATGCCGTCGTTGAAGTACCGCAGCGGCAGGGCCCGCGAGAAGGTGCGCAGGAAGCCGGGCATCAGATCGCTGGGGTAGAACGAGCCGGAGAGGAACGCCATCGGCACCATGATGCAGTTGGCGATCGCCGCCACCGCCTCCGGAGTGTCCGCGATGCTGCCGACGACCAGCCCCAGGGCCATGAACGTGGTGATGCCGAGCACCAGCACCGGCACGGCCAGCGGCCAGGTGTTCGCCAGGTGCAGTCCGAACAGCGGCAGCAGGGCGATCCCGACGAACAACGCGGCCTGCACCAGGCCCACTCCGACCGCGACGGCGTAGCGGGAGCCGAGCACCGACGGCAGGGACGTGGGGGTGCGCCAGATCAGCCGGAGGATGTCGTCACGGCGCCAGTGCATGAGGGTGAAGGCCACCCCGAACATCGCGGCGTTGCCGACTCCCCAGGACAGCACTCCGGGCGCGATGTAGTTGATGTACGGCGGGCCGCCGTCCTCCACCGTCTGCCCCTTGAAGATCAGCCCGAACACGACGAGGAAGAGCAGCGGGAAGGCGAAGGTGAAGAAGACGGTCGTGCGATCCCGGACGTAGGCACGGTAGTTGGCCCTGGTCAGTGCGGTGTACGCGCTCACAGTCGGTGCTCCGATCCGGTCAGTTCGAGGTAGGCGTCCTCCAGGGTCGCCGTGCGGGTCTGCACGGCGTCGAGCCCGGCGATCTCCCCCACCGCGATGAGGACCCGGCCCGCGGACCGGGTCTCGATGACGACCTCGCCGCCGTCGAGCACGGCCGTGTCCGCGCCGTCGATGGCCCGGGCCCGTTCGACGGTGATCCGGTCGGCGGGGACGAGCACCCGGGTCGGTGCCTTCAGGTCGCGGATCAGGTTGGCCGGGCTGTCCAGCGCGATGATCCGGCCCTCCGCCATGATCGCCACCCGGTCGCAGAGTGCTTCCGCCTCGTCCAGGTGGTGGGTGGTGTGGACGATCGTGCGCCCTTCGCTCTTCAGGGTCCGCAGCACGCCCCACAGGGCCCGGCGGGCCTCCGGGTCCAGGGCGGCGGTGGGTTCGTCGAGCAGGATCAGCTCGGGGTCGTGGATCAGCGCGGTAGCGATGGCCAGCCGCTGCCGCTGGCCCCCCGACAGGTCGTCGACCCGTACATCGGGTCGGTCCGTCAGCCCGACCAGCCGCAGCGCCCGGTCGGCGGCGTCCGGCAGCAGCCCGTAGAGCATGCCGACGGTCCGCAGGTGTTCCATGGCGGTCAGCCGGGTGAAGAAGGCCGACGCCTGGGTCTGCACTCCCATCCGCTGGAGCAGTGCGGTGTTGCGGGGCCAGGGCGCGGAACCGAGGACGGTGACCGAGCCCGAGTCGGCCTGGCGCAGCCCTTCGACCATCTCGATGAGGGTGGTCTTGCCGGCGCCGTTGGGTCCGAGGATCCCGAAGAACTCCCCTCTCCGCACCGTGAGCGAGACACCGTCGACGGCATGGACCGGGCCGTAGCGCTTGTGTACGTCCTCGATCGCCACGGCCGCGCCGGGGGCGGCTTCCACTGAGGTCATCTCACGTTCCCTTGCCTGGGGATGTGCCGGGGTCTGCGTCGGGGATGGGGCGGGCGGGGCCGCCGGGGGACGTTCGTCTGCCGGGACGTCGGCGGCGGCCTTATCAGGATCGGACTTCTCAGGCCCGCCCTTGTCGCGCTCGGCCTTCTCCCGCTCGGCCTTCTCCCGCTCGCCCTTGTCGCGCTCGGCCCTGCCGCGCGCTGCCAGACCCAGCCGCCACAGCACGACCGCAGCGGCCAGCAGCAGGACCGGGGCCAGTGCGGCGAGGATTCCGTAGTGGTCGGCCAGGAACCAGGTGCAGCCGCCGAGGAGGGCGATCGCCGCCCCGACCGTCAGGGCGCCGGCCGCGAGTCCGTAGCCGGCATAGACGACGCGCGCCCGTACCGGGTAGGCGCGGGCGCCCTCGCCCGGCCGGAACAGCGCGGTCGCCGACTCACGCAGGAAGGTACAGCTGTCGGTGGCGAGCCGGCTCGCGCCCAGCCCGTAGCCGAGCAGTTTGTACCCGTCCAGCGGCGGCAGCGGCAGCAGGTTGGCGGCCGCGATGGCGCAGCCGAGCACCATCATCCCGCCGAGCGCGTAGTGCGCCGGGTCCTCCTTCGGCAGCAGCGTCCACACCGGCCAGAAGGGCAGCAGGAACACCACGTTCATGGCGGGTCCCGCGGCCGCGGTCGCCATCTGGTGCCGGCGCCTGGCGAAGAACGGCACGTCCTGGACCAGGCAGTACAGGTACGTCGCCGGCAGCCGCCAGCGCAGCCCGATCTCGGAGACGGTGCCGCCGAAGGCCCGGCCGACCAGGCCGTGCGCCAGCTCGTGCAGCGCCAGGCTCACCCACAGGGCCACGCCCACCGCCAGCAGCAGCACCGGACGGCGGTGGAGCTCCGTCAGATCGTGCCGCAGCGTGCCGGACTCGGTGCCGAGCTGGACCAGCATCACGGTGCTCAGGGCCAGCAGCGAACCCAGGAACAGCCGGGTCCGCGCGAAGCCGGTGCGCCGGTGCAGCCCCTCGATCAGCGCTCCCGCATCGGCGACCAGCCGCGTACGCCCGCTGAACAGCGTCGACCTGGCCGGCGCGGGGTCGTCGGCGGTCCGCGGCGCGGCCGCTTCCGGCGGCCGCTGGTCGCCGGCGAGCAGCCGCCGGGCGTGCAGCAGTCCGAGGAGCTGCTGCCAGTGCGCGTCGCCGAGCCGGGCGCCGAACCGCCGGGCGTACTCCTCGCCGATCTCGTCGAGCGTCCGCACCCCGTCGAGCCGGGTCAGCACGAAGTGCTCCTTGGCGCGCAGCTCGAACCGCCGTCCGCCGACCGGGTCCTTGACCGGGTGGATCTCGGTGCGCCCGCGCAGCACCGGCGGGCCGACCAGCAGGTCGGGACGGCTCCGCGGGCGCAGGTCCCGCAGTACGGTCGCGGTCACCGCTCACCCTCCGGCGGCGCGCCCGACTCGCGCAGCGCGCGGGCCAGGACGTAACTGAGGAACGCCTCGTCCCGGATGGTCACCGACATCCGGTTGTTGGTCATATGCATGTACGGGGACATCAGGATCGGCAGCGCGCGGACCGGGTCGGTCACCCGGAAGTCGTCGCCGCCGCTCCAGGACTGGAACTCCAGCTCCCCGCGCACCGCCAGCTCCCGCACCCGGCCCGCGAGTTCACGGCAGTGGGCCGCCCAGCCGCGCAGGAAGCCCGGCAGCTCGTCGTCCGTTCCCCGGGCGATCGCCGCGCGGATCTCGCCGAAGCGCCGGCCGAGTTCGGGGCCCATCTCCGTGTAGGCGCGGTCGTAGCCCTTCCTGGCGGTGAAGTTGGTGTCCGAGAAGGCACCGTCCCAGAACGCGTGATAGTGCTCGAGGAACCGGGCGATCTCCTCCTCCTCGCCGAGGAAGACCGCGGACATCACCATCATCAGCTGGGCCGAGACACCCAGGAGCACGGTCCGCAGGTGCAGGTTCATCGACCGCAGCGACTCCACGACCAGATCGCTGGAGTGCTCGAAGTGCCACTCGGCGAGTTCGACCCCGGCCGGGCCGCCGTACTTGCCGTACTCGGGCTCGTACTCCTCGAAGCTCGCGGAGTTGTTGTCGCGCAGCAGCATCCGGCCGTCGGGGCCCATCAGCAGCTCGCGCTGGTCCTCGGTGTACTCGAGCTCGAACAGCGTGTTGTACAGGTCGGCCAGGAAGCCGGCCTTCACCTCGTACAGGGCCGGGCGCCTGCGCAGGAACGCCCCGACCGCCTCGTAGGCGCGCTCGCGCACCTGCTGGGTGGCGGCGGCGCTCGACGGCTTCAGCCGCAGTCGCACATGCGGCCCCTGCAGCCAGTAGTTGATGAAGAAGTGGCCGGACAGCAGCCCCTGCTCGGTCAGTTCCTCCACCAGCGGCTTGACGCACTCCAGCAGCAGCGGGCGGGGGCTCGCCGCGTAGAAGATGTGCAGTGCCTGCCACTCACCGGGCGCGGTCTCCTGTGGTGTGGTGCGGGCGGTCTCCAGCGCGGGTGAGGTCATGTCCGCTCACCGTGTCCTTCCCGGTCGGTGGTGGGGTGGGGCGAACGGCCGGGGAAGATCTCCACGGCGAGCTCCGCGACGTGCCGGCCGCGTCCTGATCTGACGTGCAGCTGGTCCTCGGCGGGCAGCATCTCCTCCAGCAGCACCCGGGACTTCCGGTCGCCCAGCAGGGCTTCGAAGGCGACCAGCGACAGGGGGCTCTCGAAGTCGACGTAGTGCGGTTTGGAGCCACCGCTCCAACCGGCCGGCTGCCCCGTCCCATCGCCCGCCAGCACCGTGGCGAAGACCTGGCCCGGTATGCGGTGGGTGTGCCGCCAGCGCTGCCAGCCGAGGAACCAGTCGGCGTCGCCCTGTCCGGTCGGGCGCTGCGGCAGGGTGGCCGACAGGGCGGTCCAGCCCCGGCGGCTAAGCACCACGGACCCGTGCCGCACCCGTGGCCGGAGCGTCACCCCCTCGTGCGCCGCCGCGGCCGGTACGCCCGTCCAGACGTCCAGGCCGGTCTTGGAGGTGGGCGAGAGCAGGAGCAGGGTGCGGGGGATCTCCGGCAGCACCATCGGCACCAGATAGCCCAGATAGAGCGGGATGATCTCCTTGCCGAGCCGCCGGGAGCGCACCACCAGCCGGTCGGCGGCGGCATCGTGCTCCACGTACAGGTCGTCGAGGTCGATGCGGCTGTCGGGCGGGGCGGAGCTGGTCTCCCCGGGGCACAGGATCTGGTGGTCGGTCAGCCGGCCGTGCAGATTGAGGTTGGTGGTGGCCGAGCCGGCGGTGATCTCGGCGAACAGCGCCCCGTCCGGCCGGACCCCGCGCAGCGTGCCGAGCAGCCGCTCGGAGAGTCCCGGGTCGTCGGCGGGGGTGTCGAAGCAGTGCGTGAAGCGCGTGAACGGGAAACACAGCCCGCCGAAGGACCCGTTGAGGACGACCAGCGGGTCCTCGTCCCTGCTGACCAGTTGCAGGAAGTGGCTCTGCGGGTCGAAGTGCCGGGAGAGCGGCCCGAGTTCGGCGGCCACCGCGTCGACGAAGGCGTCGTCGAGGCGGAGTTCCTCCGCGTCCCGTGCGCGCTCCTCCCACAGCACCCGCATCCGGCGGACGAACTCGGCCCGTGCCGCGTCCAGGGCGGTGATCTGCGGCAGTTCCAGCCAGTTCTCCTCGGGCGGGTGGCCGTCCTTCGGGTCGTGTCCGCTCTGCTGGGAACTGAAGCTCAGGTACTGGTCGAAGATGTCCTCGTGGAAGTCGTGCACGAGCTTCAGCAGGTCGTCGCAGCGCGCTCCGCGGCCGTGGCGGGCCAGGAAGAAGCCCTTGAACGTCAGCCGCTGGGCGAGCGAGACGTCGAAGGCGGGCAGGATCCGGGCCAGTGAGCGCAGCGGATCGGCGGCCAGCTCGGTCCAGGTCCGCAGATCGGCGCCGGTGACCTGCTCCGCCGCGCGGGAGTCCTCGTAGAGCAGGGTCTGCGGCAGTGTCCGGTGCGGGTTCCGCTCCCCGGCCGGGCCGTCCGGGGCCAGGGACTCCAGCACCCCGAGCAGTTCGCGGCGCAGCTCGGCGAGCAGCGCGCGACGGCCGGCCAGCGGCGCCGCCGCGTACCGTGCGACGCAGGACGCGGGCCCGTCCAGCCGCGCGGCGGCGGTGTCCGCCCAGGGACGGCCGACCGACCGCAGCGCGGACTGGAAGGCCCGCAGCGGATCCTGGCTGTGCACCTCCGGGTACAGGCCGGACAGTTGCACCATGCCGAGTTGCAGCAGCGCGGACAGATAGCGGCCGGCCTCCTCGGCGGTGGCTCCGCGTTCGGCCGTCAGCCAGTGCGCCAGTTCCCGGTACCGGATGCCGGGCCGGTCCCGGAAGAGGGTGAGCATGGCCTCCAGGGCGCCGCTGCGGCGCAGGAAGAACAGCCGGTCGCGGGCCGCGTCGAAGCTGATCGCGGCGTCGTCGTCGCCTGCGGTCACCGAGCGGCGGACGAAGCGGACCCGCTCCTCGTCCAGTTCCCAGCCGGAGGCGAGCGATACGTGCAGGTCCCCGCGGCGCTCCTCATCGGCGGCGACGGCTTCGGCGAGCCGCCACAGGACCACGACGTTCAGCCGCGGATGGCTCGACCACTGCTCGGCGACGTCCGTCGTGCCGTCGGAACGGACACCAGGTGCTCCGTCCGGCGCGGCCCCGTCCTGGAACTCCCCCAGCGCGACGCCGGTGAAGGTGCTGAACGGGCTGGTCTTGCACGCGGTGCGGTAGAGGTAGGCCAGCAGGGACCGCTCGATCTTGCGGCCGCGCTTGCCCGCGGTGGACGACGCGCCGCGGATGTAGGCGTCCAGCTGCCCGTCCAGCGTGGGAGAGGCCAGCAGCAGTCCCAGCCGCAGCTGGTCCTCCGCGGCGAGCTTCCGCAACGCTGCGCGCCCGCGGTCCAGTTCCGCGGTCAGCAACTCGGGGCCACGGGCGCGCAGCGACTCCAGCTCCGCCCGGTCCCGCAGCCAGCCGGCGAGTTCCCGCGCGGTCGGGTCGTCGAACCGGGCGGCCAGGGTGAGGGCCGCCGGCACGTCCTTCGGTAGCCGGTTGTTGAACACCTGGCGGCGCAGCTCGAGCACCTGGCGGCGCGAGCGGTCGTCGGTGTTGTCGGTGACGAACGCGGCGAGCGGTCCGCTCAGCAGCGCGCCCAGCTCCCGCAACCGGTTCTCCTCGGCCAGCACCTCGTCGGCCCACCGCCGGGCGGCGGGGCTGCGCAGGCTCTGCACCGATTCGACGGGCAGACCGGCGAGCCGGAGCATGAAGTGACGGGAGAGGCGGCCCGGTTCGGGGGCTGCGGCGGGTTCCGCGGTACGTTCCAGCGAGGTGCTCATCGGGTCCCCTGTCGGCTGCGGACGTCCGGGTCCGGGGACGGGGACCGTGGTGCGGGCCGCGGGTCCGGGTTCGTGGACGACACCAGGTCGTAGCGGAAGTCCGCGGGCCGCTCCCGCTCGTTGCCGATCATCATCAGCAGCAGCGGCAGTTCGCCGGTCGCGGCCAGTCCGAGTTCCTCGGCGAAGGAGACGCTGTCGAAGCCGAGTGCGACCCCGCAGGCCGCGCCGGCGGCGGCCGTCGCCGTGTACACCGCCTGGGCGGCGGCTCCGATGGCCGCGCTGACCAGCCGGTAGCCGCGGTCGCCGACGGCGTCCAGGACGGCGTGGGTCCTGACGGCCGGCACGATGACGGCGGCCGCGTGCTCCAGGTTGTAGTTGGCCAGGAAGTAGTTGGCCTGCAGGAACGATCCCGGCGGGCCGGCCGTCAGCAGCCGCAGTTCACCGGCGGCCGCGTCATGGACGTAGATCCCCGGGTCGATCCCCTCGACATGGTTGACGAAGACGTACAGCGAGGTGAGCGGCGCACTTCCCGGTCCGACCGCGTCGCTGGTCAGACCCGCTCCCGCGACCGCCGCCCGCAGTGCCGCGGCGAGCTGCGCCGCGGCCAGCGGCCGCTGGCCGGTGAAGCGTCCGAAGCTGCTGCGCCGCGCTCGCAGCGCCCGGCGCACGCTCAGCGTCATGGGCGCGGCGGGCGGCAGCGGGCGGCGTTCGCCGCCGGCCGGCACGGGCGGCGCGGCGGCCGCGTCCAGCGCTCCGGGGGCCGGGCGTTCACGCGCGGCCCGGGTGGTCGCGTCGTGCATCCTCAGGACGGTGTCGAAGGAGATGACCTGACGGGAGCGCTCCTCCGTACGGCGCTGGACGCCGCCGCCGTACGCGCCCTCGCCGGGCGCGCCGGCCGGATGGGCCCGTTCGGCCGGGGCTCCTTCCCAGCGCAGCGGGACGACGGCGAAGACGCCCTCCTCCCCGGCCGGGAACCCGAGCAGCCGCCCGAGCCGCTCCTCGTCGAACCACAGGGCGGGTTCCATCCGCAGTCCCCGGGACCGCGCCCACATCCGCCAGGTCTGCAGCAGTGCGCCGATGTCCATCGTCACGGCGTGGTAGCTGAAGCTGTTGTATTTGAACGCGTTCTGCCAGAAGCGGATCCCGAGCACCAGGAACTGGTCCGTGTTTCCGTCCGGCAGTTCCCCGTCCGGCCCCGCCCCGCCCAGCGCGGCCCGCACCTCGCCCGTCACATCGCCCGACAGCAGGCGCTGCATGGCGTGGTGGGCGGGCGAGTAGTGGTAGACGCCCGGTGTCAGCGGCCCGCTCGGGCCGCTCACCCAGTGCACCCCGACGGGGTAGAGGCCGCCGCCCGACGCGGTACCGCGTGACCAGTTGGCGTGGGTGTACAGCGGCAGCGAACCCAGGTCGGTGTTGGCCTGTACGGCCAGCCGCCGTCCCACCAGGCCGTAGGAGTCACGCAGCATCCCGCCGAGCAGCGGCAGGCTGAACTCCGCGTCGCCCCCGGTTCCTGACAGACCGCGCTCGACGGAGGCGTCCTCGGGGAAGTCGCCGTCGGGCAGCGGGAACCGCTCGGCCCCGGGGTAGAACTTCTCTTTCCTGGGCCGGTCGTCCCAGTCGGGTACGAAGTCGACGGGCTCCATCGCGACCCTGCCGCGCCGCATCACCGCGGTCGCGTAGTCATGGGCGTAACCCACGTCTGGTCCTCTCTGTGCTGCCGCTGTGCAAGGCGGGTCCGCGGATTCACGGGAACGGGTGGGGGGCGGGGTTGAGGTCGGCGGGGTGCAGATCGCGGTCGAGGCGCCCGGACTCGCGCAGCGCGGTGCGCAGCCGTGGCATGTGCAGGGCGCGCTGGCGCTGCCAGCCGAAGTCGATCGGCAGCAGGCCGGGCACCATGACGGACACGGTGTGCAGCCCCAGGTCCCGCTGCTCCGGCATCGTCTGATCGACGACCACGACGTCGAATCCCTTGCCGGTCACCGCCTCGACGGCGGCGTCGAGGTCGTCCCGCAGATCGGCGGCGGGCGGCCGCCCGGTGGCGAGGTCCGCCACGCCGCGCGGCGGCGGACGGCCGGTGCCGTCCTCCTCGTCCAGCAGGAACGCGGCGTGCCGGGCCATCTCGGGCAGCCCGTACACCAGCGGGTGGTCGTGCAGCACCAGGACCTTGTCGAAGTCCGCCGCCATCGCGCTGAGCCGGTCGTGATCGCGTTCGGTGCGGCGCCGGACCTTGACGGCGTCGGTGGCGATCTCGCACAGGCCCGCGCTCAGCGCGGCCTCCGGGTCCCAGCTCGCGCCGGCGCCGAAGCACAGGGTGCCGGGGCCGCCGTCGACGCGCTGGGCGACGGCCGTCACCACCGGGATCGGGAAGGTGATCCGGGTGTCGAAGAACCGCGCCCGGTAGCCGTACATGGCCAGCCGGTCCGCCATCTGCCGGGTCCCGGGGCGGGTGCTGGTCGCCGGATCGATCTCGGGCAGCGGCACCTGCCCGTACCAGGCGATCAGGAAGGCGTCCCGCTCGACGGCCTCCATCAGGCCGAAGTACACCGCCTCCTCCAGACAGCCTCCCGAGGCGCAGCCGTTGGAGCTCTCCTGCACGAAGCGGTTCTGTACGCCGCCCGGTGCGTGGTAGTAGGCGAGCACCTCGGGGACGAGCAACGGCCCGTGGTCGCGCAGCGAGTACCCCCACACCCAGGGGATCCGCCGCTGCGGCGAGAACGGCCGGACGGTCTCCTGCGCGCGGTGGAAGGCGTCGGAGTAGAGGCCGCAGGTGCGGGGGTCGAGGGCGTCCGCTCCGAGTTCCGCCAGTGACGCGACGACGGTGGTGCGCTTGCCGCGGGCCCGCATCCCGGCGAACCGCTCCATGCCCTCCAGCACGCCGACCCGGACGCTGCGCGCGTAACTGTCCGTGTGGCCGCCCCAGTAGGACTCCCGCAGATACACGCCGGACCGCAGGGTGAAGGCCCCCACCGTCGAGGCGGTCGACGCCGAGGTGAGATCGGGGGCGACGGAGGGCCCCAGCATTCCGGCCACCGGGTTGACGAAGGCTTCGAGCGGCAGGTCGTACGCGTCGATCCCTTGGCGGCGGAACCCGGCCGGGTCCTCCTTCGGGGCGCTGCGCAGGACGATGCGCGCGTCCTCGGCCGTGTCGTCGGTGCGGCGGTCGCAGCGCGGGCACTCGGCGTCGGGGATCAGCGCCGC
The DNA here is from genome assembly GCF_023701745.1 of Streptomyces sp. RKAG293. Taxonomy (NCBI): domain Bacteria; kingdom Bacillati; phylum Actinomycetota; class Actinomycetes; order Kitasatosporales; family Streptomycetaceae; genus Streptomyces; species Streptomyces sp. RKAG293. Next base: position 8,281,985 of record NZ_JAJOZB010000001.1, on the reverse strand, counting down.
CCGGTTGACCCGCAGGGTCTCCAGGTCGAGCAGATGGACGGACGCGAACAGGCCGGTGTCCGTACTCTCCGCCCGCTCGCGGTGGGCGGCGGTCAGCGCGGCGACGGCGTCGGCCGCGAACGCCGTCACGAAGGGCCACTCCCCCGCCGCGCGGGTGCCGGAGCCGAGTTCGAGGGCGTCGCGCAGCGCGGCGGGACGCACCGCCTGCCAGCGCCTGGCCAGGCAGGTCGGGCACGGGGCGGCCGCCTGTCCGGTCCGGGGGGACGGTCCGACGACGACCTGGTGGCCGTAGACGTGCACGGGTGTGGTCCGGTCGCCGCCGAACGCGGCTTCCTCGGGGGCCGGTTCGTCGGCGAGTTCGTCACGGACGCCGAGTGCGATGACCCGGACGTGCCCGTCCAGGCCCGGATGGCCGCGCAGGCTGCGCGCCAGCGGCCCCTCCAGGGCGTGGCCGCCGGTACCGGCCGGAGCCCCGGGGCCCACCTCCTGGGGCGGGTCCGGCGGGACGGATTCGGCCGCCCGGACCGGCGGTTCAGAGCGCATCTATCGCCCCGTGCACCAGGAGGATCCGGACCACATGGATTCCGCCGGTCCGCAGATCGGCGGATCCGGTGGGTACCGCGAGTGCGGTGAGACCGCGGGCGCGCAGCCCCGCGGAGAGCGTGACGCCGTCGGCCGCCGGTCCGGCCTCCGTCAGGGAGCCCTCCCCGGTGACGCCGAGTGTCCCGGCGTCGAGATCGCCCAGCAGCGGATCGCCGGTGTCGGCGGGCGTCGCGTCACCGGACCGCCGGGCGAGCTGCACCTGGCCGAGCAGATCGCGCAGCGCGTCCACGGCGGCCTGCCGCCGGGTACCGCCTCCGGCGGCCGCCCACCAGGTACGTCCGGTACTCGGATCAGCGGCGCGGGCGAGCAGCACCGCGGCTGTTCCGTCGACGGGACCGAGCGCGAGCAGTTCCGCGTCCAGGCCCAGGTTCGCGGCCGAGCGCCGGAGGAAGACCAGTTCGCGATCGTCGTCCGCTGTGCCGGCCGGTACCAGGGTCACCGGGGTCCGTGCGCGCAGCGCCTGCGTCAGCGCGTGGAAGGCCAGCGCGGACAGCAGCCCGCGGGCCGCGGCCACCGCCGCGGACGGTCCTGACCCGGATCCCGCGGACGTCGGCACGAAGATCCGGTCCTGGTTGTACCGGCCGAAGGTGCGTACGGCGCCGGCCGGTACGAGGGCGGTCCGCGCATCGGTGAGCGAGCTCGCCCGTACCCAGGTGCGCACCTGGTCGGCGGCGGCGCCGGTCCCGGCGGCGGTGTCGAGCGAGGCCGGGGCGACCAGCGACCACTTCTCGTTGGCGGCCTCCAGCGCGGCCCCGTCCAGGGTGTGCGCCTGCGGGACCACGTGCTCGGTGTACACCTCGGCGGCCCGGTGCAGCGCCCGCAGCCGCGCCCCGGCGACATGGTGGACGTCGAAGGCCGAGATCTCCCGGTGCCCGGCATGGCCGACGCCGATGCGGACGGTGCCGACCTTGAGCGGCGTCTGCTCCCAGCTGTCGTCGGCGTAGCCGCCGAACACTCCCGCGTGGGGGTGCACCAGGCCCGCGCGGGCGTCGAGTTCCGCCAGTACGCCGTCCGCGTCCTCCTCCGGCGCGACATCCCCGTCGGACCGGGGTCCGTCCGCCATGAGGCCGGCCGCCAGGTCTGCCATCAGTCCTGGTTCCGTGAGCTCCGCGGTCGGTTCCGCCGGAGCGGCCGGCTCGTCGGAGGAGGTCCGGCAGTACGGGCAGGCCGGGTGCGGCAGCAGCGGCTCGGTCGCGACGTCGAGCGAGTCCAGGTCCTGGAGGACCAGCCGGCCTTCGGTCTCGGCGGCCAGGGCGCCGGTCGTCAGCCGGAACACCTCGTATCCCAGCAGGTTCCCGAGCATCGCCGCCGAAGGACCGGACACCTGGCGTCCGGAGGACTCTCCGTCCCGGCCGAGGCAGGCGGCGCTCCACACGTCGGCCGCGGCGCCGGGCTGCCCGTTGGCTCCCAGTCGCAGGGCGGCGCAGGCCCAGCAGCCGGCCGAACCGGCCGCCATGACGGGGCCGACGACGGCCTGGCTGCCGAACATCCACGCGGGGAGCAGCCGGGTGCCGTCCGGGATCCCCGCTTCCAGCAGACCGGTCAGGGTGTGCGGTCCGGCGCTCGCCACCACGATGTCGTACCCGGCCAGGCCCTCCCAGCCGGGCGCCGCCGGCCCGTCGAGCCGGACGACGTCCACCGGGCAGCCGTCCGCGGCGAGCGCCGCGGCCTCCGCCATCGTCCCGGCGAAGGGGTCGTCGGCACCGGAGGCCGCCTGCACCGCGACGGTCGCGACGCCGTTGCGCACCAGGCTCAGCGCGCACCAGCGCGCGACGTCGTCCTGGCCGAGCACGGCCACCCGCGTCTCACGGAACCGCCGGAACCTGCCGCCCGCCTCGCCCGTGTAGTGGTCGATGTACGCGATCTGCGGCGCGAACCGCCGAGTGACGTCCGCGGGCAGTTCGTCCAGGCCGTCGCTGCCGGGCGCCACGTCGCGGGCGAGGCCCCGGCCGTACAGCGCTCCCACCAGCTCGGCCACCATGGCCCGCTGCTTGTCGCCCAGACCGTTGCAGATGTCCTCGACCCGGCTCGCCCCATTGAGATGGGGAACGATGAGGGAGGCGAATCGATAGGCCGATCTGCCACTGAGGTTGAATCCTCCGTGGGCGTTGTGGAAGACAACTCCTGAGGGAGTCTCGGTGAACAGGACATCACGGCGGATGCGCGGGCGGGTGTCCGCGACTTCTTCGTACGATGCGGTCATGCTGGTATTACCCCCTGTCGGGCGCGGAAATCGGGTAACGGGGCAGGGCATTTCTTTCCCGCGACGCCCTTTCAGGCTCCGGAGGAGGTGTCGGAACCGGCTGCGTCACTGCGGAAGGCCACCGCGCCCCTGGTGAGTGTGCGGAGCAGGTCGTGCATGCGGTACCGGCCTTCCGGCTCTTCTTCCAGCAGGCCCGCGCCGACCAGCGTTTCGAGGACGTCCTCGGCGACTTCGGACGGGAATTCCCTTCCGCCGGATTCGAGCGCCGGGGGAATCGCGGGCGGCGGGGAAAGACCGTGCCGGTTGCCCGGCGGCAGCAGTGTCAGGCCGGGCCCGGCGGCCGGGGCGGAGAGGTCGTCGCCCCGCAGTACCGCGAGCTCCAGCTGCTGCAGGGCGGGCCCCGGGTCGACGCCGAGCTCGGTCTGCAGGTACTCCTTCACCACGCGGTACTCGCTCAGCGCCTCGGCCCGCCGGCCGGTCCTGTGCAGCGCCTCGACGAGCTGGGCCCAGAAGTGTTCGTGCGCCGGGTGGGAGCGGGCCTCGGGCCACAGCTCCGCGAGTACCTGACGACATCGGCCCAGCGCCAGCTCGATGTCGAAGACCCGTTCCAGGGTGCGCAGCCGCTCCTCGGTCAGCCGGGGGACGACCTCGCGCCGCAGGATGTCGGAGTCGATGTTGACCAGCAGCGGCCCGTGCCACAGGGACAGCGCGGCCCGCAGGGTGCGCAGCTCGCCGTCCGGATCCGGCTCCGCCTCCGCTCTCCTGAGCAGCTCGCGGAAGGCGATCAGGTCGAGCGTCCTGGCGTCCGCGGCGATGCGGTAGCCGCCGGGCACGGCCTCGATGAGGTTGCCCGCGATGCCGTACTTGGTGAAGAGCTGCCGCAGCCGCTGCACGCAGGTGTGCAGGGCCGCCTTCGCGGTGACGGGCCGCTCCTCGCCCCACACGACCCGCTGCAGAAAGTCCACCGACACCACGGAGTTCGGATGCAGGAGCAGTGCGGCCAGGAGATTGGCGGGTTTCGACGGCTGCAGCACGATGACGTCCCGGCCGTCCGTTATCCCCACAGGGCCCAGCAAAAGGAATCGCGGATAGGTCTCCCGGGAACTCGGGGCGGCACTCGTTCCCGGTTCCCAGGAATCGTCTTCCCTGATGTCGACAGATTGCTCTCTACGCATTTCCGCCCGCTCCCAACTGATGCCCGAGAAAGTATCAGCGGCGAGAACAGGCCACAAGGGAGTGGGAATGCGGAAAGGGGCCCCTATCAATGACAGGAGCCCCACCCCTTAACCCTTGGAATTCCTAAGGGTTGACGTGCACTGCGAATTCGCTTGCGGCCCCTTTACGCAACGTGCAGGGTGAGCTTGCCCCGGGTACGGCCCTCCTCGCCGCGGCGGTGCGCCTCGGCGGCCTCCGCCAGCGGAAGGACGTCCTCGACCTCGACGGCGATGCCGCCCTTGTCGATCAGCCCGGCGATCGTGGCCAGCGAGTCGCCGTCCGGCTCGACGAGGTAGGCCGAGGCCCGCAGGCCGCGCTCCCGTGCCCCCTCCATCAGTTCGGGCGAGACACCCGACGGGACGGCGACGAGGATCCCGCCGGCGCGCAGCGTGTCCAGCGAGCGGGTGCTCGTACGGTCGTGCTCGTCGCCGATCAGGTCGAGGACGACGTCGATGTCGCGCACCTCTTCCTCGAAGCGGACCGCGGTGTAGTCGACCAGCTCGTCGGCGCCCAGTTCACGCAGCCAGGCGTGCTTCGGGGCGCGGGCGGTGCCGGTGACGTGCGCCCCCAGGTGCTTGGCGAACTGCACGGCGAAGTGCCCCACCCCGCCCGCCGCGCCGTGGATCAGCACCCGCTGCCCGGCCGTGACCCCGGCGGTGACGGTCAGGGCCTGCCAGGCGGTCAGGGCGGCGAGCGGTACCGCGGCGGCGTGGTCGTGGTCGAGCGTGGCGGGCTTGCGGGCGAAGTGCCGGGCCGGGGCGGTCACGTACTCCGCGTACGCGCCGGCCTCCCGGGGGAACGACGGCATCCCGTACACCTCGTCACCGACCTCCAGGGTGTGGACGCCGAACCCCACCTGCTCGACGACGCCGGAGACGTCCCAGCCCAGCACGAACGGCGGCGCGCTCAGCGCACCGGCCATCCCGCCGCCCTCCCGGGTCTTCCAGTCGACCGGGTTGACCCCGGCGGCACGCACCCGCACCAGCACCTCGTGCGGCACCGGCTCCGGGCGGGGGAGCTCGGTGAGACGCAGCACTTCCGGGCCGCCGAAGGTGTCCTGGGTGATCGCGCGCATGGTCGGCTTCTCGTTCATCTGGTGGCTCCCGGTGGGGGGTGGGGCCGGCGCGCCCGCGGCGCGCCGACCGGTTATCGTCAACACCGTGGACGCTACCTATGGGGTAGTGGTTACCTGCAAGGGCTACTACTATCTTTTGGAAAGCATCACAGGTGGGAGCCGTGAGCGGCAGCGCAACCGGCGTGTCGCCCACCCTCCACGACCAGGAAAGGCAGTGGCCATGACCATCGCGTGCACGACAGGAAACCACGCACAGCACGACGTCTACGCCGCGCTGTGTCCGTGCCGCGACGTGCTGGACCTGCTCGCCAACAAATGGACGGCGCTGGCGATCGGAGCGATGGAGGAGGGGCCGCAGCGCTTCGGCGCGCTGCAGCGCCGCCTCCAGGGCATCAGCCCCAAGGTCCTCACGAGCACCCTGCGGCGCCTGGAGGACAGCGGGTTCGTCGACCGCACCGTCTACCCGGCCGTCCCGCTGCACGTGGAGTACGAACTGACGGATCTGGGGCGCGGCGTCGCCGTGCCGCTGGGCGTGCTGCGCGCCTGGGTGGAGACCCACCTGGACACCGTCAAGCCGGACGCGCCGGCCGGGTGCGCCTGACCGCCGGACGCACCTGTCGAGCCGGACGGGATATCGTCCCCCGCCCGGGCACACATCAGCGGCACGGGAGGGGACATACGTACAGGTATGAGCTTCCCCAGAGCAGAGCCGCACAAGGAAGGGACCATCGGCACCAGGTCACTGGCCGAGGTCGAGGACGCGTATCACGCCCTGGAGGCCGTCGGGGCGGGGCCTGCCCAGCAGACGCAGCTCTCCCGGGGCGCGCTGACGGGCTACCTGTGGGCGCTGGGCCGGGGGGACCCGGCCCCGGTCACGGGCGCCTCGTGCGAGGGCGCACCGGATCTGCCCCTGCTGACGGCCGAGGCGGACGCCGCGGTGGTGCAGCTGGCGGACGCCACCCAGCGCACGATCCCGCGGGACTACATCCAGGGCGTGCACGACGCGCTGGCCTGGGTCTGCGGGCACAGCGACATGCGGCCCTGACCCGCGTCAGGGCAGGGTGAGGACGCGGGGGCCGTCCGCCGTGACGGCGACGGTGTGCTCGATGTGGGCGGCCCGGCTGCCGTCGGTGGTGCGCAGTGTCCAACCGTCGGGATCGGTTCGGTAGTCGTCACGTCCGCCCGCCATCAGCATCGGTTCGATGGCGAGCGCGAGACCGTGCCGCAGCGGGAAGCCGCGGCCGGGGCGGCCGCGGTTGGGCACTCCCGGATCCTCGTGCATCCGGCGGCCGATGCCGTGCCCGCCGAAGTCCGCGGGCATACCGCAGCCGGCCGCCTCGGCGACGGTGCCGACGGCGTGCGAGATGTCCCCGATCCGGTTGCCCGGGACGGCGGCCGCTATGCCGGCGTCCAGCGCCCGCTGGGTGGCGTCGATGAGCCGCAGGTCGGCGGGGCGGGGGGTGCCGACGATGAAGCTGATGGCGGCGTCGCCGGCCCAGCCGTCGAGCTCCGCCCCGCAGTCGATGCTGACCAGATCGCCGTCGCGCAGCCGGTAGTCGCCGGGGATGCCGTGCACGACCGCGTCGTTGACCGAGGCGCAGATCACCGCCGGGAACGGCACCGGGGCGAATGCCGGCTGATAGCCGAGGAACGGAGAACGCGCCCCGGCCGCACGCAGGACGTCACGGGCCACGACGTCCAGCTCCCGCAGCCGGACCCCTACGGCCGCCGCCCCGCGGACGGCTCCGAGCGCCTGGGCCACGACGCGCCCGGCCTCGCGCATCGCCTCCAGCGCCGCGTCGGTCTTGATCTCCACCATGCTGCTGACTCCTGACTGATGACCTCGATGATGCCCAATACTTATACCGGTATTAGTATCACGGTCATGGTGAGAACTCCTTTGACCCCCTGGGAACGTGACCGCGGTGAGCGCTTCGGCGCGCTGCTGCGCCGGGCCCGTGGCGACCGCAGCATGGTGGAGGTCGCCGCCGCGGCGGGACTGTCCGCGGAGACCCTCCGCAAGATCGAGACCGGCCGGGCACCGACCCCGGCCTTCTTCACCGTGGCGGCCCTGGCCGCCGCGCTGGACGTGTCCTTGGACGAGCTGGTCACCGCGTGCGCGGAAGGCGCCGAGGACGCGCCGGAGGCGCTGACGGCCTAGGCCGGTCCGACCGGATCGGCAGGAGCCGCGGCGGGTCGGCCCGGCGGCGCCCTCCGGCATGCCCTGCCGCAGGCGCCCGGAAGCGGGCGGGGATCATGGACGGCGGCAAACCGCCGACCCGTGGCCCGTTCGGACCGCGCCCGCGACCCATCGGACCCGAGGATTCATGCACTCCCTGCTCGCCGGCTTCGCCCCGATCTGGATACTCACCGCGGCCGGCTACCTGGTCAGCCGCACGGGTCTGCTGGGCGAGCAGGCGGAGACCGTCCTCGGCCGGTTCGTCTTCCATGTGGCCATGCCCGCCGCGCTGTTCGTCATGATCTCCAAGGCGCGCCTCGACACCTTCGCGAACACCTCGATGATCGCCTTCGCCGCCGGCACCGTCGTGGTCTGCGCCCTCGGCCTCCTGGCCGCTCGCCGGTTCTTCCACCACAAGCTCGCCGACCAGGCGATCAGCAGCATGGCGGCCGGCTACGTCAACTCGGCCAACCTCGGGATCCCGGTGGCCCTGCAGGTGCTCGGGGACGCCTCGTTCGTCGCCCAGATCCTGCTCTTCCAGGTGCTGCTGATATCCCCCGTCATCCTGACCCTGCTCGACGCCGGCACCGGCGCCGGCTGGCAGAGCGGCGGCCTCACCAGGATGCTGATGATGCCGGTGCGCAACCCGATCATCATGGCCTCGGCCCTCGGCGCCGTCGTCTCCGCCGCCGGCTGGCAGCTTCCGACGGCGCTCGGCCACTCCTGCGAACTGCTCGGCGCGGCCGCCGTTCCCACCGCCCTCGTCACCCTCGGCATGTCGCTGCACGGCCGCCCGGCCGCCACCGGCGCGGGCCGGCTCACCGAGGTCGGGGTGACGGTCCTGCTCAAGACCCTCGTGCAGCCCCTCGTCGCCCTGGCGGTCGGCGGCCTCCTTCTGCACCTGCCGCAGCACCAGTTGCTCGCCGTGGTCCTCTGCTCCGCGCTGCCCACCGCCCAGAACGCCTTCATCTACGCGCGCCAGTACGACCTGGACACCGATCTCGCCCGCGACTCCGTGATGGTCTCCACCCTCGTCTCGATGGCCACCCTCTCCGTCGTCTACTGGACCCTGGGCCCGACCCACCCGTAGAAACCGCTGGCGCGCCAACGGCCGGTGGCCGCACCCTGTATCCCGTGGAAGAACTGAAACACCTCGCAGGACCGACGCACCTCGCAGAGCCGAACCACCTCGTGGACGAGCCGAAACACCGGATCCGCGCGCTGCACACGGAGACCACCGTCACCGTCTACCAGGCCTACTCCCCGCACATCGGCCTCCTCGCGGCGAGCACCGGCCGGTTCCCGGCGGCCTGGCAACGGGACCGGATGACGTGGATCAAGCCGAGCTTTCTCTGGATGATGTATCGCTGCGGCTGGGGCGTGAAGGAGGGCCAGGAGACGGTACTCGCCGTCGAGATCGCCCGTGAAGGCTTCGAGTGGGCGCTGCGGCACGCGTGCCTCTCCCACTACGAGCGTGGGCTCCACCCCGACCGGGCCTCCTGGAAGCGCGATCTCCGACGCTCCCCCGCCCGCGTCCAGTGGGACCCCGAACGCGACCTCCAGCTCCAGCCGCTGCCGTACCGATCCCTCCAACTCGGCCTCACCGGCGACGCTGCCCGCCGGTACGCGGACGAGTGGACGGTCGCCATCACGGATGTGACCCCGCTCGCCCAGGAGATCCACACCCTCGTACGCGCCGGCGACCTGAGCGCCGCGGGCCGGCTGCTGCCCGCCGAACTCCCCTACCCAGCGGACGAGGAGCTGCTGGCACCGCTGCTGCCATGAGACGGGACGGCCCGCAGTCACGGCTCCGTCGAACGGGGCTGGGTCGTCGGGATCCGTGAGGTGAAGAACATCGCCAGGAGAAATACGTCGTCGCGACACCGCCGATGAGCGGCCCGACCGCGATCGCCACGGCCCCTGCGGCCGCGACGAGACCGTAGGCGGCGGGACGGCGCTCGGCGGCGAAGTTGCTCGCCACGAGTGCCACGATCGCGGGCAGGATCAGGGCCGCCCCGATCCCCTCGAGGAACGCCCAGCCGAGCAGCAGCACGGCCGGGTTCGGTGCGAGTGCCGTGGTCAGGGAGCCGCAGCCGTAGATGACGCAGCCGATCATGAACGCGCGTCTGCGGCCGATCAGCGCGCCCACCTTGCCGCCGAGGATCATGAACATCGCCATCACGAGGGTGTAGGCCGTGATGGCGCCCTGGATCCCCGTCACCGTCGTGCCCACGTCCTCGGCCACCGTCGCGATCGAGACGTTCATGACCGAGCTGTCGAGCGCCATCAGGAACTGGCCCGCCGCGAGTGCCAGCAGGACGATGCGCGCCGTTGCCGGACTCGCGGCGGTTCCTGCCTTGGATCCCATGGGCGAATCGTCCCAGTTGCCCAGGAGGGCGGACCCGCGACCCGCCACGGAGGTCAACCGGTTGATGGACCCGGGTCGGCCGAGTCACTTCGGACGTCAACTGCATCTGCGGCAGGACGAGCAGACGGGGATTCAGCCCTGGGCGTCCATCTCGGCGTCGGCGACGGCGATGGCGATGCCGAGCGCCGTGGCGATGTTGCCTGCTGCCGTCATGACACGGGCGGTGCCGACGATGGGGGCGATGGCCACCAGGACGTCCTGCACCTGTTCGGCGGTCAGGCCGGCTTGGAGTGCGGGGTCGATATGCGCCACGTAGGAGATGGGCGGGGCATCCGAGGCGGCGAGTGCCGCGATACGCGTGACGATGAACATGTCCGGTGCCATGCCGCATCGCTCGATCGAGTCGACAGTCATGGCGGCAAGGGTGTCCAGGACAGGGGTTTCCGACGCAGTGGACATGGCGCATGGCCTCCTGGTGAGTTGCAAGCTCCAGGGACATATCTCGAGGGAGGGAGAGAGAAGGAGATATGAGGCGGAGAGAACCGAGTTCCGCGAGCGTGAAGCTTCCCCAATCCTAGAACCCATCCCGGGCTCCCGCATGGGGGCGCATGGTCCGCCGCGCCATGGGGGCAGGCGGCGCTGCCGGTGCGGCACCCCGAGGTGCGGAGTGATCCCGGTGGGTCGACATTGGAAGTAGGCCGAGCGGCCGAGCGGGAGCGCGCGGTAATGATCTTCGCGGGTATCGCCGCCATCGCTGAGGACGACGTGTTGCCTACGCGCCCGCTCACGCACGGCCTCGATGCGGCGCCCGATGCCCATGCCGTTTCCGGATCGGAGACACCCATGAAGGACCTCAAGTTCGAGCAGAAGCGCTCACTGACACGCCTTGAGGCGGCTGATCAGCTCACAGCCCTCGCAGCCGCGCTGAGGGAAGGTGAGGATGCCGAACTTGAACTCAACCCGGGAACGCTGAGCCTGCGGATCGCCGACGACCTTCGCAGCGAGATCGAGGTCGAGATCGGCAATGGGGAGATCGAGCTCGAGATCGAGTTCAAATGGTCGACCGGGCCGACCCGGACAGAGCCGTCGCGGAAGGCCGCAGGCAAGGCGAAGGCCGCAACGCGGAAGAAGGTGCCCGCAAAGCCGGTACGCGGCAGAACGGGCACCAGCGGACGCAAAGGCGCGAAGCGGTCCGCTACGAAAACGACGTGACCGTCGACGGGAACGGGAGGCCGTGGCGTCCCGCGCGTTCCAGCGTCTCCAGCAGGTCGGACGGCGGTACGGCGATCACCGGGCACTTGGCGTGGGCCAGGCAGTAGCGGGCCACCGAGCCGTGGAACATCCGGTTCAGCGGGCCGCGGCGGCCCGCGCTCACCACGAGCAGGTCGTCCGGCCGGTCGGCGATCTGCACCAGCGCCTGACCGGGCGCGGCGCGTACGACGAGCGGGCGGATGCGCAGGCCGTTGGGGTAGCCGCCGAGGGCCTGTTCGAAAGCGATGTCCAAGCGTTTGCCGGCCGCGCGCTCCCATTCCTTGAGCAGCGGCGGGCAGGGCGTCCTGCGGTACGCGATCTCGCCGCCGACCGGTGCCCAGGCGAGCACCGGTACGAGGAGGGCGTCGTGGCGGCGCGCCTCGGCGACGCCGCGGTGCAGTGCGGCCAGGCTGCTCAGCGATCCGCTGACTCCGACGATGATCCGCGTGGCCTCAGCCATGGTGGTTTCGCTTCCTTCTCTGCTGCGACCGGTGAACCGGGGACCGTGTGTCCCGGTTCCTTGTACTTCGTGTCCCGGTTCCTTGTACTTCGTACTTCCAGTGGATCTCCGCGCAGCGCGGGCCGGGCGTCCCTTGACGGACCCGATACGCGGCCGGCGGGATCCTTGACGGCCCCCTGACAGCCGCGCGCCCGGACGGCGGCTGTCACAGGCCGATGTCGCGCACGCTCATGTCCATCAGCGTCTCGCGGCGTACCAGGAGCCGGGCGCTGCCGTCGTGGACGGCGACGACGGGCGGGCGGCCCACCAGGTTGTAGCCGGACGCCATAGACAGGTGGTAGGCACCCGCGACCGGGACGGCCAGCAGGTCGCCGGGGCGGACGTCGTCCGGCAGTGCCGCACCGGCCGCGAGGACGTCACCGGCCTCACAGTGCCGGCCGACGACGGTGACCGGCCGCACCGGGGCGGTGGAGCCGCGGCCGATGAGCCGGGGCGCGTAGCGCACCCCGTACAGGGCGGGCCGCGGGTTGTCGCTCATGCCGCCGTCCACGGCGACGAAGCGCTGCCCGCCGGTGTCCTTGACCGACAGCACGCGGTAGACCGCGACGCCCGCGGGGCCGGCGATCGCCCGTCCCGGCTCGATGGTGAGCCGTGGCAATGGCAGCCCGGCGCGGGCGCAGCCGTCCGCGAGCTCGGTGCGGACCCGGGCGGCGAGCGCGGCCACGTCGAGGACGTCCTCGCCCGGCCGGTAGGCCACCGCGTGGCCACCGCCGAGATCGAGTTGCGGAAGCACGACGCCGTGGTCGTCCCGGATCCGGGCCAGCAGGCCGATCAGCCGGCGCAGCGCCGTGATGTACGGCTCGACTTCGGCTATCTGGGATCCGATGTGGCAGTGCAGGCCGACCAGTTCCAGCTCGGGCCGGCCGAGGATCCGGACGACGGCCTCCTCGGCGGAGCCGTCGGTGATCGACAAACCGAACTTCTGCCCGTCGGTGCCGGTTCTGACGGCCGCGTGGCCGCCCGCCGAGACGTCCGGCACCACGCGCACCATGACCTGCTGCCGGGTGCCCCTCGGCACCAGCACGGCCAGGTGGTTGATCTCCGAGGCGCTGTCGACGACGATCCGCGCGACACCCAGCCGTACGGCCGCGCTCAGGTCTTTGGGGCTCTTGGCGTTGCCGTGCAACACGATCCGCTCGGGCGGGAATCCCGTGGTGACGGCGAGCTCCAACTCGCCCGCCGAGCAGACGTCCAGGCCCAGACCTTCCTCCTCCACCCAGTGCAGCAGGGCGCGGCAGAGGAAGGCCTTGGCCGCGTAGATCACATCGGCCTCCGGAAAAGCGGCGCGGTAGGTGCGGCAGCGGTCGCGGAACTCGCCCTCGTCCAGGACGTAGAGCGGCGTGCCGAAGCGGTCGGCCGCCTCCGCCAGCGAGACGCCCGCGACGGTGACGTCGCCGTGCGCGGCGGACCGGGCGGAGGCGGGCCAGACGACGAGCGACGAAGGGTCCGCGGCCGGCGCCGTGGCCAGGGCCGGCACGAGCGAGGTGGCGGTCATGCGCAGCGCGCCCGCGTCGTGCGGTCCGCGTGGCGCCAGTTGTCCGGTGCCAGGGTCGTGGCGGGAGCGGGAGCGACGACGGCGGGGCCCGCGGCGGAGTACGCCGGGGCCGACCGGGCGCAGAGGGTGGTGCGGACGTACGGAGCCGGGTGGTCCGACGGCGCTGGGAGGAGAACGGATCCGGCCGCGAACGGTTCGGTCGGCTCGGGTTCGTCCTCGTACTGGCACAGGCACATGGCGGTCCTCCGGGGGGAGACGAGACGCTCTCCGGCGTGATCGCCGGGAGCACTCCATCGACGCTAAGCCCGCAGGTCCGGGCCCCGGCTCCGCCCTGACGCGGGCTTGACGCGCAGGCCGAAGCTTTGACGCCCTCCTGACGACGCACCCCTCCTGACGACGCGCCCCTCAGGACGCCGCTGGGCCGTGCCCGCCGTCAGGAGCGCGTCAAAGGGACCGGTGTCCGCATCAAGCACCCGTAAGGAGCGTGATCGACAACCCCTCGCGCGGGGATACCTTCATCGGAGCGGCGCCGGCGATCACGCCGGAGACCGCTTCGCCTCTCTCAAGGAGCACTGTGATGGTCGACCACCAGTACGCGGAGGATCCCGAACCTTCCGAACGCATCCCGGCCGGATCACTTCTCGTCCCTGTCCGGCCGGGTTCCGCGGGCTGTACCGCCCGCTTCTTCCGCACCCCGCTCGGCGACCGCACCGCCGTCGCCTTCACCACCGAGCGGCGGCTGGTCGCGGCGCTGGGCGCCGGCCAGGAGTGGATCAGCCTGTCGGCGACCGCGCTGCACGCCCTCGGGGCGCCGCTGGGCGTCACCGCCCTCACCGTCGATCCGTCGCTGGTCGCCCCCGCTCCCACACCCGTCGGAACCGCCACGCCCCTCGGAACCGCCGCGCCCGTCAGAACGGCCGGACCCGTCAAGGCCGCTGGACCCGCCAGAACCGTCGCGGCCACGGCCACCGCAGCGAGCGCGGCGCCCGCTCGGACATTCCGCTGAGGCGAGGAACGCTCTTCAGGCCGCCCGTGGTCAGGGACGCTCCTCGCGCCGCCCGCGCGGCACCACGAAGTCGGTCAGCAGGGCGGCGCCCGGCTCGAGGGCCGACCACGGTCCGCTCCAGGTGAGCACGGCGGTGCCGGACGTGGGGAACTTCGTCCGCGCGCGCTCCAGAGTGTCGCCGGCCGCCTCGCCGGCGAGCAGCAGGGCCAGTTCCTGGAGGCCGGGGTTGTGGCCGACCAGCAGCAACGTCCCGACGTCGGCGGCCACTTCGCGGACGACGTCGAGCAGGTCGTCGTCGTCCGCCGCGTAGAGGCGCGGTTCGTAGCGGACCGGTGGAGCGCCGTCCAGCTCGGCGGCGGCCAGTTCCCATGTCTGGCGGGTCCGGCGGGCGGAGGAGCACAGGACGAGGTCGGGCAGCCGGCCGGCCTCGCCCAACCACCGGCCGGCGGCGGGGGCATCGCGCAGGCCGCGCCGGTTCAGCGGCCTGTCGTGGTCGGGAACGCCGTCGGGCCAGGCGGACTTGGCGTGCCGCAGGATCACCAGTCGCCGCGTCCCGCTCATGCCGGTGCCCCGGCGGAGCGCGGACGGCCGATCTCTCGGACGACTTCCAGGCCGAGAACCCGGTCGAGATGGGCGAACGTCTCGAACTTGGCCCCGGCCGGTACCTCACCGGCCGTCTCCAGCCCGCGCAGCAGCCGCAGCACCTCGGAGGTGTCGAGGGTGTCCTCCAGCGCGGCCCGGGCCGTTCGCACCAGGTCGGCGGCCATCGGCTTGGACGGCTCCTCGGCCCAGTCGGCCACCGCGCGCCGCCAGCGGGCCAGCCGGCGGCCGGCCGCGGCGATCTCCTCGGACGTGACGGCGAGCGGTTCGTGGTGCGGGTGGCCGAGCAGCAGCACGCGCACGGCGAGCGCGTCCTGGTCCACCGGTTCCGGCCCTGTGGCGCTCGCCTCGCCGACCCGGAGGCCGGCGCCGCCCGCGCCCTCGTAGGCGCGATGGCTGATGTGCACGACCGGTGGGCCGCCCAGCGTCCCGGTGATCTCCTCGAGGGTGCCGGTGGCGTCGGCCGGACGGATGCCCGCCACGTCGGCCGTCGGCACCCGCGGTCCGGTCCACCCCATGAGCACGGCCCTGCCGCGCAACTCGACGACGCGCGCCAGCACGTCCGCGACGAGAAGCACCCGCAGTCCGGTCAGATCGCCCGGATCGCCGTCCTGTGGGGCATGGGCGCAGATCCGCAGCGGACCAGGGCCGGTCAGTTCATCCACGATGCTCAGCACAGGACCGACCCTAGGCGCTCCGGCGCCGTCGTGGCACGGGCTCGCACCGGCCCGTCCGGCCTGGATGCGCCGCCTGGACGGTCAGACGTCCTCGGGCGGCGGACCGCCGGCCCGGCGGCGCAGCTCCTCGTTGAGGCGCAGGGCCTCTTCGAGCTGGTCCTCCAGGATGACGATGCGGCAGGCCGTGTCGATGGCCGTGCCCTGGTCGACGAGTTCGCGCGCGCGGGCGGCGATGCGCAGCTGGTAGCGCGAGTAGCGGCGGTGGCCGCCCTCCGAACGCAGCGGGGTGATCAGCCGCGCGTCGCCCAGCGCCCGCAGGAAGGCGGGCGTGGTGCCGAGCATCTCGGCGGCCCGGCCCATGGTGTAGGCGGGGTAGTCGTCGTCGTCGAACTTGTCGGTCGTGTTCGTACGGGTTCTGGGGGTCATTGCACCTCTGCGGCGTACAGCCCACTTGGGGGGAGGCGACAGCCGGAGATCACCGACGTCCTTCATTACGTCAGAAAACCTAACAACCCGATCGGGAAATGTCTATCGTGGCCGAGACAGATTTACGCACGCCGGGAAGCCAGGTACGCTACCCTCGCCCAACCTCGCCACGGAGTCGGCCGACCCGTGGCAAGGCGGGGTGGGGGGCGACGTGAGCACACCCAGTATTTCCTCGATCTTGATCTTCGGGAGACGACCATGACTCGGCTGCAGGTGCGGCCCGTACGCCACGGCCAGGGGGATGTCGACGTACTCGCGCTGGCGGGCGAGCTCGACCTGGACAGCGAGGACGTCCTGGCGACCGCCGTGGCCGAGCTGCTCCGCGCCCGGCAGGACGGCCGGATCCGGAACGGCGAGCTGCCGGCCCAGCAGGACGGCGACGCCCGCCGGTCCCGCCTGGTGCTGGACTGCGCCGGGCTCACCTTCTGCGACTCCCGCGGGCTGGGCCTGCTGCTCACCATCCGGCAGACGCTGCAGGACCGCGGGGACGTCCTGGTCCTCGCCGACGTCAGCCCGCAGCTGCTGCGCACCCTCGAACTGACCGGTGCGGACCAGGTCCTGACGCTCGCCGACGGGGTGGGTGAAGCCCTGCTCCCGGTCGCTCCGCCCGAACCGCGCACCGACGACGCGTCCGCCTGACGGCGACAGCGAAAAGCCGGACCCCACTCGTCAGTGGGGCCCGGCGGTATTCCGGTGTCGCCGGCCAGCGGCCGGCAACGGTCAGACGGCGGTCGTACGGGGCCTGGAGGAACGATCCGGCGCACCGGCGCGACGGGCCTGGGCCGTACGGCTGCGGCGCCCGCGGGTCGAGGCGGCACTGCGCTTCGCGGCCTCGGACACCGGCGCGGTGATGACGACCGGAACGCCGGACGGGGCCTGGGCTCCGGTGATCCGCGTCAGCTCGGCCTCGCCGGAGCGGACCTGGGTCGTCTTCGGCGTGATGCCGGCGTCGGCCATCAGACGCGTCATGTCGCGGCGCTGGTTCGGCAGCACCAGCGTGACGACCACACCGGACTCCCCCGCGCGGGCGGTACGGCCGCCGCGGTGCAGGTAGTCCTTGTGGTCGCTGGGCGGGTCGACGTTGACGACCAGGTCCAGGTTGTCGACGTGGATGCCGCGGGCGGCGACGTTGGTCGCCACCAGCACGGTCACGTGCCCGTTCTTGAACTGCTCCAGCGTCCGGTTGCGCTGCGGCTGCGACTTGCCGCCGTGCAGCGCGGCCGCCCGCACCCCGCTGGCCAGCAGCTCGCGGGTCAGCAGGTCGACGGCGTGCTTGGTGTCCAGGAACATCAGCACCCGTCCGTCACGGGCGGCGATCTCCGTGGTGGTGGCGCGCTTGTCGGCGCCGTGCACGTGCAGCACGTGGTGTTCCATCGTGGTGACCGCACCGGCCGAGGGGTCCACCGAGTGGACCACCGGGTCGTGCAGGTACTGGCGCACCAGCTGGTCGACGTTGCGGTCCAGGGTGGCCGAGAACAGCATCCGCTGGCCGTCGGTGCGCACCTGGTCGAGCAGCGCGGTGACCTGCGGCATGAAGCCCATGTCGGCCATCTGGTCGGCCTCGTCGAGCACCGTGATGGCCACCCGGTCCAGCCGGCAGTCACCGCGGTCGATCAGGTCCTTGAGCCGGCCCGGCGTCGCCACGACGACCTCGGCGCCGCCGCGCAGCACGCTGGCCTGGCGGCCGATCGACATACCGCCGACGACCGTGGCCAGCCGCAGGTGCAGCGAGCGGGCGTACGGGGTGAGCGCGTCGGTGACCTGCTGGGCCAGCTCACGGGTCGGGACCAGGACCAGGGCGAGCGGCTGACGGGGCTGGGCACGCTGTCCGGCGGTGCGGCAGAGCAGCGCCAGACCGAACGCGAGGGTCTTGCCGGAGCCGGTGCGCCCGCGGCCGAGGACGTCACGGCCGGCCAGCGAGTTCGGCAGCGTCGCGCCCTGGATCGGGAACGGCTCGTTCATGCCCAGGCTGGTGAGCATCTTGAGCACCTCGACGGGCATGTCCAGCGCGCCGAAGGTGGTGACGGCGGGAAGCGCCGGGGTGATCGTGACGGGCAGGGCGAACTCGCCCTGCAGCGCGGCCGGCCGGCGTCCGGAACCGCCGGAGCGGTTCGGGGACTGCGAGCGGGAGCGGCCGGTGAACCCGGCGGTGTTGTTGCCGGAGCCGGCGGAGCGGCTGCTGTAGCTGCCGCCACTGCCCGAGCCGCCGGTGCGGCTGCTGCGGGAGTAGGGGCTGTTCGAGCGCGTGGTGCGGTTCATGCGGAACCTTCCTCGAGGCGGCGCGTGTCGAGGAAGACCCGGCGGCCGGCAGCCGCGCAAGGAATCGCAAGAAACGAACCGAAGCAAATGGCGAATGCGGAGTCCGGCGGAAATCTCCGCGCGGTGAACTCCGATGAAAACGGCGCCTACTGAGAAGTGGCGGCCGGAATGCCGGACCGATGAGGTCCGTGTGGTGAATGGTGCCCGGGGGGTCCTACGGAGTCCGGGCAACGGCCAGGGCCCGCACCGTGAGGTGCGGGCCCTGGCTCAGCTCTTGTCAGCGTCAGGCGGGAACGATGTTCTCGGCCTGCGGGCCCTTCTGGCCCTGCGTGACGTCGAAGGAGACCTTCTGGCCTTCCTGGAGCTCACGGAAGCCCTGGGTGGCGATGTTCGAGTAGTGGGCGAAGACGTCAGCGCCGCCGCCGTCCTGCTCGATGAAGCCGAAGCCCTTTTCCGCGTTGAACCACTTCACGGTGCCAGTAGCCATGTCAAATCTCCTCTGATAGGGGGCACAGCCGGAATACGCACTTCACGTGTTCCGCGTCGCCGCAATGAGCCCATCCGGAGATGACCGGAAAAACAAAATGCACCTGAGGGATGTAACCGTCAGGTGCACACAAAGTTTCATGGGTACCACAACTGCAACTGAGATCTACGATAGCACGTGGCCCGCATCCATGGCGGATGCGGGCCCTCCGGCGGCGCCCCGGGGGCGGAGCGCCCTTGTGGCACAAGGGCGGAAGCGGCCTGAGACCCGCGTCACGTCCGCCGCGCGCCGCGCAGGAACAGGGCCGCGAGGACCGCGCCGGCCAGCACGATGGCCGCGTTCACCAGGACCGCGTTCCCGATGCCGTCCAGTACCGCGCCCGTGCCGGACGAGACGGTGATCCCGGCGGTGGCGATGGCGCTCATGACCGGGGCGCCCATGGTGATGCCGACCTGCTGGGTCATGGTGGCCAGACCGGTCGCCATGCCCTGCTGGGCGTCGGGGATGCCGGAGGTGGCGGTCACCATGAAGCCGACGATCACCAGCATGTTGCCGATCCCGCCGAGGAAGGTGCCCGCCAGCAGCAGCGCCATCCAGCCGCGGTCGTCACCCAGCGCGACCAGCGCCACCGTGGCGACGGCCTGGACGGCACCGCCGGTCACGAGGGTCGCCCTGGTGCCGATCCGGCCGATCACCCGGGCCGCGACCAGACCGCCGGCGACGGTGCCCAGGCCCAGCACGCCGAAGGACAGGCCCGCCGCCAGCGGGGAGAAGCCGAGCACCTTCTGCAGATAGAGGGTCATGAGGAAGACCAGCGAGGTCTCGGTGACGAAGGCGATGAGGCCCGCGACGTTGCCCCAGATCACGGTGCGGCGCCGCAGCATCGCCACCGGCACCAGAGGGGCGGACGCGCCCTTCTCGACGACGTAGAACACGACGAGCAGCACGGCGCCGGTCGCCAGGGACACCAGGCACACCGGGTCACCCCACCCCTTCTCCCCCGCCGTGGTCAGCCCGAGGACCAGGGCGAGCAGGCCGAGGGTGACCGCGACCGCGCCGGGCACGTCCAGCCGCGGGCGGACCGCGGGGCGGCTCTCCTTGATCACCAGCGGGGCCACGATCAGCACCGCGACGGCGACCGGCACGTTGACGAAGAACGCCCAGCGCCAGGAGAGCAGCTCGGTCAGCACACCCCCGAGGACCGCGCCGGCGGTGAAGCCGGCCGACATCAGGGCGCCGTTGAGACCGAGCGCCTTGTCCCGCAGCGGGCCCTCGGGGAAGGACGAGGTCAGCAGTGACAGGCCGGCCGGGGTGACGGCCGCCGTCGCCAGCCCCTGGGCGACCCGGGCGGCCAGCAGCATGCCCGGGCTGACCGCGAGCCCGCCGACCAGCGAGGAGACCCCCAGCAGGGCCAGGCCCGCGAGGAACAGCCGGCGGCGGCCGACGATGTCGGCGATCCGGCCGAACAGCAGCGTGAACCCCGCGGCGGCCAGCGCGAACGACGTACCGATCCACTGCAGGTCCGCCAGCGGGAACCCGAGCCCCTGGCCGACCACCGGCAGCGCCACATTGAGGATCGAGAAGTCCACGGCCAGCATGAACTGCGCGACCAGCAGCACCACCAGGACCAGCCGCAGCCGGCCTGTCATCCGCCCGGGCACGGACTCCCGCACAGACCCGCCGACCGGCGCCTCCACGCCGGCCGGCACCCCTTCAACAATCGCCATCGTCCCGTTCCCTCCGGATACCGGGCCCGTCGCGCCGATCGCGCCACGGGCTCCCGGAAGGAATACTTCGCCGCCCGGCGCGGCCGACCCAGCCCCCCGTGCCACGTACGCACACGGCAGGTACCAGCGCGGTTCCTACCACTGGCGGGGTCAGGACCGGCCGCCCCGGAGGCACGGCACACGGCCGGAACGGATCAGGAGACGGGCACCAGCTGCCACTGCTGGTTGCCGCCGCCGTTCGCCGGCCACTGGACGACCGGCGCCTCGTCGGCGGTGGACGCGCCGCTGACGTCGGCGAGCTGACCGCTGTCGCGGCCCTCCAGCGTGTAGTAGCCGCCACCGCTGGGGACGATCAGCCACTGCTGGTTGGCGCCCCCGTTGGACGTCCAGAGGTCGAGTCGGGTCCCGGCGACCTTGGCGGCGCCGGGTACGTCGAGCGCCTTGCCACTGGCCACGCCGGTGACGGTGTAGTAGCCGCCCGGGGCCTGAGCGATCCTCCACTGCTGGTTGCCGCCGCCGTTGCGGGTCCACTGAATGATCGGCGTGCCGTCGGCGGTGCCCTGCTTGGCCGCGTCGAGCGCCTTGCCGCTGTTGCGGTTGACCAGGGTGTACGTCCCCGACAGGACGGCCGGGGAGCCGGGGGTGACGCTGAGGTTGTCGAACTGGGCGGCCACGTACCCGGCGGTGCCGATGCCGACCTGGCCCGCCCCGTAGGAGTCGTCGCTGACGGAGCCGGCTTTCGTGCCGTCGATCGTCGCGGTGATGGTGCGGCCGGCGAAGGTGAGGGCGAGCCGGTGCCAGCTGCCGGTGCCGGGCGCGGCGACGGTGCCGGAGGCGAGGGTGGCGACCGCTCCGGTGGCGCTGTTGCGCAGGATGGACCAGGCCCCGGTGTTGGTGAGTTTGAGGTAGTAGGCGTTGATGCTGCCCGGGGAGAAGCCCTTCTGGGTGCCGACCCGGCCCATCAGCTGGACCGCGCCCGCCTGTTCGAGCATCGCGTCGGCCGACACGGTGTAGTCGGACCAGCTCAGGTCACCCAGCGTCGCGTACGGGTCACTGCCGTCGTCCCAGGTGATGGGGGTCGTCGTGGCCATCTGCCGTATGCAGGTGCCCGTGCGGCCCGCCCCGCAGGCCGCGCCCTCGAAGGAGCCGTTCATGTCGGCCAGATACCGGGCCTCGCCGCCCTGCCGGGTGGACTGGAAGTCGTCGGAGTAGGGCAGTGCGAGCAGCCCGCGGGTGGGCGAGGCGGCCGTTCCCGCGCCCTGTCCCGTGGTGGTGGTCACCGAGTACACCCGGCCCGGCTGCAGGGTCAGCTGGTAGGCGCCGTTGACGGGTGTGAGGTCGGCGGTGTGCACGAGGTAGTCGCTCTGCCGGCCGGAGGCGAAGTCGCTGGACCAGACGTGCACCGTGCCGCCGGGCAGTCCTCCGGCGGTTTTGAGGCTGACGGTCTGCGCGGCCGTGGCGTCGAGGGTTTCGAGAACGGTGCTCCAGGCGGTCTTTCCCGGTGACCTGTAGCTGACGTAGCTGCCGTTGGCGCGGTCGCCGCCCAGGTAGCCGCTGCCGGAGTCCAGGTACTGCCAGCCCGGCTGGGTGAACTGGGTGGTGTGCGCGGTGGCCCAGGTGCTCTTTCCGACGCTGTACGTGCCGGACCAGGGCTGGGTGGCGGTCAGCATGCCGTCGGTGTTGTACGGGAGGTTCTGGTAGAGCGCGGCGGCCAGCGGCCAGTTGATGAACGCGGAGAACTTGGCGTCCAGATAACCCCTGTTGATGGCGCGGGCGATGGGCGCGCCGCCGGTGTTGTAGTCCTCGGAGCCGTTCTCGCTCGCCCACAGCTGCTTTCCGGTCGCCAGGGCGTCGGAGGTGGTGGAGCACGACGTCATCGCGGACATGTAGCCGCAGGGGTAGTGCGCGCCGACGATGTCCACGGAGGCGGCGAAGGCCGCGTCGCCGCGGATGTCCCCGGCGACCGACCAGTCGGAGTCCGCGCCGACGATCTTCGTCGATCCGTAGCCCTTCGCGGCGAGGGTGGCGTGCAGGTTCTCGTACCAGGCCTTGTTGTAGCCGCGCTCGTTCCAGCCGCCCAGGTAGTCGATCCTGAGTCCGTGCTGGGTGGCGCAGCCCATCCAGGCGATCAGGTAGTCGATCATGTCCTGGGACCAGAAGTTGCCGTTGCCGATCCAGCCGGGCGCGCCCCAGGCGAGCCCGTAGAGCTTCACCGCTGGATTACGGGCCTTGGCCTGTTCCATCAGCCACCACTCGTATCCGGTACCGCAGTCGACGGTGCCGCGGGTGTGCTCGTGACTGGGTTCGGCACCGTCGGTGGAGTTGGTGTCGCCGCCGATCTCGACCTTGAAGATCTGCAGGGCCGCGCCGTAGCCGGGCTTGAACAGGTAGTCCAGGATCTGGCCGCGCTGCGGCTCCGGATAGTCCGCCAGCAGCCGCGAGTTGCCGCCGCCGCCGCTGATCGCTCCGACTCCGTCGAAGATCCGGCCCGGGGAGTTCCCGTCGACGGTGATCGCGGTGTTCACCGCCGCGTGGGCGGGCGGGGCCTGGAGGACGGCGAACGCCGCCATGACGAGCACGAGCAGTACGGTCAGGGGCGTTCGCAGGGTGCGTAAGGTGCGCGGGGGCGCTACGGCGCGCAGTTGCGGTACGGCGTGCTGGCTTCGCATACGCGGGGCTCCTTCTTCGCGGCCGGGCACAGACGGCCGTTGAGGTTTGTGGAGAAGGGTTGCGAAAAGCGAACAGAAGACAACTCAGTCCACCGCCATCGGACGGTAGAACTGTGACCGTGTCCCGTCAACAGTTCGGACAACAGCGGATGCGTCCCCGAACGGGGGTATACGGCCCGCAGAGAAGCCCGTACCGCGCACCCGGCGGTTAACCTGGCGCCTTCCTGATGTACCGCGCCACCTACACCGACAGGGAGGACGAAGATCATGCCCGGCACCACCAGCGGCCCGAGCCAGTCCACCGACAGTCCGCAGCAGAAGCCCGCGCCCGTACCCGTCCAGCGCTCCGACTCCGCCCAGTCGGCGCACCGCCGCTTCATGCAGCGCTCGAAGTGGTAGGACGCGGCGCTCCGCGCTGACCCGCGCCCCGCGCACCGGCCGCGCCCCTGGCCGCGCCCTCGGCCCCCGGCCGCGCCCCGGCGAACGGTCAGATGTGATCACGCGATGACCAATCGCGACCCTTCCTGAAAACGGAAGGGCAACTTCCTTACGCCATCGTTCACTTCCGTCGGCGCATGCCGCGCCCGGAAGCAGACTCGCTAGCTTTGCCACGACTCCGGTCCGCGGGAACAGCGGTACGGGTCGCAGAAAGCGAGGGGCGATGCCTGTCTGGGATGAGGTCCATCCCGCCACGATCTCCGTGCAACGCATGCGAGCTGGCGACCACTGCTTCGTCAGTTACGGCGACGACGAGTCGAACTGGGACGTGCTGACCACCTTCGCGTGGACGGGTCTGGCCCGCGGCGAGAAGGTGATGGTCTTCGCGGCCCCCCGGGTGAGCGATGACGAGGTGTGGTCCCGGCTGGAGGCCGACAGCCCTTCGATGGCCCGGGTCAGGGCCCGCGGCCAGCTGGTGCTGACCAGCATGCGGTCACTGATCCGCCCCGACCGCGACTTCACCCCCGAGCGGCAGTGGCAGCGGATCCGCGAGGAGACCGCCCTCGCGGGCCGGCAGGGGTACACCGGGCTGCGCACCTTCATCGACATGCACTGGGTGCCGGATCTGGACGCCGACATCGATGTGATGACGCATCGCGAATCCCACGCCGGGCATCTGTTCACCGACGGCTCCTACAGCGAGATCTGCGCGTACGACCGCCGCTGGTTCGACGAGGACGTCCTGGCGCGGATGTGCCGGGCGCATCCCGTCAATCTGCTCACCCGGCTCGGCGAACTGCGGGCGGTGTACGGGGACGGCTCCCTGCGGCTGATCGGCGAGGCGGACCTCGCCACCGGCGAGCAGTTCGGCGCCGCCGTCGGCGAAGCGCTCACGCGCACCGCGGATGCCGGGAAACTCGTCGTGGATCTGACGCGGTTGAGCTTCCTCAGCGTCCGGTGCGCCGACGACCTCCTCCGGCTGGTCCGCGCCGCCGACGGCCACGACCGCGTCGAGGTCTGCTGCGAGAGCGGCCAGCTCCGCGTACTGCGCGCACTGGGCGAGCACGGCTCGGCCCGCCTGGTGCTGACCGGAACGGAGCGCCGATGATGACCGGGCCGGCCGGCGGCCCTGCCGGCGAACCGGCGGAGTGCCTGCTGCAGGTCGCGTTCACCGGCGAGGACCTGCCGCGGCTGCGGGTCCTCATCGAGCAGCGCGCGTCCCTGGCGGGGCTGTCGGAACCGCGCCGCGGCGAGTTCGTCCTCGCCATGGACGCGCTCGCCTCGAACGTGGTCGAGCACGCCGGCGGGGACGGGGCCCTGGCGCTGACCAGGGTCGGCGACGAACTGGAGTGCCGCATCAGCGATTCCGGGCCCGGCTTCTCCGAGGACGTCATCCCCGAGCTGGCGCCCGGGATCAACGGCGGCCCGGTCGGCCGCGGGCTGTGGCTCACCCGCCTGCTCACCGACCGGCTGGTGATCGCCACGGCCTCCCCCGGCGCCGTCGTGACCTTCGCGATGCGACTGGCCTGAGCGGAACCGGCCCCTCGCATCGCGGCACGACCGGCGAGCTACAGGGCCGCGACGGCCGGCTCCAGCGCCAGCTCGCGGACCACGCCCATGTCGCTGAACGGGAGCAGCTCGTCCCCGATGATCTGGAACGGCTCGCTGCCCTTGCCCGCGACGAGCACGACGTCGTCGGGACCGGCGACGGACAGCGCGTAGCGGATCGCGTCCCGGCGGTCGGTGATCCGCTGGAACGGGATCCCGGTGTGGACCAGGCCGGGGGCGATCTGGTCGAGGATGCCCTCCGGGTCCTCGTAGCGCGGGTTGTCCGAGGTGAGGACGCACAGGTCGGAGAGCTCGCCGGCGATGGTGCCCATGGCGACGCGCTTGGTGATGTCCCGGTCGCCGCCGCAGCCGAAGACGGTGATGACCCGGCCGGTCGCGAAGCTGCGGATGGTGGTGAGGACCTTCTCCAGCGAGTCCGGGGAGTGCGCGTAGTCGACGATCACGCAGGAGCCCTGCGGGGTGGTGTAGCGCTCGAAGCGGCCCGGGGTGGGCGGCATCCGGTCGAGAGCGCTGACGAGGCCCTGCAGGTCATGGCCGAGCAGATGGCACGCCGCCACGGTGGCCAGCGCGTTCGCCACCGAGAAGCGGCCGGGCACCGGGATGGCGGCCGGGTACTTGCGGCCGGCGTGGTGCAGCGTGAAGCGGCTGCCCGCCGCGTCCACGACCAGGTCGGTGGCGCGGTAGTCGGCCGGGGCGTCCAGGGCGTACGTGGTCACCGTCTCCGGCATCAGCGCGATGATCTCGGCGCTGACCGGGTCGTCGGCGTTGACCACCGCGCGCCGGCAGAGCCCCTGGAACAGCCGCATCTTGGCGTTCTTGTAGTGCTCCATCGTGCCGTGGTCGTCCAAGTGGTCCTGGGTCAGGTTGGTGAAGACGCCGACGTCGATGAACACGCCCTCGACCCGGCGCTGCAGCAGGCCCATCGAGGTCGCCTCCAGCACCACGCTGGGCGTCGCGCGGTCGCGCATGTGGCCGAGCAGGTACTGCAGGTCCGGCGCCTCGGGGGTGGTCAGCACCGACCTCGGCATCGGGATCGACTCGTCGCCGATCCGGCTGCCCGAGGTGCCGATGACCCCGACCTTCACGCCCTCGGCGATCCGCAGGACCGCCTCGACCATGTACGAGACCGAGGTCTTGCCGTTGGTGCCGGTGATCGCCACGACGTCCATCGCGCGGCCGGGCTCACCGTAGTAGCGGGACGCGACGACCGCGGCCAGCGCCCGGATGTCGGTCACCCGGACCACGCAGACCGCCGCGGGCAGGCCCGCGAGGTGCGGTGCGTCGCCCTCGGCCAGTACCGCGACGGCGCCGAGCTCCAGCGCCCGCCCGATCAGCTCGGGGCCGCCGTCCTCGTGGCCCGGTACGGCGATGTACAGCGAGCCGGCCGTCACCCGGTGGGCGTCGAAGCTCATTCCCGCGGTGATCGGCGTCGCCAGGTCGCCCTGGAGTACGTGGTGGTCGTGCCCGTCGAGCAGTGCACTGAGTTTCACAACTATCCCCTCGGAAGCGGCCGGTGGTGCGCTGCGGGTGGCCCGGCCTGTCGGCAGGGGTGAGGGCAAACCGGATACCGCGATGATGACCATGACCCGGCGTCCCGGCACCGGTCGTCCGGTGCCCGGCTGCCGGGGATCGTGCTGTCGGCCGGGTGCGGACCCGCTCCGGCGCAGTGCGGTGCACATGCGACGCGGAAGCCGGGGCACCGGCGGTGGTACGCGTGAAGGCGAGCGGTCCCCACAGGGGGGCGATCTGCGTGCGGACCGAAGGGCCGGATCGGCCGAGGACCGCTACCTGTCACTGCGCAACAACTGCGGCATGCGTCCGGACCGGCTCAGGACCCGTTCTGGGGTCGGCCGAAATCCGGGCGGCAGCACTCTCTGGTCTGGCCGCAGACGGTTGGATACAGGTGGTGCATACAGGTGGCCGGGCGGAGCAGGGACCTGCCCGACACCACTTCAGTGTACGTCCGACCCTGCCACCTGCGGCCATGGTGCCAAATGCTGACATTTCGCCATGCTGGATTTCCCTCGCCGAGTTGCCGCGGGAGCGTCCCGGCCTGCCCTCAGCGGTCGACCGCGGTGAGGTCCACCCGCCAGTCGTTGCACCGGATCGGGTTCCCCGGCGGGTACTCGAAGTCGCAGACGGAGACCAGGGTGAAACCGGCCTTGCGGCAGATCGCGTTCGAGGCGGGATGGTCGACGGACGGGTACGCGTGCAGGGATTCGTGCGTGCGCCGGGCAGCGGCGTCGGCGATGACCGCCGTGGCGGCCGCCACCGCGATCCCCCGGCCCTGGTACTCGGGCAGCACGCCCCAGCCGGTCTCGTACACCGGTTCGCCCTGCCAGACCCGGTCCCAGTACCCGATGGTGCCGACCGTCTCGCCCTCCGGGAGCAGGACGACGCTGAACATCCGTCCCGTTCCCGCAGCTTCGGTGTCCAGGTAGCGCCGGTGGCGTACGAGCAGCTTCTCCTCGGGCTCGGGACCGCCCAGGTGCTCCGTCATCTCCGGGGAGTTCGTCAGCCGCAGCAGCTCCAGATCCCGCTCCGCCCAGGTCTCGAGCCGCACCCGCACCCCGGCGACCGCGTCGCGCCGTTCGGGCATCCCGCCGGTTCCTCTCCCCGGATCCTGAGCCGTCACCCGCCCGCCCGGTGCTCCTGGGGGCGGATGCCGCGGACCCGCTTGAAGGCGGTGCTCAGGGCGAACGCGCTTCCGTAGCCTACCTTTCTGGCCACGGAACCCACCGTGGCATCGGGCTCCCGCAGCAGGTCGGCGGCGAGCGACAGCCGCCATCCGGTGAGGTACGCCATCGGCGGCTCGCCGACGAGTTCGGTGAACCGCCGGGCGAGCGCCGCGCGCGACACCCCGGTCTTCGCCGCGAGCGTGGCCACCGACCACGCGTGCGCCGGGTCGTCGTGGAGCAGACGCAGCGCCCGGCCCACCACCGGGTCGGCCAACGCCACGTACCAGGTGGGTGCTTCGGCCTCCGGACGGGAGAACCACGCCCTGACGATGGCGATCAGCAGCAGGTCCAGCAGCCGGTCGAGGAAGACCTCCTGGCCCGGCTCGTCCCTGACGATCTCCTCGCTCAGCAGGGCGACGAGCGGGCAGTCCCAGGAGTCGGCGGACAGCACCAGGAGCGTGGGCAGGGCTTCCAGCAGCCGCCGGCTGATCTCGCCGTCCATCGCATAGGTGCCGGAGAACATCATCGTCGCGCCGTCCGGGCGATCGCCCCACATGCGCAACCCCAAGTCCATGACCCCGCAGAGCGTTTCGCCCGCCGGGGTGGTGGAGAGCTGGCCGGGGTGGATCACGATCTGCGGGGGTGTGTCCGGGGTGTCCGCGACGGTGTACGGGTCCGGGCCGCGGACGACGGCGACATCGCCGGCGCGCAGGCACACCGGGGCGCCGTGCTCGGGCAGCACCCACGCCTCGCCGCGCACCAGGGAGAGCAGCGTCAGCGGAGCGTGGTCCTCGATCCGCAGCGACCACGGCGGGTCGAGTATCGACCGCATCAGGAATGCGCCCCGGGCCCGGGGCCCGTCCAGGAGACCGGCGAGTGCGTCCATGGCTCTCAGCCTAGACGCCCAGGTGGACGCACGCGTATGGAGTTGAGGGTCTGAATCATGGCCGGTCCCGGCCGTTGCGACTTGACTTTCCTCATGACCGATCAGCCGCACGGCGGTCCGGCGGTCCGCTGAGGGAGGTTCGACGATGGACGAGTTCCGCACGGTGGCGCTGGTGGCCGCCACGCTCACCACCGGGTTGATCGCGGGCCTGTACTACGGCTTCGCCTGCGCCGTCATGCCCGGTCTGCGCAGGACCGGCGACCGGACGTTCGTCGACGCCATGCGGTGGATCAACGTCCGGATCCTCAACGGCTGGTTCGCCCTCGGTTTCGGCGGCTCACTGGTGCTCACCGTCCTGGCCGGGGCGCTGCACCTGCCCGGGGACGCCCCGGACGGTCCGCTGCCCTGGATCGGCGGCGCGGCCGCCCTGTACGTGCTGACGCTGGTCTCCACGTTCGCCGTGAACATCCCGCTCAACGACGAGCTCGCCGCGGCCGGCGACCCGGGATCGGCCGGCGCCTCCGCTCTGGCAGCGGTCCGCGAGCGCTTCGAGACGCGGTGGGTCCGCTGGAACCTGCTCCGCGCGGTGGCCGCCACGGGCGCGCTCGGCTGCCTGATCTGGGCGCTGGTGCTCTACGGGCGGGCCACACCGTAGGTCCTGTCGCGGGCCGGGGCACCGACAACCGGGGTCGGTCAGGGCGGCGACCGCGAACGGTGCGGTGAAGGCCATGTCGTGGCCGCTGTCGAACGTCGATCCGTTCAGGTGGTAGCCGGTCACGATGCCGGCGGGGTTGCCGCCGGTCTTGGTCCTGATCCAGGCGTTGAGCTTACGGGCCGAGGCGAGGGACGCCGGGAGAACCGTTGGCCGATCGCGGCGAACGGCCCTCCCGGGGCGCCCCGCTACCCCACGTCCAGATGGTCGAGATCGGGTGCGCCGGTCGCCGTGGTCGCGGTCACCCGGACGGTGTTGGTCCCCGCGTGCAGCGCCGCCGTCAGCGTCGAGTCGGCCCAGGTGTTCCAGTCCCCGGTGCCGTTGAACGCCCTCGCGGACACCACGGTCGTGCCGTTGACCGCGATGTCCATCGGACGGTTGACCGTGGTGCCGTTGGCGTAGCGGACGGCCAGCGGTACGTTGCCGGCGGCCGCCGCGTCGACCGTCCATTCCACGTAGGCGCCGGACGCGTTGCCGGTGTTGACGAAGCCGGTCCCGGTGTACCCGGTGTGATCGGAGTCGACGGTGCTGCCCGCGGAGAAGGCGGCGGTCTCCGCCTCGTAGCGGGCCGGCGGCGGACCGGTGCTCGCGGTCGCGTACCCGGACCCGATCCAGGTCTCGTCGATCCGCAGCCGCTTGTAGCGCGCGGTGTCGGTCGAGGCGGCGTAGGTGCTGGTCACTTCGAGGCGGACATGGCGGGTGCTGACGGCCGGGATGTCGATGGTCGCGACCCCGCGGGCGCTGGGCAGGGTGCCGGACTTCACCGGGCTCCCCACGTGCTGCCGTCGCTGCTGACGTACACGTTGTAGCCCTTGATGCGCGCCGACTGCTCGGTGGCGGAGCGGGCGTAACTGACCGAGTCCTCCCGCTGGTTGATGCCGACGTAGCGCACCGGCTTCGACGCTCCGAGGTCGAAGTCGAGCCGGACGGGCAGCGTCTGGTTGCTGTCCCAGTACGTCAGATAACTGCCGTCGGCCGCCGCCTGAGCGCCGTGTCCGCTCGCCGAGGCGCTGGCGCTCATCGTGTATGAGGAGGCCGGTTGGATCCCCGTGCGGCCGTCGGCGGTCACCTTGAAGACCGTGTCGTACGGGTCCCAGCCGCCGAGCCCGGTCAGCGTGAGACTGCCGCCGGACTGGCTGAAGGCGATGGGCGCGCCGGTGCGCAGGTTGCTGACGGCGGAGATCCGGTACCCGTTGTCGCGCAGCCGCAGGGTGCTCGTCGACGGCGGGGTGATCACGTGGATGTACTGCCGGCCGGGGTCGGACGTGCTGATGGTCGTGACGCCGCGGGCGCCGTCGTTCCAGGCTCCGGGCTGCAGGCCGCCGTACAGGTAGCCGCCGCCCTCGGTGCCGTGCAGCGATTCCCAGATCGGGTTCAGATAGCCGTTGGCGAAGGTGTTGAAGGCCTCCTGGTTCGACGGGAACCTGCCGTTGACCTGCGCGGTCTCGGCCATCAGCGCCTTCACGGACGATCCGGCGTTGGTGACCAGCCGGCCGAGGGTGAGGGCCCGGTCGACGGCGGGGTTGGAGCCGTCGTACCACCAGGCCCCGGTGGAGGGCAGTTTGAAGTCGGCCTCGGTCAGCCGGGGGCCGGCGGTGTAGAGCGCCTGCGGGTAGTCGTACGCCGGGGACATGCCGGTCTTCTGCTCGTTGCTGATCATGTCCATGATGGGCGTGTCTTCGTTGTTGTTGCTGATCGTGTAGTTGGGGCGCTGCTGGTAGATCTGGGCGTAGAGGTCGTGGCTCTCCCAGTAGGCGTTGTCGTTGTCGATCCAGAAACCGCCCAGCGTGGGATAGCGGTTCATGACCTCGAAGAAGTTGTCGTAGGAGAACTCTCCGAAGCCGTCACGGGTGGTGAGGTCGACGGTCTTGCCCTTGTACGCCGAGTACGCGCCCGAGTTGAGCCACTCATGGCCGCCCTCGGAGTGCCACTGCGGGTCGTCGGACATGTAGAGGATGACCTTCAGGCCCTTCGCGCTCGCGGCGGTGATCAGCTCGCCGAGGAAGTCGCGGTGGGTACTGCAGCTGCCCGGGATCGCCGACGGCCACGGCCGGGCGTAGCCGAGCCGGCTGTGGAACGTGGCGAGCACCAGGTACTGCGCATGCAGCTTCTGGGCCTCGTTCACCCAGTACGCCGGGGTCCAGCCGCCGTTGGTGACATCGGACTCCCACTGGGCGCAGTCGGTGTGCGCCGGGGCGGTGCGCTCGCCCCAGTGCAGGAACAGCCCACTGGTCGAACTGCGCAGGAAGTCCTGCCGCGGGTTCTGCAGATCGGCGCGCGCCGCGGTGCCGGGCAGCAGCAGGGCGCCGAGGATCAGCGCGACCACGGCCAGCAGCCGCACGAAGGTCCTCCGGTCCGTCCTCCGGTCCGCGTCTCTGTGCATCGCGTTCATACCGGACCGTCCAGGTAGTCGAGGTTGGGGCAGCCCGCCGCGGTCGTCGCGGTGGCGCGGATGGTGTTGGCTCCCGCGCGGAGCGGGACCGCGACGACGGCGGTGTGCCAGGTGTTCCAGCTGCCGGTGCCGCCGAAGGACGTGCCGGCCGGAACCGTGGCGCCGTTGACGGTGAGGTCCATCGGACGGTCGGCCGTGGTGCCGTTGGCGTACCCGAGGGTGATGTCCGCGGTGCCCGCCTGCGCCGCGTTCACCGTCCACTGGACGTAGGCGCCGTCCGCGTTCGCCGAGTTCACGAACCCGGTCCCGCTGTAGCCGGTGTGGTCGGTGTCGACCGTGCCGCCCGCGGAGTACGAGCCGTCCTCCGCCTCGTACCGCGCGGCGGACGGCGGCGCGCAACCCGTGGTCGAGCCGGTGGCGTTGACGCGCAGCGCCCCGCCGGTGGTGTTGGCGCTGTTGGTGACGCAGTACCCGGTGAGGCTCTGGAAGCCGAGGTCGTAGGGGCTGTTGGTGCCCCGTTGGGCGGTGAAGTGGTCGAACGTCACCGTGCTGCCGGTGTTCGCCAGGACGGCGGGCCGGCCGTCGTTGGCGGCGAAGCGCACCGAGCTGTCGGTGAAGGTGATGTGGTCGGCGTTGTGCAGGTACCAGCCGTAGGCGGGGCGGGTGCCGATGCTGTTCGGGTTGTAGTCGGTGGGGTTGTTGGACGGGACGGTGACCGCCGTGGTGCCGCTGCCGCCCGGGACGGTGATGTTGACGTTCCGGAATGTCACGCCGTCGATGTGGTTGCCGCCGGACTCGCCCCACAGGGTCGGGCTGAAGGCGGACGAGGCGCCGGTCGCGGTGATGTCGTCGTAGGTGATGTCCCTGATGTGACCGACACCTGGGCTGTTGCCGCAGCGTTTTCTCGTGCCGATCTTCTGCATGATGGGTGAGCGCACACCGGTCATGGTGATGTCGCGGTAGTGGACGTCGGAGATGTCGGCGCCGTCCATGGAGACCATGCCGAGGCCCGACTTGTCGGCGCCGGTGATCGTGATCGCCTGGAACCGGTAGTCGGTGAAGTCCCCGCAGGTCTCGGAGCCGAACATCAGGGCGTTGCAGCAGCGCGCCGACAGATGTGAGTCCTGCACGACGACATGGCCGTTGGGGAGCTTCGCGCCGAGCGCGTAGTCGCTCTTGAAGACGAGCGCGTCGTCGTTGGCGGCGATGTCGGCATGGGTGATGACGGCGTTGGTGGTGCTGATGATGTTCCAGCCGTCCCGGTCGCTCGCGGTGTCGATCGTCAGACGGTCCGAGGTCACGTTGGAGCAGCCGTTGATGAGTGCGGCGAAGTGGCCGCCGCGGCGCAGGGTGATCCCGCTGAGGGTCAGGCCGTTGCAGCGCGTCAGCGAGACGATCTTGTCTGCCTCGCCCGCCTTCGGATTGCCGGTGATGAGGTTGCCGCCGCCGTCGATCGTCCCGGATCCGGTGAAACCGATGTTGGTGAGCCGGTCGCCCCAGATCATGGCGTCGTGGAAGTGGCTGTGCCCGAAGTCCTGGTACCCGTCGTAAGGGTTGGACTCCGCCGCGTCGTAGGTGTCGGCGCTGGAACCGGTGAGCGTGGCGCCCGAGTCCAGCTGGAGGGTCACATTGCTCTTGAGATGGATCGAGTTCGCCGACTTGTAGCTGCCCGAGGGGAAGCGGACGGTGGCTCCGCCGGCGGCGTTGGCGGCGGTGATCGCCTTGTTGACGGCGGCGGTGTCGTTCGTCGAGCCGTTGCCCGTCGCGCCGTAGTCGCGGACGTTGAACTCGGCGGCCACCCGGGCCGCCGCGCCGGGTGCGGAACCGGGTGCGGAACCAGGTGCGGAACCGGCCGGGCTTCCCATGGCGGGTGCCTGCGCCAGTCCGAGGAAGACGAACAGGGCGAGTCCCACCAGAACAGCGATGCGCTTCATCACGTCACTCCCCGGCCTTCGGCGAGCCGCTGCCGGTGGTCCTCCGGAGCTGCTCGTTCATGATCAGGAAGGCGCCGAGGCCGTGGAAGTCGTTCGTGGCCCGGGTGCGCCCGATGTAGTAGGAGTAATCGCCGACATTGGTCCCGATGGAGACGTCGGAGAGGTCGGTCCGGCCGTCGCCGCCGAGCGCGACCTTGGCCAGCACACCCTGGTAGCCGCGCTGCGCCACCGCCGCGTAGTGCGGGTCGATGTAGCCCTGCTCCGCCGCGCGGGACAGGGTGAAGGTGAACATGCTGGAGCAGGACGTCTCGGTCCAGTCGTCCGCGTGGGTGCCCTTGTCGGCGACCTGGAACCAGCGTCCGGTGGCCGGGTCCTGGTAGTGCTCGATACCGGCCGCCAGGTTGCGCAGGATGGTCAGCAGCCGGTCCCGCCGCGGCTGGTCGGCCGGGATGGTGTCGAGGACGTCGACGGCCGCCATGCCGTACCAGCCGACCGCCCGGCACCAGTACTCCGGGGCCAGTCCGGTGGACGGGTTCGCCCAGCTCGCGGTCTTCGACTCGTCGTAGGCGTGCTTGAGCAGGCCGTTCGGCTGCTGGAGGTGGGTTCCGTAGACCACCAGTTGCTTCGTCGTCTCGTCGTCGGCGTACGCGGCGTCGTTGAACTCCCGCCCGTACTCGACGAGGAACGGGTTGACCATGAACGTGCCGTCGGCCCAGAGCTGGTGGGCGCGGCTGTCCGAGGTGGAGTGCCAGAAGCCGCCGTCGGAGGTCCTGGGGTACGTGGCGAGCCGGTTGCGGATCTTGGTGGCGGCCGTCTTGTACTTCGCCTGGCCGGTCTCGTGGTGCAGGATCACCAGCAGCCGGCCGGCGAGCATGCTGTCCAGGTTGTTGAAGCTCTGGCCGATGGTGCCCTTGCTGTCGACGAACCGGTCCACCCAGCTCTTGATGTACGCCAGGTCCTTCGGGTTGTGGGTGCGCTGGTAGACGAGGTACTGGCCGTAGAGGTAGAGGCCTACGGGGTACGACCAGCCGCCGATCTGGCCGGGAGTGAAGCGCGCCATCGTCGAGTCGGTCATCGCGACCGACCAGTCGGTACCGGCGGCGGAGACGCCGGGGGCGGACATCGAAGCCGGGGCCAGGGCCGGAGCCGGGGCCAGGGCCGGAGCCGGGGCCGAAGCCGGCTTGGGTACAGCGGCCGCCGGTGGACCGTTCAGCGCGACAAGCGCGGCACAGGCCGCGAGCGCGGCCGTCAGAGCACGTAATCCGTTCATGATCCCCTCACCCTGAATCCCCTGCATTGGGGGCCGATCGGGTAGCAAAGGTTGGACCTTTAAGCGGAATCTAGCAGCGCTGAAATATCTGTCAATAACCCTAACAATTATCGTCGAACCAACAACTGGCTGGATCTTTGACCCTTGGAGTGACCCCTGAGACGAACCAGCGCCTCGATGATTCGGACATGCCAGACATCAGATGTCGGATGTATTACCAAGAACCATAAGTCGCCAGAAATGCGACGCGCGGGGACGATGAGTTCTGCGGCAGCGGGTCGTCTACCTCACAGACGGCCGCGCCCGAACTCCGCGCCGGGCAGGCACCGCGAACAGCTGGAAGGAACCCCCCATGCTCTCCACCGACTACGTCCCGGGCGCGCCGAACTGGCTCGACCTCGCCAGCCGCGACATCCCGGCGTCCGCCGCGTTCTACAACGCGGTCTTCGGCTGGGACTTCCGGTCCGCCGGCCCCGACGCCGGCGGCTACGGCATGTTCGTACTCGACGGGAAGACCGTCGCCGGCGTCGGACCGATCATGGCCGAGGGCGTGGAACCGCGCTGGACGCCGTACTTCATGTCGCCCGACGCGGACGCCACCGCCAAGACCGTGGAGCAGGCGGGCGGCGCCGTGCCGTTCCCGGCGATGGACGTCTTCACGATGGGCCGGATGGCCGTCTTCACCGACCCGGCCGGCGCCGCGTTCAACGTCTGGCAGCCCGGTGACAACAAGGGCCTCGACCTGGTGACCGCCGACAACGCGCTGTGCTGGGTCGAACTGCACACCACCGACGCGGCCGCCGCGAAGACCTTCTACCACCAGGTCCTCGGCTGGGACTACAACGACGCCCCGATGCCCGGCATGACCTACACCCTCATCCGCCCGGCGGGCACCGACGCCGAGGCGGAGCACGGCGGCCTCATGGAGCTGCCCCCGGGCGGCACCGGGCCCGGCAGCACCCCGAACTGGCACCCGTACTTCGGGACGGCCGACTGCGACGCGACCTTCGCCACGGCTGTCGCGCACGGGGCCACCGCCATCATGCCGCCGGACGACGCGCCCGGGGTCGGCCGGCTGGCCATGCTCCTGGACCCGGCGGGCGCCCAGTTCGCCCTGCTCACCGGCGAGGCGCCGGACGCCGGCTGA
This sequence comes from Streptomyces sp. RKAG293, assembly GCF_023701745.1. NCBI lineage: Bacteria > Bacillati > Actinomycetota > Actinomycetes > Kitasatosporales > Streptomycetaceae > Streptomyces > Streptomyces sp. RKAG293. The sequence goes on along the minus strand of NZ_JAJOZB010000001.1, from coordinate 8,246,139 downwards.
CCACACCCACCGACGGCCGTCCCACGGCAGGAACGCTCACCGGCACCCGCTCCCACGGGGGAGGGGGTTCCGGTGAGCGTTCGCGTCGCGGGCCATGCGGTCACGTGCCCGGATGCCGTCCACATCAGCCGTGCCGGTCCCGTCAGCCGTCTCTGTCCCGTCAGCCGTGCCGGTCCCGTCAGCCGATCGGCAGGCCGGTGTAGTTCTCGGCGAAATCGGTGGCGGCGGCCGTGGACCCGGCGATCCGGTCGAGCTGGGCGGTCTGCAGCCGGGTGGTGAACGGCGACTGTCCGGGCTCGTTGTGCAGTGTCGTCGTCAAGAAGTACGAGAAGTGCTCCGCGCGCCACACCCGGCGCAGACAGGTCCGGGAGTAGGCGTCGAGCAGCTCCGACGACCCGGTGTCCCGCAGCGCCGCCAGCGCCCGCGCCAGGACGATCACATCGGCGGCGGCCAGGTTCAGGCCCTTCGCACCGGCCGGGGGCACGATGTGCGCGGCGTCCCCGGCCAGCAGCACCCGCCCGTACCGCATCGGCTCGGTGACCGAACTGCGCATCGGCAGCACGGACTTGGCGGTGATCGGCCCCCGATCCAGCTTCCAGTCGCCGTCGATCGCGAAGCGCGCGTCGAGCTCGTCCCAGATCCTCGCGTCCGGCCAGTCGGCGGGATCCTCGCCGTTGGGCACCTGCAGATACAGCCGGCTCACCAGGGGCGAGCGCATGCTGTGCAGCGCGAACCCGCGCGGTGAGTGGGCGTAGATCAGCTCGTCGCACGACGGCGCCACGTCGGCCAGGATCCCGAGCCACGAGTACGGGTACACCCGCTCGAACGTCTGCCGTACGCCTTCGGGGATCGCGTCGCGGGCGACGCCGTGGAAACCGTCGCAGCCCACCACGTAGTCGCACTCCAGGGTCCGCTCGCGGCCCTGGTGAGTGAAACGGATGACGGGCGTGCCGGTGTCCGCGCCCTCGACGGCGGTGGCCCGCGCCTCGAACAACAGCGGTGCGCCACCGTCCAGTCGCAGGGCTATGAGGTCCTTGACCACCTCGGTCTGGGCGTAGACCATCACCCGGCGCCCGCCGGTGAGGGACGGAAAGTCGATACGGTGCGCCCGGCGGTCGAACCGCAGCTCGACACCGTCGTGGACCAGCCCCTGCCGGTCCATCCGCTCCCCCGCCCCGCACGCGCGCAGCGCGTCCACGGTGGCCTGCTCGAGGATTCCCGCGCGCTGCCGCTGCTCGACGTAGGCGCGGTCGCGGGCCTCCAGGACGACGCTGTCGACGCCTGCCAGCTGGAGCAGCCGCGCCAGCAGCAGTCCGGCGGGACCGCCGCCGATGATGCCGACCGTGGTGCGCATCAGCGCTCCAGGACCAGGGCGAGCCCCTGCCCCACCCCGATGCACAGGGCCGCGAGCCCGGTACCGCTGCCCGCGGCCTTCAGCTGGTGGGCGACGGCACCGGCGATACGGGCGCCGGACGCGCCAAGCGGGTGGCCGATCGCGATGGCGCCACCGCGCGGGTTGACGACCGCCGGATCGAGGCCGGGCCATTCCGCGAAGCAGCCGAGGGCCTGGGCGGCGAACGCCTCGTTGAGCTCGAAGGTGCGCAGGTCGCCGAAGCCCCGGCCGGCCCGCGCCAGCGCGCGGTTGACGGCCTCCACCGGGCCGAGCCCGAAGTACTGCGGTTCGATGCCGGACACGGCGCTCGCCCGGATGCGGGCCAGCGGCTCGCGGCCGGTGGCCGCCAGCCCCTCCTCGTCGGTGATCAGCAGAGCGGCGGCGCCGTCGTTGAGCGGGGAGGCGTTGCCCGCGGTGACGGTGCCGCCCGCACGGAAAACCGTCTTGAGCTTGGCCAGCGATTCCACCGAGGTGTTGTCGCGGATCGTCTCGTCCCGTACGAGGGCGGTGCCGTCGACGGGGACGACCTCGGCGTCGTACAGCCCGTCCTTCCAGGCGCGCGCCGCCTTCTCATGGCTCGCGACGGCGAAGGCGTCCTGCTGCTCGCGGGTGATGCCGTGCTTGTCGGCGATCAGTTCCGCGCCCTCGCCCAGCGGAATCGTCCACGCGGGTTCATGGCGCCGGTTGACCATGCGCCAGCCGATGGTCGTGGAGTACATCTCCTGATGGCCGGCCGGGAAGGCACGGTCGGGCTTGGGCAGCACCCACGGAGCGCGGCTCATCGACTCGACGCCACCGGCGACGGCGATCGACACGTCCCCGAGGGCGACCGCCCGGTACGCCTGGACCACCGCTTCCAGCCCGGACGCGCACAGCCGGTTGACGGTCACGCCCGGCACCGAGACCGGCAGGCCCGCGAGCAGCACGGCCATCCGCGCGACATCGCGGTTCTCCTCGCCCGCGCCGTTGGCGTTCCCGAGGAAGACATCGCCGATCCTGGCCGGGTCCAGTTCCGGCGTGCGGTCCACCAGCGACCTGAGGACGTGTGCGGCCAGGTCGTCGGGGCGGACGCCGGACAGCGCGCCGCCGTACTTCCCGACGGGGGTGCGGACGGCGTCGACGATGTAGACGTCACGGGTGTTCGACACGTTCGGCACGCTCGCCATATGGGTCACCGGTCCCTTCCTGCGGCCTTCGGGGCGCGGCGCGGAGAGTTCTTCGCCGGCGTCGGGTGCAGGATACCGAGCCGGGTGATCACCACGACCGGCGCCCGGCGACCGGATCCGCGGAGGCTCACGCCGGTTGGCCGCGGACTGCCGGCGGCGCAGCGGCGACCTGGCGCGCTACATCACCACCGACCAGACGGTCCGCGACATGGACCTGTTCCGTTCGCTGCTCGGCGTCCGGAGGATCACGTACTACGGGCCCTCGTACGCGACGATGATCGGCGCCTACTACGCGACGGAGTTCCCCCAGCGCGTCGAACGGGTCGTGCTCGACAGCAACATCGCGTTCACCGGCAGCTGGGAGGCGTTCATGACAGGCCAGCCGATGAGCTTCCAGCGCCGCTTCGAGCAGGACTTCCTGCCCTGGCTCGCGCTCCACGACTCCGTCTACCACTACGGCACCACCGCCGCCGCGGCGAAGGCCCACTGGGAGGACTCGCCTTCGCCGCCACCTGCGCGGCCTGGCCGTCGCCCCCGGCACCCGAGGTGAAGGTCACCGGCGCGGGACTGCCGACGATCCTGATGGTCAACTCCGTGCACGACCCCGCGACGTCCTACGAGGGCGCCGTCGCGGCACACCGGCAGCTGCGGGGCTCACGCCCGGTGACGGTCACCGGCGGCGGTGACCACGGCCAGTACCTGAACGGCAACGCGTGCGTCGACGGCATCGTCACCGGCTATCTGCTCACCGGCGCCGCTCCGGCCCACGACACCAGCTGCCCGGCGAACCCGCTCCCGGCGCCGGGCCCGGCGCTGACGAACTCGTACGCCCTCAGCTGAGCGGCCGCAGCACCTCGGCGACCTGTTGGATCCCGGTCCTGTGGGTCTTGACCCGGTCCACCAGATCGCCGAGGGCGACCGTGTCCGGCAGCGTCTTCCAGCCCGCCGCGGCGCAGTACGAACGGGTCATGGCCATCGCGTAGAACTCGTTCATCGGCGATTCGAGCGGCGGGCACACGGTCAGGGTGTGCAGCAGCGCGGCGGCCCGCCAGGCCGTGTCGTGGCCGGGGCTGTCGGGCGCCATGACGAGGTCTGAGGCATGACGCGCTATGGCGGCCTCGATGCCCGAAGGGTCCCAGACCGTGGGGTCGGACGGCAGGTGATGGGCCAGGACGTTCCAGGCCCAGGTCAGGTCGATCTTCACCGAATTCCTCCGAGGATGCCCCGGCATTGAGACCGGGGAGGGATCGGACTCCTGCGGAGCAGGTCAGGAGACGGGTACATCGCCGTCAGGGCGATTCATCATCTGCCTGGGGTTGCCACGCTGAACCTCCAGGCGATGAAGGATTTCGGAGTTGAGGGACCGTCGGGCCTTCTTTGCCTCCGCGGCCAGCCATGCGTGGAGGGCTGCGGGGAGCCTGAGCGTGATACGCACTTCGTCATCCACGCACCCGATCGTAGTAGTAGTTTGGTGTCATGGCGACACCACCGGAGGCGGCGGGTGCCGGGTACGCCCGGTACACCTACCGCCTACGCGTGTCGTCCACCGCGCTTGCCGCCTTGTCAGGGGAATGGGAGCGCTGCCGATGGGTCTGGAACGAATGCTGCGCCCGCTCCCAGAAGGCCGACCGGGAGGGCGAGAAGTGCGGTCCGGCCCGGCTTGACACCATGCTGACCGAAGCGCGCAAGGGCTTGGAATGGCTTCGTGAGGGCAGCAGCGTTCCGCGGCAGCAACTCATCCGCGACTTCGGAAAGTCCCGCGCCAAGGCCTTGAAGGACATCAAGGCGCGGCTACCGATGCGCCGGCGGGCCGGGATGCCGAAGTACAAAAAGAAGAACTCGGAGGATCCGAGCCTGAACTACACGCGGCGCGGTTTCCGCCTCAAGAGCGGGAAGCTGTGTCTTGCGGGCGGCATCACCCTGACCGTGGTCTGGTCGCGGGATCTGCCCGCAGATCCTACGAGCGTGCGGATCTACCGGGACAGGCTCGATCACTGGTACGCCTCGTTCGTCGTCCCTGTCCAAGTGCAGCGGCTTCCCGCCACGGGCAACGTGCTCGGCATCGACTGGGGAGTGAAGGAGACCACGACCAGCGACCTGCACGACCTCCCCTATACCGGGCATGAGAAGAAGGCCGCCAGGAAGCGGCCGACGCGGCTATCTCCTCGACGAAGCGCGAGCTGATCAACATGGCGCGCAAATACGGCCGCATCGTCCACCTGGTGCACCCCGCTCACACCAGCATGGACTGCGCGCAGTGCGGAGCGAGAACCAAGCACGCACTGCCTCTTTCGGAACGTACCTACACCTGCACCGCCTGCGGAGCCGTATCCCCCAGGGATAAGAACTCCGCCCGCGTGATGCTGCTCCGGGCTGGCCTCAACCCGGCTGGTGCTGATCGTGCAAGACCTGACGGACCGCCGGTCCACAGGCAACGTGAGCCGGCAATCCCCCTCCCCTAGGAGAGGGAGGAGTCAAGACTTGGGGCCGAACCTCTCCTGGACGTACGCCCAGTTCTCCTCGTTGTTGAAGTCCGCCGCCGCGGCCAGGAACCGGTCACGGTTCTCGTCCAGCTCGCGCCTGGCGGCCTCGGTGATCAGAGCGGTGACCGTGGTGCCCTGCTCAGCGGCGCGGACCTTGAGTCGCTCGAGGAATTCCTCGTCAAGGCGGATCGTCACATGCTTCGACATTGCACCAGCGTACAGCGATAGTGCTGTACGCGGCGAGGGGATCGTCACGCGCGACGCGGCGAGGCCAGCAGGAAGCGGCCGGCCGCGCCGGCCGGATGCTCGGTGACCTGCCAGCCGGCCTGCTCCAGGGCGGTCGCGCAGGTGGCCGTAGCGAGCGCGGCGGACTCGGCGTCGCCGCCGGTCCACTCCACGCGCACGGCCTCGGGCTGCTGCGCGGGGCCGACCCGATATCCGCCCTCGCCCGCCACCGCCGGGGAGCAGCCGGCCGCCTCCAGTGCCAGGGCGGCGCCGGAGACGAGGTGGGCGCGTTCCCACGGGCAGGGCTGGTCGGTGATCCCTCGGTTGGTGACGCGGCGCAGCTCCAGGAGGCCTTCCCAGGCGACGGCGACCTCCCGGGTCCGGCGCGGATCGTCGGCCGTCGCCGGCTCGTCGCCGGTGCGCGCGGCGAACGTCTCCACCTCGGGCGGCGGGTCGGCGGGGCGCTCCGGCGGGGGCGCGAGCAGTTCGGTGCGCAGTGCGAGTCCGGCCGGGGTCAGATAGCAGCGATGGGGCGCGCGTGGGTGCTTCACGGCGAGCCCCTGGCCGCAGAGCGCGTCGAGCAGCGCCTGCGAGCCGCGGAGCAGCCCGGTGTTCGGGTCGGCGGCGGTGATCAGGCGGCGCTGGGCCACGGTCGGCTGCTTGGTCATGTCCACCCCCGTCCGGAGTCGGTCGTGCGGCGGGACGCGCGCCGGTGCTGCGGCCCGCTGTCCCGTGCGATGACAGTACCGACCGGCCGGCCGGACGCCTGTCCCGGCCGACTGTCCGAGGGGCGGAGCACACTGGAGTCATGTGCCGAAGCATCAAGACCCTCCGACCCCCGATGACCCCCGACGTCGATGACGACGACATCAGGGCGGCGGCGTTGCAGTACGTCCGCAAGATCTCCGGATTCCGCGCCCCGGCCGCCCACAACCGCGAGGTCTTCGACCAAGCGGTGGACGCGGTGGCCGAGGCCACCCGGCAGCTCCTCGCCGAGCTGACCGTGCGCGGCGCCCCGACGCCGTAACCCGACCGCCGCCGCGGCCGGCATCGCGGACAGCACCTGACCGCGATGCCTCCTGGTGTCAGACCCACAGGTAGCGGGTGATCCGCCGCCCGCCCGCGGTACGGGCGGACGGGCGGCGTACAGCGGAGGCCGGAACTCCGGTGGTCGGGGCGTCAGCCGATGGTGAGCCCGTGCCCGAAGGGGAAGAGCGGGTCGCCGGAGTCGTTGGGCATGTCCTCGTGGCCCGCTTCGACCTGGGCCATGGACCGGGGCAGTTCGAAGGGCAGCCGCCCCTCGGGCACGGCCCTGCCGAAGAGCACGTCCAGCACCGCCGCGTCGGAGGCCCCGAAGTTGCCCACCAGGGCCGCCGCCTGCTCCGCGATGCCGGGGATCACCGCCGGCCGGTCGAGGAAGATGTCGACGACCGTGGGCACCGCCGCGGCCACGTCGAGGATCGGACGGAGCTCGTCCTCGGTGAAGTCCAGCCGCCCGGCGCGGAAGAAGGATTCGAAGCCTTCGGTGCGCCGGTCGAACGGGGTCGCTATGCGCAGCACCGCGACATCCGCCTCCTGCGGGGTGGCGACCACGGTGCCGTAGCGCGCCGCGACCTCGGGGGCGACGCCCTCGGTGTACAGCCGCAGCCCGGCGGTGAGCGGCAGCAGCGGTGCGGCGGACGCGGCCGGGCGGTCGGTCAGTACGGTGACCGAGCGGCTCTGCGCCGCGGTGCCCGCGTCGCTGAACTCCTGGCTGCCGCAGATCCGGGCGGCCTCGTCCGGGTCCACGAACGGATCGTCGAACAGGCCCAGGACGAACTTCTCGCGCAGCAGCCGGACCGCCGACTCGTCGATGCGCTCCTCACTGATCCTGCCGCCGCGCACCAGCTCGATCACGAGTTCCGGGCAGGCCTCGCCGCCGAGCTGGTCGGCGCCGGCGTCCAGGATGCGCTCGACGCGGGTCAGCCGGTCCAGGTGCTCGGCGCCCCAGGCCCGGGCGGGGAAGGGCGCGCCGAAGATCTCGGAGTCGGTGACCAGTCCCCAGTCGGTGCAGACGATGCCGTCGAACCCGTAGGTGCCGCGCAACAGCCCGGTGATGACGCCCTTGTTGAAGCCGAAGCCGATCTCCTCGTACTCGGTGCCGACGGGCATCGCGTAGTACGGCATGATCTGCGAGGTCCCCGCCTCGAACGCGGCCTCGAAGGGGATCAGGTGGTGCTTGAAGTTGTCGCCGGGGTAGACCTGCTCACGGCCGTACGCGAAGTGCGCGTCCTCTCCGTTGAGCTGTGGTCCGGCGCCAGGGAAGTGCTTGGTCATCGCCGCGACGCTGGTGGTGCCGAGAGTGTCGCCCTGCAGCCCGCGGATGTAGGCGGCGACCATACGGGCGGCCAGTCCCGCGTCGGATCCGAAGGTGCCGACGACGCGCGCCCAGCGGGGCTCGGTCGCCAGGTCGGCCATGGGGTGCAGGGCGAGCCGGATACCGACGGCGAGGTACTCACGGCGGACGATGTCCGCGTGTCGCCGCACCAGTTCCTCGTCACCGATCGCGGCGAGCCCCGGCGGCTCGGGCCACAGCGAGAAGCCTTCGGTGTGCACGCTGGCGGCCGGGTTGTCCATGAACCCGTTGCGCGGGTCGGTGGAGATCGTCACCGGAATGCCGAGCCGGGTGGTCGCGGCGAGTGCCTGCAGGCGGTTGTTCCACTCGGCCATCCGGCGCGGGGCGGCGGCGCCGAACAGGTTGAAGTGGTTCATCAGCTTGCCGGTCACCATGCGGGAGGTGGAGGCGCGCATCGGGTCGTCGTCGGCGGCGCCGCTCTCGGGCTCGACGAGGGTGCCGTCGGGGTTGATCCCGACCATCGTCTGGAAGAGCAGCCCCGCCTTCTCCTCCAGCGTCATGCGACCGACGAGGTCGGCCGCCCGTTCGCCGGCCGGCAGCCGGGGGTCCTCGTACGGTTCCATGACGCCGTTGCCGTTCAGGTCCCGGAAGGGTGTGCCGTCGGGTGCCTGGAGCAGGGGTGCGCGGGTCGGTGGGCGGGTCGTCGGGTGCTGGGACACAGGGTTCGTTCCGTTCTGTCAGCTCGGTCGGCTCTGTCAGCTCTGTCGGCTCTGTCGCTTCGCACGCCGAGCACGAGCGCCGCCCGCCGTGCGGAAGGCCCGTCGGGTCGGCAGTGGGGCGCGCCGCCTTCCGGCCCGCGCATGACGGTGGTGCGGTCCGAGGGCACCGGCACCGGCACTTCCCCTCCGGAGTGCCGGGGCCGGTGTCCTCGTCCGGCCGCTGAGGTCAGGTCAGCGGCCGGTCCTGACGAAGTGTTCGAGCCGCCCGGCCTCGCGGCCCTCGAACGTCCGGTCAGGAGTGATGGGGGTGACGGTGACGTCGCCCTGCTGCAGCAGCCGGTAGTCGGCGTCGCGCTTGGTCTCGGGACGGCACTTGGGGTTGTCGGCGGCGCAGAGGGCGCCGCCCACGGTGAACGTGTCGCCGTTCGGGGCGGTCTGGGCGTAGCTGGGCTGGATCAGCTTCTGGCTGCCCACCGACGACCAGACGGTGCTCCGGGGCCGCTGTCCCTCGGCGAGGTACGGGTAGTTGACGTTGACGACGAAGTCGGTGGTCAGCAGCCCGCGATGGTGGAGGGAGGCGATGAAGGCGGCACCGAAATCGGCCGTCTGCCGATAGGTGCGGTCGGCGACCTCCAGGGAGGTGGTGACCGTCGGGTCGTAGGAGCTGTTGAGGGCGACGGCGGGCGTGCCCTCCTCGATCGCGGCGAGAGCGGCGCTGACGGTGCCGGAATCGTTCACCACCGAGGCGACGTTGGGACCGAAGTTGCTGCCCGTGACCACGAGGTCGGGGGCCTTGGTCCAGCCCGCCTTGGCGGCGAGGCCGCCGTTCAGCGCGAGCCGGACGGTGTCGACCGGGGTGGCGCTGACGCTGGTGGCGTCGCAGGCGGTGGCGCCCTTGCACACCCCGAAGACGGCGCCGGCGGCGGGCGCGCCCGCGCAGTCCTGGCCGTATGCGGCGGGCAGGACCGTACGCCGCTGCACGGTGAGCGCGCCGCTGCCGGCGGCGCCCGTACCGGCGCCGCTCTGGTTGGCCCAGGGCGCCATGACGACGACGTCGGCTCCGGCGGAGCACAGCGCGCGGCGCACCTCGTAGAGGCCCTTGCCGTCGGAGGCGTTGGGGCGGGCCATCTGCATGGAGTCGTCGTTGCTCATCAGGATCCGCATCCCGGCGAGCGGCCTGCTGTCGTGGTGGTCGCCGGTTCCGGCGTTCGCGCTGCCGCTCAGCGGCAGGACGAGCGTTCCGGCGGCGAGCAGCGTCGTGACGGTGCCGCGGTGGTCACGGAGTCTCATCGCACACCCCGCACGCGCAGCACGAGGACGGCTCCCGCGAGGGAGACGACGGCGGCCACCGGGAACAGCGCCTCGTACCCGGCGGCGCTGACGATCCAGCCGGCGACGGTCGGGGCGAGGATCTGCGGGCCGGCGTTGGCGATGTTGATCAGGCCCATGTCCTTGCCCGCGTCCGCGGTGGCCGGCAGGACCTTGGTGATCAGGGCCATGTCGACGGCCATGTAGACGCCGAAGGCGACGCCGCCCGCGACGTTGTAGGCGACCATGCCGCCCTCGGTCGGCGAGATCATCGGAATGGTCAGCGCCAGCGCCGCCCCGATGCCGGAGGCCAGCACGAACGGCTTCATCCGGCCGACGCGGTCGACGAGCGGCCCGATCAGCACCACCGCGGCGATCGTGCAGACCGCGTTGACGATCATCAGGAACCCGACCGTCGGCAGCAGGTCCTGCGGCGGGATCTTGATGTAGTCGGCCAGCAGGTACATGTTGTAGGTCAGGACGACGAAGTAGCCGAGCATGACCCCCAGCCGGGACAGGAAGGCCCAGATGAAGTCGGGGTGTTCCTTCGGGTTGACCCAGAAGTTGGACAGGAAGGCCCGCAGGTCGAACTTCTGCCGCGGGAGGTCCCGGGCGGAGGCGTCGGGCGACACGACGGTGAAGATCAGCGCGGCCACGACGACACACGCCGCGATCAGGTAGTAGCCCTTCTCCCCCGCGAACCGGCCGCCGAAGCCGCCGATGACCCCGTCGAGTCCGAACTTGCTGCCCGGCACACCGCCGATGACCAGCGCCGCGACGATGGTGCCGAGCGGCACGCCGAGTCCGACGAGGGCGGAGAACGTGCCGTACTTGGACTGCGGGACCCGGTCCGGCATACAGGCGGTGAGCGCCGCCTGGTAACCGTTCATGATGAACTGCACGACGCCCCAGCTCAGTCCGAGCATGGCGATCGAGTTCGCGTGCGCCTGGCCGATCAGTGCCAGCGCGCCCATCCCCGCGCAGAGCAGGATCCACGGGGCGCGGCGCCCGAAGCGCGATCGGGTGCGGTCCGAGAGCTGGCCGAATATCGGGTTGCCGACGGTCGCCAGGATGGCGCCCGTGGTGCTCGCCGTGGACAGCGCCCCCGTGTCGTTCGTGCCGGTGATCTGCGCGACCTGGATCGGCAGCAGGAAGCTGCCCACGCCCAGCCACAGCAGGTACAGGGCGACGTTCGCGAGCGGCAGCGTGACGTACAGCGGGCCCAGGCGGTAGCGGTTGACGGGGCGCATGACCTCGTCTGGACCTCCGGTCATGAGGACCGAAGACCCTTCTTCGGGAAGCAGTGTGCTCATCGGTGGACCCTTCAACGGAAGAGACAGCGGAACGGGGGCAGAGCGAGGAGAACGCGCGCCAGTAGTCGAACCGACCGGCTCCGGAAGCCGCGGCGGGGGCGTTGTCGGTGAGCGTAGATGACACGTGTCAGCAATGTAAGAGGTCGGTTCACGAAGCAATGGATCCGTGATGCACGACTGTGTGTTCAAGAAGTGAACACATCATTGCCACAGCGCCCGTTCCCGGCCCTGCTGTCCCCGCCCCCGTCCGAGCCCCTTCCAGGGTTCGGGCTACCCGATCGGAGCCGCGTCCTGCGGCGGCGCGGCGGCCAGCCGCCGCAGGGTCCGGCCGCAGTGGCGGGCGTAGAGGCGCTGGCAGGGCGGTACGAGCGGCCCGGCCAGGCGGGTGTACCAGCGGCCCGGGCGGCTGAACGCGGTGACGGTGAACCGTACGGACTCGTCGGGAAGGAGCTCCACGACGAAGGACTCCTCACCGCACTCCGGATGCCCGGTCAGCGTTCCGTAGGCGAAGCCGATCCGCTGGGCCTCGTAAGCGGTCCACACCACGCGGCAGGGAGCGGCGACCCGGAACGGCCCGACGCCGATCGCGCATTCCACCGCGATCCCGGGCTCCGCGCGCAGCGCTCCGGCCCGGATCCGGACACCGGCCGCGCGGTGCATCCGCCAGCTGGTGACGGCGGCGCCCGCCCTCTCGAAGACGTCCCGGCCCCGTCCGATCACGACCTGGTGGCGCAGGTGGTGGTATCCGTCGGGCAGTTCCTCGTGCCGGGTGGCGCCGAACTCGGGATAGTTCGGGACCGGGTCCCGACCGGGACCGGCGTTCGTGACGGGCTTCCGCCCGGGGTTCCGCGTCATGCGGGGGTACCCGCCGTCGGAACGCTCCGCACGGCACCGCCGCGGGCCGGTTCCGGCCCGCCGTCCGGCTCCGGTCGTCCACCGGGTACCAGCCGTCCGTCCGGCCGATCCGCCGTCCGCTCGACCGGTTGTTCATCCCGCCGCTCATCCGGCTGTTCGTCGCGCAGGCGGCGCCAGGCGAGCACCGAGCACAGCGCGAAACCGAGGGCGTTGCCGAGGCCGTGGGTCGCCGCCATCCAGGTCAGCGTGGGGTGCGGAATGCCGGTGGCCTCTCCCAGGGCCCAGCTCAGGGCGAGCAGCATCGTCACCAGGAGGACGGCCGCCGACGTGCCGAGCAGACCGCGGGTGAGCCGGTCGGGGGCGCCGGTGCGGATCTCGCGCCAGGTGAGCAGGCCAACGAGCCAATGCCGGCGGTGAGGACGACCGCCCCGGCGAGCTCCGCCCAGTCGTCGATGAAGTAGCCGGCCAGGACGAGCAGCGTTCCCACCGGCACGCTCAGCGCGGCGAGCCGGCCCGTGACCCGGTCAGGGGTGGCGCGGCAGACCAGCCCGGCCATCAGAGCGGCGGTGAAGCCGGCGAAGTGGAAGTGCGGCACGGTGAGCTCGAGGATCTTCAGATCGAAGCCGAGGAGCCGGTGGCCCGAGCGCTCGGCGACCAGCGCCAGTCCCGCCACCGACGGGGTCACGAGCGCGGTGAGGACCGCGATCTCACGGGGTGCGAGCGACCGGGTGCGGGCCAGCCGCAGCGGAGCGGTGACGGCGAGGACCACGGTGGCGGCCGCGTAGACGGCGGCGAGCCCGGTCGCCGGACCGCCGCGCGGCAGCCACAGCGCCACACTCCCCGGCACGGCGCCGACCAGCCAGAACGTACGGACCGTGGTGATGCCCGGCCCGTGGATCAGCGTGAGTCCGCACGGGACCACGACGAGCATGCCCAGCATGACGATCAGGTTCACCAGAGCCGTCACGGCGCCCCACCCCTACGTTGAACGCGTTCAATTCTCCCGTACGACGCCGACTGTACGCCGCGAACTGAACGCGTTCAACATGGCGTGGACGAAGCACCCGGACACCGCTCCGACGGCGTACCAGAACAGGTCGGGCGCGTTGAAGGTGGAGCCGAGGACCAGCCGCGCGAGCGTGCTGCGCGCGGACAGTTCGCCCGGCACCGGGCTGAGCTGCGAGAACTCGACGGCCCAGCTGACGCCGAGCGCGACCGCGGCGGCTGCCGGCGGCCTCACCCGGGGCGCGGCGAGGACGACCAGTGCGTGGAGCAGCACGGTGTACAGCGCGTCTCCGGCGTACTTGCCGACCGCACCCGACGCGCCCGTGGCACCCGTGGCGCCCGCCCTGATGCCCAGGGCCACCGCGACCGTGAGAACGGCGGCGCCGGCCGCGAGCAGCCGGGTCGACAGTGGTCCGCCGCGTCTCCAGGAGTCGTTCATGCCGGAGACCCTATGCGGCGTGAGGGGCGGCGGGCGGCGGACGGCCGCCCCGCAGGCCGGCGCCCGCCGGACCGGGATCGGGTCGGCGCCGGCCTGGGGTCGGATCGGCGCCGGACCGGGCCCCGGATGTCGCGTGCCCGCGCGACGGGGGCCCGGTTCGGCTACAACGACGCGGTCGTCCCGAAGACCCCGTCGTGGTGCACCAGCCCGGGGCCGGTGGCCGGGCCGCCGCAGGTCTCGACTTCGCCGACGACCTGCAGATGGTCGCCGATCCGCTGCCGCAGCGTCACCCGCGCGGTGAGCCAGGCCGGAACGCCGCCGAGGATCGGGACGCCTTGGGGGGACTGCGTCCAGGGGACCCCCGCGAACCGGTCCGTGCCGCTGCGGGCGAACTGCTGCGCCAGCGCGGCGTTCCCCGGGCCGAGCACATGTACGGCGAAGTGCCCGGCCTCCTGGACGGCGCGGGCGGTGGAGGCGGTGAGCCCGAGGTAGAAGGTGACCAGTGCCGGATCCAGCGAGACCGAGGTGAAGGACGTCGCGGTGAATCCGGCGGGACCGGGGACGGTGATCACCGTGACTCCCGCGGCATGCCGCCGCAGCGTGCGGCGCAACAGCGCGGCGGCGTCGGCCGCGCCGGCGGTGGGGGCGGACGGGACCGCGCGTTCAGTGGTGACGGTCATTCCGGGATCCTTCCGAGGACGTGGTGCGGGTCGGTCTCGACGGTGAGAACGGGGCTCAACTCCGCTCCCCCGCGCAGGCGTTCGAGCCACTGGACGACGGCTGCGGCCACGGTGCGGTGCGACGCGTCGTTCAGTACGTCGTGCAGTCCCCCGTGGACGATTCCGACGACCGCCCGCGGGAACCCCTCGGCCCGCCGCCTCGCCTCGTCGGCGGGGGTGAGCGGGTCGGCGTCGCCGTGCAGGACGAGCGCGGGGAGGGCGCGCGCCGTCAGCGACGTCGGTTCGAGCAGCTCCGCGCCGACGGGCGCGGACAGCGCTCCCCTGACGAACTCCGGGTCCGAGCAGAGGCGCTGGCGGTGCACCGGACAGGCGGTACGGGCACCGAGTTCGTCCTGCCAGCCGGGCCCGTCGCCGGGCCGGTAACCGGCGGAGTCCCCGCTGGACACGATGCCGGACACGGCGGGCTCGGCGGTCCGGCCGGGGACGGCCACGGCAGGTTCGGCGGAGGCGATTCCCGCGAGGACCAGTCCGTCCACCGGCAGCCGCGGGTCCCCGGCGGCCCGCAGCGCCAGCAGCGCCCCGGTGTCCGCGCCGACCAGGACCAGCGGAGCGACGGGATCGGGCCCCGCCGCGTCCAGCAGCGCCCCGCCGACGCCGTCCGGTGTGTCCTCCAGGCCCGGGCCCGTCGTGTGGACGGCGTACCCGTCGGCCGCGAGACGGCGGCCGAAGCGTTCGTAGACGCCGCCGTGTTCGCCGCGTCCGGGCAGCACCAGGAGGGTGCCGCGGGTGGTGACGCCCCCCGGTGGGTGCCAGCTGTGCGTGACCGAGGTCGCGGTGGTGGTCAGGACGTCGGTCATCGCGCGCTGCCCGCGGTCGCGAGCGCGGCCGGCTCCGTACCCGCCGGAACGGTGCCGGTCGAAGCATTGGCGGCCTCACGGCGGGCGAGTTCCCGGCGGACCAGCGGGATGAGGTGGCGTCCGTAGTCGATGGCGTCGTCGAGCGGGTCGTAGCCGCGGATGAGGATGGTCGTGACGCCGATGTCGATGTAGTCGAGCAGGGCCTGCGCGACGGTCTCGGGGGTGCCGACCAGGGCGGTGGAGTTGCCGCCCGCGCCGGTGGCCTTGGCCGGAGCCGTCCACAGCGCCCGGTCGTGGCGGTCCGCCTTGGCGGCGGCCGCCAGCAGCCGCTGGGAGCCGACGTTCTGCGGTCCCTGGTCGCCGGTGAAGCGCCGGAGCTTGCCCACGAACGAGCCGCCGTTGCCGCCCTTGATGGTGTCGAGGATGCGGTGCGCGCGGTCCCAGGCGAGTTCCTCGGTCGGGCCGAGGATCGGACGGAACGAGACGCTGATGCCGGGGACGTCGGTGCGGCCCGCCTCGACGGCCGCCGCCCGGACGGACGCGATCTGCTCGGCGGTCTCGGCCAGCGGCTCGCCCCACAGCGCGAACGTGTCGGCGTGCCGGCCGCCCACCCGGTACGCAGCTTCGGAGGAACCTCCGAAGAACAGTGGTATGCCGGAGGCGCGGACCGGCAGGACGTCGCTGCGGTAGTCCTCGAACCGGTAGTGCTCACCCTCGTGGCTGAAGGCCTCGCCGGAGGTCCAGGCGCGGCGCAGGATCCCGAGATATTCGTCGGTGCGCGCGTAGCGGTCCTCCTTGCCCAGGTAGTCGCCGTCGCGGCGCTGCTCGGTGTCGTGTCCGCCGGTGATGGTGTGGACGGCGACCCGGCCGCCGGAGAAGTGGTCCAGCGTCGCGAAGCTGCGGGCCGCCAGCGTCGGCGCGATGAAGCCCGGGCGGTGCGCGATGAGCAGGCCGAGGCGGTCGGTGCGGGCGGCGACGTGCGCGGCGACCTGAACACCGTCGGGGCTGCCGGAGCTGTAGCCGATGAGGATGCGGTCGAACCCCGCGTCCTCGTGGGCGCGGGCGAAGCGGACGGTGTAGTCCGTGTCGATGGCCGGGCCGTGGGCGGGCCGGGTCTCGGAGACGTCCTGGGTGCCGATCATGCCGATGAATTCGACGGACATGGGGATCAGTTGCCTTTCGGTGCGGCGGAGGGTGCGGAAGCTGCGGAGGATGAAGGGGAGTCGGAGGGCGCGGGTTCCGGGCGGTGGCGGGCGAGTGCGGTCCGGCCGGCGGCCAGCAGGACCGAGTCGTCCTGCGGGGTGTGCACCCGGCCGCAGAGGACGTCGCGGAAATGACGTTGCAGGGGGTTGTCGAGGGTGAGGCCGTGATTGCCGATCAGGGCGACGGCCTGTTCCACCGCGGTGATCGCGGCGCGGACGCCGAGGAGTTTGGCGATCCCCGCCTGTCCGACGGCTTCGGTGTCGCCCGTGTCGATCCGCGCGGCGAGCGCGTCGACCAGTGTGTCGGCCCCGACGAGAGCGGCTTCGATCTCGCCGACCGCGCTCCGGAAGCGCGGCAGGGTCGCCAGCGGCGCGCCGAGTGCGGTGGGCACGCGTTCATGGAGGAAGCCGGTGAGCCAGTCGCGGGCGGCGCCGGCGACGCCGAGGTAGAGGGCGGCGAGTCCGAGCGCGCCCCAGGCGCCGGCCACCGGGTCCGGGGCGGCGGGCCCGGGTTCCGCGAGCACGACGACGTCGCCGAGCGGGACGCGGACGGAGTCGAGGAGCACGTCGTCACTGCGGCTGGCACGCAGCCCGAGGTGGTTCCAGGTCCGCTCGACGGTCAGGCCGGGGCTTCCCGCCCGGACGATGAAGGAGCCGACGCGTACCGGGTCCTCGTCGGTGCGCGCCCAGACCAGCAGCCGGCTGAGCCCCACCGCCCCGGTGGAGTAGATCTTGTGTCCGGTGAGCAGCCAGTCGTCGCCGTCCCGGCGGGCGGTGGTGGCGGGCAGACCGCCGCGCACCGGGCTTCCCAGCTCCGGCTCGACCCGCAGCGCGTTGACGAGGGCGGGACCGGCGGCGGCCTCGGCCAGCAGCTCCGCGTACCCGGCCCGGGGCCAGTTCGCGGAGCGCGCCTCGGCGGCGTGGGTGAACAGCGTCATGGCGGTGACCAGGGCGACGGCCGGATCGCCGCCGCCCAGCGCGCGCAGGATCCGGACGGTGTCGGCCAGTCCCGCGCCGGGGCCGCCGTGCCGGGTGGCCACGGTGGCGGTGAGCAGGCCCGCGTCATGAGCGAGCGCGAAGCCTTCGGTGGGGAAGGAGGCGTCCCGGTCGTGTTCGGCGGCCCGCAGGGCGAGCCGGGCGCGGATGCCGGGAAGCCGGTCGAGGTCCAGGGGCGGCAGGGCGGTCGGTGCGGCGGTGGTGGGCACGGTGCCTCCTTCCGGTCGGGGCGGGTGGTGGACATACGGCGGATGGGGAGGCGGGAGGCGACGTGGGACGGGATCAGACGAGCTCGCTGCGCCAGGTCGTGGCGTGATGGCAGGCGACCGAGCGCGCCCCGGGCCCGTCGGAGTCGACGGTGCCGAGCCCGTCGGACAGGGCGGTCCCGGGCCCGTCGGACCGCACGGTGGCGGGCCGTTCACGGCACTCCGGTCCGGCGAAGCGGCAGCGCGGCGCGAACGCGCAGCCCACCCCGTCCGGCCAGCGATCCCGGTCGCCGGTGGCGCGCAACTGCGCGGGCAGCAGCCGGTGTTCACGCCGGACGCTGGGGGCGGACGCGGTGAGCAGCGCCGTGTACGGGTGGCGCGGGTCCTCCAGCACCTCGCTGATCGGTCCCTGTTCGACGAGTTGGCCCCGGTAGAGGACCGCGACCCGGTCGGCGATCCCGGCGAGTGAGCTGAGGTCGTGCGAGATGACGATGATCGCGAGGTCGAGTTCCCGGCGCAGCCGGTCCAGCAGGTGCAGGACGAGGTTGCGGTTGGAGGCGTCCAGCGCGCTGACCGGCTCGTCGGTGATGAGCAGCCGCGGACGGGTGACGATGGCGCGCGCGACGCAGACCCGCTGCCGCTGACCGCCGGAGAGCCGGCCGGGGGTGCGTGCTCCCAGGGCGGCGGGGTCGAGCCCCACGCGGCTGAGGGCCTCCGCCACACGGGCGGCGCGCCGGTCGCGCGGGACACCGGCCACGACGAGCGGCTCCCCGACGATGCGGTCGACGGTCAGCTCCGGGTCGAGCGAGCCCAGCGAGTCCTGGAAGGTGAACTGGACCTGCCCGGTACGGCGGAAGGCGCGCAGCGCGCCGCCGCGCAGGGCCGCGAGGTCCTGGCCGTCGAAGCCGATCCGGCCGGCCTCGGGCCGCACCAGGCCGACGGTGGCACGGGCCAGTGTGGTCTTCCCGGAGCCGGTCTCCCCGATGATGCCGAGGATCTCGCCGGACCGGGCCGCGAGGTCGACGCCGTTCAGGACACGGGTGTTGGCGCCGCGGCGGCCGTACGACACGCTCAGCCCGCGGATGTCGAGCAGCGGCGCGGCAGTGGTGCCGGGTGCGACGGCGGGGGCGCTGTCCGTGGCGGTGCTCATACGGTGGCTCCTTCCTTGTACGTCGCGGCCCGCGACGTCTCAGCGGATCCGGACCCAGCTCCGGATCCTGACCCGGATCCCGCCTCGGCCACGCGCAGGCAGCGGGACCGGTGGCCGTCGCCCGCGGTGTGCAGGGGAACGGGTGCCGCGGTGCAGGCGGCGGTGGCGTAGGCGCAGCGGTCGGCGAAGCGGCAGCCGGGCAGTTCCGCGCCGGCCTCGGGTGGCCGGCCGGGGATGACGTCCAGTTCGCGGCGTCCCCAGGTGCCGAGCGAGGCGACGCGCAGCAGCGCCTCCGTGTACGGGTGCGAGGGCGCGGCGAGTACGTCCGCGGTGGGTCCGTCCTCGACGATCTCGCCCGCGTACATCACCAGAATCCGGTCGCAGACCTCGGCGACGACGGCGAGGTCGTGGGTGACCAGCAGCAGGGCGAGTCCGTGCTCGGTGCGCAGCCGGTGCAGGAGTTCCAGGATCTCCGCCTGGACCACGACGTCGAGTGCGGTGGTGGCCTCGTCCGCGATGAGCAGTTCGGGGTCGCAGGAGATCGCGATGGCGATGAGGACGCGTTGCAGCATGCCGCCGGAGAGTTCGTGCGGGTACTGGTGGTAGACCTCCTCGGGGTGGTGCAGCCCGACGTCGGTGAAGAGCTCGACGGCCCGGGCGTGCGCGGCGGCGCGGGACAGCCGCAGGGTGACCCGCAGTTGTTCGGTGAGCTGGCGGCCGACGGTGAGGGACGGGTTGAGGTAGGACGCCGGGTCCTGGAAGACCGCTCCGAGGCGGCTGCCGCGGACGCCGTCCCACTGACGGCGGGTCAGCGCGGTGAGTTCGACGCCTCCTTCAGCGCCTTCGGCGGAGCCGTCGGCCGCGGTCCCGGTGAGGACGACCCGTCCTCCGGCGACCTCGCAGCCGGGCGGCAGCACGCCCAGCACGGAGCGGCAGGTGAGGCTCTTTCCGCTGCCGGACTCCCCCACCAGCCCGACGGATTCGCCGCGCGCCACCGAGAAGGACACCTCGCGGACGGCCCGCGAACGGCCGCCGCCGACCGTGACGGTGAGCCCCTCGACGGACAGCGCCGTCGCGCCGCGCTCGACAGCGCTCGCGGTACCTCGTTCGGTGACGCGCTCAGGCGACGGGGACTGCGGCATCGGCCTGCTCCTTCCTGCTGGTGCGGGGCTCCTGAACGGCGGTGCGGAGGTCCGGCACCGGCTCGTCCCGGCCGGTGGGTCCAGCGGGTGCGGCGGGTGCGGCGGCCGGTGCGTCCCGCGGCGGCTCGGTGGCGGCGCCGCTGTCGCGGATCGCGTCGGCGAGGACGTTGAGCGCACCGACGGTGATCATGATCACCGCGGCGGGGAGCAGCGGGGCCCAGGGCTGCTGGGCGAGGAAGCCCAGGTCGGCGGCGAGCATGCCGCCCCAGGTCGGGGCGGGCGGCTGGACCCCGAGGCCGAGGAAGGTGAGGGAGGCGACGACGAGGAGGGCCTGGCCGACGGCCTGGGCGGTGGTGACGGCGACGGTCGGCAGGATCTTGCCCCAGATGTGGACGCGCAGGATCCACCAGCGGGAGGCGCCCACGAGTTCGGCGGCTTCGACGTACTGGGCCTGCTTCAGGCCGAGTGCGGCGGCCCGGGTGACCCGGAAGAACAGCGGGGCGAACAGCACGCCCAGCGCCAGCATCGCCTGGTGCATCCCGTTGCCGAGCGCCCCGACCACCGCGATGGCGAAGACCGTGAACGGCAGCGTCATCAGGGCGTCGACCGCCCGCAGCGCGGTCCACTCGACCCCGCGGCCGAGCCAGACCGACGCCAGGCCGGGCAGGATGCCGAGCGCCATCGCGGCGCCGACCGCCTCCAGCGCCCCCGCCACCGACAGGCCGGTGCCCGACAGCAGCCGGCTCAGCACGTCGCGCCCCAGGTAGTCGGTGCCGAGCCAGTGCGCGGCGCCGGGACCGTGCAGCATGTTCGCGGTGTCCTGGGCCAGCGGGTCGTAGGGGCTCAGCGCCCCGCCCGCGACGGCCAGCACGGCGACACCGGCCAGGACGAGCAGGGCCATCCTGGCCGCACGCACCCGCCACGCCCGGCGCAGTGACCTCATGATCCGTTCCCTTCGACGGCCGGTGCGGCCCGCCGGGCCGCCGGGTTGAGGGCGGTCAGTGCCGCGTTCACCGCGACGTTGGCGATGAGCACGACGGTGACGGTGACGAGCAGGGTGCCCTGGATGACGGGGATGTCGTGCTGCTGGGCGGACTGCAGCGAGAGTTGTGCGATCCCCGGCAGATTGAAGATCCGCTCGGTGACCACCGCCCCGCCGAGGATCACCGGCACGCTGATTCCGAGGACGGTGAGCGCCGGTCCCGCCGCGTTGCGCAGTACGTGCCAGAACAGCACTCGCCGTGCGGAGAATCCGCGCATCACCGCGCCGGTCACGTAGTTCTCGTCGAGTGCGCCGACGAGTGAGGTCCGCAACTGCCGGGCGATGGACGCTGCGGCGTCGACGCTCAGTGCGAAGGCGGGCAGGATCGCGTAGCGCAGCCAGCCGGCCGGGTCGGCGGAGAAGGCGACGTAGCCGCCGCTGGGCAGGGCGCCCAGTTGGACGGAGAACACGACGATCAGCGCGATCGCCACCACGAACGCGGGCAGCGTGCCCAGGACCGAGCAGACCAGGGTGACCCAGCGGTCGATCCGGCCGCCGGCGTGCAGCGCGGCGGTGATTCCGGCGGCGCCGCCGAGCAGCACCGCGATCAGCAGGGCGAGTCCGGCGATCGACAGGTCCACCGGCAGCGCCTGACCGATGCTGTCGGACACCGGGAGGGTGGTGAACCAGGAGCGCCCCAGGTCACCGGTGAGCGCATGGCCCAGCCAGCTGAAGTACTGGACGATCAGCGGGCGGTCGAGACCGAACTGGTGCTGCATGCGGCTGATGTCGGCGGGGGTCGCCGTCTCCCCCAGGACGGCGGCCGCCGGGTTGGCGCCGGACAGCGCGCCCAGGCCGAAGGTGAGGAACGAGGAGAGCAGGAAGACGGTGCCGCTGACGGCCAGCAGCCGGCCGAGCGGCCGCGGGGCCGCGGCGGCCCGGCGCGCGAGCCGCGGCAGCGATGCCCGGAAGGCAGGCGCTGAGGCGCTCATGACGCGGTGACCCCCTCGAAGCGCTGCACCACGGTGAAGGCGGGGATCTCGGAGACCTTCGGGCTGCGGGCCAGGATGCGCGGAACGGTGTAGAGGAAGACGTTGGGCATCGACCGGACGGCGATGGAGGTGGCCTTCTGCAGCAGCCCGGGATAGTCCGGGGACTCCAGCGGAGTGCGCCGTACGACGTCGAGCGCCGCGGTGAGTTCGGGGTCGACGGTGCGGCCCGGGTTCATCAGGCCCTGTTCGCCGAAGAGCACTTGGAAGGCCTGCACGGCGGAGTCACGTCCGGCGAACTGGTCGGTGAACAGCGCCCGCGAGTGCTGGATGTAGATGATCTGGGTGGCCTGGGCCGCCGGTATCACCTCGATCTTCGCGGTGATGCCGACCTTCTTCAGCTGCGCCTGGACGAGTTCGGGCACACCCTGCGCGGCCGAGGTCGTGATGGTGAGTTCGACGCCGTCGGCGTGCCCCGCCTTCGCGAGCAGTTCCCTGGCCTTCTGCGGGTTGTACGGGTAGAGGTCGTCCAGTTCGTCGTTGTGGCCGACGTAGCCCTTCGGGAAGGGCTGGTAGCTGACCTCTCCATGGCCGAACGCGGTCGCCTTCAGGAGTTCCTGCCGGTCGATGGCGTACTTCAGCGCCAGCGCGACATCCGGGTCGGTGAAGGGCGCCTTCTTGATGTTGACGTCGAGTGTCGCCACCACCAGCGACGGAATCACCTGCACCTGGAGCCCGGCGGCCTTCGCCGCCTCGACCTGACTGCCGGGGATCTGCGCGACGTTGTACTGCCCCGACTGCAGGGCCGCCACGACGGTGGAGGGTTCGGGCAGCGGATAGACCTCGAAGTTCTCCGTCTTGATCCGGGCGGCGTCCCAGTAGGTCGGGTTGCGGCGCAGTACGGCGCGGGAGTTCTGCACGTACGAGGTCAGGGTGAACGGTCCGGCGCCGGCCGGCTTGGTGGCGAGTGCGGCGGCGTCGGCTCCGGCCTCGAAGGCCTTCGGGTTGACCACCATGCCGGTCTTGCCCGCGAACAGGGCCGGGAGTTGGAAGTCGGGCCGCGCGAGGGTGATGGTGACGGTGCCGGCGTCGGGTGCGGTGACCGTCTTGATGTTCGCCAGCTGTGCGGCGATGAGTGACTTCGGGTTGTCCCGGCCGCGTTCGATGCTCTTCTTGACGGCGGTGGCGTCGAGCGGGGTGCCGTCGCTGAACGTCGTCCCCTTGCGCAGTGTGAAGGTGACCGAGGTGCCGTCGGCGTTGTACTTCCAGGACTCGGCGAGGGCGGGAACGGGGTCGCCCTTCTCGTTCTCCTTGGTGAGTCCGGCGTAGACGAGCGACAGGACGTGCACGTCCCAGCCCGCCGAGGACGTCACCGGGTCCCATGAAGTGGGCAGCGCCCAGCCCCACTTGAGGGTTCCACCGGTGCCGCCGGCGGTGGCCGGGGTGGCGTCCGAGCCGCAGGCGGCCAGGGTGAGGACGGCGCCCGCGCCGAGGGCGAGCCCGAGGAACGAGCGTCTGCCGAGGCCCGCGGGGAGCGTGCCGGGCCGGTCGGCGTCTGCGGTGGTGGAGGGGGTGCGGAAGATCTGCATGGGCGTGCGCCACCTTTCTCGGCCGTGCCGGACATGCCGGGCGGGGGCATGGGGGCAGGGCCGTACGGCGCCTCGTCGGGTACCGAGGGCGCGGAAGGATTCGGAGTGAGGGTGTGCGGAACGTGCGGAATCGGCGGACGGATGCGCGGGTGCACGTGCAGCGGTACGGCGACGAGGAGGGGCCTGGAGCAGGCGGCAGCGGCGGCGCCGTCAACAGGGGGAACGGGGACGCCACAGGACTCGCACGGACGGCCGTCCGGCGTCCGGTGGGCGGCCGGCCCGCGTCAGCGGGTCAGATGCCGGTCGGGCTTCGCCGGGGCTGGGGGCCGGGTGGAGAGGGCGGGGTCAGCGACAGAGTGCGCTGGAGGTACGCCGGTAGTCCACGTATCGGCACACCACACCGGGGTGCGTCGGGTTCATGCGCACATACTGGCGGCGGGTCCAACGCGCTGTCAATGGACACCTTCTGGTGTCTCATGGGCCGAGATCTCGCCAACCAGGCACATCACGCCACCCCCGACACCGCCGGGTGGGTACGCGCCTCGTCCGGGTGCAGCCACAGCGGCCCGTTCCCCGTCACGATCCGCACCGCGCCCCCGGGCGCCCGGCCATCCCCGGTGAGCAGGCGCAGTTCCGCCTCGGTCAGGGTGCGGTAGCGCTCCAGCGCCTCGTCCGCGGCCATCAGGTCCGCGGACAGTGTGATCCCGGGCGCGGCCCGCAGGACCGCGTCCGCGTACTCCGCGTAGGGCCGCCAGCCGGGCACATGGACGCTGCCGCCGGGTCCGGTCAGCCGCAGGGTCGGCAGGGCGTAGCGGTGCCGGCCGTTGACCAACTTCGCCCGGCCGCCGTGCGGTCCCGGCCCGTCGGTCTCCAGCACACAGCGCGCCGGGGCGCGGGTCTCCCGCCAGTCCCGGCGGACCGCCAGTACGGTGGCCGGATCCCGCATGTCCCGCAGCAGCCGCTCCGGATCGAGTTCGGGCACCCCGGTGACGGTCTCCCGCACACCGCGTTCGCTGTCCGCGGGCGTCCCGACGACGAACGTGGACTCGCGCAGCCGTCGCAGCACCCGCTCCGCGACCAGTGCGCCCTGCGCCTCGGCCGACTTCGCCGCGAGCGACGCCGGCCAGCTGCTGACGGCCACGCGCTCCAGCCGGTGCGCGAACGGCGCGGCGGTGTGCTCGGCGATCCCCGCGACGAACTCCCGGTACCAGCGTGCCTCCGCCTCGGGGTCGGGAGCGGGGTCGTCGCCCTCGTCGAAGAGGATTCCGCAGACCCGGCGCCAGGAGACGTGCCCGGCCTCCTCCGCGCCGCTCAGCGCGTGCCGCAGCCTGCGGAATGTGGGTTCCGAACCCCAGGCCCAGGGGCAGGCCGGATCGGTGAACTCCACGATCTCCAGGGTCGTTCCGGTGCCACGCGTCACGCCGGTGCCACCGCACCCGCGCGCGGCGCGAACAGGTCCACCGGCCCCGGCCCGGCCGCCGCTCCCCCGTCCAGCAGCTCGGCGACGGTGATCCGCCCGAGCAGGTCCTCCGCCGCCGCCTGGACCGCGCGCCACACCGAGGGCAGCTGCCGGGCCGCGCCCGGATAGTCCAGTGCGTCCAGGCGCTCGCCGCGCAGGGTCATGAAGTCGCCGTCGACCGCGACCATCACCTCGGCCAGGGTGATCAGCCCGGCGTCACGGCCGAGCCAGTAACCGCCCTCGCAGCCGCGCTGGCTGCGGACCAGTCCCGCCCGGCGCAGATCGCCGAAGACGGACTTCAGGAAACGGAACGGAATCTCCTGCGAGGAGGCGATGCCCTCACAGGTCAGCGGCCTCCCGCCGTCGGCGGCGAGCTCCACGAGCGCCCGCACCGCGTAGTCCGTCTTGGCCGAGATGTGCATGGGTACCGTCTTCCTCGTGAGGGTGCGTCCCTGAGCGGCAAGGGGCCCCGGCAAACGGCGTACCGCCAGGCCGGCGCTAATGGACACATCTTGACATCCATTCAACCCGCTCTCTACGGTCGGGGCCAGGGCCGCCGGGCCCCGCCGTTCGCCCACCGCTGCCGCCTCGTGGAATGTCGGCAACGCCGGCCGCCGCGCCCGCATTCCTGGACGGCGGCCCGACCGCGCGGCGCCGTCCGCATCCGAGCTGTCGAACCCCGGGCAGGAACCACGATGACCTCGCACGCGCACCACCCTCCGCAGCCGGATCCGGCACGCACGCCGGAACGGACGACGGAAACCGGCCCCGGATCCGGCCCCGGATCCGGCCCCGGATCCGCGTCGGCCGCCGCTCTCGACGGCTTCCACCCGGATCTGCCCGACCCCGGTCCCGCGGCGGGAGCCGACAGCTCACTGCCGCTGCACGCCCGGCTGCACCACATCCGTGCCGGCTCCCTCGACGGCGACACCGCGCAGACCGGCGGCATGCGCCGCTTCGCCGCCATCAGCGGCCGCACGGTCGGTTCAGAACGCATCTGGATGGGGCAGACGCACGTCGCCCCCGCCACCGCGTCCTCCGACCACCACCACGGCGCCTCCGAGACCGCGATCCATGTCGTCAGCGGCCACCCCGAGTTCGTCTTCCTGGACGAGTCGAACGGCGTCAGGGAAGAGGTCAGGCTGCGCACCTCCCCCGGCGACTACATCTTCGTGCCGCCCTTCGTCCCGCACCGCGAGGAGAACCCGAGCGACGACGAGGAGGCCGTCGTCGTGATCGCCCGCAGCACCCAGGAGGCGGTCGTCGTCAACCTCCCGGGGCTGTACGTCCTGGGCGACCCGGGCACCGAAGCGGCGCCTTGAGCCGTGGGCCGCACGGCCCGCCGGATCAGACCGGGAGCATCTGTTGGGGCAGGAACTTCGCCTCGGTGAGGTACTTGCGGGCACCGAGGATCGCGGAGGACATCGGATCGGCCGCCGGGAGGACCGGCATGCCGACCAGTTCGGCGAGCAGTTCGCGCAGGCCGCCCATGAGCGAGCCGCCACCGGTCAGCACCAGACCCTGGCGCGCGATGTCGTCGGCGACGCTGGCGGGGCTCTGTTCGAGTACCGCGCCGACCGTCTCGGCGATCATCCGGACGTAGGGCGCGACGACCTCGGTCAGCTCGGCCCTGGTCACCTGTACCGTACGGGGCCGCCCGGTCTCGCCGTCGCGGCCGGTCACCGACAGCGAGGCCGGGCCCGGGGCGCCGGCGGTGCCGCTCAGTTCGGTCTTGATGTCCTGCGCCCAGCGGACGCCGAGCGCCAGCCCGTGCCGGCTCTCCAGGTGCGCGGCGATCACCTCGTCGAAGGTGTCTCCGGCCGCTGCGGTGGACGACGACGCGACCATGCTGCCGAAGGCGAACCCGGCCACGTCGGTGGTGCCCGCTCCGACATCGACGACCATGCACCCGTCGCCGTCCCACACCGGCAGCCCGGCGCCGAGCGCGGCGGCCATCGGCTTGGGCAGCATCCGCACCTGCCGGGCGCCGGCCGCGTGCAGCGCGTCCTGCAGCGCCCGGCGCTCCACCGAAGTGGCCAGGACCGGGACCGTGACCATCACCCGGGGCGGCGCCCACGCCGTCCACTGCCGTCTGCGTCCCAGCACGTGCCACAGCAGCCGCGACGCCGCCTCGAACTCGGTGATCGCCCCGTGGCGCAGCGGGGAGGTGGCCACGATGCCGGGCGGGGTGCGGCCGAGCATCTTCCGGGCGTCCTCGCCGATCGCCAGCACTTTGTTGGTCCCGGTGCGTACGGCCACCACCGAGGCGCCCTCGCTCACCGGGCCGTTCCTGCTGTGCACCCGGGTGGTCGCCGTTCCCAGGTCCACCACCAGGTCGAGGGCGCCGGAGGCCCCGTGCGGGACGGGCGAGTCGGTCTGCTGCCGGCTGGTGAAGACGTTCAGCAGCTGAGGGAGCGTCATGGTGACTCCTCGGAGGGATACCTGGGACGGGCCTGACCTGTCGTCATGAAGGCATGCCCGCCTTCACGCGCGCGGTGGTGCCCGTTGCGTGTTGTCCCTCGAAAGAGTGAATCCCGTCGCCCCGGCGGCCGATGGCCGTGCCGGGACGGCCCGGCGCCGGGTGCCCGCGGTCCGGCCGGCGTCAGATGCTGACGCCGTGTGCCCGCAGGTAGGTGAGGGGGTTGATGTCCGAGCCGTACTCGGGCCCGGTGCGGATCTCGAAGTGCAGATGCGGTCCTGTGGCGTTGCCGGTGGAACCGGAACGGCCGATCTGCTGACCGCGGTTGACGGGCTGCCCGGCCCGTACGGACAGTTGCGACAGGTGCCCGTACTGGCTGTACCTGCCGTCGGGGTGCCGGATGACGACCTGGTAGCCGTACGCGCCGCCCCAGCCGGCGGAGACGACCGTCCCGTTGCCGACGGCCTTCACCGAGGTGCCCGTGGAGACCGGGAAGTCGACGCCGGTGTGGTAGCCGCTCGACCAACTGGCGCCGGAGGCGTGGTACGGGGTGCTCGGGCTGACCCCGCTGACCGGTGCCATGAAGGTCTGCGATCCGGACTGCGCCGGCCTCTGGGCCGGCTTCTGCGCCGCCTTGTGGGTCGCCACCGGCTTGGCGGGGGCCTGGGCGGGTGCCGCTTTCGCGTGCTGCTGCGGCTTCGCGGCGGGCGCCTGGGTCCTGGCCACCGGTCCCTTGGTACCGGTGAGGCTGAGGTGCTGGCCGGGGAGGATCAGGTCCGGGTCGCCGCCGACGACCTGCCGGTTGGCGGAGTACAGCTGGGGCCAGCCGCCCTTGGTGTGATGGTCCGCGGCGATACCGGACAGCGTGTCGCCGCTGACGACCACGTACGCGTCGGCCGTGGTCCTGCCGGGCGTCGCGGGCGAGGAGGGCTTGGCGGCCGGCGCCGGCTTGGCGGGCGCGGCCTTGGTGGAGACCTTCACCGGTGTCTTCACGGGGGTGGTCTTCTTCGGGTGCGCCGGGGCCTGTTGCGGGGCCGCGCTGTCGCGGGTGAGCCCGGCCCGGGGGCCGCACACCGGCCATGCTCCCGGTCCCTGGCCGCGCAGCACCTTCTCCGCGACGGCGATCTGCTCGGACTTCGACGCGAGGTCGGCGCGGGAGGCGTACGCGGTGCCGCCGTAGGCCTTCCAGGTGCTCGACGCGAACTGCAGCCCGCCGTAGTAGCCGTTACCGGTGTTGATGCTCCAGTCCTGGGTACTCTCGCACTGCGCGACCTTGTCCCAGGTGCTGAGCGGCGCGGCCGCCGCGCCGCTGACGCTGATCAGCGGCAGGGCGAGACCCGCTCCGCCGGCGGTGACGGTCAGGGAGGCCTGCGAGACCCGGCTGGGCCGGTAGCGGCGGTGACGACCACGTAAGGGCATAGACCTCGTCCTCTTCCACGACCGGGGGCCGGACTGGCGCCCCACAGGGTAGACGCAACGATTTGGCCACCACAAGGGGCGCACGTGGAGCGGCTGTTGGGGCGGGCCGCACCGGATGGCCTCCGGTGCGGCCCGCCCCGCCGTCGATCAGTTGGCGATGTTGTAGCTGTCGCCGTAGACCTTCCAGCTCAGCGGCGGGTTGAGGTCGAAGTTGCCCTTCTGGAGGAAGACGCGCTGTTCGGTGTCGACACGGCTGGTGTCGCTGTGCGCCTCCTCGGTCTTCATCGCGGCCTTGCGGGCGTCGAGGAAGGCATTGAGGTACGTCGTCTCGTTTCCGCCCTGGGCGGGGGTCTTGGCCTTCTTCATGGCGGTCTTGCGGATGCCGCCGAAGCTGGTGCTGTCGTCGCCCGGGCCGTGCATCACGATCGCGTCGTAGTAGGCGAACTGGCCGAGCGCGCGCAGCCCGTCGGACTTGGCCTGGTTGACGGCCGGGTTGAAGTACACCCGGTCGCGCTCGTCGTTCTGCGCGGTCTGGAACGCGGCGTCCTTGGCGGCGGTCTTCCAGGCGCTCTCGAAGGCGGAGCCGAGGCCCGAGTGCGATTCGGTGCCGTTGACCTTGCGCAGCGCGGGGAGGTACTTGGCGAGGGCGTTGCCGGGCTTGCGGTCCGTGTACAGCTGAACGAGGTCCAGCATGTCGCCGGTGCCGGAACAGAAGCCGATGATGCCGGCGGTGTAGCCGCGGCCGTCGCCGATGTCCTCGATGTACTTGTACTGCGACTTCCAGTCCAGCGAGGAGTTCTCGGCGCTGGAGACCAGCTGCATCGCGATGTCCTTCTTGTGGGCGTCGTCGAGACCGACGCCCGCCGCGGCCTTGACACCGGCACTGTGCGCGGCCACCGGCGTCGCGGCGTTGCCGTTGGCCGCGATCACCAGGGGGGTGGCGCCTGCTGCCAGCAGTCCGGTGGCTATGAGAAGGGTCAGGCGCTTACGGGATCGTCCTGCGCGGTGGTCGTTCACGTGCTCTCCGCTTCCGGCCGGGGGGCGGCCACTTCGGGGCTCGGGAGGTTACTCACGCCTTAGTTAGGAAACTTTCCTAACCGGGCGGGTGTATTCAAGCACCGCAACGAAGGAACGCCAAGATGCAGTTCGATGATCAATTCCGGATCCGTTCGGGTTCGGCCCGAAATCGGCTCCGGATCGGCCCCGAATACGATCGGGGCCGACTCCGGTTCAGCTCCTGCGCAGTTCCTCGAACCAGCTCAGGATCTGCGGATAGGCCACGAACGGCGTCGACAAGTGCCCCGCATCGCCCGCAGGGAGGAGGGGCGCGTGCACCCCGTTCGCCCGCAGCTGCGCCTGGCAGTGCTCGCTGTTGGCGACCGCCACGTCCCGGTCGGTGCCGGAGGCGAAGATCCGCACCGGCACCCGCGGCGTCCAATCCGAGCAGGTGGAGTCCCCGACGCGCAGCGCCTCGGCGAAGGCCCCCGTGGGGTGCCGCAGTGTGTCGATGAAGGCCGGGGTGAACAGCTTGCGCGGGTCGCCGGGCAGCGCCCCGAGGATCTCCGCGTCGCTGTGGCTGCCGTCGAAGAGCTGCTCCACGGTCCGGTCGTAGGGCGGCAGGAACGCCTCGGAGGTCGAACCGTAGAGCGGGTGCAGCCGGTTCCAGGACGTCGTGAAGTAGCCGAGGTAGTAGGCCGCGATGGCCGGGTCGAGGCGGCCATCGAACGCGGCAGGAAGCTCCGCGCCGCGCGCGTCGAACGGGCCGCTGACCGGGGCGAGCGCCTGCAGCCTGAAGTACGGGTCGGCCCCGCCCTGCAGCGCCCGGCCGAGCCCCATCGTGGCCACCCCGCCCTGGGAGAATCCGGTGACCAGCACCTGCCGCTCCAGCGTCCGGCCGTGGCCGGCGGCGAACGTGCGGGCCGCGCGCAGCATGTCTAGCGAGGCGCTGGTCTCCGTGCCGATGTCCATGTACGGGTGGTGTCCGGGGCCGGTGCCCAGTCCGAGGTAGTCGGGGGCGACGGCGGCGAACCCGGCGCCCGCGAACAGCACCGCGACCGCGCGGTCCGCGGTGTCCGGGTCCGTGGAGGCCACGCCCTTCTTCTCGGCGCGCGTGCCGTGTTCGTAGGAGACGGTCCGCAACTCGCGGGGACCTCCGACCGGCAGGGCGACGAGGCCGCTGGCGGTGGCCGGCCGGCCGTCGGCGCCGATCGTGCGGTACGTGATGCGGTACGAGGCGGTCGCGTACCGCGCGCCGGGCACCTCGAACCCCTGGCTCGCGACATAGGAGTCCGTCTGCGTACGGTTCAGCAGGGCGACGGGCACGGCGGAGAGCAACGTGCCGCGGCCGTCCGCGTGTCGAGCGGCCGAGGTGGCCGCCGCGGGGCGGCCGTCAGCGGCCAGTGCGGCGGCCGGCACGCCGGCGACGAGGGCGATGACGAGCGCGGTGGCCGCGGCCCGGGCGGTGCGGTTGCCGCGGGCGGTGCGGTTGCCTTGGGCGGTGCGAGCGGAGCGGGACATGGTTTCCCCTGGTGTGAAAGGTGCGGTGAGCACTGGGTTTCTGCTCCTCTCAGCCTTCCGTTCCGTGCCCTGCCGCTCCATGGCCCCACACACCCGGCGGGGGTGGGGCCAGCAACACCCCTGCTCCGGGGGGAATCCGGCGTACCGGTTACCTCACCGCCACGCTCTGGCGCGCCGGAAGGATCCGGCCCTCCATCATCGCGCCCATGCCCCGCGCCACACACCCGTCCGGATGTTCCGCGATCTGCACCCGCAGCCCGGTGGCCGACCGGAGCAGGGAGTCCAGGCCCGGCATCCGGGAGATGGAGCCGCCGAGCGTGAGTCCGCTGTCCGCGATGTCGACCACCAGGTCCGGCGGGCAGCGCCGCAGGACCATGCTGACCCCGTCGAGGATCGGGCGCAGCGGGCCGCGCATGGCGTCCCGTGCCGCCTGGGCGTCGGCCGTCACCGAGCGGGCCAGGCCGCTGACGATGTCCCGGCCGTTCAGCTCGATGTCGGCCGCGGCCGCGGGGGCGGTACCGCCGATGGCCTCGCGCAGCGACTGCACGGTCTGGACGGAGGGCGCCAGTTCATGGTGGCCCCGGAAGTACTCCACGACGGCACGGTCGATGGTGTCGCTTCCCACCGGGACGGTCTCGGCGGCCACCACCGTGCCCATGGAGAGCACCGCCACCTGCGTACTGTCGGCGTTCGCCAGCACGATCATCGCCGCTTCCGGGTACTCCACGGGCAGTCCGCAGCCGACGGCCGCCGCGAGCAGCGAGTCGACCAGCTCGACACGGCGCAGTCCGAGCCCCGCCAGCGTCTCGAACGCAGTGCGGCGCGCGACCGGTGGAGCGTCGTAGGGAAGGCTCAGGGCGGCCCTGAGCACCGGGGTGCGCAGCCTGGCCCGGCGCAGTCTCGACCCGGCCACGTGCCGGAGCAGGCGCCGCGCCATCTCGACGTCGACCACCATGCCGCCCGCCACCGGCTTGATGACGAGCACGTGCTCCGGCGCACGGCCGGTCAGCTGCTCCGCGGTGGTGCCGATCGCGACCACCTCGCCGCGCTCGGTGTCGAACGCGACGACACTGGGCTCGTCGGCGATCAGGCCGTGGCCCCTCAGGTAGACCCGGGTCCTGTCGGCTCCCAGGTCCACGGCGACGGTGCACCGTCGCAAGCGCTCCAGAACCGGCGCCAGGGTCATCACGCGCTCCCGACCCCGGGGAGGTCCCCGGAAGACATGGATGTGGCCGGCCCGTACGACCGGGCGGTCATGCGAGCTCCTGGCTCGCCGCCCGCACAGCGCTCTCCGGCCGGATCTCGGCCACTTCCTCCGCGGCGGGTTCGGTGGCCTCGGCAGATTCGATCATCATGCCCAGACCCAGCACCGTGGAGAGCGCGGGGTCCTTCGTGATGTGCACCGGCATACCGGTCGCGGCACCCAGCATGGTGTCGAGGCCGGGCAGCACGGCGCTGCCGCCGGTGAGGATGATGCCGCGGTCGGCGATGTCGACCACCAGGTCCGGCGGGCAGCGCCGCAGCACCCGGCCGATGCCGCTCACCAGCGCGGACAGCGGATCGCGCATCGCGTCCCGCACCCCGCCGGTCTCCAGGTTCAGCGAGCGGGCGAGTCCGCTGGACACGTCCTTGCCGTGCACCTCGGTGTTCGACTGCGGCTCCGCCACCGCTTCGGACAGCACCTGGTGCAGGGGCAGCAGCCCCTGGTGCGGGAGTATCAGATCGTGGTGGATCCGCAGGTGTTCGAGCACCGCGTCGTCCATGGCGTTCCCCCCGACCGGGAGGACCTCGCCGGCGATGATCCCGCCGAAGGAGAGCACCGCGACCTGGGTCTCGGACGCACCGCAGATCACGATCATGCTGCCTTCGGGCTGTCCGACCGGGATCGAGGAGCCCACCGCGGCGGCGAGCGGGGCGTGGACGAGTTCCACCTGCCGGGCGCCGAGGTCCGTCAGCGTCTCGGACAGGATCCGGCGCGCCTGTGGTCCGGCGCCGAACGGGACGGCCGCCGCTATCCGCGGCTTGGACTGACGGAGCCAGGCCCTGCGCGCCTTGTCGCCGAGGAGCTGGCGCAGCATCAGGATGCCCATGTCCACATCGACGACGGTTCCGCCGGAGAACGGACGGACCACGCGCACGTATTCGGCGGTACGGCCGGCCATGCGCTCGGCCAGGCCGCCTACCGCGACAAGGCGCCCGTTGCGGATGTCGACGGCCACCAGGCTCGGTTCGTCGACGATCAGTCCGGCGCGCTTGGCATAGACGCGAGTCCGTGCAGCCCCCAGATCGATCGCCAAGGTACAGCGGCGCAGATCGTGCAAGCTGTCGGTCACGGTGGTGCCTCTCGAACGGTGAATCCGGCCGCTCGTGCGGCGGCCTTCCCTTCACCATGAGGGCGGCCCCCGGTGATCGCCCGCTGGAATGCGCCGAGTGGGGACACCTCGGGTCCGGGCGCGCCGGGAGCGTCCATCGCGGGCGGACAGCGGGCGGAGGCGCGTCCGGCTGTCCGTACCGGGCATGCACGCCGACACCGTCGCCGACGACTCGCCCCGCACAGACGCCGCGCATTTCACACGTTCGGGTGAAGGGCCCCTGCGGAGGGTTGCCGGCCGGGGCGACCGGCAACCGGACGGCTCCCGGTCCGTCAGGTCCGCAGGTAGGAGGCGCCGTTGACGTCCAGGACGGTTCCGGAGGCCCACAGGGCCGCGGGCGACGCGAGCCACAGGGCGGCGGCCGCGATCTCGGCGGGCGCGGCGACCCGGCCGAACGGGCTCTGCGCACGGATCGCCTCGCCGCCGGCTCCGGCCAGCCGGTGGGCGACCCGGTCGGTCTCGATGAAGCCGGGCGCGACGGACGCCACGGCGATGCCGTGCGGCGCCAGCGCGACGGCCAGGGACTGGCCCAGCGCGTGGACCGCCGCCTTCGTCGCGCCGTAGGCGGGATGGTCCGGCTCACCGCGGAAGGCCCCGCGCGAGCCGATGTTGACGATGCGGCCGCCGGTGCCCGAGGCGATCATCCGGTGCGCGGCGAGATGACTGAGGTTGGCCGTGCCGAGCAGGTTGACGGCGACATGCCGCTGCCAGGCGTCGGTCCACTCCTCGTAGCCGGTGGTCGCGGGCGGGTGCGGGGTGTTGACGGCCGCGTTGTTCACCAGGACGTCGATGCCGCCCAGTGCGGCGGCCGCGTCGGCCGCCAGCCGGGCCGTCGCCGCCGGGTCGGCGAGATCGGCGCCCAGCAGGACATGGCCCGTGCCCGGCAGCTCCGCCAGGGTCTCCGCCGCCTCCTCGCGGCGCGATCCGTAGTGCACCGCCACCCGGTCGCCGTTGGCCGCGAAGGCCTGGGCGAGCGCCCTGCCGAGGCCGCGCGAGGCGCCGCTGACCAGCACGCGGCGGCCGGTGGCGGGGAACGGCGGGACAGCGGTGGAATCGGATACCGGGCCGGGCTGGTGCATCGCGCGCTGCTTCCTGGAGGGTGATCGAACCCCCAGCGTAGGAGAGCGTCCGCGCCCTACCGGCCCGGCCCCGTACCCGTCGCCCCGGTGGTCAGCCGGCGTTGTCGGCGTGGGTCAGGGTCTCCCAGGCCACGAAGAGGTTGTCGGAGCCCGCGGGACGCTGCTGCTCGGTGAGCTGCTGGGTGTTGGCCATCGCGATGCCGAGCCGGTGGTGCAGCGCGTTGAAGCCGACCTCGGTGACGGGGCCGAGGCCCAGGTTGAGGTGTCCGCCGCACAGCGAGGCCGGTACGGCCGCTGGGAGATGGCCGAGATGCCGTAACCGGTGTGGGTGAAGTCGCGGCAGGTCTCCTGGGTCAGGCCCGCGGTGAACGTGCGCTGGCCCTGCCAGTAGCTGATGATCTCCGCGCTGGTGTCGATGCTGCCGCCGGGCGGGGCCTTGGGGAGGGCGCCGTCGGAGGGCAGATAGTTCTACGCGGGCACCCGGCCGCGGAACCTGGCTATGGCCTTGTCGTAGCTGGTGCGGTCCTCCAGGAAGACCGAGATGCCGACGGCCGCCTCCATCATGCTCAGTTCCCAGTTCCCGTTGCTCTGGGAGCCGTTGATGACCTTCGGAAGGTAGACGGTGCGCAGCATGGTCGCGAAGCGGGTGACCCCGGCCGGGGACCAGCCGGCCCCGGTGTAGCGGATGATCTCGGCGGCGCGCGGCCAGGACGAGCCGGCCCAGCCGGTCTGCAGCGGCGCGTTGCTGTTGGTGTGGTTCGCGTTGCTGTTGGTGTGGTTGGTGATGACCGCGGACCGGGCCCGCGACCAGGCCCGCCGAGAGCAGGCCGGCGACGGCGGCGAGGGCGAGGACCAGGGTTCTCCGCCTGCGTGGGGGGCTCTGGCCTGCGGGACGGCGTTCAGAAGAGGGAACCCGGGCTCCCGAGGCCAGCCCGGCGCTCCGCGAGTCGCGCTCCGCCCGTAAGCCTGTTCCCCTGGTAGGACGGATCCGCCCGCTCCCGCGGCGGGCATGTGGAGAGGGCGAGCATGCACACCAGTGAACTGACCCCCGCGGTCCTCGAAGGGCTGCGCCGGCCGCGGCCCTATCCGGCCGTCTCGCTGCTGATGCCCACCCACCGGCACCGGCCGGAGAACGCCCAGGACCCCATCCGGCTGCGCAACCTGCTCGAGGACGCCCGCAAGCGCCTCACGGACGACCCGCAGGTCTCGCGCGCGGACCGGATCGACCTGGAGGGGCAGCTGGACCTGGTGGCCCAGGACGTCGACTTCCTGCACGCGGAGGACGGGCTACTGGTCCTGCTCGCCCCCGGCGAACGGCACATCTGGCAGCTGTCCTCCCCCGTGGAGATCCAGGAGCGCGTCGTCTTCGCCAACACCTTCCTCACCCGCAACCTCGTCGCCGCGCGGCTGTACGCCCGCCCGTACTGGGTGCTCGTGGTGTCCGAGGAGACGACGCTGCTCTGGGAGGGATCCGGCGACCGGCTGGTACCCGTCGAGCGCCACGGCTTCCCGCTGAAGCCCGGCATCCCGGACCCTGAGGACGCCGTCCCCGGGGCGAACATCGGCTCCGTCCCCGGCCACCAGCGCGAAGAGCGGATGCGCCAGTACCTGCGATCCGTCGACGCGGCGCTGGACAAGGCGCTGGACCAGGAGCGCCGGCCGGTCTTCCTGGTCGGTACGGCCAGCACCGTCACCCTCCTGGCGGAGCTGTCCCAGCACCCGCAGGATCTGGTGGGCCGGCTCGACCGCGCCGGGCTCGACAAGGCGCCCGCGCACGAGCTCTCGGAACGGCTGCGGCCGGTGTTCGAGGAGTACACGGCCAAGCGGAACGCCGATGGACTGGAGGAGCTCGACTCCGCGCGCGGCCGGCGCCGCTTCGCCGGCGGCCTCGACGAGGCCTGGCGGGCGGTCACCGAGGGCCGTGGATCGCTGCTGCTGGTCGAGGAGCACTTCCAGGCCGCGGCCCGCATCCAGGACGGCCATCTGGTGCCGGTCGAGGGCGGCACCGCCGCCGACGGCGTCGAGGAGGACGTCGTCGACCAGCTCATCGAGGCCGCCCTGGACAAGGAGACCGAGGTCCGCTTCGTCCCGGACGACTCGCTCAGCGACGACGGCCGGGTCGCCCTCGTCCTGCGCTACTGACCGTCCGGTGCCCGCACGGGTGACGGCGCGGCGCTGGTGGGCCGGTCGTCCTCCCGCCGCCGGAGGAGCCGCGATGGCGGCCGCGATCATCTCGATCGGCCTGCGGCTGACCGGGTACGACGTGGCCTCCGCGGTCTTCCTCGTGCCGGCGGTCGTGGCGTGGCTGCTGCTCGCGGCGCTCTTCGCCGACCGGCTGCTGCTGGACCGCGGCACCTGGAAGGCACAGGCCGAGACCCCGGCCGCGCTCACCTCGATCGCCGCGACGACCGTGCTGGGCACCCGGCTGTCGCTCCAGGGCCGGCAGGAGGCGGCGGCGGCGGCTCTGCTGATCGTGGCCACGGTGCTGTGGCCGGTGCTGCTGCCGTCCGTCGTCCGGCACTGGAAACCCCGGCTGCCGGGGGCCGGCTTCCTCGTCTGCGTCGCCACCGAGGGCCTGGCCGTCCTGGCCGGGTCCCTCGCGCTCGCCGAGCGGCAGGCCTGGCTGATGTGGGCGGCGCTGGGGTGTTTCGTGCTGGGCCTGCTGCTCTACGCCGCGGTGCTGCCGCGCTTCGACGCCGGCCAGCTGCGGACGGGCAGCGGCGACCAGTGGGTGGCCGGCGGCGCGCTGGCCATCTCCGCGCTCGCCGGCTCCGGACTCGTCACCGCGTCCGCCGCGAACGGCCCCCTGCACTGGGCCCCTTCGGCGCACGGAACGCTGCGCGTGCTCACCATCGTGCTGCTGGTGCTGGACCTGTGCTGGTTCGCCGTCCTGCTGGTCTGCGAGATCCGGTGGCCGCGTCCGCGCTACGACGTCCGCCGCTGGTCGACGGTCTTCCCGCTCGGGATGACGGCGGTGGCGTGCCTCGCCGTCGCCACCGCGGCGGACGTCCCGGTGGCGGAGACCGCAGGACGCGTACTGCTGTGGCCGTCCCTCGTGCTGTGGATGGTCGTCTTCGTGGCGGCGGTCCGCTCGGCGCTGGCCGGCCGGGAGCCGCCGGCCTAGAACTCCGGGTCGGGCTCCCCCGCCGGGTCCTCCGCGTCCTCGGGCTCCGGCATGTCGCCGAACCCCTCCGGCTCGTCCGCCGCTTCCGCCGCTTCCGGCTCGCGCTCCGTGCCGGAGAGCGTGTCCAGGATCTGCTGCCCGTACTTCGCCAGCTTGTTCTCGCCGACGCCGCTGATGGTGCCGAGCGCCGCCAGGTCCGTGGGAGCGGCCGTGGCGATCTCGCGCAGGGTCGCGTCGTGGAAGATCACATACGCGGGGACGCCCTGCTCCTTCGCACTGGCGGCACGCCAGGCGCGCAGCTTCTCGAAGACCGGCAGCAGTGCCTCGGGCAGGTCGACGGGAGCGGCCCGGCGGGACTTCGCCGACTTCTCCGCACGGGCGGCCTTCTCCGGCTCGCGCCGCAGCAGCACCTCACGCTTGCGGCCCAGCACCTCGGCGCTGGCGTCGGTGAGCACCAGCGTGCCGTAGTCACCCTCGACGGCGAGCAGCCCCTGGGCCAGCAGCTGGCGGACCACCCCGCGCCAGCCGGACACACCGAGCTCGGTGCCGATGCCGAACACCGACAGCGTGTCGTGGTCGAACTGGATGACCTTGGCCGTCTTCTTGCCGAGCAGGATGTCGATGATCTGGCCGGCGCCGAACTTCTGGTGGCGTTCGCGCTCCAGCCGCAGCACCGTCGAGAGCAGCTTCTGCGCGGGGATGGTGCCGTCCCACGACTCTGGCGGGGTCAGGCAGGTGTCGCAGTTCCCGCAGGCGGTGCTCTGCTGGCCGAAGTAGGCCAGCAGCCGCACCCGCCGGCACTCGACCGTCTCGCACAGCGCCAGCATCGCTTCGAGGTGGGTGCCCAGCCGGCGGCGGTGGGCCTCGTCGCCCTCGGACGTCTCGATCATCTTGCGCTGCTGCACGACGTCCTGGAGGCCGTACGCGAGCCAGGCGGTGGACGGCAGGCCGTCGCGCCCGGCCCTGCCGGTCTCCTGGTAGTAGCCCTCGACGGACTTGGGCAGGTCCAGGTGGGCGACGAAGCGCACGTCCGGCTTGTCGATGCCCATGCCGAACGCGATGGTCGCGACGACCACCACCCCGTCCTCGCGCAGGAACCGCGACTGGTTCGCCGCCCGGACCCGCGAGTCGAGACCCGCGTGGTACGGCACCGCGTCGATGCCCTTGCCCACCAGGAACTCGGCGGTCTTCTCCACCGAGGCGCGCGACAGGCAGTACACGACGCCCGCGTCGCCGGGGTGCTCGGTGCGCAGCAGTTCCAGCAGCTGCTTCTTCGGTTCGTCCTTCGGGGCGATCCGGTACTGGATGTTCGGGCGGTCGAAGCTCGCCACGAAGTGCCGGGCGTCCTTGAGGTTCAGCCGGGACGCGATCTCGCCGTGGGTCGCCTCGGTGGCCGTCGCGGTCAGCGCGATACGGGGCACCTTCGGCCAGCGCTCGTGCAGCGCCGACAGCATGAGGTAGTCGGGCCGGAAGTCGTGGCCCCACTGGGCGACGCAGTGCGCCTCGTCGATCGCGAACAGCGAGATCGTGCCGCGGTCCAGCAGCCGCAGCGTCGCCTCGGAGCGCAGCCGCTCGGGCGCCAGGTAGAGCAGGTCCAGCTCGCCGGAGAGGAAGGCCGCCTCGACCGACCGGCGCTCGTCCATGTCCTGCGTGGAGTTCAGGAACCCGGCCCGCACACCGAGCGCGGTGAGCGCGTCGACCTGGTCCTGCATGAGGGCGATCAGCGGCGAGATGACGACACCGACGCCGTCCCGGACCAGCGCGGGGATCTGGTAGCAGAGCGATTTGCCGCCACCGGTCGGCATGAGGACGAGGGCGTCACCGCCGGCGACCACATGATCGATGATCTCCTGCTGCGCCCCTCTGAACGACCCGTAGCCGAACACACGGTGCAGGACGCGCAGCGCGTCGCTCGTCTCGGACGTCTCGTCGAGGGCAGCAGCAGTCATCCGGGCAGTCTACGAGGAGCCCGGTGCCCGCCATGACACGATTCCCCGTCCCGGCCGGGTTCGGCCGGGACGGGGACCGTCCGGTGTCAGCGCAGCCGCGCCGCCGCCGGGAGACCGTCGAAGGCCGGGCGCGGGGCGGCCGGGGCGCGCAGCCCGCGGGCCTGCGGGGCCACCGCGGCGGTGGAGGTGCGCAGCGCGCCGTAGCCGCCGACGAGCGGCAGGTTCACCCCAGAACGGGCCAGGTCGACGGTGATCTTCGGGGTGGTGTCGGCGGGCTGGATCAGCCCGCCGTCGGTACCCGCGATGATGACGGCGAGCCGGTGGCCGGCCGGGATCACATGGTCGGTGGCGGCCAGCTTCAGGGTCATCGTGTACGGCTTGCCCGGGACCAGCGGCACACCGTGGTTCAGGGACGCGTAGTGCCCGAGGTCGGCCCAGCCCCGGCTGAACACGGTGTGGTCCACGGTGGTGGTGTCCGCCGCCGTGTCGAGGAAGCAGGCGCTGTCACCGGCGGTGCTGTCCCCGAAGCAGGAACGGGTGGCCAGCGTCTTGATGCCCTCGCCGTCCCCCAGATAGTTCCTGATGGTGGCCGGGCCGAGGTCGACCAGCACCGCCGACAGGTGCGCGCTGGTGGTGGAGGAGGTCGCGGTGACGGTGACCGTGCCGTTGCCGGACAGCCGCAGGTCCTTGGTGAGGACTCCGGTGGTGAAGGCCGTCCTGGCGGGGCTGGCGGCGTCGGGCTGGGCGGCCCAGTCCTCCTCCCACAGTGCCGGGTCGTCGGTGAACGACGCGGTGCTGCCGTGGTCGGCGGGCTTCGTGCCGAGGGTGCCGACGCCGGGCGTGGTGCCGGCGCGCAGGTTCAGCCGGGTACCGCCGGTCGCGGCCGGCGGCCAGACGCGGTCGGTGGTCCAGTGGTCGGGGGTGCGCTCGATGTCGGCCATCGGCTCGCGCTCGATGCCGTTGCGCACGCCCAGCAGGTAGTGGTCGAACCAGCGCTGCAGGGTGGGCACCCAGGCGGTGCGGCGGGCGTCGAACGGGTCGACGTGTCCGGTCTGCGAGAGCCAGACCTTGCGCTCGACGCCGTTGGCGGCGATGGCGTCCCACCACTGACCGAAGTTCTTCGTGCGGACGTTGAGGTCCTGCATGCCCTGGACGGCGAAGACGCTGGCGCGCACGTTGTCCGCGTCCTTGACGTAGTCGCGCTCGGTCCAGAACGGGGTCCAGTCACCGGTGCGCGGCGAGCCGGCGATGATCTTCTGCTGCTGTGCGGCGCAGTGGGCCTTGGCGTCCGGGCTCTCGACCAGGTCCGACAGCCACTCGGGGCCGTCCTGGAGCGGTGCGCCCTGGTGGAAGTAGTAGTCGTACCAGGAGCTGATCGCGCTGATCGGCACGATGGTCTTCAGACCGGCCACTCCGGTGGCGGCGACACCGTTGGCGATGGTGCCGTCCCAGCTCTTGCCGATCATCCCGACGGCGCCGGTGGTCCAGCTCGCCTTGACGGACCGGCCGCCGGCGCGGGCGCTGTAGCCCTTGGCGCGGCCGTTCAGCCAGTCGACGACGGCCTTGGCGGACTGGACGTCGGACCGGCCGCCGACGTCGACACAGCCGTCGGAGCGGTTGGTGCCCGCCAGGTCGACCAGGACGGCGGCGTAGCCGCGCGGCACGAAGTAGTTGTCGTAGAAGAGCGGCGCCTGCACGATGTCGCCGTTGGCGTCGTACGTCTTCAGCTGGCTCTCGTTGCCGCGGCCGCAGCAGGAGTAGTAGGGACTGGCGTCCATGATCACCGGTATCTTCCGGCCGGCCTTGGCGGGTTCACTGGGCCGGACGATGTCGACGGCGACGCGGTCGGCCTTGCCGTCCGCGTCGCCGTCGAGTCCGGTGTCCACCCAGACCGATTCGCGGATGGCGTCGGCGTAGGAGTAGTCGGGTTGGCTCAGTCCTTGCCGTACCGTCCCCGCGTCCCGGGTGTTCGCGTGTGCGGCGGTCGGTGCGGTGAGTACGGCGGCCAGGGCGGCGAGTACTGCCACCACGGCGGATATCCATTGGGTGCGGGTTCCCCGCGCATGTATGAGCACGGGCGGACCGTAGCGGTTGTACCTGCCATGACAGAAGGGGGATACGAGACAACTTCTGGTTCAGCCGGGGCGGTTGTGCCCGGCCCTGTCGTGCAGCACCGGGCAGCCGCCAGGACCGAAGGTGCCCAGTTCCGCGACGTCGAAGCCGTCCCGGTAGCCCTTGATCTCCGGGTACTGGCGGGCGTAGTGCGGGGTGCGGCGCGGCGGCAGCAGCCGGACCGCGCGGGCCCGCAGCCGCAGCGCTCCGCGCACCGCGGCCCGGCCCGCCGGGGACGGCGCCGGGTAGCGGAAGGCGCGCAGCAGCGGGTCGTCGAGCAGCGCACGGGCACCGGCCCGTGCCAGCGGGGCGAGCGGGGCGGCCGGGTACCAGGACGCCATCAGGTCCAGGGTCGCGTCGGAGACCCTGCGGCCGCCCTCGTCCCAGCCGAAGTGCGCCACCTCGTAGGCGTCGAGGAGCGACTCGAACTCCTCGAAGGTCCGCGGGAGTTCCGTGATCCCCATATGGGCGCCGAGAGTACGGCCGGCGCGCCCGCGCCGGCCGTAGAAAGTGACGACGGGTCAGCGGCCGCCCTTGCCCTTGTCCAGGCCCGCGCGGCGCAGCGCGTCGGCCATGGCGCCGCCGGGGGCCGGAGCCGCGGAGCCGCCGCC
The DNA here is from genome assembly GCF_023701745.1 of Streptomyces sp. RKAG293. Taxonomy (NCBI): domain Bacteria; kingdom Bacillati; phylum Actinomycetota; class Actinomycetes; order Kitasatosporales; family Streptomycetaceae; genus Streptomyces; species Streptomyces sp. RKAG293. Next base: position 8,204,044 of record NZ_JAJOZB010000001.1, on the reverse strand, counting down.
GCGGCGGTCGCCGCGGTCGTCGCGGGCGCCCCGGCCGCCGCCCTGGCCGCCCTGTCCGCCGCCCTGGCCGCCCTGTCCGCCCCGGGCCTGGCGCGGCGGGCCGCCCCGGCGCTCGCCGCCACCGCCGCCCGGACGCTGGTCGTCCCGCGGACCGCGCGGGGTGGCCTCGTCCTCCAGCCGCAGCGTCAGCGAGATGCGCTTGCGGGGGATGTCGACCTCCAGGACCTTCACCCGCACGATGTCACCGGGCTTGACGACCTCGCGCGGGTCCGAGACGAACTTCTGGGACATCGCCGAGACGTGCACCAGGCCGTCCTGGTGGACGCCGACGTCGACGAAGGCACCGAAGGCGGCGACGTTGGTGACCACGCCCTCCAACAGCATGCCGGGCCGCAGGTCCTTCATCTCCTCGACGCCGTCCTTGAAGGTGGCGGTCTTGAAGGCGGGGCGCGGGTCGCGGCCGGGCTTCTCCAGCTCGGCCAGGATGTCGGTGACCGTCGGCAGCCCGAAGGAGTCGTCGACGAAGTCCTGCGGCTTCAGGGCCCGCAGCACGGTGCCGTTGCCGATCAGCGACGGGATGTCCGTCCTGGCCGTGGCGCTGATCCGCCGCACCACCGGGTACGCCTCGGGGTGCACGCTGGAGGAGTCCAGCGGGTCGTCGCCGCCGGGGATCCGCAGGAAGCCCGCGCACTGCTCGTACGCCTTCGGGCCGAGCCGGGCGACGTCCTTGAGCGCCTTGCGGGACCGGAAGGGCCCGTTGGCGTCGCGGTGGGCGACGATGTTGCCCGCCAGCCCCTCGGTGATCCCCGAGACCCGGCGCAGCAGCGGCGCGGAGGCGGTGTTGACGTCGACGCCGACGCCGTTCACACAGTCCTCGACGACCGCGTCCAGCGAGCGCGACAGCTTCAGCTCGGACAGGTCGTGCTGGTACTGGCCGACGCCGATGGACTTGGGATCGATCTTGACGAGTTCGGCCAGCGGGTCCTGCAGCCGCCGGGCGATGGAGACGGCGCCGCGGATGGAGACGTCCAGCTCCGGCAGTTCCGCGGAGGCGTAGGCGGACGCGGAGTAGACCGAGGCGCCGGCCTCGGAGACCACGGCCTTGGTCAGGTTCAGGTCCGGGTGCAGCCGGATCAGATCGGCGGCGAGCTTGTCGGTCTCGCGCGACGCCGTGCCGTTGCCGATCGCGATCAGGTCCACGGAGTGCTCGCGGGCGAGTGCGGCCAGGGTGGCGACCGACTCGTCCCACTTGTTGCGCGGTACGTGCGGGTAGATCGTCTCGAAGGCGGTGACCTTGCCGGTGGCGTCCACGACGGCGACCTTCACACCGGTGCGGAAACCGGGGTCGAGGCCCATGGTGGCGCGGGTGCCGGCCGGTGCGGCGAGCAGCAGGTCGCGCAGGTTGGAGGCGAAGACCCGGACCGCCTCGTCCTCGGCGCCCTGGCGCAGCTGTCCGCGCAGGTCGATGCCGAGCCGGACCAGGAAGCGGGTGCGCCAGGCCCAGCGCACGGTGTCCGCCAGCCAGCGGTCGGCGGGCCGTCCCCGGTCGGCGATGCCGAAGTGGTGCGAGATGCTGCGCTCGTAGCTGCTGGGGCCCTCGCTGGGCTCCTCGGGCTCCAGGGTGAGATCGAGGACGTCCTCCTTCTCACCACGCAGCATGGCCAGCACGCGGTGCGAGGGGAGCTTGGCGAACGGCTCGGTGAAGTCGAAGTAGTCGGCGAACTTGGCGCCCGCCTCCTCCCGCCCCTCGCGCACCTTCGCCACCAGGCGGCCCCTGGACCACATCCGGGTGCGCAGTTCGCCCACCAGGTCGGCGTCCTCGGAGAACCGCTCGGTGAGGATGGAGCGGGCCCCTTCCAGCGCGGCTGCCGCGTCCTCGACGCCCTTGTCCGCGTCGGCGTAACCGGCGGCCACCGACTGCGGGTCGAGGCCGGGGTCGGCCAGCAGCGCGTCCGCCAGCGGCTCCAGGCCGGCCTCACGGGCGATCTGCGCCTTGGTGCGCCGCTTGGACTTGAAGGGCAGGTAGATGTCCTCCAGCCGCGCCTTGGAGTCGGCGGCCAGGATCTGGGCCTTCAGCGCGTCGTCCAGCTTGCCCTGCGACTCGACGGACTCCAGGATCGCGGCCCGCCGCTCGTCCAGCTCCCGCAGATAGCGCAGCCGCTCCTCCAGGGTGCGCAGCTGCGCGTCGTCCAGAGTGCCGGTGGCTTCCTTGCGGTAGCGGGCGATGAACGGCACGGTGGCGCCGCCGTCGAGCAGATCGACGGCCGCCTGCACCTGCGCCTGCCGTACCCCGAGTTCCTCGGCGATCCTGCGCTCGACCGACGGCCCGACCGACCCTGCAACAGACATCGTCACGATGCTGAACCTGCTCTCTCCGCTGGACTTCTGCGTGCATTATGCCCGCGCGGGCCGGGACGGCGCGGACGGCCCGCGGCCGTACCGCGCCCCCGGCGGAGTCAGACCAGCTTCTTCTCGAACCAGTGGTCGGCGTACTGGCTGTCGTTGTAGGCGGGGATCTCGCGGTATCCGTGCTTGGCGTACAGCGCCCGGGCCTCCACCAGGTCCTTGCGGGTGTCGAGCCGCAGCACGGCCACGCCGAGGACGTCGCGCGCGGCGTGTTCCGCGGCGGCGATCAGCCGGCTCGCGACGCCCTGGCCCCGGGCTTCGGCGCGCACGAACATCCGGGTCAGTTCACCGGTGTCCCGGTCCAGGACCCGGACGCCCAGGCATCCCATCGGCACTCCGTCACGGCGTGCGACCAGAAAGTGACCGGTGGGGGCGGCCAGATCATCACTGGGCTCCTCCAGCAGGACCTGGTCCACCTCCGCGTCGGTCGCGGGCCGGTCGTGGTACCGGGCGACGAGTTCGACGTAGTACTGCCGCAGCAGCGCGGATGCCTCGGAATGCCCCGGTGCCAGGGGGACGGTCTCCCACCGGGCAGCGTGGTCGGTTGTTGCCATCACGCGGCCCATACTTACAGGACCGTGCGGGGGTTAGCCCCCGAATATCCGGGGGCTTGGCACCCCAGCGGTTGGGGTGATGCCGTCATGGCTGCTCCGGGCCGCTGATCCGTAGGTTCGACCTACGGATTCCGCACGCCAGCATCGAGGAGCACCCATGCCCCCCGTCAGCATTCTCGCAGCCCCTGTCACCGACGCCTCCGACGGCGCCGACTGTCCAGCGGGCAGCGACTTCGCCCCCTTGCTGCGGGAAGTCAAGGAGCACGGGCTCTTCAAGCGCAGGCCCGGGTACTACGCCGCCGCGATCGCCCTGAACCTGGCCGCACTGGGCGCCATATGGAGCGGGGTGCTGCTGCTCGGCGGCTCCTGGCTGGTGCTGCTCCTCGCCCTGCCGGCCGCGGTCTTCGGTGCCCGTACGGCCTTCTTCGGCCATGACGCCGGACACCAGCAGATCGCCCGCAGCCGGGACCGCAACCGGCTCATCGGCCTGGTGCACGCGAATCTGCTGCTCGGCATGAGCTATGGCTGGTGGAACGACAAGCACAACCGCCACCACGCCAACCCCAACCACATCGAGAAGGACCCGGACGTCGAGGTGGGCGCACTGGTCTGGACGCGGGCCCAGGCCGTCGAACGGCAGGGCTTCGCACGCTTCCTCACCCGGCACCAGGCGCGGCTGTTCTTCCCGATGCTGCTGCTGGAGGGCATCGCGCTGAAGGTGTCCAGCTTCCAGAGCCTCAAGTCCCGCCCCGCACGCGAGCGCGGTGTCGAGGGCGCCCTGCTCACCGCCCATCTCCTCGGCTACGTTTCCCTGTTGCTGATCGCCATGCCCGTCGGCCAGGCCATCGCCTTCGCGCTGCTGCACCACGCGCTGTTCGGCCTGCACCTGGGCTCCGCCTTCGCCCCGAACCACAAGGGCATGGAGATGCCGGAGCCGGGATCGCGCTGGGGCCACCTGCGCCGTCAGGTCCTCACCTCGCGCAACGTACGCGGCGGGCTGGTCACCGACTGGTTCCTCGGCGGGCTCAACTACCAGATAGAGCACCACCTCTTCCCGAACTTGCCCCGCCCGCACCTGCGCCTCACCCAGCCGCTGGTCCGCGAACACTGCGCCCGGCTGGGGGTTCGCTACACCGAGACCGGGCTGCTCGACTCGTACGCCCAGGCGCTCAGCCACATGCACGAGGTCGGCGCCCCGCTGCGCGACACGGCCCCCGCCTCCTAGCGCGAACGCCCGCTGGCCCTAAGGAGCTTCGGGTCGGCCGTCGCCGTACAGCCAGGCGGCGAACAGGCCGCTGAGGTCCTTGCCGGACTGCTTCTCGCACCAGGCCGTGAACTCGGCGGAGTCGACGTTCCCGCCCCGGTGCCCGGTGGCCCAGCCGCGCAGGATGGCGAAGAACGGCGCGTCCCCGACGGCCTGCCGCACCTTGTGCAGGACCATCGCGCCGCGCCCGTAGACCGGGGCGTCGGAGACGTTCTCCGGCTTGCCGGGGTCGGCCGGCGGGAACGCCCACTGGGCGTCGTCCCGGTAGGTCGCGTCGAAGTGCTTCTGAACGCTCTCACCGCCGTGCTGTTCGTCCCACAGCCACTCGGTGTAGGTGGCGAAGCCCTCGTTGAGCCACATGTCCTGCCAGGTGCGCGGCGTGACGGAGTCGCCGAACCACTGGTGCGCCAGTTCGTGCACCAGGGTCGGCTCGTCCAGGGTGGTGCCCTTCCGGTCGCCGGGGAACACCGGTTTCGTCTGGGTCTCCAGGGCGTAGTTGACCGTGTCGCCGTCGACGCGGTCCACGATGGCGCCGGTGGACGAGAAGGGGTACGGGCCGAAGAGCCCGCTCTCCCAGTCCACGATCTGCGGGATCTTGCGCAGCACACCGGACCGGTCCTCGCCCGCCTCGCGGGGGTCGACGGCGACGTAGACGGGCAGTCCCGAGGCCGTTGCCGACCGGGTCACCTGGAACTTCCCGATGGCGACGGTCGCCAGATAGCTCGCCATGGGCTCGGCGCTGTGCCATCGGAACGTGGACCGGCCGCCCGTGGTGCGGGTATCGGTCAACTCCCCGTTGGACACCGCGGTCAGGCCTTCGGGCACGGTCACCGTGATGTCGTAGGCGGCCTTGTCCAAGGGGTGGTTGTTGCCAGGGAACCAGGCCATCGAGCCGACCGGTTCGCCCAGGCCGACGGCGCCGTCGTCGGTGCGGACCCACCCTTCGTGCGAGCCGTCGGCGTCCTTGATGGTGCCGGGGACCCCGGAGTACTCGACGACGGTGGTGAACTCCGCGCCGGAACCGACGGCGTGGGCCGGCCGCACGGTCAGTTCGGTCCCGGCGCGGGAGCTCCCCGCGGCGGCCCCGTCGACGGTCACCTTGCCGACGTCCAGGCCCGACAGGTCGAGGTTGAAGGTCGGCAGACCGCGGGTGGCCCGCGCGGTGATCCGCGCGGTGCCGCGCAGCAGCCGTGTCGCGGGGTCGTAGTCCAGTTCGAGCCCGTAGTGCGACACGTCGTACCCGCCGTTGCCCGCCAGCGGGAACAGCGGGTCGCCGACTCCGGAGGAGCCGTCCGCGGACGGCGGTGACGCGGACGGGCGCCCCGCGGTGCACGCGGTCACGAGGAGCAGCCCGGAGAGCGCCGCGCGCAGGAGTCGGTGGTGCACAGGTCCTACCCCTCGTAAAGCGAATCGATCTCCTCAGCGTACGTACTGCGGATCACCCGGCGCTTCAACTTGAGCGACGGGGTGAGCTCTCCGGTGGCCGGTCCCCACTCGTCGGTGAGCAGGTGGTAGCGCTTGATCTGCTCGGGCCGGCTCAGCCGCGCGTTGGCGGTGGCGACCGCGCGGGCGATCTCGGCGCGCAGCGCCTCCGGGCCCTCCCGGTCCGCCCAGGCGGGGGCCAGCTCGGGGTCGAGGACGAGGAGCGCGACGAGGTAGGGGCGGCCGTCGCCGTGCACCAGTGCCTGGCCGATCAGCGGGTGCTCCTTGAGGGCGTTCTCGACCGCCGCGGGGGCCACGTTCTTGCCCGAGCAGAGCACGATGATCTCCTTCTTGCGGTCGGTGATCCACAGATAGCCGTCCTCGTCGATCCGGCCGACGTCCCCGGTGGGGAACCACCCGTCGGCGTCGGTGGCGGGGAGCGCCGTGCCGTCCGGCCGCAGATAGCCGGCGCAGACGATCGGTCCGCGCACGAGGATCTCGCCGTCCTCCGCGGTCCGGATCTCCACCCCGTCCAGCGGGCGTCCGACGGAGCCGAAGCGGAAGCCGCCGGGGCTGTTGGTGGTGGCCACGCCGGTCGTCTCCGTCAGGCCCCAGGCGTCGACGATGACGAGCCCGAAGCCGGCCCAGAACTCCAGGATGTCGACGGGCATCGGCGCGGCGGCGCTCGCCGTCCAGGTCAGCCGCTCGAAGCCGGCCAGGGCGAGCACCGGGTCGAGCACCCGGGCCTTCGCCTCGGCGTAGGCCGCGGCCAGGGCCGGTGCGGGCTCCTCGCCGCGCTCGCGGCACTTCACGACGGCGCGCGCGGTCTCGGCGGCCGCCTCGACGGCCGCCCGCCGCTTCTCGGGCAGCAGGCCGAGAGCGGCCCGTACCGAGGAGGTGAGCTTCTCCCAGACCCGGGGCACACCGAAGAACTGCACGGGGCGCAGTTCCCTGGCGGTCGCGGCGACGGCCTGCGGATCGGCGCAGAGGTGGACGTGCCCGGCCCGGAAGACCGGCAGATAGATTCCGAGCATGCGCTCGGCTATGTGGGCGAAGGGCAGATAGCAGATGCTCGCGGCATGGCCGGGGAAGTCCGCGACGCGGTCCAGCGCGATGCCGTTGAGCAGCACATTGCGGTGCGAGAGCACCACGCCCTTGGGGTCGCCGGTGGTCCCTGAGGTGTAGACGACGGTGAGCGGGTCGGCCGCGCCCACCGCGCGCCAGCCCTTCTCGAAGGCGTCGGCGTCGTACAGCCGGACGCCCTGCGCGGCGATCGAGGAGTACGCGACGTGCGGCCCCGCCTCGCCCGGTTCCACCACGACGATCCGCCGCAGCCGCGTCTGCGGGTCGTCGAGCAGCGGCTCCCAGCGGGCCCCCTCGCGCGCCGATTCCACGACCACGAGCCGGGCCCTGCTGTGGCGGGCGATATGGCCGATCTGTTCGGGCGCGGCGGTGCCGTAGACGGAGACCGGCACGGCGCCCAGGTGGACGAGGGCGAGGTCGGAGAGCCAGTGCTCGGGGCGGTTGCCCATCATCAGCAGGACGTGCTCGCCGCGCTCCACGCCGATCGCGGCGTAGCCGGAGGCGAGGCCGGCCACCTTGCGGCGGACATCCGACCACGTGAGGGTGGTCCAGCCGGTCCCGTCGGCGGTGCGCCAGGACAGCGCGGGGAGGTCCCCGTGGTCCTCGGCGTTGCGCAGCAGCAGCGCGGGGAGGGTGAGCTCGGACGGTTCGGCGGGGAGTCGCAGGATCGTGGGCATGACGGCCTCCTGGCCGGCCTGGCGGCCGGTCTCCTGGAACCTGGTGGAGTACGGGAACCGCAAGCTTTCACACCATCGCTGAGACAGCAATACTGTTGAGCACGATCCGCCGCATCGACCGGGGCGGGGCTCGGGTACCGACGGAAGCGAGGCGCAGCGCATGACGCAGTCCCTGATCCAGCCGGCCGGCCTCACCGTCGACGAGCTGGCGGCGCGGGCCGGAGTCACCGTCCGTACGCTTCGTTTCTACAGCAGCAAGGGCTTGCTCCCGCCGCCCGTGCTGGGTCCGCGGCGGGTGGGGCTCTACGGGCCCGAGCACCTGGCGCGGCTGTCGCTGATCGAGGAACTGCAGCACCAGGGGCTGACGCTGGCGGCGATCGAGCGCTACCTCCTCCAGCTGCCGGCCGACATCACCGCGGAGGATCTGGCGATGCACCGGGCGCTGGTCGCCGCCTGGGTACCGGACTCCGCCGAGGAGACGCCGCGCGCGCAGCTGGAGCGGCGGGCGGGCCGGGCGCTGACCGACCACGACGTGGACCGGCTGTCGGCGATGGGCGTGCTGGACCGCACCGACCGCCCCGAGGTCTTCCTGGTCAATCCGGCGATGCTGCACCTGGGGGTGCGGCTGCTGGACGTGCCGATCCCGCTGGAGACGGTGCTCGCCACCCGCGAGATCGTGCTGAAGCACACCCGGGCCGTCGCCCATGAGCTGCAGAAGCTCTTCCGCGAGCAGGTCTGGCAGCCGTATCTGGACGGTGACCCGAGCCCGGAGGAGACCGCCCGGATGCGCTCGCTCACCGAGTACATCCAGCCGGCCCTGGTCCAGGCCCTGGTGACGGCCTTCCAGCGGTCGCTGGCGGAGGAGCTGCGGGCTTCGGCCTCGTCCGGGAGGGACTGAGACCGAAGCCCGCACGGCCAAGGGCGGGGCAAGCCTCAGCCGTCCGTGAAGGTCTCGCCCTTCTCCGCCTTCGCGACCAGCAGCGCGGGCGGGGTGAAGCGCTCGCCGTACGCGGCCGTCAGCTCACCGGCGCGGGCCACGAAGCCGGGCAGTCCGCCCTCGTAGCCGTTGATGTACTGCAGGACACCGCCGGTCCAGGCGGGGAAGCCGATGCCCATGATCGAGCCGATGTTGGCGTCGGCGACCGAGGTCAGCACGCCCTCCTCGAGGAGCCGGACGGTGTCCAGCGCCTCGGAGAACAGCATCCGCTCCTGCATGTCCCGGAACGGGATCCGCGCGTCGGGCTTGCTGAAGTGCTCGCGCAGACCGGGCCACAGCCGGGTCCGCCTGCCGTCCTCGTAGTCGTAGAACCCGGCGCCGCCGCTGCGGCCGGTGCGGCCGAACTCGTCGATCAGCCGGTCCAGGACCAGATCGGCGGGATGGGCCCGCCAGCTGCCGCCCTCGGCCTCGATGGCGCGCTGCGACTCCGCGCGGATCTTGCGCGGCAGGGTGAGCGTCAGCTCGTCCAGCAGCGAGAGCACCTTGGCCGGGTAGCCGGCCTGCGCGGCGGCCTGCTCGACGGAGGACGGGTCCAGTCCCTCGCCGACCATCGCGACGCCCTCGTTGATGAAGTGCCCGATGACGCGCGAGGTGAAGAAGCCGCGCGAGTCGTTGACGACGATCGGGGTCTTGCGGATCTGCCGCACCAGGTCGAAGGCGCGGGCCAGCGCCTCCGCACTGGTGTGCTCGCCCTTGATGATCTCCACCAGCGGCATCTTGTCGACGGGCGAGAAGAAGTGCAGACCGATGAAGTCCTGGCGGCGCTTGACCCCTTCCGCCAGCAGTGAGATCGGCAGTGTCGAGGTGTTGGAGCAGAGCAGGGCGTCGGGGGCGATGACGTCCTCGATCTCCTGGAAGACCTTGTGCTTGAGCGACGGGTCCTCGAAGACCGCCTCGATGACGGCGTCGCAGCCCGCGAGGTCCCGCGGGTCGCCGGTCGCCGTGATGCGGCCCAGCAGCTCGTCCCGCTTGGCCTGGGTGGTGCGGCCGCGGGCGAGCGCCTTGTCGAGGATGGCGGCCGAGTACGCCTTGCCGCGCTCGGCGGCCTCAGCGGACACGTCCTTCAGGACGACCTGGATGCCCGCCTTTGCGCAGGAGTAGGCGATACCGGCGCCCATCATCCCGGCGCCGAGGACGGCGACCTTGGTGACCGGGCGCGGGTCGATGCCCTGCGGGCGGTTGGCACCGGAGTTGACGGCCTGCAGGTCGAAGAAGAACGCCTGGATCATGTTCTTCGAGATGGGGCCGCAGGCCAGTTCGGTGAAGTACCGGCCCTCGATCGCGAGCGCGGTGTCGATGTCGACCTGGGAGCCCTCGACGGCCGCCGCGAGGATGTTGCGCGGCGCCGGGTACGGGGCGCCGGCCAGCTGCTTGCGGAGATTGGACGGGAAGGCCGGCAGGTTCGCCGCGAACGCCGGGCTCTTGGGGGTACCGCCGGGGATCCTGTAGCCCTTGACGTCCCAGGGCTGCTGCACCTGCGGGTTCGCGTCGATGAACGCGCGGGCCCTGGCCAGCATCTCCTCGCGGTCGGTGGCGACCTCATGGATCAGGCCGGCCTCCAGCGCCTGCCGCGGGGCGTACTGCCGGCCCTGCAGCAGCACCTTGAGCAGCGCGTCGGCGATACCGAGCAGCCGGACGGTGCGCACCACGCCGCCACCGCCGGGCAGCAGCCCGAGGGTGACCTCGGGGAGGCCGATCTTGGAGCCGGGGGCGTCCAGGGCGATCCGGTGGTGGCAGGCCAGCGCGATCTCGTACCCGCCGCCGAGCGCGGCACCGTTGATCGCGGCGACGACCGGCTTGCCGAGGGTCTCCAGGCGGCGCAGCCGGCCCTTGATGCGCATCGAGCCCGCGAAGACGTCGGCGGCGTTCTCGGGCGTGGCGCGGATCAGGTCGCGCAGGTCCCCGCCGGCGAAGAAGGTCTTCTTCGCGGAGGTGATGATGACGCCGCGTACGGAGTCGGCCTCGGCCTCCAGCCGGTCCAGGACGGCGTCCAGGGAGTCGGCGAAGGCCGCGTTCATGGTGTTGGCGGACTGGTTGGGGTCATCAAGGATCAGGGTGACGATTCCGTCGCCGTTCCCGTCCTGCTCCCAGCGGATGGTGGTGGACTCGCTCATCTCAAGGTCTCCGTAAGGGGGTTGGACGCGGGTCAGACGCGCTCGATGACGGTGGCGATGCCCATGCCGCCGCCGACGCACAGCGTCAGCAGGCCGTAGCGCAGATCGCGCCGTTCCAGTTCGTCGATGAGGGTGCCGAGGATCATCGCGCCGGTCGCGCCGAGCGGGTGGCCCATGGCGATGGCGCCGCCGTTGACGTTGACCTTGTCCAGGCTCAGGCCCATCTCGCGGACGAAGCGCAGCACGACGGCGGCGAACGCCTCGTTGATCTCCACCAGGTCGATGTCACCGATGGTGAGGCCCGCCTTGGCGAGCGCCTTGCGGGCGGCGGGCGCGGGGCCGGTCAGCATGATCGTGGGGTCGGCGCCGGAGACGGCGGCCGACACGATGCGGGCGCGCGGGGTGAGGCCGTAGCGCTCACCGGTCTCGCGGTTGCCGATGGCGACGAGCGCCGCGCCGTCCACGATGCCCGAGGAGTTGCCCGCGTGGTGGACGTGGTCGATCTTCTCGACCCAGTGGTACTTCTGCAGCGCCACGGCGTCGAAGCCGCCCGCCTCGCCGACCGTCGCGAACGACGGCTTGAGCTTGGCCAGGGTCTCGGCGGTGGTGCCGGGGCGGATGAACTCGTCGTGGTCCAGGACGGTCAGTCCGTTGCGGTCGAGGACCGGGACGACGGACCGGGCGAAGCGGCCGTCCTTCCACGCCTCGGCCGCCCGCTCCTGCGACAGGGCCGCGAAGGAGTCGACGTCATGGCGGGAGAAGCCCTCGATGGTGGCGATGAGGTCGGCGCCGACGCCCTGCGGGACGAAGCCGGTCTCGAAGTTGGTCATCGGGTCCATCGCCCAGGCGCCGCCGTCGGTGCCGAGCGGGACGCGCGACATGGACTCCACGCCGCCGGCCAGCACCAGGTCCTCCCAGCCGGAGCGCACCTTCGCCGCCGCCAGGTTGACCGCTTCCAGGCCCGAGGCACAGAAGCGGTTCTCCTGGAGGCCGGCGACGGTGTCGGGCAGCCCGGCGGCGATCGCGGCGATCTTGGCGATGTCGGAGCCCTGGTCACCGATCGGGCCGACGACGCCCAGCACGATGTCGTCGATGGCGGCCGGGTCCAGCCCGGGGAACCGGCGGCGGATCTCGTGGATGAGGCCGACCACCAGGTCGATCGGCTTGGTGCCGTGCAGTGCGCCATTGGCCTTGCCGCGGCCGCGCGGGGTGCGGATGGCGTCGAATACGTACGCTTCGGGACTCACGTCGGGTGCCTTTCGGGAATGAGGGGTCCGGAGAACGGTCGGGGGATCAGGAGAGCAGGGAACGGCCGATGATCTCCTTCATGATCTCCGTGGTGCCGCCGTAGATGGTCTGGATACGGCCGTCGGTGAACGCCCTCGCGACCCGGTATTCGGCCATGTAGCCGTATCCGCCGTGCAGTTGCAGACAGCGGTCGGCGACGCGCTTCTGCAGTTCCGTCGCCCACCACTTGGCCATCGAGGCATGGACGGCGTCGAGCCCTCCGGTGCTGTGCTCGGTGATGCAACGGTCGATGAAGGAGCGGGTGACGGCGCATTCGGTGGCCATCTCCGCGATCTCGAACCGGATGTGCTGGAGCTTGGCCAGCGGACGGCCGAACGCCTCGCGCTGCTTGACGTACTCGGTGGTCAGCTCCAGGACGGATTCGGCGGCGGCGATCCCGGAGACGGCGATGGCCAGCCGCTCCTGCGCGAGATTGGTCATCAGGTGGAGGAACGCCTGGTTCTCGCCGCCCAGCAGATTGCTCTTCGGCACCCGCACATCGCTGAACGACAGTTCCGCGGTGTCCTGCGCGTGCTGGCCGATCTTGTCCAGGTTGCGGCCGCGCTCGAAGCCCGGCATACCGCGTTCGACGACCAGCAGGCTCAGGCCCTTGGCGCCCTCCTGGCCCGGCTCGTGGCCGGTGCGGGCCACGACGATGACGAGGTCGGCGAGGATGCCGTTGGAGATGAAGGTCTTGGAGCCGTTGAGGATCCAGTGGTCGCCGTGGTCGGCGGCGGTGGTGCGGATGCCCTGGAGGTCCGAGCCGGCGCCCGGCTCCGTCATGGCGATCGCGGTGATGATCTCGCCGGAGCAGAAGCCTGGCAGCCAGCGGCGCTTCTGCTCGTCGGTGGCCAGCGAGGTGAGGTACGGGCCGATGATGTCGTTGTGCAGGCCGATGGCCAGCCCCGAGACGCCCGCCCTGGTGAACTCCTCGCCCAGCACCACCCCGTAGCGGAAGTCCGGCTCTCCCCCGCCGCCGAACTCCTCGGGCACGGCGACGCCGAGCAGTCCCTGGCGGCCCGCGGCCAGCCAGGCCTCCCGGTCGACGATGCCCGCCTTCTCCCAGCGCTCGTGGTGCGGCAGCGCCTCCTTCGCGAGGAACGTCCGCACGGTCTCACGGAAGGCGTCGTGGTCGGAGGTGAAGATCTCGCGCTTCATACGGACTGGTCTCCTCGGAGGCTTTCGGACGCGTCGGGCGCGGGGCTCTGGCCGGGTTCGGCGCCCTGGTCGAGCGCGGGAACCCGCCAGTCCCGGGCGACCTCCGCCGTGTGCGCGCCCGGCTGGGCGGGCGGGCGGCGTACGGCGCCGGGGGTGACGGAGAAGCGGGGCGCGGGGGCGGGCTGGACGATGCCGGCGTCCTCGGTGAAGGTGCCGCGGGCGGCGAGGTGCGGGTGGCCGGGAGCCTCGCGCAGCGAGAGGACCGGGGCGACGCAGGCGTCGGACTGCTCGAAGACGGCCGTCCACTCGTCGCGGGTGCGGGTCTTGAAGCGGGCGGCGACGGCGGCGCGCAGATCGCCCCAGCGGGCGAGGTCACCCCGGTCCGGGGCGTCCTCGCCCAGCTCCAGCAGAGCGGTGAACTCGGCGTAGAAGCGCTTCTCCAGGGCTCCGACCGCCATGTAGCCGCCGTCCGCGGTCTCGTAGACGCCGTAGAACGGGCAGCCGCCGTCGAGCAGGTTGGCACCGCGCCGGTCCTGCCAGCCGCCGGCCGCGACCATGCCGTGGATCATCGAGGTCAGATGCGCGGTGCCATCCACGATCGCGGCGTCGACGACCTGTCCGGTGCCGGTGGTGCGGGCGTGCTGCAAGGCCGCGAGGACGCCGATGACGAGGTAGAGCGAGCCGCCCGCGTAGTCGCCGACGAGGTTGGCGGGGATGGCCGGCGGGCCGTCGGCCGGGCCGATCATGCCGAGTGTGCCGGTGATGGCGATGTAGCCGATGTCATGGCCGGCGGTGTGCGCGAGCGGGCCCTCCTGGCCCCATCCGGTCATCCGCCCGTACACCAGCCGGGGGTTGCGGGCCAACGCCTGCCCGGGACCGACGCCCAGCCGTTCCGCGACGCCCGGCCGGTAGCCCTCGATGAGGATGTCGGCGCGTTCGACCAGGTCCAGGACGGCGGCGGGGCCCTGCGGGGACTTCAGGTCCAGCAGCACCGACCGCTTGTTGCGGTTGGTGATGTCGTACGTCGGGTTGATGGCCAGCCCGGAACCGCCGGGCCGGTCGACCCGTACGACATCGGCCCCCAGGTCGGCCAGCACCATCGCGGCGAACGGCCCGGGGCCGATGCCGGCCAGCTCCACGACCCTGACGCCGGCCAGTGGGCCGGGACCTGCCTGCACGTCCATCGGCTCCCCGATCACTTTGACAGTAGTGATGTCACATCAGTGATGTTAGGAACGTGTTCCAGTCCTGGCAAGGGCCGGACGGGCGGGTCCCGGAAACGACACCGGCCCGCCGCGCCTCCAGGGCGCGGCGGGCCGGTGCGAGCGGTCAGGCGGAGGTCTCGGAGACCGCGGCCTTCTCCAGCTGGAACGCCTCGTTGCCCAGGCCGACGCGGGCGTGCACCTCGGGCTTCCGTGCCTTCAGCACCAGGCCCAGCACGATCCCGACGACGCCGGAGATCCCCACGATGCCCGGCAGGATCCAGGCCAGCGCCGCGTCCTGGTCGGGACCGATCAGCACGTCGAAGTCCTTGACCGCGTAGACGAGTACGAAGAGCAGGGCGGCCCCGGCCACACCGGCGCTCAGCAGCCGCCAGATCTGGGCCCGGCCGGCCCCGCGGCGGACGAAGAACGCGATGACGGAGGCCGAGGCGACCGCCATGAGCAGGATGACGCCGACCGCGCCGACGTTGCCGCCCCAGGTGAACAGCCGCAGCACCGGCACCGTCGGGTCACCGGCCGGCTTGTCGTCGGTGACCGCGAAGGCGACCACGACGAGGAGGGAGATCACGGTCTGCAGCATCGAGCCGATGGCGGGAGCGCCGCTCGACTTGGAGGTGCGGCCCACGGCGGAGGGCAGCAGGCCCTCGCGGCCCATCGCGAAGGCGTAGCGGGCGACGACGTTGTGGAAGCTGAGCATCGAGGCGAAGATGCCGGTCAGGAAGAACACGTGCAGCAGGTCCGTGAAGGTGCCGCCGAGCCGGGACTCGGTGAGGCCGAACAGCAGGCCCGCGCTCTGCTCCTGCGCGGCGCCCACGACCTGCGAGGGACCGGCGGCCACGCCCATCAGCCACGAGGTGAGGGCGAAGAAGACACTCGCGAAGGCGACGGCGAGGAACATCGCGCGCGCCACGGCACGCCCCGGCTTGCTGGTCTCCTCCGCGTACACGGGAGCCTGTTCGAACCCGACGAAGCCGACGACGGCGAAGCAGAGCGCGATACCGAGGCCGGCGCCCGTCAGCGTGCTGGGGTCGAAGCCGGTCAGGGACAGGCCCTGTCTCTTGTCCGGATCCGCGACGAACGCGATGTCGCAGACGATGACCAGGGCGCACTCGACGACCAGCAGCACGCCGAGCACCTTGGCGTTCAGGTCGATCTTCAGCGCGCCCAGCGCACCGGTGAGCAGCACCGCGAAGAGCGCCGGTATCCACCAGTCGACGGATATGTCGAAGTGCTGGTCGAGCTGGCCGACGACCTCGAAGCCGAAGATGCCGTAGATGCCGACCTGCATGAGGCTGTACGAGACGAGGGCGACGAAGGACGCGCCGACACCGGCCGTCGCGCCGAGGCCGCGGGCGATGTACGCGTAGAAGGCACCGGCGTTGTGCACATGCCGGCTCATCTCCGCGTAGCCGACGCTGAAGAGCGCCATCACCACACCGAGGATCACGAACAGCAGCGGCTGCCCGACGATGCCGGTCGCACCGTACGTCGTGGGCATGACGCCCGCGACGACCATGAGCGGCGCGCTGGCCGCCAGCACCGAGAGCAGGAGCCCGGTCGTACCGATCCGGTCGGCGCGCAGCGCCCTTTCCTGCCCCTTGAAGGTGCTGATCTCGGTCTTACTGCCCGTCAGCATGGCTGCGGTGTCCTTCCGGTGAGGTGAGCGTCGGGTCCTACGGAGAACCGAAACCGAGCGCGGAGCTGCGCGCGGTGCGGAATGCCTTCTTCGGATCGCGGCCGAAGTACGACCAGGGGCGCCGGGTGGCGTGCGGGCCGATCCGGTTGAACAGCGCGGCGGCCTCCACCGGACGGCCGCTGTGCACCATGGCGAAGGCGAGCAGGTTGAGATCCAGTTCCAGCCGGGGATGGTCGCCGCCGTGCCATTCGAGCCACCAGTCGAACGCCGCGCGCAGGCTCTGCCGGCCGCGGCCGCTGGTCCAGTGCGGCAGGCCGGTGGGATCCTTCGGCTCGGCGCCGGTCCCGGCGAGCACCCGGTACCGCTCGACATGGGCGAGCAGCGGCAGTCCGGCGAGCGGCGATCCCTCGGGCGCCTCCCCCGCGGCCCACTCGGCGAACTCGTACACCTCATGGAACGGGTCGTTCCGGTCCGTCTTCTGACGCTCGGCCAGACACGCGGTCATCAGATGGTGCGCGTGGTGGTGGCTGCGGTGCCGGCCGCGTACCTGATCGAACGCGCGCACCTGGTCCTCGTCGGTGCCGGTGCGGCGGGCCAGGATCAGCAGGGCCAGCCACGGCGAGGGGTCCGCCGGCGCCAGCCGGGCCACGGCGAGACAGGCCTCCCGCGCGACCTCCGGGCTCGCCTTGCCGGCCACGGCGCGGAACACCGTGGAGCAGGCGAGCAGCATCGCCGCGTCCTGGCTGTCCGGTTCCGCGAGCTGCCATTCGCGCGTCCAGGCGGCGGTGGCCGGGCCCTCGGCGAGCACGACCAGCCGGTGACCACGGCGGTCCCACTGGTCGCCGGTCGCGGCCAGCAGGGCGCGCACCTCGGACCAGTGGCCCTGTCCCAGGGCAGTGCGAGCCGCGACCAGCTCGACGTCGTCGAGGGCCGGATCGAAGCCGAAGTCGTCCTTGGCCCGGGAGAAGCCGAAGGGGGGCGGAGGTGGGCTCATCCGCGGGCTGCCTCCACGGGCGGGTTACGAACAGTGATCGTCCACAGCCAACCGGTAGGCACAGGTCCGCTTCAAGACCACGCCTGTTGTCTCCCTGTAGTCCCCTACGGGCTTCCGGCCGGCGAGCGGCGGCCCGCCCCTTCATGATGCCGGGCCCGGAAAGTACCTAACGATGACTGATTCCGGACCCGTCCGATCTCCGTAACGTCTTGACCTGCAGGAACGCAGCACAACACAGAACACGACAGCGCACTCCGCGCACCGACCGCAGGGAGAACCGGACATGAGCGACACCCAGTACCTCGTCGAGCGCTACCTCGCCACCTGGAACGAGACCGACCCCGCCGCCCGCCGAGCCGCGATCGACGAACTGTGGGCCGACGACGCCCAGTACACCGACCCGCTGGTGGTCGCCGAGGGGCGCGACGCGATCGACGCGACCATCGGCGCCGTGCAGGCCCAGTTCCCCGGGCTGGTCTTCACCCTGGGCGGCCCGGTCGACGCCCACCACAACATCGCCCGGTTCACCTGGGAACTGGGCCCGGCCGGCGGTGAGTCGCTGGTGATCGGGTTCGACGTCGCGGTGCTGACGGAGGACGGCCGGCTGCGCAGCGTCCTCGGCTTCCTCGACAAGGTCCCGGCCGCCTGAGCCGCGTCCCGGGGGCGGGCCCGTCCGGCCCGCCCCTCCCCCATTACCGACCCCGTATCGCCCTCGTGCCCACAGGAGTTCCGCCATGGCATCGCCTCTGACCGACGAACGCACCGTCCCCTCCGCCGCCGACCGTCAGCGGCCGCCCGCCCGCCGGTCGGGGCTCGGCCTGCTGGTGCTCCTGATCGCGACCTTCATGACCGCCCTCGACTTCTTCATCGTCAATGTCGCGATCCCGTCCATGCAGGTGGACCTGCACGCCGGCACCGCGTCGATCCAGTGGGTGGTCGCCGGCTTCGGACTCGCCCTGGCCACCGGGCTGATCACCGCCGGACGGCTGGGGGACATGTTCGGCCGCAGACGGATCTTCGCCGTCGGACTGGCGCTGTTCACCCTGACCTCCGTGGCCTGCGGGATCGCCCCAACCGCCGGGATACTCGTGGCCTCCCGCGTACTGCAGGGCCTGGCGGCCGCGCTGATGGGCCCGCAGGTGCTCTCCATCATCCAGACCGACTACGCCGGCAAGGCCCAGGCCCGCGCGTTCAGCATGTACGGGCTGACCATGGGCATCGGCGCGGTGTTCGGCCAGCTGATCGGCGGCCTGCTCATCAAGGCCGACGTCCTCGGACTCGACTGGCGCATGTGCTTCCTCATCAACCTGCCGGTCGGTGCCGTGACGCTGCTGCTCGTCCCGCGCGCCCTGACCGAGTCCCGCGCCCCGCAGCGCCCCCGCCTCGACGTGACCGGTGTCGTCCTGTCGACCCTCGCCGTCGTCGCCCTCGTACTGCCGCTGATCCAGGGCCGTGAGCAGGGCTGGCCGCTGTGGACCTGGCTGTGCCTGGCGCTGTCCGCCCTGCTGTTCGCGGAGTTCGCCGTGCACCAGCACCGGCTGGGCCGGCGTGGCGGCGACCCGCTGCTCGACACCGCGCTGTTCCGGGAGCGGACGTTCACCGTCGGCGCCCTCGCCCAGCTGGTGTTCTGGATCGGCCAGGCGTCGTTCTTCCTGGTGCTCGCCCTCTATCTGCAGCAGGGCCGCGGTCTGGACGCCCTCGCCTCCGGAGTGGTCTTCACCGCGATCGGCGCCGGCTACATGATCACGTCGACCACCGCCCACCACCTGGCCGCACGGCTCGGCCGGCACACCATCTCGGTCGGCGCCCTCGGCATGGTCCTCGGCCTGGCACTGCTCTGGGAGGCCTCGCACCGCATCGGCACCACCGGCGCCATCGGCTGGCTGGCTCCCGGGCTGTTCCTCGACGGCCTGGGGATGGGCATGGTCATCGCACCGCTCACCACCACCGTGCTCCAGGGCGTCACGCCCCAACGGGTCGGCTCCGCCTCAGGCGCCGTGGCCACCGTCCAGCAGATCGGCGGAGCGCTGGGCGTCGCGCTGATCGGCATCATCTTCTACGACGCGGTCGGCAGCGGGCTGCCGGAGTCCTTCCCGCACGCCTTCGGCCTCAGCCTCGTCTTCCTCATGGCCGTCGAAGTCGCGCTCGCCGCGCTCGTCCTGCTGCTGCCCCGCAAGGCGGCCACCACGGGATGAATCCACCCGGGCAACATCCGCCGACCCCCTCGGTGCCGTCTGGACGGCACCGAGGGGGTCGGCTACGTTCCGCGGCATGAGTGCCATGGGGATACTGAGACGTACGGTGACGATCGGGTTGTGCGGGGCGGCACTTGTCGCGGTGGCCGCGCTTCCCGCGCAGGCCGGCCCGGAGCCGGGCGGGACGAAGCCGGCCGCGCCACAGGCGAACGGGGCGAAGGTGAGCCTGCCGAAGCTCGGCTGGGAGCTCAAGGCGACCGGGACCACGTCCCGGTTCCGCGGACTGTCGGCGGTGAACAGCAGGACCGCCTGGGCGGCGGGCTCCGCCGGCACCGTCCTGCGGACCACCGACGGCGGCGCCAGCTGGGGCGATGTGTCCCCGCCGGGCGCGGCGGAGCTGGAGTTCCGCGACATCGAGGCGTTCGACGCGCGGCACGCGGTGGCCCTGGCGATCGGCGAGGGCGACGCCTCCCGCGTCTACCGGACGCAGGACGGCGGCGCCAGCTGGACCGAGACTTTCCGCAACCCCGACCCGAAGGCGTTCTACGACTGTCTGACGTTCTTCGACGCGAAGAACGGACTGGCCGTCAGCGATCCGGTGGACGGCAAGTACCGGATCCTGTCCACGGGTGACGGCGGCCGCAGCTGGCGGGTACTGCCCTCCGCCGGCATGCCCGCCGCTCAGGACGGCGAGGCCTCCTTCGCGGCGAGCGGCCAGTGCCTGGTCACGGCCGGCAGCCGTGACGTGTGGCTGGCCACCGGCGGCGGTGCGGCCTCCCGCGTGCTGCACTCCGGTGACCGGGGTCTGACGTGGACGGCGGCGCCGACCGTGATCCCGGCCGGCGACCCCGCCAGGGGCGTCTTCGCCCTCGCCTTCCGCGACGCCCGGCACGGCCTGGCCGTCGGCGGCGACTACCGCGCCGGCCAGGCCTCGCCCAGCGCCGGAGCGGTCAGCCAGGACGGCGGCGCCACGTGGACGGTGTCCGCGACGCCGCCGCGGGCGTACCGGTCCGGGGTCGCCTGGCTCCCCTATCCGGGCTTCGCCGCGATCGCGGTCGGGCCCACCGGCAGCGATCTGTCGCTCGACTCGGGGCGCGGCTGGCGGCAGTTCGACTCCGGGTCCTTCGACACGGTCGACTGCGCGCCCGACCTCAGCTGCTGGGCGGCGGGCGAGAAGGGCCGGATCGCCCGTCTCGCCCTGACGCTCTCGCCCTGACGGTGGGGAGAAGGCGGTCGAGCTTCCGACCGCCTTCTCCCGGCCGCTCAGCGCCTCGAGTACGCCTCGGCGTCCCGTGAACCGCTGGGCGGCCCCGCGTACGCCTGGGCCGGCACCCGGGCCGACCGGCGCGGTCCCCGGGTGAGGGTGTAGCCGCCGATCGCGGCGAGCGCGCCCAGCACCCCTCCGCCCGCGGTCCACAGCCAGCGGTCGGACCACCAGCCTGAGGTCCAGCCGTCCTCCGGGGCGGCGAGCGCGTCCGGCTGGCCCGCGGGGGTCAGCGGGGCGGCCAGCTCGCCGCCCTCGGAGTGCGCTCCCCCGGCATCCTTGGTGGTCGCGAGAATCTCCGCCTTGAACGGCTGCCCGAGATCGTCGGCGGGCAGATCGATGACGGTCAGCCGTACGTAGTACGCGCCCGGCAGCGGGTCGTTGGACCTGGTGTCGGCGATCGGCCGCACCGTGCGCAGGGTGCAGGTGAGGGTGACGGAAGGACCCGAGTCCGGGCTCCGCACCGTCCGGTCGCCCGAGACGCACGGCTGACGGCGGCGCAGCCCGTCGTAGACGTCGATCTGCCAGGTCTGCGCACCGTGCCGGCCGGCCTGGTCGGGCAGTGTCACCGTCGCCTTGGCCGTGGCGGTCTGCCCCGCGCCGGCCGGGAACATCCAGTACAGGTAGTCGCCGGTCGAGGCGGCGGCCGTGGCGGCCTGTCCCTGCCGGATCGCGGTGGCGGTACGGAAGGCGGTGCCGGCCTCGGTGGGCGCGGCCTCCTCCTCGGTGCCGGAGCTGCCGCTGGGGCTCGCGGCGGGGTCCGTGCTCGGACTGGCGCTGGGGGTGTCGGCCAGCGCGGTCGCGGCGGGCCCGAGCAGGGCCGCCCCGGTGAGCAGTGCGGCGGTCACCAGACGTGTCGTACGCATCAGTTGCTCCTCCATACGGCGACGCGCCAGCGGGCCAGCCAGCCCCAGATCAGTCCGGCGAACAGTCCCGTGACCGCCAGGGCGCCGAGCAGCACCCAGCCGCGGCCCAGGCCGAACGCGGCGACATCAGCGGCTTCGTCGGGGGCGTCGACCAGGTCGAGCGTCAGCTCGACGGGCAGGCCCGGGGTGCGCTTGACGGCGTCCGGTGCCGAGAAGGAGTTGCTGACCTCCAGGCACACCGTGTGCGGCGGCGGGGCGTCGTCCGAGTCGGTGTCCTTCTCCGGGTAGACGTAGCGCAGTCCTGAGGACAGCACATCGGTCCGGCCGCTGCCGGCGTCCGAGCCGCGGACCAGTTCCTGGCCCTCGCCGCTCACCGCGCGCAGCAGTACGCCGTAGTCCGCGTTCACCGCCCGGTCGGCGCCGACGCTGACCGTGGCCCGCAGTTCCTGGCCGTCGGTCACCGCGACCTTGTAGTAGCGGTGCTGCCCGAACTCCTCACGGTCGGTGTACACGCCCGGGGTGATGCCGGCCGCGTTCCCGCACTGTGCCGAGCCCTGGACCGCCTTCGGAACGACCGGCGGGGTCTGCGCCGAGCGCCGTACCAGCTGCTTGATGCGCGACGAGAGCTGGTCGGTGTGCTGTACGGAGGTGTACGTGCCCCCGGTGGCCTCGGCGATGCAGCTCAGCTGCTTGCGGATCTTGTCGTTCGCCACCAGGCCGAGGGTGTCCACCACCAGGTGGGTGCCCTGCGCGGCGAGTTCACGGGCGACGTCGCACGGGTCCGGCTGACCGCAGGAGTCCTCGCCGTCGGTGATGAGGACGATCCTGCGGGTGGCGTCCCCGCCCGCCAGGTCCTGGGCGGCGCCGCGCAGCGCCAGCCCGATGGGGGTCCAGCCGGTGGGGCGCAGCGTCGCGACGGCCGCTTTCGCCTCGGTCCTGTTGACCGGGCCCACCGGGTACAGCTGCTTGCTGTCCAGGCAGCCGGTCTTCATGTCCTTGCCGGGATAGGTGGCCCCCAACGTCCTTATGCCGAGCCGGACATCGTCCGGCACGGCGTCCAGCACGTCGTTGAACGCCTGCTGCGCCGCGGACATCCGCGACTTCCCGTCCACGTCCCGCGCGCTCATCGACCCGCTGACGTCCAGGACCAGGTCGATCTTGGGTGGTTCCTGCGCTGTGGGCTCGTCCGCGGCGGCGGACGCCGGGAACAGTCCGGCGGCGAGAGTTGCGGCAAGGCCGCACAGGCCGGCCGCCAGCCGTCTTTTGGTGATCATCCGGGGAGCTTAGTGACCGCCAACTCCACGGCGAAATCCGGGACCTTGAGCGCCCGCGCGACGGACTGCCGCGACGCCGGCCCGCTCCCCACGCGCCCGGTGTCAGGCGCTCCCGGGCCCCGGTGCGAAGCGGTCGCGCAGCTCGCGCTTGAGGATCTTGCCGCTCGCGTTGCGCGGCAGTTCGCCGACGAGCAGGACCCGCTTGGGCGCCTTGAAGTGGACGAGCTGTCCGCGGGCGTACTCCAGCAGTTCGTCCTCGGTGACGTCGCCCCGCGCCACGACCACCGCGGTGACGGCCTCGATCCAGCGTTCGTCGGGCAGCCCCACGACGGCGACCTCGGCGACCGCCGGGTGACCGTAGAGCGCGTCCTCGACCTGCCGGGAAGCGACCAGCACGCCACCGGAGTTGATGACGTCCTTCACCCGGTCGACGACGGTGAGGTACCCCTCGGCGTCGCGTACGGCGAGGTCGCCGGAGTGGAACCAGCCGTCGCGGAAGGCCTCCGCCGTCTCCTGCGGCTTGTCCCAGTAGCCCTCGCAGAGCTGCGGCGAGCGGTACACGACCTCGCCCGGTGTGCCGTCCGGTACGTCCTTGCCCGCCTCGTCGACCACCCGGGCCTCGACGAACAGCACCGGGCGGCCGCAGGAGTCCATCCGGCCCTCGTGCTCGTCCGGGCCGAGGACGGTGGCGAGCGGGCCGATCTCGCTCTGCCCGAAGCAGTTGTAGAAGGCGAGGTGCGGCAGCCGGGCGCGCAGCCGCTCCAGGACCGGAACGGGCATGATCGAGGCGCCGTAGAAGGCCTTGCGCAGCCCGCTCAGGTCGCGTTCGGCGAACTGCGGGTGGTTGGCGAGGGCGATCCAGACGGTGGGCGGCGCGAAGAGGCTGTCCGCCCGGCCCTCCTCGACGAGGTCGAAGACCGTCTGCGGATCCGGTCCCGCGATGATCGTGTTCTCCGCGCCGACCATCAGGTACGGCAGCAGGAAGACATGCATCTGCGCCGAGTGGTACAGCGGCAGCGAGTGCACCGGCCGGTCGCCCTCGCGCAGACCGAGCGCGGTGACGGCGCTGACGTACTCGTGGACGAGCGCGCGGTGCGTCATCATCGCGCCCTTGGGCAGTGCGGTGGTCCCCGAGGTGTACAGCAGCTGCGCGAGGTCCTCGGCCCCGGGCTCGTACGCCCCGGTCGCCGGTCCGGCGGCGGGCAGCAGGGCGAGCAGCGACGCGTCGTCGTCCCGGAGCGCCAGGACGGGGACGCCGGCGGGGAGCCGGCCCCGCAGCTGCGGGTCGCTGAGCACCAGCACACTGCCGGACTGCCCGAGCTGGTAGGCGAGGTCCTCGCCCTCCAGATGGTGGTTGACGGGCACGTGCACCAGGCCGGCGCGCGCGCAGCCGAGGAAGCCGATCAGATAGGCGTCGGAGTTGTGCCCGTACGCCGCGACCCGCTCGCCCGGCCGCGGCCCGCGCTCCAGGAGTACGGTCGCCGCCGCGGACACCGCCTCGTCGAGTTCCCGGTAGGTCCACGTCCGGTCCCCGAACCGCACCGCCACCCGGTCGGGCACCCGCCGGGCGCTGCGCCGCAGCACTCCGTCGACCGTATTGCCGTGCACCGCGACCATGACGCCTCCCCGCTGCCGGACCTGACCCGGGCCACCTTCGGACGGCACGGGGGCCCGGGTCAAGCACTACCGCACGGTGCGCCGGTCCGGCCGCAAGGAAGTCCGTGGATCACCGCGCGTCTCTTGACCTGCGGTGCGGATCCTGATTACTTGAGCCCGTGACGACAGTACCGAACGATCGGTCGGGAGCGGACGGCGCCCTCCTCGACGCCGGTGAGCAGCTGAGCGGTGCGGAGCTGCGGGATCTTCAGCTGCGGCGATTGCGGGCCACCCTGCGGCACGCGTACGACAACGTCGCCTTCTACCGGAACTCGTTCGACGCGGCCGGGGTGGCGCCGGAGGACTGCCGCACTCTCGACGATCTCGCCCGGTTCCCCTTCACCACCAAGGCCGATCTGCGCGACAACTACCCGTTCGGCATGTTCGCGGTGCCCGAGGCGGACATCCGGCGCATCCACGCGTCCAGCGGCACCACCGGTGCCCCGACCGTCGTGGGCTACACGCGCAACGACCTTGACATGTGGGCGGACATGGTCGCCCGGTCCATCCGCGCGGCGGGCGGCCGGCCCGGGCAGAAGATCCATATCGCGTACGGGTACGGCCTGTTCACCGGCGGCCTGGGCGCCCACTACGGCGCCGAGCGGCTGGGCTGCACGGTCATCCCGGCCTCGGGCGGTATGACGGCGCGCCAGGTCCGGATCATCCAGGACTTCAAGCCCAAGATCATCATGGTCACCCCCTCGTACATGCTCACGCTGCTGGACGAGTTCCAGCGACAGGGCGTCGATCCGCGCTCCACGTCCCTGCGGACCGGCATCTTCGGGGCCGAGCCGTGGACCGAGGAGATGCGGCGGGAGATCGAGGAGCGGATGGACATCGACGCGGTGGACATCTACGGGCTCAGCGAGGTCATCGGCCCCGGGGTGGCGCAGGAGTGCGTCGAGACCAAGGACGGGCTGCACATCTGGGAGGACCACTTCTTCCCCGAGGTCGTCGACCCGCTCACCGACCAGGTGATGGCGCAGGGCGAGAGCGGTGAGCTGGTCTTCACCTCGCTCACCAAGGAGGCGATGCCGGTCATCCGCTACCGCACCCGCGATCTGACCCGGCTGCTGCCCGGCACGGCGCGCCGCCCGTTCCGCCGGATGGAGAAGGTGACCGGCCGCTGCGACGACATGATCATCCTGCGCGGCGTGAACCTCTTCCCCACCGCGATCGAGGAGATCGTGCTCCGCACCCCCGGCGTGGCACCGCACTTCCAGCTGCGGCTCACCCGCGAGGGCCGCCTCGACCGGCTCACCGTACGCGCCGAGGCCCGCCCCGGCGCGAGCCCCGAGCAGCGGGCCGCGGCGGCGGCCGCCATCGCCCAGGGGGTCAAGGACGGCGTGGGCGTGACGGTCGAGGTGGCCGTCGTCGATCCGGAGACCCTGGAGCGCTCGGTCGGGAAGATCAAGCGCGTCATCGACGAACGGGAGCCGCGGCCGCGCGCGTAGCCGGCGTCCGCCGCCGCCCGGACTCAGCCGGCCGGGCGGCAGCGGACCGGCCCGTCCGCGAACCCCCGCCTCCGGGGCGGCGAAGCGGTGGTGGCGCGGGCCACCACCGTCTCCGCCTCCCCCGGCCGGGGTCACCTCAGACGCGGCGCAGCCGCACGACGGGGATGTCCCGGTCGGTCTTCTTCTGGTAGTCGGCGTACGGGCCGTAGACGTCGACGAGGTGGGGCCAGACGCGGGCCTTCTCGTCGGACGACAGGGTCTCGGCGGTGGCGGTGAACCGCTCGGTGTTCACCCGCAGATGGACCTCGGGGTTGTCCTGCAGGCTCAAGTACCAGAGCGGGTGGTTGTCGTCGCCGCCCTTAGAGGCGACGATCAGGTAATCGGCGCCGTCCCGGCCGTAGATGAGCACCGTCCGGTGCCACTTGCCGCTGCGCCGGCCCAGGTAGTCCAGGAGCAGGCAGGGCGAGCCGTTCATGTCGGTGCCCTCGGTGCCACCGGACTCCTCGTAGGTCCGCGCCTGCGTGGCCACCCACTCCGTCGGGCTGATCTGTACTTCCTTCACGTCGTACGCCGTCACGCCACTGCCTCCAGATCGTTCTCGGATGTGGTCCCCACCCTAGGCCGGTCGGAGCGGAACAAAGGGATCAAAACCGGCCGGGAGTCATGGATTCCGTTCCGCGCTTCACGGCGCGTCAGCTCACAGCCCGGACGCAGGCGGATCGCAGGCGGATCGCAGGCCGGGCGCAGGCGGATCGCAGGCCGCGGCCCGTCGTACTCCGTTGTCCACCGTGCATCGTGGACAACGGAGTACGACGGACCGCGGGTTTCCTGATCAGCGGGTCACTCGGCGCCCGACGGGGGCCGGCGACTCCCGGCCGCCGGCAGCGCGGCTCAGCGCGTCACGTCCAGGATCAGCTTGCCGTGGGTGCGCCGCGCGCGGATGTCCTCGTGGGCGCGGGCGGCGTCGGCGAGCGGGTACACGCCGCCGACCTGGGGCTTGAGGCGTCCGTCGGCCGTCATCGCCAGGAGCTCGGCCATCGGCTCGCGGTACATGCCGGGGCGGCCGAGGCAGTGCATCAGCCAGAAGCCGACGACCGCGCGGGAGCGGCCCATCAACTGGGCGGCCTGGACCGGCGTCGGGGGACGCGGGAGGCCATGCCGTACGTCACGAGCCGGCCGAAGGGCGCGAGGGCGGCGAGTGACGCGTCGAAGACCGGTCCGCCGGTCATCTCCAGGACGATGTCGACCTTCTTGCCGTCGTTGGCCTCGACGAGCCGCTCCTTCATCCCCTCGGCGTCGGCGTCGACCGCGATGTCGGCGCCCAGTTCCAGCGCGAGGTCCCGCTTCTCCTTGGTGGAGGCGGTGGCGATGATCCGGCCCGCGCCGAAGGACTTGGCGAGCTGTACGGCCAGCGATCCGGTGCCGCCCGCGGCCGCGTGCACCACGACGCTCTCGCCCGCGGCGATCCGCGCGGAAGTGCGCAGCAGGTGCCAGGCCGTCAGCCCCTGGACGATGAGGGCGAGCGCCTGGCCGTCGGTCACGCCTTCGGGAACGTCGTGCGCCAGGTACTCGCGGACGGCGGCGACCTCCGCGTACCCGCCGTTGTCGGCGAGGGCGACGACGCGGCGGCCGTCGGAGGTACGGCCGACGATCTCGGCGCCGGGGACCATCGGCAGGGTGGAGCGCGAGAGGTAGCTGTCCTCGACGGTGTGGGTGTCGGCGAAGTTGATCCCCGCGGACGACACCTCCACGAGCAGGTGTCCCGGCTGTGCCTCGGGCGCCGGTAGTTCCACCTGCCGCAGTACCTCGGGTCCGCCGAACTCCGTGATCTGGATCGCGCGCAACGCGACTCCTTCCGCTGTTCCTCGTCGTTCCCGGTCGTTCCCGGTCCGTGATGGGCCGTGTCCCGCAGGTTTCACG
This sequence comes from Streptomyces sp. RKAG293, assembly GCF_023701745.1. Lineage (NCBI taxonomy): Bacteria > Bacillati > Actinomycetota > Actinomycetes > Kitasatosporales > Streptomycetaceae > Streptomyces > Streptomyces sp. RKAG293. The sequence continues at coordinate 8,176,600 of NZ_JAJOZB010000001.1, read as the reverse complement.
GTAGAGCGTGCGCGGCGCCAGGGGAATGGGTGACCGACCAGTCGGTATGTGATCTGTGCCGCGCGTGCCCCGGCCGGTTCCGGTACCGCCGCGCTTACGCTTTCCCGCGAAGCGAGTCGATCTTCCGGCCCGCTCCGACCTGGAAGGACACCGCGTTGCGCGCACTGCTGGGCGTTGTGGGCACCGCCATCGTGCTCGGCATCTACTCCTCCGTGCTGCGGACGCTGGTGATACCGCGGGCGAGCCGTTCGGGATTCACCCAGATCGTCCAACGACTGGTGCACGCGCCCTTCCAACTGGTGGCGGACCGGTGCGACAGCATCGAGAGCAAGGACCGGGTGCTCGCGCCCGCCGCCCCGCTGGCGATCGTGATCACGCTGATGAGCTGGCTGGCGTGTTTCATGGGCGGCTACGCCCTGCTGGAGGCCGCGGTCAGCGGGCTCGGCCCCCAGGCGTCGCTGTTCGAGGCCGGCTCCTCGCTGTTCACGCTCGGCTTCGCCAGCAGCAGCCGCCCGACGCTGACGGCCATCGACTTCTGCGCGGCGGCCACCGGCCCGATCGTCATCGGCCTGCAGATCGGCTATCTGCCGACGCTCTACGGGGCGTACGCGCGCCGCGAGACCGAGGTGACGATGCTGCAGGCCCGCGCCGGGAACCCGCCGTGGGGGCCGGAGATCCTGGCGCGGTACGCCCAGGTGGAGCTGCTGGACAGCCTCACCGAGCTGTTCCGCAACTGGGAGCGGTGGGCGGCCGAGGTGAGCGAGAGCCATACGACCTACCCGGTGCTCATCATGTTCCGCTCTCCCCGGGCCACCCGGAACTGGCTGATCAGCCTGCTGTCGGTGATGGACGCGGCCGCCCTGCGGCTGGCGCTCAACCCCTCCCGGCCGCAGGCCGAGGTGCGGATGGCGCTGCGCGGCGGCTTCGTCTGCCTGCGCGACATCGCCGACATGCGCGGTGTCGCGTACGACCACGATCCGCTGCCGGAGGACCCGTTGATCCTGGAGTACGCGGAGTACCTGCGCGGCGTGCGGCGCATGGCGGACCAGGGCTATCCGATGGAGCGGACCCCGGAAGAGGCCTGGCCGCACTTCAAGGGGTGGCGGGTGAACTACGAGGCGCTGGCCTACCGGCTGGCGCGGGACATCGACGCCGTTCCGGCTCCGTGGTCGGGTCCGCGCCGCACCTCGGTGACCATCCGCAATCCGGTGACGCCGGTGGACCGCCGGCCCGCCGGCTGACCCGCCGCACGGGCCGGACGAACCCCACGGGCCGAACGGGCCGCGCGGCCTCCCGCCGGCGCCCGGCCGGATCGCGGAGCGCCGGTCAGACCGCCGGGACCGGCCGCGGCGGCGGGGGGCCGGTGTAGCGCGCCGCCGGACGGATGATCTTGCTGTCCTCGGCCTGCTCCAGGACGTTGGCGCACCAGCCGACGACCCGGGCAGAGGCGAAGGTCGGGGTGAACATCTCGCGGGGCAGCCCGCACAGCTCCATGACCACCCCCGCGTAGAACTCGACGTTGGTGTGCAGTTCCCGGCCGGGCTTCAGCTCGGCGAGGATCGCCTCGACCCGCTCCTCGACCTGGACGGCGAAGTCCACCAGCGGCCCGCCGAAGCCCCGGGCGATCTCCTTCAGCATCCGCGAGCGCGGGTCCTCCGTGCGGTAGACCGGGTGCCCGAAGCCCATGATCCGGTCGCCCGCCAGGACGCGTTCGCGGATCCACGGGTCGATGCGCTCGGGTGTGCCGATGGCGTCGAGGGTGTCCAGCGCGCGGCTCGGCGCGCCGCCGTGCAGCGGCCCGGAGAGCGCGCCGATCGCGCCGACCAGACAGGCGGCCAGGTCCGCGCCGGTGGAGGTGATGACCCGGGCGGTGAAGGTGGACGCGTTGAACCCGTGGTCGATGGTGGAGATCAGATACCGCTCGATCGCCCGGGCGCGGGCGAGCTCGGGCTCCCGCCCGGTCAGCATGTAGAGGTAGTTGGCCGCGTACGGCAGGTCCGCGCGCGGTTCGACGGGGGCCAGCCCCTGGCCGAGCCGGTGCAGCGCGGTCAGCAGCGTCGGCACGATGGCGCTCGCCGCGAGCGCGTCCGCGCGGCGGCGGTCGGCGTCGATGTCGTACAGCGGCCGGAAGCCGGCCGAGGCGCCGGCCAGCGACAGGGCGGTGCGCAGTCCGGCGAGGGGTCCGGCGAGCGCGCACGAGCGGGCTATGGCGGGCAGCGCGTCGCGGACGTCGTCGGGCAGCCGGCGCAGCGCGGCGGTCCGCGCGGTGAAGGCGGCGCGCCCCGCCGCGTCGGGCAGCGTGCCGTGGAACATCAGATGCCAGACGTCCTCGAAGGTGCGGGTCTCCGCCAGCTCCACGGCCGAGTACTCGCGGTAGTGGTAGAAGCCCTCAAGGCCCCGGACGTCGCCGAGTGCGGTGTCGGTGACGACCACTCCCTTCAGTCCGCGGGGTACCTCGATCGGAGCGTTCCGCTCGGTGGTGGGCATGGTTTTCCTCCCTGGATGTTGATTCGACTGTCTATGATTGATTCAATGCTTGTCAACGTTGATTAAATCAATATGGATACGACTGGATACGGTGTGGCCCATGACGGACGACGCGGCGGACGGAACGAGCGGGAACGGACAGCGGCTGAGTACCCGGGAGACCGCCGACCGGCTCGGGGTGAAGTCCGAGACGGTCTACGCGTACGTCAGCCGCGGGCTGCTCACGAGCCGCCGCGCGCCCGGCGGGCGCGGCAGCACCTTCGACCCCGACGAGGTGGACGCGCTCGCCCGCCGGTCAGGACGCGGACGGCCGGGCGGCGACGGTACGGCGGCGGACCGGACCGCTGCCTCCGGCGGTGACGGGGTCTCGGACGGAACCCTGACCGCCAGGACCGGCATCACCCTCATCGACACCGACCGCTACTACTTCCGGGGCGTCGACGCCTGCGCCCTCGCCGCCCGTTACGGCTACGAGGAGACCGCCGCGTGGCTGTGGACGGGTGAACTGACGCCGGGGATCCGTTTCACGGCGCCACCCGAGAGCCTCGCCGCCGCGCGCCGGGCCGTCGAGGCGCTGCCGGCCCACAGCGGGCTGGTGGACCGGCTCAGGGCGGCGACGATCGCGACGGCCGTCACCGATCCGCTGCGGTTCGACCTGTCGGCGCCCACCGTGCTCGCCGCCGCCCCCGCCCTCATCGCCACGCTGGTCGGCGCCCTGCCCGTACGGGAGACGGACGCGGCGGACGAGCCGGAGACCGCGCTGGCCGAGCGGCTCTGGCCCCGGCTCACCCGGCACCCCGCCGACCAGGCGTCGGTGCGCGTCCTGGACGCCGCCCTCACCCTGCTCATCGACCACGACCTGGCCGCCTCCACCCTCGCCGCCCGGGTCGCGGCCTCCGCACGCGCCAACCCGTACGCAGTGGTCTCCGCCGGCCTCGGCGCCGTGGACGGACCGCTGCACGGCGCCGCCAGCGGCCTCGCGCACCGGCTGCTGACGGACGTGCTGGACCGCGGCAGCGCGGCGGCGGTCGTCGCCGACCAACTGCGCGAGGGACGGCGGATCCCGGGGCTCGGCCACCGGCTGTACCCGGGCGAGGACCCGCGCGCGCGGATGCTGTTCGGACTCCTCGAGGAGCTGCCGCGGGCGGCACCCGCACTCGCGGCCGCTCGCGAGGTGGTGGAGACGACCGCCCGTTACACCCCGCTGCACGCCAACGTCGACCTCGCGCTCGCCGTGCTGTCGGTCTCCGCCGGCATGCCCGCCGAGGCGGGCGAGACGGTGTTCGCCGTGGCCCGCACCGCCGGCTGGATCGCGCACGCGCTGGAGGAGTACCAGGAGCGCCCCCTGCGGCTGCGCCCCAGCGGCCACTACACCGGACCCACGCCGCCCCAGCCGCTGCCGTGACCCACCTGCGCGCTTCGCGCTGTCGCCGCGTCCGCCGCCCTCGCCTCGGCGTCCGTGACCCCCTCGCCGACCACCTCTGCGGCGACCTGTGCGACCAGGACGTCCAGGACGCGGCCGCCGAGTCGCGTGACAACGGCCGTGCAGCCCCCGCGCCCACCGCACGCGCACGCCCCGCCGGGCCCGTGTCACCGGCGGGGCGCGTTTCGCGTGCGGGTCGTCAGGTCTCGGATCCGCTCTCTCAGAGCTGCCAGGACGCGCCGGCCGTCGTCACTTCGCGTGCCGCCCTCGACGCCGTCCCGGCCGCCCCCGGCGTCATCTCCCGGCCGCCCGCCAGGAGCCCGCGCTCTGGTAGCCGTAGCCCTGCCGCCACTCGGCACGGAACGGCCCCGCCGCGGGCTCGGGCACCTGGGCCCGGGTCGACAGGCTCGCCAGGACCACGGCCAGGGCCGCCAGTTCCTCCTGGCCGACGTCACCGCGCTCGACCGCCCATCCCCCGCTCATACCGGCGGGTTCCCGTGCTTGCGGGCCGGCAGGACCTGCTGCTTCGAGCGCAGCATCTCCAGCGAGCGGGCCAGGGTGCGCCGGGTCCAGCGCGGGTCGATGACATCGTCGACCAGTCCGCGCTCCGCCGCGTAGTAGGGGTGCATCAGTTCCTCCCGGTACTCCTCGACCAGTTCGCGCCGGGTGCCCTCGGGGTCCGGCGACGCCGCGATCTGCCGGCGGAACACCACGTTCGCGGCGCCCTCCGCCCCCATCACCGCGATCTCGTTGATCGGCCAGGCGTAGGAGAGATCGGCGCCGATGGACCGCGAGTCCATGACGATGTACGCGCCGCCGTACGCCTTGCGCACGATCACCTGGATGCGCGGCACGGTCGCGTTGCAGTACGCGTACAGCAGCTTCGCGCCGTGCCGGATGATGCCGTTGTGCTCCTGGTCCTTGCCGGGCAGGAAGCCCGGCACGTCGACCAGGGTGACCAGCGGGATGTTGAACGCGTCGCAGGTCTGTACGAACCTGGCCGCCTTTTCCGAGGCGTGGATGTCCAGCACGCCGGCCATCGAGGCCGGCTGGTTGGCGACGATGCCGACGACGTTGCCGCCGATCCGGGCCAGCGCGCACACCACGTTGGTCGCCCACCGCTCGTGGACCTCGAACAGGTCGCCCTCGTCGACGATCTCCTCGATGACGGCCCGCATGTCGTACGCCTGGGTCGGGTCCGCCGGGACGAGGTCCACCAGCGCGTCGTTGGGCCGGTCGACCGGGTCGTCGCAGGGCCAGACCGGCGGCAGCTCGCGGTTGTTCGAGGGCAGCAGTGAGAGCAGGAACCTGACCTCCTCCAGGCACTCGTCCTCGTTGTCGTAGGCGAACGCCGCGACGCCCGAGGTCGCCGCGTGGGTGTCGGCGCCGCCGAGCACCTCCTGGGTGACCTGCTCACCGGTGACCGCGTGCACCACGTCGGGACCGGTGATGAACATCTGCGAGGTCCCGCGCACCATGAAGACGAAGTCGGTGAGCGCCGGCGAGTACGCCGCACCGCCCGCGCACGGGCCGAGCATCACGCTGATCTGCGGGATCACCCCGGAGGCCCGGGTGTTGCGGGAGAAGATCCCGCCGTAGCCGGCCAGCGCGGTGACGCCCTCCTGGATCCGGGCGCCCGCGCCGTCGTTGAGACTGACCAGCGGGGCGCCCGACGACTCGGCGAGATCCATCAGCTTGTGGATCTTCTCGGCGTGGGCCTCGCCGAGCGCCCCGCCGAAGATCCGGAAGTCGTGCGCGTACGCGAAGACGGTGCGGCCGTGCACCTTTCCCCAGCCCGTCACCACTCCGTCGGTGTAGGGCTTGCGCGCCTCCAGGCCGAAGCCCGTCGCCCGGTGCCGGCGGAACGGCTCCACCTCGTTGAACGAGCCCTCGTCGAAGAGCAGTTCCAGCCGCTCGCGGGCGGTGAGCTTCCCGCGGTCGTGCTGGTTGCGGGTGGCCTGCTCACTCGGTCCCGCCTCGGCCTGCGCCTTGCGGCTCTCCAGTTCGGCGATCCGGCCGAGCATGTCCGCGGGCACGGCGGGACGGACGACGGGGGCCGGGTCCGGGTTCGGTGACGAGGGCGGCATGGTGACCGGTGGAGCACCGGTGATCTGTCGTTCCAGCTCGAAGATGCTCATGGTTTCCTTGTCGGTTCGCCGGACTGTGCCGATGGTTCAGTAGCGGTAGTGGTCCGCCTTGTACGGACCCTCGACCGGGACGCCGATGTAGGCGGCCTGCTCCGGGCGCAGCGTGGTGAGTCTGACGCCGAGGGCGTCGAGGTGGAGGCGGGCGACCTTCTCGTCCAGGTGCTTGGGAAGCACGTAGACGCCGGTGGGGTACTCGCTCTGCTTGGTGAACAGCTCGATCTGGGCCAGGGTCTGGTCCGCGAAGCTGTTCGACATGACGAACGAGGGGTGACCGGTCGCGTTGCCGAGGTTCAGCAGCCGGCCCTCGGACAGCATGATGAGGACCTTGCCGTCGGGGAACGTCCAGGTGTGGACCTGCGGCTTGACCTCGTCCTTGACGATGCCCGGGATGTTCGCCAGGCCCGCGATGTCGATCTCGTTGTCGAAGTGGCCGATGTTGCCGACGATCGCCTGGTGCTTCATCTTCGCCATGTCCTGGGACAGGATGATGTCCTTGTTCCCGGTGGTGGTGATGAAGATGTCGCCCTGGGCGACCACGTCCTCCAGCGTGGCGACCTGATAGCCGTCCATCGCCGCCTGCAGGGCGCAGATCGGGTCGATCTCGGTGATGACGACCCGGGCGCCCTGGCCGCGCAGCGACTCCGCACAGCCCTTGCCGACGTCGCCGTAACCCAGAACGACGGCGACCTTGCCACCGATGAGGACGTCGGTGGCGCGGTTGATGCCGTCGATGAGCGAGTGCCGGCAGCCGTACTTGTTGTCGAACTTCGACTTCGTCACCGCGTCGTTGACGTTGATGGCGGGGAACAGCAGCGCCCCGGCCTGGTGCATCTCGTAGAGCCGGTGGACGCCGGTGGTGGTCTCCTCGGTGACACCGCGGATCTCCGAGGCGACCTGGGTCCACTTCTGGGCGTCCTCGCCGAGGGTGCGCTTGAGGAGCCTCAGGATGTAGCCGTACTCCTCGCTGTCCGCGGCGACCGGCTCCGGAACAGCGCCGGCCTTCTCGAACTCGACGCCCTTGTGCACCAGGAGCGTGGCGTCGCCGCCGTCGTCCAGGATCATGTTCGGGCCGCCGGTGGGGGTGTTCGGCCAGGTCAGCGCCTGCTCCGTGCACCACCAGTACTCCTCCAGCGTCTCGCCCTTCCAGGCGAAGACGGGAGTGCCCTGCGGGTTCTCGGGGGTGCCGTTCGGACCGACCGCGATGGCGGCGGCCGCGTGGTCCTGGGTGGAGAAGATGTTGCACGACGCCCAGCGGACGTCCGCGCCGAGCGCCACCAGCGTCTCGATGAGGACGGCGGTCTGGATCGTCATGTGCAGCGAGCCCGTGATCCGTGCGCCGGCCAGCGGCTGCGCGGCAGCGTACTCGGCACGGATCGACATCAGGCCGGGCATCTCGTGCTCGGCCAGCGTGATCTCCTTGCGGCCGAACACGGCGAGGGAGAGGTCCGCGACCTTGAAGTCAGCGGCGGTGAGGGACGGCATCTGCGCTCCTAATGTTCCGGTGGATCTCCAAGGCGGCCGTGGACCGATTCAGAGTGATGTAGTGAAGTCCCGGGGCACCGGCGTCCAGCAGGCGCTGGGCCAGCCGCGTCGCGTGGTCCACCCCGATCCGGTGGGCGACGTCCGGGTCGTGCTCGACCGCGGCCAGCTGCGCGGCCAGGTCGTCGGGGAACGTCGCGTTGCTCAGTTCGGCGAAGCGCCGGATCTGCCGGACATCGGTGGCGGGCATGATCTCCGGGATGATCGGCAGATCGCATCCCGCGGCCGCCACCCGGTCCCGGAGCCTGAAGTAGTCCTCGGCCCGGAAGAACATCTGGGTGATGGCGTAGTCCGCCCCGGCCCGCGCCTTGGCGACGAAGTACCGGACCTCGGACTCCCAGTTGGGTGAGCGGGGGTGCAGTTCGGGGAAGGCCGCGACGCCGATGCTGAAGTTCCCCGATCCCTTGACCAGCGCGACCAGTTCCCGGGCGTAGTTCAGCCCGTCCGGGTGCGGCACCCAGGCGCCGCGCGGGTCGCCCGGCGGGTCGCCGCGCAGCACCAGGACGTCCCGGACGCCCGCGTCGGCGTACTGCCCGATGATGCGCCGCAGTTCACCGACCGAGTGCCCGACCGCGGTCAGATGGGCCACCGGGCGCAGATTCGTCTGCGCGGCGATCCGCTGGGTGACCGCGATGGTGCGGGTGCGGGACGAGCCGCCGGCACCGTAGGTGACCGAGACGAAGGTGGGGGCGACGGCCTCGATCCGCCGGATGGTCTCCCACAGCGAGCGCTCGCCCGCGTCCGTCTTCGGCGGGAAGAACTCGAAGGAGAAGGACCGGGTTCCCGAGGCCAGGATCTCCCGCAGGGTGCTCATGAGGGACCTCCATGAGCGTTGAAGTAGCTGGCTTCCGGGTGGTGGATGACGATCGCGTCGGTGGACTGCTCCGGGTGCAGCTGGAACTCCTCGGAGAGGTTGACCCCGATGCGTTCCGGCTTGAGCAGGTCCATGATCTTGGCGCGGTCCTCCAGGTTCGGGCAGGCGGGGTAGCCGAGGGAGTAGCGGCAGCCCTGGTACTCGGTGCGGAACATCGCGTCCAGGTTGTCCGGGTCGGCGCCCGCGATCCCCAGCTCGGAGCGGACCCGGCCGTGCCAGTACTCCGCCAGCGCCTCGGTCAGCTGCACCGACAGCCCGTGCAGTTCCATGTAGTCGCGGTAGGCGTTCGCGGCGAAGATCTCGTTCGCCGCGACCGAGACCCGGTTGCCGACGGTGACGACCTGCATCTCGATGACGTCGGTCTCGCCGGAGTCCTCCGGGCGGAAGAAGTCCGCCAGGCACAGCCGGCGCCCGCGGCGCTGCCGGGGGAAAGTGAAGCGGGTGCGTTCGCCGCCGTCCTCGCCCAGGATGATCAGGTCGTCGCCCTTGGAGACGCAGGGGAAGTAGCCGTAGACGATGGCCGCTTCCAGCATGTTCTCGGTGTGCAGCCGGTCCAGCCACATCCGCAGCCGCGGCCGGCCCTCGGTCTCCACCAGCTCCTCGTACGAAGGGCCGCTGCCGCGGGCCGACTTCAGACCCCACTGCCCCTTGAAGAGCGCGGCCTCGTCGACCCAGGCCGCATAGTCCTTGAGCGGTGTCCCCTTGATGATGCGGCTGCCCCAGAACGGCGGGGTGGGGACCGGGTTGTCGGTGACCACGTTCGACCGGACCGAGCCGCGTTCCTCGTCCGGCTCGTCGACGACGACGGCCGGACGGGCGGCGACCCGGCGCTGCTTGAGCTCGGGCAGGACGGCGCCGGGGACGCCGCGCTTGACGGCGATCAGCGCGTCCATCAGCCGCAGGCCCTCGAAGGCGTCCCGGGCGTAGCGGACCTCGCCCTCGTAGATCTCGTGCAGGTCCTGCTCGACATAGGCGCGGGTCAGCGCCGCTCCACCCAGAATCACCGGATAGTCGGCGGCCATCTTGCGCTGGTTGAGCTCCTGCAGGTTCTCCTTCATGATCACGGTGGACTTCACGAGGAGACCCGACATGCCGATCACGTCGGCCTTGTGCTCGGTGGCCGCGTCCAGGATCGCCGCCACCGGCTGCTTGATCCCGAGGTTCACCACGTTGTAGCCGTTGTTCGACAGGATGATGTCGACGAGGTTCTTGCCGATGTCATGGACGTCGCCGCGAACCGTGGCGAGCACGATGGTGCCCTTGCCCTCCGCGTCGGACTTCTCCATATGCGGTTCCAGATACGCCACCGCGGTCTTCATGACCTCCGCGGACTGCAGCACGAACGGCAACTGCATCTGCCCGGAGCCGAACAGCTCACCGACGACCTTCATGCCCTCCAGCAGCGTGTCATTGACGATCGCCAGCGCGGGGCGGGTCGTGAGCGCCTCGTCCAGGTCCCGGTCCAAGCCGTTCTTCTCACCGTCGATGATCCGCCGCTGCAACCGCTCGTCCAGCGGCAGCGCCGCCAACTCCTCGGCGCGGCCGGCCTTCACCGACTTCATGTCGACGCCCTCGAAGGCCGCCAGGAAGGCCTGCAACGGGTCGTAGCCCTCACGACGCCGGTCGTAGACCAGATCCAGGGCGATCTCCCGCTGCTCCTCGGGAATGCGGGCGATCGGCACGATCTTCGCGGCGTGCACGATCGCGGAGTCCAGCCCCGCCGCCACGCACTCGTTCAGGAACACGGAGTTCAGCACCACGCGGGCGGCGGGGTTGAGGCCGAAGGAGATGTTCGACAGACCCAGGGTCGTCTGCACCAGCGGGTGCCGGCGCTTCAACTCCCTGATCGCCTCGATCGTGGCGAGGCCGTCCTTCCGGGACTCCTCCTGACCGGTCGCAATCGTGAACGTCAGGCAGTCCACCAGGATGTCGGACCCCTGAATGCCCCAGTTCCCCGTCAGGTCCTCGATCAGCCGCTCGGCGATGGCGACCTTGTGCTCCGGGGTCCGGGCCTGGCCCTCCTCGTCGATGGTCAGCGCGATCAGCGCGGCACCGTGCTCCGAGGCCAGCGCCGTGACTTGCGCGAACCGGGACTCGGGACCGTCACCGTCCTCGTAGTTGACGGAGTTGATGACCGCCCGGCCACCCAGCTTCTCCAATCCCGCCCGCAGCACCGGGACCTCGGTGGAGTCCAGCACGATGGGGAGGGTGGAGGCCGTCGCGAAACGGCCCGCGATCTCACTCATGTCGAGGGCGCCGTCGCGGCCGACGTAGTCGACGCACAGGTCCAGCAGGTGGGCACCCTCGCGGATCTGGTCGCGGGCCATCTCGACACAGTCGTCCCAGCGGCCTTCCAGCATGGCCTCGCGGAACTTCTTCGACCCGTTGGCGTTCGTCCGCTCACCGATCGCGAGATACGACGCGTCCTGCTGGAACGGCACCGTCTGGTAGAGCGACGCCGCACCCGGCTCCGGGCGCGGATCGCGCGGCGACAGCTCCAGGCCCCGCACCCGCTCCACGACCTGCCGCAGGTGCTCAGGGGTGGTGCCGCAGCAGCCGCCCACCAGCGACAGCCCGTACTCGCGCACGAACGTCTCATGCGCGTCCGCGAGCTCCTCCGGCGACAGCGGGTAGTGCGCGCCGTCCTTGCCCAGCACCGGCAGGCCGGCATTCGGCATGCACGAGACGGCGATACGGGCGTGCTGCGCCAGATAACGCAGATGCTCGCCCATCTCGGCAGGACCAGTCGCGCAGTTCAGACCGATCATGTCGATGCCGAGCGGCTCCAGCGCCGTCAGCGCCGCGCCGATCTCGGAACCCAGCAGCATCGTGCCCGTCGTCTCGACGGTCACGTGCGTGATGATGGGGAGGTTGCTGCCCAGTTCCCGCATCGCGCGGTGCGCGCCGAGGATGGCGGCCTTGGTCTGGAGGAGATCCTGGGTGGTCTCCACCAGGATCGCGTCGGCGCCGCCCTCGATGAGGCCGGCGACGTTCGCCTGGTAGCCGTCCCGCAGCGCCACGTACGGCGCGTGGCCGAGCGTGGGCAGTTTGGTGCCGGGTCCGACGGAGCCGAGCACCCAGCGCGGCCGGTCCGGCGTGGCGAAACCGTCCGCCACCTCACGGGCCAACCGGGCTCCCGTCAGGGACAGTTCGTGGATCCGCTCAGGGATGTCGTACTCCCCCAGCGCCGCCAGGTTCGCCCCGAAGGTGTTGGTCTCGACGCAGTCCACACCCGCCGCGAAGTACTCCTCGTGCACCGACCGGACGATGTCCGGCCGCGTCACGTTCAGAACCTCGTTGCACCCTTCCAGGTTCTCGAAGTCGTCCAGCGACGGATCCTGCGCCTGCAGCATCGTGCCCATCGCACCGTCCGCGACCACCACCCGCGTCGCGAACGCCGCCCGGAGGGCGTCGGCCCGGGAGGTCCCGCTCATGACACGGCCGCCAGATTCGGTTCGATCTCGGCGGCGACGACTCCGCCGTGGGCGCTGTCGATCCGGCCGAGCAGGTCGGCGGCCGAGAGCACGTACTCCTGGGGGCCGACGGACTCGAGGACGACGGTGGCGAGGGTGCAGCCGAGTTGGGCGGACCGTTCGGCGGTCCACTTCCAGGCGGCGCCGGCCAGGAATCCGGCGCGGAACCCGTCGCCGACCCCGGTGGGGTCGGCCGGCGTGTCGGTGAGCACGGCGGGGACCCGGATGACGGGGTCTCCGGTGCGCTCGATGCGGACGCCGTCAGCGCCGAGGGTGGTCACCCAGGTGCCGACCCGGTCGAGCACCTGGGCGGCCGTCCAGCCACTGTGCTCCTGGAGGAGCGAGGCCTCGTACTCGTTGGTGAACAGGTACTGGGCGCCGGTGACGAGTTGCCGCACCGACGGTCCGTCCAGGGTGGCGAGCTGCTGCGAGGGGTCCGCGGCGAACGGGATCCCCAGGCAGCGGCACTCCTGGGTGTGCCGGAGCATCGCGTCGGGGTCGTTGGCCCCGACGACGACCAGGTCGATGCTGCCGGTGCGGGCCACGATGGGGCCGAGTTCGATCTCCCGGGCCTCGGACATGGCACCCGGGTAGAACGTGGCGATCTGGTTCTGGTCGGCGTCGGTGGTGCAGACGAAGCGCGCGGTGTGCCGGGTTTCGCTGACCCGCACCGGGGACGTGTCGACGCCGTTCTTCTCCAGCCACTGCCCGTACTCGGCGAAGTCGGTACCGGCCGCCCCGACGAGCAGCGGCCGGATGCCGAGCCGCCCCAGCCCGATGGCGATGTTGGCCGCCACCCCGCCGCGCCGGACCACCAGGTCGTCGGCGAGGAAGGACAGGGAGACCTTGTCGAGCCGGTCGGCGAGCAGCTGCTCGCTGAAGCGGCCCGGGAAGTTCATGAGATGGTCGGTCGCGATCGAACCGGTGACGGCGATCTGCACAGCGCTCTCTCCTTCGGTCAGCCCCGCACGGTGGCGAGCAGCTTTTCGACCCGGTCGGTGCGCTCCCAGGTGAGGTCCGGCAGCTCGCGGCCGAAGTGGCCGTAGGCGGCGGTCTGCGCGTAGATGGGCCGCAGCAGGTCGAGGTCGCGGATGATGGCGGCCGGGCGGAGGTCGAAGACGCTCCGGACGGCGTCCTGGATCTGTTCGACCGGGACGGACTCGGTGCCGAAGGTCTCGACGAACAGCCCGACCGGGGCGGCCTTGCCGATGGCGTACGCGACCTGGACCTCGCAGCGCCGGGCGAGCCCGGCGGCGACGACGTTCTTGGCGACCCAGCGCATCGCGTAGGCGGCCGAACGGTCCACCTTGGACGGGTCCTTGCCGGAGAACGCGCCGCCACCGTGCCGGGCCATCCCGCCGTACGTATCGACGATGATCTTCCGGCCGGTCAGCCCCGCGTCACCCATCGGACCGCCCACCTCGAACCGCCCGGTCGGGTTGACGAGCAACCGGTAGCCCTCCGTGGAGAGTTCGATGCCGGCGTCGGCGAGGGCCGCCAGCTCGGGCTCCACGACGAACTCGCGGATGTCCGGGGCGAGCAGGGAGTCCAGGTCGATGTCGGAGGCGTGCTGGGAGGAGACCACCAGGGTGTCCAGCCGCACCGCCTGGTCGCCCTCGTACTCGACGGTGACCTGGGTCTTGCCGTCCGGGCGCAGATAGGCGAGGGAGCCGTCCTTGCGGACCTGCGTCAGACGGTGGGCGAGGCGGTGGGCCAGCGCGATCGGCAGCGGCATCAGCTCGGGCGTGTCGTCGCACGCGTACCCGAACATCAGGCCCTGGTCACCGGCGCCCTGACGGTCGAGGTCGTCCTCGCCGCCCTCCACCCGCGACTCGTACGCCGCGTCGACGCCCTGCGCGATGTCCGGCGACTGCGCACCGATCGAGACCGACACCCCGCACGACGCGCCGTCGAACCCCTTCGCGGACGAGTCGTACCCGATGTCCAGCACCGTCTGCCGCACGATCGCCGGGATGTCGGCGTACGCGGACGTGGTGACCTCGCCGGCGATGTGCACCTGGCCGGTCGTGATCAGGGTTTCGACAGCGACCCGGGATGTCGGGTCCTGTCGCAGCAGCGCGTCCAGGATGGAGTCGCTGATCCGGTCGGCGATCTTGTCGGGGTGGCCCTCGGTCACGGACTCCGAGGTGAACAGTCGGCGGGACACGGTTCCTCCAGTTGGTCGGCGACCTCGGCCCATGCTGCGAGCTGTGCCTGCAAGGCGGCTCAAGACGGGGTCGACGCGGTCGGTGCGTCAGGTCCTGGTGTGCTCGATGAGGATGGCGGCGTCCTTGTCCCCGTCGCCCGCCTCGATGACCTCGGCGAACCGGGCGCGGACCATGTCGAGGACGGGGAGCAGGATGCCGGCCTCCTGGGCCGCCTTGTTGGCGAGCCGCAGGTCCTTCTCCATGAGCGAGGCACGGAAGAAGGCCGGTTCGTAGTTGCCCTTGAGCATGAGTTCGGCCCGGAAGCGCATCACCATCGAGCTGAACCCGCTGCCCGCGATGGACTGGATCAGCAGGTCACGGTCGAGGCCGGCGGCCACCCCGTAGGAGACGCCTTCGGCGAGTGCCGCGATCTGCGCGCCGAGCAGCAGGTTGAAGATCAATTTGATGGTGCTCGCCATGCCCGGGTCCCCGGCCATGATCACTTCCGAGCTGATGACGTCCAGGACGTCGCGTACCTCGGCGATGTCCTCCTCCGCCCCCGAGACGAACACCCGCAGCTCACCCTTGTGAGCCTGGAACGGGTTGCCGACCACACACGCCTCCACCCGGCGCAGGCCCAGTTCCGCGAGGCGTTCCGCGGAGTCCCTGGCGTACCGGGGGGAGACGGTGGAGGTGTCGATCACGATGCTGCCGCGGTCCAGAACCGGCGCCACCTGGTCGAAGAGGATCTGTTCGACGGCGTGCTCGTCGCTGAGGCTGAGCAGGACGACGCGCTGCCCGGCAGCCGCCTCCTGGGGGGTCGGGGCGTTCCAGGCGCCCTGTGCCACCAGCGCCTCGGCCTTCTGCGCGGTGCGGTTGTACACGGTGAGCGCGTACCCGGCCTTGAGCAGGGTGTGTGCCATCCCTCTGCCCATGTTGCCCAGTCCGATGAAGGTGAGCTCCTTCGCGTCCATGCCACTCCTCGTTCGACGGGTCAGGCGGTCGCTGCGGCGGCGCCCACACCGCCGAGGTCGTACACGATCTGGGTGAGGATCATCTGGCCTCCGGTGCGGAAGGGCTTCAGCCGCCGCCGGTGCTCGACATGCGCTTCGCTCCGCTCGAACTCGCGGAAGCTGGGTTCGTCGCGCCAGTCGGTGATCACGTAGTAGACGCTCTCCTCCTCGACGCTGCGTACGAGCACCTGGCCGAGGTTGGTGGGCTCCAGTGCGATGAGCCGGCCCACCTCCAGCCAGGTGTGCTCGAAGCTGACGTGCGAGCCGGGGTGGATCTCCATCCGGAGGATCACCCTGAAGGGCGGGGCGCTGTGGGATCCCCTGCCGTTGCTGCCGTTCATGTCACCGCCTAGTCCCGATGCCAGCCGCCGAATCCCGTCCGGCGGTCGGCGGAACGCTGGCAGGGCCCGATCGAGGACAGCTCAAGAAGTTCCTCCAGCGGTGCACGAGCGCCCGGCCCGACCCTGCCGGGGTCAGTGCCGCCAGCAGGGGAAGGTGCCGGAAGCCATGCGGACAACTCGCTCACCCATGCACGTCCTTGTCATCGGCGGCGGCATCGGCGGCCTCTGCCTCGCCCAGGGGCTGCACCGGGCCGGGATCGCCGTCACGGTGTACGAACGCGACGAGTCGGCGGAGGGCCGGCGGCAGGGCTACCGGCTGCGGATCAGCCCGGAGGGCGAGTACGCGCTGCGCGAGTGCCTGCCGCCGGCGCTGGTGGAGCTGCTGGTCGCCACGTCCAACGAGCGGGACGACGCCGGCCTGGTGGCGTACGACGAGCACCTCGTCCAGCAGTGGGCGCCGGCCTTCGAGGATCCGCGCGGGAACGCGCCGGACAAGATCGACGCCGTCGACCGGGTGACCCTGCGGCGGATCCTGCTCGCGGGCCTGGGCGACGTGGTCCGCTTCGGCAAGACCTTCGAACGCTATGAGCGGACGGCCGACGGCCGGGTCGTCGCGCACTTCGAGGACGGTTCCACCGCCGAGGGCGACGTGCTGGTGGCGGCGGACGGCACCAACTCCCGGATCCGCGCCCAGGCCAGGCCCTGGGACGTGCCCAGGGATCTGGGAGTGCGGACGGTCTTCTCCCGGATCCCGCGGGCCTCGGCCGTCGACGGCGGCATGCCGGAGGTGCTGCGCGACCGGTTCAGCTATGTGATCGGGAGCGACGGCCACCACATCGGCCTGATGCCGATGACGTTCCGCAACCGGCCCACCGAGGCCGCGGCGCGGCTGTGGCCGGACGCGGAGCTGGTCGACCTCGACGACTACTACATGTCGGTCTTCAATGTGCACGGTGAGGACCTGGGCATGACGGACGAGGCGTTCTTCGCGCTGAGCGGCGAGGAGTTGTGCGCGCTCGTCGTCGAGCGGACCAGCGCCTGGCACCCGGACCTGCGCGGGATCTTCCGGCACGCCGAGCCGGCGGTCACCTTCGCGGTGGCGTTGCGGGCCACGGATCCGGTCGAGGCGTGGGAGGACGGCCCGGTGGTACCGCTGGGGGACGCCGTGCACACGATGCCGCCCTCGGGCGGTGTGGGGGCCAACACGGCGGTGCGGGACGCCGCCGCGCTCACCCGGGCGCTGGTGGCCGTCGAACGCGGCGAGCGGGAGCGGACCGAGGCCTTCGCGGAGTACCAGAAGGCGATGGTCGAGTACGCGACCGAAGGTGTTCAGATGTCGCTGAAGATCGCCCAGTGGTCGATCAAGAAGGTGCAGGACGCGTAGCGGAGGACGCACAGCGGTCAGCCCCCGGACGATCCGTCCGGGGGCTGCTCACTGGGGGGAGTACGGGTCCGGGGTCAGCGGCCGCCCGCGGTGTGCACGATTTCACCGTTGACGTTGCCGTTGGCCTCGGAGCAGAGGAAGACGATGACCCGCGCCACGTCCTCGGGGGTGCTCAGCCGGCCGCTGGGCGTCTCCGAGCCGCTGTGCGCGACGATGGCCGGGTCGACGTTCTGCAGGCTCTCGGTGAGGGTGCCGCCCGGGGAGACGACGTTGACCAGGATGCCGTCCCTGGTCCACATCAGGCCGCGTGCGAACCCGTGCAGCGCCGCCTTCGCGGCCCCGTAGATCTCCGACCCCGGGCTGCCGTGCTCCGCCGTGACGGAGGACAGCAGGACGACCCGCCCCCAGCGCCGCTCCCGCATCCCGCGCAGCGCGTGCCGGACCACGAGCATGTGGCCCTCCACGTTGTCGCGCAGCAGCGGGAACCAGTCCTCGGTAGGCAGTTCCTCGAAGCGCGGCAGCTGGTCGGGGTCGACCCAGAGGAACGACTGGGCGTTGGCGACCACGATGTCGACACCGCCCCACGCCTCCTCCACCCCGCGGACCGCCGCCTCGATGGACGCCGGGTCACCGAGGGCGCAGTGGGCGGCGCGGGCGCGGTCCGGGCCGCCCAGTTCCTTGACGACCTCTTCCGCCTCGTCGGCGGCCGAGTGGTAGGTGATCGCGACGCGGGCGCCCTCCTCGGCGAACACCCGTGCCGTGGCCCGGCCGATACCCCGGGTGGCACCGGTGATGAGGACACGTTTGTCCCTGAGTCCGAGATCCACGCCTGCTCCGTCTTCTTAATCTTGAGGCTACTTGAGGCTTCTTGAGGTCCGGTGATCCTTACGACGGTCGGTCAGAAGTCGTCCCGGTCGCCGCCGCGGTAGGTGTAGAGCTCCTGGGCCATCTTCTGCTTCATCGACGGCACCCTCGCCGCCAGCCAGAAGTAGCCGCGCATGCTCGCCAGCACCAGCCGGCCGGTGAAGGGCTTGTGGATCGGCTGGTCGCCGCCGGTCTGCTTCTTCGACGCGATGACGGCCTCGAAGCCGTACTTGACCATCCGGGACTCGTACGCGTGCACGGCGTCGACCAGCGTGCTGCGGCCCTCGGTGAACTCGGTGATCTGATGGCACAGCAGGGCCGCGTCGCGCAGCGCGGTGTTGGCGCCGACGCCCTGGCCGGGGGTCATGGTGTGGATGGCGTCACCGATCAGGGTGATGTTGCTGGACTTCCACTGCTCGATCGGCACCGAGGTACGGATGTTGATGACGAAGGTGGTGCTGGGCTCCCCCATGCGGAACAGCTTGCGCAGGTCCGGGTTCCAGTCCTTCGTCATGTCCAGGGTCAGCTGGATGAGGTCCTCGCGGCTGCGCTTGAGGACATCGGCCGGGAACTTGTCGGTGGAGGCCCAGAAGCCCCAGTTGATGTAGTCCCGGGTGTTGTCGAACAACATGCCGGGCCACTGGTCGAGCAGTTCGGCGTCATTGCCGCCGATGCCGTTCTTGACCTTGCCCTCGCGGTCCCACTTGAACTCCATCGTGTGCAGGATGCAGCTGTAGCCCTTGGGCGCGACCACCAGCCCGATGCCCTCGAAGACCTCCTTCGGGAGCAGGGCCTTGCTCTCCTCGGTGAGCGGGACCTTCGACGAGATCGAGATGATCTTCGCGTCCTCGACCTTGGACTGCGGCAGGTACTGCTCGCGCACGGCGGAGTTGGCGCCGTCCGCGGCGACCAGCAGGTCGCAGGTGGCCTCGGTGCCGTCGGCGAAGAACGCGGTGACCCTGCCGTCCTCGTTCTTCTCGTAGTGCGTGTACTTCTTGTCGAAGTGCACGAGGTCCTCGACGCCGGTGAACAGGACCTGCCGCAGCGTCATACGGCTGACGGACTTCTCGCTGTTGACCGGGTCCTCGTCGACGACCAGCGGCAGGACGATGTTCGGCTTCATGTCCTCGCGGAGGAAGCTGAAGTACTTCGGCGAGCGGGCGCAGGTGCTGACGAAGACCTCGAACAGCTCGGGCGGCAGCAGCCGCTTGAGTGCCCGGCTGCCGTCCGGGTCGATGCCGACCCGGTAGCCGTGCAGACCGCTGGTCCTGGTGCGGTCGCGCTCGTACACCGCCACGCTGATCCCGGCCCGTTTCAGACCGTGGGCCAGCGCCATCCCACCGGTGCCGCCGCCGATGATAATCACGTGGAACGGTTGTGTCGTCATTCCTGGTGCATCCTTTCGATACTCCGTGCGTCAGGCCCAGACCGTGTTCATCTGCTCGTCCCGGATCGCGAACACCTGCCGTTCCAGAAGGGAGTTGACGATGACGGCGGACCGGACGGCGAGCAGGCTCAGATTGGGGTCGGCGAGTCCATGACCGACCCGGCTGCGGTTCTGCACGTACATCCGGCAGTGTTCCGAGAACTTCCACCGTATCGAGTAGTCGGCGTCCACCACCGGCTCTCCGCTCGAGTCCGTCTCGAGCAGTCCGAGCAAGTGGGGGGAGATGGGCAGCGGTGAGGCCTTGCGCCCGGTGGCGAGCACGACGGTACGGGCGGAGTGCCGTTCCCGGCCGCCCCAGTCGCGTTCGCACCACAGTGCGATGGTGCCGTGCCGCTGCGAGGCCTCGACGACGCTGCGGCCGGGCAGCATCATCACCGGTGACCGGCCCTCGCGCAGGAACGCCTCGTAGTTGGCCTGGTAGAGCACCTGCAGCGTGGTCATCGAGACGCCGTCGCTGGTGAGGGTCTGCTCGGCGACGTACCGCTCCCGGACGGACTCCGGCAGCCCCTGGAAGAAGCGCAGATACGTCGGGCGGTAGAAGTCGTTCGCCGAGGGCGATTCGTCCATGGGTGCGAACCACTGCCGGCGACCGATCCAGCGGATGTCCCGGAAGCCGCGCTGCACGAGGTTGAGCACGCATTCGGCGCCGGTCTGCCCGCCGCCGATGACGATGGCCTGCTCGTACGGCACGCTCGGAACGGTGGCCAGATGGGACTCCAGCTGCTCGGCCTGCACCACGCCGTCGATCTGCTGGCCGGCGAAGCAGGCCGGCACGTCAGCGCGGGTGCCGAGGCCGAAGACGACGTGGGTGGCGGTGGCCACCGGCCCTTCCGGGCCCCGCAGGACGAACCTGCCGTCGGCGAAGTCGACCTCGGTGATCTCCGAGCCGTAGCGCACCGAGCCCAGCCGGCCGGAGGCCCAGGCCAGGTAGCGGGCGTACTCCAGACGCGGGATCGATTCGTACTGGGCGTTGAGGAACGCGTAGATCCGGCCGGTGGTGACCATGTAGTTGAGGAACGACAGCCGGTTGCGCGGGTCGGCCAGCGAGACCAGGTCCTTGATCCAGGACGTCTGCAGCTGGGTGCCGGAGCCGAGCAGTCCGGGGTGCCATGCGGGCCCCTCCCGACGTTCGAAGAGAACAACGCCTCCGGGCACCACATCCTCCCCCAATGCTGCGAGGCTGAGGTTGGCGGGTCCCGCTCCAAGGCCCGCCACATGGTGGTGCGGCACGACGTCTTCCCGACGATCTGAGGTCCGCATGGCATCTCCCATCACGACCGATGGTGATCGCACGCCTTGGAGCAGGCCTTGAGCGGCGCTTGACCGTGCCGCGCGCAGTCCGCCCGCCCAGGGCGGCGAGCGCCTCGATCACGTTTGTCTGTGGAATGGCGAGGATCGGGAGGGGTCCGGAATTGATCCGGGAGGGATCGGAAGTGACCGGGAGAGTAAGCGGGCGGATCAGACGGACTTGAGCATGCCCGCGTCGATCAGCCAGTCACCGCCGGTGGCGCCGGGCAGCCGGTCCGAGGCCAGCAGGGCGACGATCGCGGCCACCTCCTCCGGCTCGATGATCTTCCCGGTGGTGAGTCCCATCCACTTCGGCACCGCGGCCACCAGCTCCTCGGCCGTGGCCATCCCCATCCGCTTGGCGCGCTCCGGGCTGTCCCAGGTGTCGGTGCGGACCGGCCCGGGGGACACGGTGTTGACCCGTACGCCCTGCGGTCCGAACTCCTCCGACAGGGACTTGGTGAGGTTGGTCAGCGCCGCCTTGGCGGCCGAGTACTCCACCAGGCGCGGCGCGGCGAGCCGGCCGTTGACCGACCCGATGTTGACGATCGCGCCCCTGGACTCGATCAGGCTGGGCAGGGCGGCGCGGATGGTCCGGATGGCGCTGAAGAAGTTCAGGTCGAACCCCTTGGCCCAGCCCTCGTCGTCCAGGTCCAGGAAGCCCTGCGCCGACACGGTTCGGCCGCCGACGTTGTTCACCAGGATGTCCAGGCCGCCGAACGTCTCCACCGCGTGCCCGACCAGCCGGGCCGGACCGTCCGTGGTGGTCAGGTCGACCTCCAGGGTGTGCGCGGCGGCCTCGGACAGCGCCGGTCCGATGGTCCGCGCGCCTCCGAGCACCTCCACGCCCTCGGCGGCCAGGGCGCGGACGATGGCGAGACCGATGCCCCGGCTGGCACCGGTGACGACGGCCCGCTTTCCCTTCAGCTGCAGATCCATGACGACTCCTCACACATAGGAATTCAGGCGTACGGACGTTCGGTCTTTCCGGACGTCCGGCGGCGCGGACGCACAGGTCTTCAGGTCTCAGGTGTTCAGGTCTCAGATGTTCAGGTGGTCAGGCGTCCCAGGTGACGGGCAGGGTGTGCGGGCCGCGCACCAGGCCGCCCGTGCACCAGGTGAGCTCCTCGGGCGGGACCGCCAGCCGCAGCCCGGGAAAACGGCTCAGCAGCGCCTGCATGGCCTCCTGCAGCTCCAGCCGGGCGAGCGCGGAGCCGAGGCAGCGGTGCACGCCGAAGCCGAAGCCGAGGTGCTGGTTGTGCGGACGCTCGAAGTCGACCACGTCGGCCGCGGCGAACACCGTGTCGTCCCGGTTGGCGGCGGTCATGACGGGCAGCACGTACTCCCCCGACCGCACCAGGGTGCCGCCGAGTTCGACGTCCTCGGTCGCCCGCCGCGGGGAGCCGGTGCTCACGCCCAGCGGCGTGTAGCGCAGCATCTCCTCGACCGCGGCGGGGATCAGCTCCGGGTCGTCCAGCAGCTGCCGGTGGTGGCCGGGGTGGGTCAGCAGGAAGTAGGTGAAGTTGGCGAGCTGGTCGGCGAGCACCTCGTGGCCGGCGATCAGGATGGTGACCGCGATCCCGACCAGTTCCTCGTCGCTCAGATCGCCCTCGGCGACCAGCGATCCGAGGAGGTCGTCGCTGGGCTCGTCGTGCCGGCCGGCCACCAGATCCGTCAGATAGCGCCGCAGCTCCTGCCCCGCCGCCCCGATCTGCTCGGCCGTCAGCTGGTGCAGCTTGGCGGCGAGGAAGGACTCGGCGAGCGCCCGGAACCGGGCGCGGTCGGGCTCGGGCACGCCGAGCAGCTCACAGATCATCAGGATCGGCACCGGCAGCGCGAACAGCTCCATCAGGTCGGCGGGGCCGTCCTGCTTCCCGACGGTGTCCAGCAGGTCCGAGATGATCTCCCGGGCGCGCGGCCGGAGCCGTTCCACGCCCCGGACGGTGAAGGCCGCCGCGAGCAGCCGGCGCAGCCGGTCGTGCACCGGGCCGTCCGAGGCGATCAGCAGATTGGCGCGCTGCACGATCGGCAGCAGCCGGGGTTCGTCGGGCCCCACGGAGGCGGCCCGGCTGAACCGCCGGTCGGACAGCAGGGTCTTGACGTCCTGGTGGCGCACCGCCAGATACCCGGGGCCGCCGTAGGGCAGCTGGACCGGGCAGAGGCCGGCGCCGGCGCGCAGCCGGCCGAGTTCCGGCTCCACGTCCAGGCCCGCCGGGTCGCTGAAGGGGAAGGCCACAGGTTCGGTCGGTGTGGGCATCTCGCAGGACCTCTTCCCGGTCGCGTCGGGGGCCCCACGCTGGCGGGACGCCCTCGACAACGGCTCGAACGACGACAGGTTCAGCTCCCGGCGGCCAGCGTCTCCAGTTCCGCGGCCACCTCGCTGGGGGTGGGCTGCGCGAGCATCTCCGTGCGCAGCGCGGCGGCCGCGGCCCGCTCGGGTCCGTCGGCGACCAGCCGGCTCACCTCGGCCCTGATCCGCTCCGCGGTCGCCTCGTCCCGGGTGAGCACCTCTCCCGCGCCGGCCGCCAGGACCCGCGCGGCGTGTCCCGCGTGGTCGGGCAGTTGTGGGATCAGCAGCATCGGCACACCGTGCAGCAGCGAGGTGAGGACGGTGCCGGCGCCGCCGTGAGCGACCACCAGGTCGCACTCCGGGAGCAGTTGGTGCAGCGGTGCGTCGACCTCGATGCGGACGCCGGGTGCCAGCGGGCCGAGCAGCGTCCGCTGCTCCCCCGCGACCGCGAGGACCACTTCCACGTCCAGGCCGGCGATCGCCCGGGCCACCTCGCCGGCCAGGAACCGCCGGGGGTCCAGCTTGGCCATCGTGTGGCCCCAGGTCACCAGCACCCGCGGCCGGTCCCGGCGCTCCGGCAGCGGTTCCGGCCGCTCGCCGGGGCCGTTGAACGGCACGTAGCGCAGCGGCAGCCGGCGGTACTCCCCCGGCACCTGGAGCCCGGCCGGCGTCGGGTCGACGGTGACGGCGCCGAACGGGTCGGGCCCGGCCACCCCGAAGCGGGCGGCGAGCGGCGCGATGGCGTCCGGCAGCATCTGCTGGGCGCGCAGCATCAGGTCGGTGCCGTACAGCAGCCGGACGGCCGGTACGCCGACGGAGGCCGCGGCGATCGGTCCGGCCAGCGCCGTCGGCTCGAAGACCACCAGGTCGGGGCGCCATTCCTTGGCGAGCCCGACCAGGTCCTCGGTCATCGACTCGGCGTGCGCGAGGAACATCTGCAGCGCCCGCGGGCCGCGCGCGGCGTGCGGCGCGCTGCTGACCGGCGGACCGTCGGTCTCGGACGGGAGGATGTAGCCGCGCACCATCCCCACTCCGTCGACGTCGTACCCCACGGCGGTTCCCTGCAGCCCGGTCCGCAGTACTTCCTCGCGCAGCCCCGGCTGGGTCGCCACCAGCACTTCGTGGCCCGCCGAGCGGAAGGCCCACGCCATCGGTACGAGTGCGTACAGATGTGACGGCCAGGCCCAGGTGGTGAACAGCACCCGCATGTCTCGTCCCAACCCTTCACCGATATATGACTCGTGACGGACGGCCGGCGCCCGCACCGGCGCGCGCTGTCGCACACCTTGTCGCCATGGCCCCGTGAGCCGCTCGAGCGGCGATTGAGCCGGGGTGCGCAGGCTGCCCTCATGGCGACGCGAACCTCAGTCAGGGCCGAACTCACCGGCACCGTCACCGACGGCGCCCGGCGGATCAGTGAGCACCCCTACTACCGGGGTCTGCGGGACGGCACTCTGCCGGGGGCCGCGCTGGTCCACTTCACCCTGCAGGACTCCTGTCATCTGCTCCCCTCCTACGGCAGGGCGCACGCGCGGTGCGCGGCGCTGGCCCGGGACAGCCGCCGGGCGGCGCTGCTGAGCCGGATGGCGGCCGGGTCGCTGGAGGACTGCACGGCGCGGCTGACCAGCTTCGGCGAGACCGCCGAGCGGCTGGGACTGCCGTACGCGGCGGACGCCGGTCCGCCGCCGGCCGCCCCGGCGACGCTGAGCTACGCCAGCTTCCTGGGCGACTCCTGCGCGGCCTCGCTCGCGGCCGGGATCGGCGCGCTGATCCCGTCGGCGTGGCTGTACCTGCTGGTCACGGACGAGCTGCTGGACCACCACGACCCCGCCTCGCGGTATGCGCCCGAGGTCCGCAAGGCCCACCCCGGGGACTTCTACCGGGGCATGCTCGACGAGTTCCTGGACCTGGCCGACGAGATCGCGGCCGAGTCCTCCGCCGCGGACCGCCGGGAACTGGTGCGCCGGGCCGGGCACGCGGTGCGGTACGAGTGGGCGTTCGTCGACGCCGCCTGGCGGCTGGAGTCGTGGCCGTTCTGACCCCCTGTCCCGGCCGGGTTCCGGCCGGACTTGAGCACCCGTCCAGGCAGTCGGAAGACGATGGCTGCCGGGATGCCCCGAAACCGAGAAGAGCAAGGGAGTTTCCGCATGTGCGGTATTGCCGGCTGGGTGGATTTCGGGCGCGACCTCACCGAGGAGCGGCCGACCGTTGACGCGATGACCGACACGCTCGGGAAGCGCGGTCCTGACGCCCGGGGCGTGTGGATAGCGCCGAACGCGGCGCTCGGACACACCCGCAACTCGATCATCGACCTGGCCGGCGGCGTACAGCCGATGTCGGCCGAGGAGGACGGGCGGGAGCTCGCCGTCCTCGCCTACACCGGCGAGGTCTACAACTTCAAGCAGCTGCGCACCGAGCTGGAGGGCCGCGGCCACCGCTTCCGCACCCGCAGCGACACCGAGGTGGTGCTGCGTTCGTACGTGGAGTGGGGCACCGGCTGCGCCAACCACCTGGAGGGCATGTTCGCCTTCGCGGTGTGGGACGTGCGGCGCGAGGAACTGGTGCTGATCCGCGACCGGATGGGCATCAAGCCGCTGTTCTACAAGACACTGCCCGAGGGCCTGCTGTTCGGCTCCGAGCCCAAGGCGCTGTTCGCCAACCCGCTGGTACGCCCCACCGTGGACGCCGACGGGCTGCGCGAGCTGTTCTCGACGGCGAAGGTGCCCGGGCAGAGCGTCTTCAAGGAGCTGCGCGAACTGCCGCCCGGCCACACCCTGACGGTCAGCCGCCGTGGCGCCGTGCTCCACCGGTACTGGGCGCTGGAGGCGAAGCCGCACACCGACGACCTCGACACCACCATCGCCACCGTCCGGTCGATGCTGGAGGAGATCGTCACCCGCGAGCTGGTGGCCGACGTCCCGCTCTGCACCGCCCTGTCCGGCGGCATCGACTCCAGCGCCATCACCGCGCTGGCCGCGATCGCCCGCGCCCAGGCCGGGGACGACGCGGTGCGCACCATCACCGCCACCTTCGTCGGCTACAGCGAGAACTTCACCCCGGACGACCAGCGCGACACCCCGGACGCGCCGTACGCGGCGGAACTCGCCCGGCACGTCGGCGCCGACCACACCGACATCGTGCTCGGGACCGCCGACCTGATCGACCCGGCGGCCCGGCAGGCGGCGATCATCGCGCAGGACATGCCGACGATGCTCGGCGACATGGACACCTCGCTGTACCTGATGCTGCGGGCCACCCGCGAGCACTCCACGGTCGCGCTGACCGGCGAGACCGCCGACGAGATCTTCGGCGGCTTCAAGTGGCTGCACGACGAGGAACTGGTCGGCATGGAGACCTTCCCCTGGGTCGCCGCCGAGAAGCGCCAGCAGGGCAGCAGCAACGGCCAGGGCCGCGGGCTGTTCTCCGCCGGCCTGCTGGGCAAGCTCGACATGTACGGCTACTACGCCGACAACTACCGCACGACGCAGGCCGAGACCCCGCACCAGGAGGGCGAGAGCGTCCGCGAGCACCGGATGCGCGAGCTGAGCTACGCGCACCTGGCCCGCTGGCTGCCGATGCTGCTCGACCGGGGCGACCGCCTCGCGATGGCCTCCAGCCTGGAGACCCGCGTGCCGTTCTGCGACCACCGGCTCGTCGAGTACGTCTACAACACCCCGTGGGAGTTCAAGATCTTCGACGGGCGGGAGAAGAGCCTGCTGCGCGCGGCCACCCGTGACCTGCTGCCCAAGTCGGTCATCGAGCGTCCGAAGAGCCCGTACCCCGTCACCCAGGACCCGACGTACACCCAGGCCCTGCACCGGGAGTTCGGCGCCGTGCTCGACGACTCGAACTCGCCGGTCCTGCCGTACCTGGACGTGGACGCCGCCCGGCAGGCCATCAAGGACCCGTCAGGTGTCGCCCACGAGTGGCACAGCCGGTCGAACATCGAGATGGCCCTCGGCTTCGACTTCTGGCTGCGGACCTACGGCGTACAGATCGACGTCTGACAGCCGTGACGGAAACCGTCCGGCGCCCCTGGCCCTGCCTGCTGGTCGTCCTGTTCGCCGCGTTCATGGACATGATGGACCTGGGGATCGTGAGCGTCGCGGCCCCGTCCATCCAGCGTGATCTGCACAGCGACTACGCCTCGGCGCAGTGGTTCATGGCCTCGTACGCGCTCGCCTTCGCCGTCCTCCTGATCCCGGGAGGGCGGCTCGGCGACATCTACGGGCGCAAGCGGGTCTTCATGACCGGGGTCGCCGGGTTCACCGTCGTCTCGGTCGTCTGCGCGCTCGCGCCGACGGCCGGGGTGCTGATCGCCGCCCGGTTCGTCCAGGGCGGCTTCGGGGCGCTGATGGTGCCCCAGGTGCTCGCGGTGCTCCAGATCCTCTTCCCCGCCACCCGCCGCGGCTTGGCGCTGGCGGCCTACGGCACCGTGATGAACCTGGCGCAGCTCAGCGGCCCGATCCTCGGCGGGATCATGGCCACCGACGATCTGCTGGGGCTGGGCTGGCGGGCGATCTTCCTGGTGAACGTGCCGATCGGCGCCCTGGTGCTGGCCGGCACGGCGGTGCTGCTGCCCGAGTCCCGCTCCGACCGGCCGCTGCGGCTGGACGTCACCGGCATCGTGCTGGTGGCGCTGCTGGCCGGGCTGGTCAGCTATCCGCTGCAGCAGGGGCGGGCGGCGGGCTGGCCGCCGTGGATGCTCGCGGCCCTGGCCGCCGCGCTGCCGGCCGGTCTGCTCTTCGGCTGGCACCAGCGGCGCCGCGGACCGCAGGCGGCCCTGGTGCCCGTCGCGCTGTTCCGCCGCCGCTCCTTCGTCGCGGGCATCGTGCTGTTGCTGCTGGTGTACACGGCGCTGCTGGCCCAGCAGATGGTCGTCATCTGGCACACCCAGATCGGGCTGGGCTGGTCACCGCTGCGGACCGGTGCGGCCGGCGCCGGCTGGGTGCTCGGGCTGTTCCTGCTCGGCGGCTTCGCCGTCACCCTCGCCCCGCGCATCGGGCGGGCCCTGCTGGTCTCCGGGTGTCTCCTCGTCGCGGCCTCCATCGCGGTGCTGAGTGAGGTCATCTCGCATGACGCGCTCAGCTTCTGGCGGCTCTTCGGCTGTATGACGGCGCTGGGCTGCGGGCTGGGGCTGGTCGTCCCGATCCTCGTCGACCTGGTGCTCGCCGGTGTCCCGAAGCGGGACGCGGGCGGCGGCTCCGGAGTGGCGAACGCGGTGATCTACTTCGCGTCCGCGGTCGGCATCGGGCTGAGCGGTCTGGTCTTCTTCGGCCAGGTGGCTTCGGGCGGCGACGCACACGCCCGGGCCCAGGAGTACCGGGTCGCCGACGCCGGCCCCGGCGCGGCCGACGCGCTGCGGGCCTGTGTGCACGACCGGTCGGCCGCGGCCGACCCGTACCGGATCCCGGCGAGCTGCCGCACCTCCCGGGCCGCGGACCCGGTGGTGGCCGCGGCCACCACCGAGGCACTGCGGCGGAACTTCGCGGACTCGGCCGCCAACAGCCTCTGGTACCCGGCCGGCGCGTTCCTCGCCGCTGTGGCGCTGGCTCCGCTGCTGCCGCGCGGGAGCGGTACGGCGGACGCCGGTGACGCGGACGGCGGAGTCGTCGCGGCGGACGGCAGTGGGGCCCGGCCGGAGAATCCGGCCGGGCCCCGCGTGGACGTTCCCCTCAACTAGCCGGCGCCTCGGGGGCGGGGGCCGGGTCCTCGACCACCACCCCGTTCAGCTCCACCTGGATGGACCGCGTCGGGCAGCCGCGCCGGGCCCGCAGCACCTCGTGCTGGAGCTCGGCCGGCGGTTCGGCGTCGAGGACCACGACCCGGCCCTCCGCGTCCTGGTCGAAGACGTCCGGGACCCGGTAGACGCACAGGCTGCTGGTCACACAGGTCGTGTTGTCGGCGGTCACGCGCATCGCACCCACCGCCGTCACCACACGACCGGGATCTCGGCGTACCCGGCGAGGAATCCACCGACCGGGCGCACCAGCTTCTCGCCGGGGATCGCGAGCTGCAGTCCGGGGAAGCGGCGCAGCAGACCGTCGGTGGCCTCCTGCAGCTCCATCCGGGCGAGCGCGGCCCCGGCACAGAAGTGGATGCCGGCGCCGAACGTCATGTGGTGGTTGTCCTGCCGCCGGATGTCGAGGGCGCAGGCGTCGGGGAAGGTCTCCTCGTCCATGTTGGACTCGACCGACAGCATCACCGTCGACCCCTTGGGGATGACCGCGCCGTCGCTCACCTCGATGTCCTCCAGCGCGTAGCGCAGCGAACCGAGGGAGGTGCCCATCATCTGGTAGCGGAGCAGTTCCTCGACCGCGGACGGCACCAGCGACAGGTCCGCCTTCAGATCCGCGGCGGCCTCCGGGCGGTGCAGCAGGACGGCGGTGCCGGTGCCGATCTGCGAGGCGGTGGTGACGTAGCCGGCGATCAGCAGGGTCTTGACCCAGTGCTGGAGCTGGTAGTCGGTCAGCTTCTCCGGGTCCTCCTCGCTGACCCGGATCAGCTCGCTGATCAGGTCGTCGCCGGGGTTGGCCCGCTTGTCGGCGATCAGCTCGCTGAGGTAGTTCCAGTAGTCGACGCGGCAGCGTTCCACCTCGTCGGCCGGCAGGGCCGTCACCGAGAGGTAGCCGTCGATGAGCCGGCGGAACTTCGCCCGGTCCTTCGGCGGTACGCCCAGCATGTGACAGATGACCAGGATGGGCAGCGGGTACGCGAACGCCTCCATGAGGTCGGCCGGGCGCGGCCCGGCCTCCATGGCGTCCATCAGCTCCGCGGTGATCTCGCGGACGACGGGCCGCAGCGCCTCGATCCGGCGGGCGCTGAACGCCCGCATGACGACGGCGCGTTCCACCAGATAGCGCGGCGGGTCGTTGTCGATCTCCGGGTCCCCGAACAGGTCGTTGTCCGCGGAGATGCGGGAGGCGGGGTGGCGCGACGTGTTGCGGCTCAGCCGCTCGTCGGCGAACAGCCGCCTGACGTCCTTGTACCGGGTCACCAGCACGGCCGGGTCACCGCTGGGGAGGGCGACGTGCAGCAGCGGTGCGTCCCGCATCGTCCGCCAGTCCTGCGGGATGTCCGGCGCTGGGGCCCATGGGAAGGGATAACTGACCGGGCATGACGGGCTCGAGCTCACCTGGCACCTCTCTCGTCTCCGTGACAGGGCTCCGACAGCCCTCAGTGTCGGCAGCCGCGCTGGGGGCGGGCTCAACGGCCGCTGGAACGCGACCGGTACCAGGGCGGGTCGAGTCATCCTCCATCCCGCGCTGGGAGATTCGCGGCCGACAGCGCGGTCGGGAGTGCGGCCGGACAGTGCGGGCCCACGAGCGCGCCGCGGAAGCGGCCAGGAACGGGAGACGCCGATATGTCATCCACCGCTGCGGACACCGGAACGGCCGCGGGCATCCTCCGGCTCGGCAACCGGTTCTGCGACGCCAAGGCACTGCTCACCGCCGTCCGGCTCGATGTGTTCGGCACGCTCGCGGACGGCCCGGCCACCGCCGGGGAACTGGGCGAGCGGCTGGGGCTGCACGGCCGCGGCCTGTCCGACTTCCTCGGCCTGCTGGCCGCGCTCGGACTGCTGCGCCGCGACACCGACGGGCGGTTCCGCAACGCCGAGGGCGCCGACCGCTATCTCGTACCGGGCCGGCCCGGCTGTGTGGCGGGCTTCCTGACCGGCGCCGACGTCAACCTCTACCCGGTGTACGGGCGGCTGGCCGACGCGCTGCGCTCCGGGAAGCCGCAGGCCGACGGTGACTTCACCGGGATGCTCGACGACCCGGAGGCGCTCGGCGGGTTCGTCCGCATGATGGACGGCCTCACCCAGGGCCTGGGCGTCGAGCTGTCGGCGGCCCTGGAGGGCACCGAGTACCGCTCGGTGCTCGACGCGGGCGGCTGCCGCGGCCATCTGCTGGGCCAGCTGCTCGCGGACCGCGCGGATCTCACCGGCCAGGTCTTCGACCTGCCGCAGATGGAGCCGTTCTTCCACGCGTACATGGCCGAACTCGGCCTGGACGGGCGGACGTCCTTCCACCCCGGCGACTTCTTCCAGGACCCGCTGCCGCCCGCCGACGTGATCGTGCTCGGCCACATCCTGCACGACTGGGACGCCGCGCAGCGCCGGCTGCTGCTCGACAGGGCGTTCGCGGCGGTGAACCCCGGCGGGACCGTCCTGGTCTACGACCGCATGCTCGGCCGCCGCGCCGACGACACCGAGAACCTGGTGGCCAGCCTCAACATGCTGCTGGTCACCGAGGGCGGCGGCGAGTACAGCGCCGAGGACGTCGGCGAGCAGGCGCGCCGCGCCGGGTTCGCCTCGGTCACCGACCGCCCGCTCGCCGACTTCGACACTCTCGTGATCTGCCGCAAAGGCTGAGGGGATTGCCATGACCGGTCCGACCACCGACCAGCCGACTCCGGCGGAGTATCTGCCGCTGCTCTTCGGATTCGCCGTCTACCAGATCGCCGGGGTCACCGCCCGGCTCGGAGTGCCCGACGCCCTCGGCGACGGGACGCGGACCGCCGCGGAACTCGCGGAGGCCACCGGCACCCACGCCCCGTTCCTGGAGCGGCTGCTGCGCGCCGCCGTCTCGGCGGGCCTGCTCACCTCGGACGAGGAGGGCGGCTTCACGCTGACCCGGCTCGGCTCCATGTACCGCAGCGAGTCCCCGGTGCAGGGCGCCCCGCTGGACGCCATGCACGCCGCGGCCCCGGTCTGGCAGGCGTGGGGCGCGCTGGAGGAGTCCGTCCGGACCGGCCGGCCCGCGTTCGACCTGGTGCACGGCAAGGGGCTGTTCGACCACCTGAAGACGGACGACGAGCTCGCCGGGCACTTCCACGCCGCGATGGCGGCCGGCAGCGCGGTCCAGCTGCCCGCCATCACCGGCGGGTTCGACTTCAGCCGCTTCAAGTACGTGATGGACGTCGGCGGCGGCAACGGCACCCACCTGGCGGCCATCCTCGCCGCCAATCCCAACCTCATCGGCAGCGTCTTCGACACCGCCAACGGGGTACTGGAAGCGCCGTCCGTCATCGAGGTGGCCGGGGTCGCGGACCGCTGTGAGATCGCCACCGGATCGTTCTTCGACTCGGTGCCGGCCGGCCCTGACGCGTATCTGCTGAAGAACATCCTGCACGACTGGAACGACGACGAATGCGTGCGCATCCTGGAGAACTGCCGCAAGGGGCTCGCGCCCGGCGGCCGTGTCGTGGTGTTCACCTCGGTGCTGTCCGAGGGGCGCCGCAACGAGGACCCGGTCGAGGCGCTGGGCGCCTCCATCTTCGACATCGAGATGATGGTCGTGACGACGGGCCGGGAGCGCACCCTCACCGAGTTCGAGGAACTGTTCACCCGGGCCGGTCTGCAGCTGGACTCGCTGACCGCGCTGCCCTGCCCGTTCCTCTACTACGGCCTGGAGGCCGTCGCCGTCTGAGCCGGGTGCGCGACATGAACGGTCCGGGCCGGTTCACACCGGCCCGGACCGTTCGTGCTGCGGCGGGACGTCACCAGGGGAAGGTCTGCTCACCGCGCCGGAAGGTACCGGTGGGGCCGCCGTCCGGCAGGGTGGCGGCGTCCGCGATGTCCACGGCGGCCTCCTCCGCGGTGCGCTGCGCCTGCGGCATCATGCGGGTCCTGACCGGGCCGGGGTTGACGGCGTTGACCAGTACCCCGGAGTCCTTGGTCTGGGCGGCGAGCATCTGGGTCAGCCCGTTGACCGCGGTCTTCGACACCGAGTAGCCGGGGCTGGCGGTGAACAGGCCGTGGCTGAAGGAGCCGGTACCGCTGGAGATGAACACCACCCGCCCCCAGCCCCGTCGCACCATGTCCGGGACGAAGGCCTGCGCGACCCGCCAACTGCCGAGCAGGTTCACCGCGAAGGTCCGCTGCACCAGGTCGAGGGAGACACCGAGCGGATCGCTGCCGGCGTCCAGCAGCACCCCGGCGTTGGAGACCAGCACATCGACCGGGCCGATGCCTTCGGCCGCCCGCTTGACGCTCTCGGTGTCGGTCACGTCCAGCGCGTGCGCGCTCGCGCCGGGGCCGAGTTCGGCGGCCGCCGCGAGCGCCGCGTCGCCGTCCCGCGCGGTGAGCACCACCCGCAGTCCGCGGCCGAGCAGTTCGGCGGCGACCGCGCGGCCGAGCCCTCGGTTGGCTCCGGTGATCAACGCTGTCCGCTGAATGGTCACTGTGTCCTCCTGGCATCGCCCGCGTCCGCCGGCTCTCCTGGCGCGGATGCTGACCGGTCCGTCTCAAGCCCGGCACGAGCCGTGGCGGACACCGTGGACCGTCGAGTCACCTTTGAATTCCCACCCTGGAGGCCGCGATGACGGCGTTGTCACCCGCACCACCGAGGGACGCCGAGGAGCTGGCCCGGGCGGTCGCCCGGGACGGCGTTGAGTTCCTGCTGGTCATGTTCGTCAACCTGTACGGAAAGCCCTGCGCCAAGCTGGCCCCGGTGCGGACCCTGGACCAGCTGCTGAGCGACGGGCTGGGTTTCGCCGGCAACGCCGCGGACGGTCTGGGCCAGTCGTCGGCCGACCCCGACGTCGTCGCGATCCCCGACGTCACCTCGTACGTCAAGGCGCCGCTGCAGGACGGGCTGGGCATCATCCAGTGCGATCTGTACGTCGAGGGCGAGCCCTGGCCGTACGCCCCACGGCACATCCTGCGCAACCAGCTGCGGCTGCTCGCCGAGCAGGGCCGGCAGCTGAAGGTCGGCGCGGAGCCCGAGTACTTCCTGGTGCGGCGCGCCGAGGACGGTTCGATCAGCGTCGCCGACGAGCTGGATGACGCCGACTCGCCCTGCTACGACGCCAACGCCGCCACCCGCGCCTTCGGCCATCTGTCCACCATCAGCCGTTCGCTGGACGCGTTGGGGTGGGAGAACTACTCCAACGACCATGAGGACGCCAACGGGCAGTTCGAGCACAACTTCGGCTACGCGGACGCGCTGCGCACCGCCGACCGTGTGATCATCTTCCGTCATCTGGCGAAGATGGCGGCGCACCGGTCGGGTCTGATCGCCACCTTCATGCCGAAGCCGTTCACCGACCTCACCGGCAGCGGACTGCATCTGCACGTGTCGCTGTGGGAGGGCGAAACGTCGCTGTTCGACGACACCGACGACCCGCGCGGGCTGAACACCTCACCGCTGGGCTACGGCTTCATCGCCGGGCTGCTGGACCACGCGCCCGGTCTGATGGCGCTGACCTGCCCCACGGTCAACTCCTACAAGCGGCTCGGCGCCGGCTCCGACACGCTGTCCCGGTCCAGCTGGGCGCCCGGTTACGCCAGTTACGGCGGCAACAACCGCACCCACCTGGTCCGGATCCCCGACACCGGGCGGATCGAGGTGCGCTGCGTGGACGGCGCGGCCAACCCGTACCTCGCCATCGCCGGCATCGCCGCGGCGGGCGCCGACGGGATCGCGCGCGGCGCCGACCCGGGCGACCCGGTCGCCCGTGACCTGGAGGCGGCCGCGGTGCCCGCCGGGCTGCGCCCGCTGCCGCCCACCCTGCTGCACGCGGTGGACGAACTGGTCGCCGACGGGGTGCTGCGCGAGGGGCTCGGCAAGGTGCCGGACGGTTCGTACGCGGACTACTACGCCGAGGTGAAGCGGACGGAGTTCGCCCGCTATCACCGCGAGGTCACGGACTGGGAGCTGCGCCGCTACCTGCAGAGCTGACGGCACGGCTCAGTCCCGCGGGACCTCCTCGATCCAGGAGGTCCCGCGCGATCCGTCCGTCCGCTCCCAGTCCTCCCGCAGCCGCACGCGCCCGTCGGGCAGCGGCTCGGGGGTGCTCAGACAGGTCCCGCACACCACCTGGCCGTCGGCCAGCACCTGGCTGTACGCGGCGGTGAGGACGCCGTCGGGACCGGCCGTGCCGACGAGCCGGCCCAGCCGTACGGCGCCGCCGGAGAACTCCGCCCACACCAGGTCGCCGCTCTGGTGGTAGTGACCGGTGGGCGTGGCGTCCCCGGCGGCGGTCTCCGCCGCGTGTGAGCGGAAGACCCGTCCGTCGTAGCTCACCGCCCGGCCCCGGGGGCGACGTTGTAGTTGGAGCGGAAGAAGTTGTCCGGGTCCAGCCGCCGCTTCAGCGCCGCGAGCCGGCCGTAGGCCTCGGGGCCGAAGGTGCGCAGCGCCCGGTCGGCGCCGGGCGCGCCGCTGTCGCCGACGTAGTTGATGTAGCCGTCGCCCCAGCGGCCGTGCGGTTCCGCGGCCGCCGCGACGGACTTGGCCCACGCGGTCTG
Organism: Streptomyces sp. RKAG293; assembly: GCF_023701745.1. NCBI lineage: Bacteria > Bacillati > Actinomycetota > Actinomycetes > Kitasatosporales > Streptomycetaceae > Streptomyces > Streptomyces sp. RKAG293. Next base: position 8,141,634 of record NZ_JAJOZB010000001.1, on the reverse strand, counting down.
CTGCTCGTCCGCCTCCGGGTGGGCGGGGTCCCAGATCGCCATGCCGGTGACGTTGAAGGCCGCGTCACGGAAGGGCACCGCGCTCCCGGCGGAACCGGCCCTGCGGACCGCGCCGTTGATGGGCTCCAGCAGCACCGTGTCGTTGAACGGGTCGGTGATCCGGGCGTCCTGGAAGCGCGCGGCGACCGTGTCCACCAGTTCGTCGGGCAGTCCGTCCACCAGCCGGGCGCTCCAGTAGTGGCGCAGCCCGAACGGCAGGCGTCCCAGGCACAGTTGCATGGAGACATAGCTGCGGTGCTCGATCCGCCAGTCCAGGACGTCGATCCGGCGCAGTGTCTTGTCGAGGGTGACGCGGTACTCCTCGTCGTCGCCCGCGTAGCAGACGCTCATCACGGCGGCGGGGCCCTGGCCGGGGCCGTAGCGCTCGAGCAGCATCGTGCAGGTCAGGTCGTCGGGCGCTTCCAGCATGAGGTCGCGGAAGAGCCGGACGGCCGCCGACGGGTCGTCGCCGGGGTAGGCGACATAGCCGCCGTAGACCCGCTCGACGGGATGCAGCCGGAAGGTGAACTCGGTGACGGCGCCGAAGTTGTGGCCGGCACCGCGCAGCGCCCAGTCCAGCTCCGGGTCGGTGTGCGGGCTGACGTGCAGCCGTTCGCCGTCCGCGGTGACCAGGACGTACGACTCGACGTTGTCGCAGGCCAGTCCGTGCCGGCCCATGAGGTGGCCGATGCCGCCGCCGAGGGTGAGGCCGCCGACGCCGGTGTCGTCGAAGGTGCCCCCGGTGCTGGCCAGCCCGTAGCTGGTGGTCGCCAGGTCGAAGTCGGCCCAGGTGGAGCCGCCGCCGGTGCGGGCGAGGCGTTCGACGGGGTCGACGGCGGTCCTGTTCAGCAGCCGCAGGTCGATGACGAGGCCGCCGTCGAGCGATCCGGACCCGGCGATGTTGTGGCCGCCGCCGCGGATGGTGGTCGGCAGACCCGCGTCGCGGGCGGCCCGGACGGCACCCTGGACCTCGGCGGTGTCGGCCGGCAGGCAGATCAGCCGCGGCCGGTGGTCGTGCATCCCGTTGAACAGCAGCCGCACACGGTCGTACGCCGGATGGCCGGGGGTGATCACCCGGTCCGGGCAGACGGCCTCCAGGGCGCTGCGCGCGTCGTCGGTCATGAACGCTCCCCCTCGGTGATCGGGATCGGTGCCAGCAGTTCGGCCGCCGCCACGGACGCGGCGGCGAGCGCGGTCTTGGCGGCGCCGCCACTGCCTCCGGTGAAGGTGAACAGGCCGCTCGGGTAGGGCAGTGCCGCCCGCAGGACGAGCCGGCCCTCGGGGGCGTAGGCCTCGGACATGGCGATGAAGCGGTGCGGCGCGTTCAGGGTCAGGCCGGGCAGCCGCAGGGCGGCGGTCCGCCGGACGGTGCGCTCCTCGCGGTCGAGGAACACCCGCTGGCCGGGGTCGGTGTCCCAGCGGTCGGTGGGCAGGCCGAGCAGCATCCGGCCGGGTCCGGCAGGGCGCCCGTACAGCCCGCTGGTCTCGTCGACGAAGGGCGGCGGGCGGTCGCCCGATGTGGCGTACACGGCGCACTGGATGACCTTGGTGCGCAGGTCGGGGGCGGGCAGCCCGAGGCCGGTGAGCAGCCGTCGGGTCCAGGCGCCGGCGGCGACCACCATCAGGTCGGCCGTGCCGCGGGCGGCGCCGGTGCGGTAGTTGACCTCGCCGCCGTCCGGCCGCTCGAGCTCGCACAGGTCGGTGGTGTCCAGCACCCCGCCGCGGGCGGCGAAGTCGGCGCGCGCGCCGCGCCGCAGCGCGTCGGGTGAGAAGTGCCCCGCGTGCCGTTCCAGCACCGCGGCCGACTCCTCGGGCAGTTCGCTGAAGCCGTAGCGGACGGCCAGCTCACGGCGGTCGAGGATCAGCACGGAGCCGGGCAGGCTGCGGTCCACGTCGATCAGCCGGCGCAGCGGCGGCGCGGAGTGCAGGATGTACAGCGATCCGGCCTCCTGGTACTCCGACCATTCGCGCAGCAGCGCGCTGGAGCGCAGCTCCTGCAGGCTGCGCGCGGCCAGTTCGGCCGCCCGGGGGTCGGTCTCGAAGCCGCGGACGAGCCCGCCGGAGACACCGGTGGAGTCCCGGGTGCCGGGCACTCCGGTGACCAGGGTGACCCGCAGTCCTGGATGGCGCACCAGGCGCCAGGCGAGCAGCATTCCGGCGAGTCCGCCGCCGACGACGCAGATCCTCATGGCCCGGCCACCGTTCCGCCGCCGGTGAGGACGTCGAGCAGACCGTCCGCGGTGCCGCCGGTGCCGCCGAGCAGACAGCGGGCGGCGAGCGCGCTGTCGAAGGTCTCCAGGGCCAGCGCCTGTTCGGCGCGGGCCAGTTCCGCGGGGTCGGGGCCGCCGGAGCCGTCGGTGAGGTTCCAGCCGGCGGTGGCGGCCCGGTACCGCTCCCAGGTGAAGTTCGTGGCGTGCGGCGCGGGCCGGTCCCAGCTGAGGAAGGCGCGCACCGCGCGCGGGTCCTCCTGCTCCAGCAGTTCGTGGGCCCAGACGGCGTGGCCGCGACTGGTGGAGAACTTCGCCCCGTCGAGCCGGTAGAACTCGTTGACGACGAGCCCGCCGTGCACGCTCTGCGGTACCCCGGCGGCGGCGAACAGCGCCGGGAACAGAGCCAGGTAGTAGAAGGCGTTGTCCAGGCCGAGGAACGTCCACACGGAGTCGACGCCGTCCCAGGCCTTCACGTGCTCGGCGAGTCCGGTGGCGCCCGGCTCCAGCCGCCGTCCGATGGTGTGCAGATAGCCGAGGCCCATCTCGGCCCACACATCGATGCGCTGGCCGGGGAAGCCTTCCGCCTCGATGCCCCAGTCGGTGGGGTAGCTCAGCGGAACGGTCGGCAGCTCGTCACTGAGCAGCAGCCGCCAGGCCAGTTCCCGTGCCCGGGGCGGCAGGGCCGCCCGGTACCAGACGTTCTGCAGCACCGACCGGTACTCCTCCAGGCGGATGACGGGTCCGGTCACCGTCCTCGTCCCGGTGGCGGGTGATCCGCAGCGGGTGCATCGCGGGTCGACCAGCGCGGCCGCGGGCGTGTAGCTTCCGCAGCCCTCGCAGGTGCCGCCGCCGGACGGGCCGTCGCAGTGCGCGCAGCGCCCGCTGACGTAGGCGTGGTGGGCGATGCCGGGGCAGTTCGCGCAGACCGGGGTCCGCCACTCCTCGACGGGCAGTGTGCCGGCCTCCACCAGCTCGCCGAGGAACCCCGCGACCGCCGCACGGTAGCCGGGGTCGTCCAGGGGTTCGGTGAAGCCGTCGTGGCCGACGCCGACGCGGTCGAACACCCCGCGGATCAGCCCGGCGTAGCGGTCCCGCAGTTCGCGGACGCCGCTGCCTTCCTGGCGGGCCTTGGACAGGACGTAGTTCTGGTGGTCGTCGAGTCCGCACAGCGCGAACACCCGCTCACCGCGGCGGCGGGCGGCGCGCACCGCGATGTCTGCGGCCAGGTACGGGCCGGCGAGATGGCCCAGGTGCAGCGGGCCGTTCGGGGTGGGCGGCGGCGACAGGACGACGGTGGTGCCGGGCGCGCGGTCAGTGGGCATCGGCCGGCTCCGCCCCCTCCGGCTCCGACCCGGCGGGTGCGGCGTCGCCCGGCAGCCAGTAGATGCTGAGGATGCGGACGGGCTCGTCGCCCGCCGTGATCACATGGCGGTCGCCCGGGGTGAGCAGGATCGCGCTGCCGGCCGGGGCCGCGGTGTCCTCGCCGTTCACCGTGAAGACGGCGTCGCCGCCGACGACCACGGCGAGTTCGACCTCGGGGTGGTTGTCCAGCACGCTCTGGGAGTTGGCCGGGACCTGGCACCACATGGCGCTGAACGGCAGCCCTGAGGCGGCCGCGTACTGCTCCCAGCGCCCGATGTGGATGCCGTACTCGCTCGTCAGGGGCGAGTCGTCGATGCTGAACTTCTGCACTGGAGTTCTCCCTACGCGCGGGCGTGGATCTCTCGGCGCCATCGTCACGCGCGGGGCTCGAAGGGCCCTCAAGGGGAGGTTGGCGGCCGCCGCACGGCGTGTCACCATCACCGCCATGACGACCCCTCAGACGCAGGTCGGCGCGCGCCCGGTGGAGTACCGGCCGCGCGCCCTGAGCACACTCGCCCCGGAGTCGGAGCACGGCTGGACCGTCAAGCGGTACACCGTCTCGTCGTTCCGCGACGTACCGGCGCCGGACGTCCTGGAGTTCGCGCGGCGCGGCGTGCGGCTGTCGCTGCCGGATCCGCATCCCGGGCTCCCCTCGCACGCGTTCAGCGTCGTGCACGAGGACGAGGACGCCTGCTACGTGGTGGTGGGCTGGTGGAGCCGCAACCGCGTGATCCTCCACACCCGCACCTGGCTGGCCGACTGGGACGCGCTGTCCACGCCCGTCGAGGCGCCCGCGTACGCCACCGCGTGCATCTGGGAGATGGCCGCGATGGCGCACGAGCGGGACGCCTGGGTCCGGCATGTGGTGGTCCCGGAGCGGCCGGACTTCACGGCCTACTTGGCCTCGACCGTCTCCGGGCCCCACTGACCTGACGTGCCGGCTCTAGGAGACGGCGCAGCCCTGGTACGCCCCGATGTTCGGGGATGCGGACGGGACCGGGTTGCCGAAGTAGTCCCGGCCGCCGTTGCCCGCGACCGGCGTTCCGGTGTGCAGCGCCGGCGAGCCGGTGCGCAGCCGGTAGCCGGCGGTGTCGGTGCGCGAGTGGGCGGTGCCGGGGGCGGTCAGCAGCGGATCGCCCGTGAACGGGTGGGCGCCGAGCGGCGATCCGGCGGCCACGTTCTGGTACACGTTGTGGCTGTAGGTGCTGGTCGCGTCGCTGATCACGGATCCGGCGGGGCTGCCGACGAAGATGTTGTCGGTCAGCTGCATCGTCGAGGTCCCGTAGACCTGGATCAGGTTCGCGGCGGTCGGCGCGTAGACGGTGTTGTTGTAGATCCTGGTGCCGGGTTCATCACCGCACGGGCTGGTGATGACGCCGAAGAAGCCGTCACCGCGGTCGTTCTGGCTGATGTTGTAGCGGACGGTGCCGCCGCTGGCGGTGATGCCGGACGGGCAGATGAACAGGAAGCCCGCGCCGTTGTCGTGGCTGAAGTTGTACTGGTAGAGCGTGTCGCTGCTGCCGCCTTCCAGGTCGAAGGCCATCCCGGGGGCCACCCCGCCGGAGACCTCGTTGTACTGGAACACCGCCCGGTCGGAGTTCCACGCGTAGGCACCGACGTTGTAGTCGGTGGAGCGGGTGTTGTAGCCCGCGACCGTGTTGCGCTGGACGAGGGGTTCCACCCCGTTGACGACCATGATCCCGTCGCCCCCGGTGTCGCCGACCCGGTTCTCCTCGATGAGGACGTGGGTGTTCGGCACGAACTGCGTGCCGGGTCCCGTCGGGTTGGACGCCCGGCGCTGCCAGGACGAGGCGATGCCGATGCCCGCCCGGTCCACATGGGTGACGTGGTTGCCGGTCACCCGGATGTCGTCGAATCCGGTGGGGACCGACGCGCCGCCCGCGGTGAACACGATGCCGCCGCTGGTGTCGTTGTCACGGCAGTCGCAGCCGTTGACGTCGTGCACGGTCAGATCGTCGACCGTGTAGTGCCGGCCCGTCCCGTAGTCCTCCAGCAGCACGTAGACCCCGACGCGCTGCTGGGTCGCCGCGGGCGCGGGACCGGTGTTCGTGATGTCGAGATGCCGCAGGACATATCCCTCGACGTTGTGCAGGAAGACGGCCGCTGTAGCGCCCTGGCCGTCGATCCGGGCGGCCGAACCTGATCCGTAGGTGTTGACCGTGACGGGATGTTGTGCCGTTCCCGAGCCGCGCGGGGTGAGCGTGCCCCCGCAGCTGGTACCGGCCTTGAAGCGGAGGGTGTCCCCGGGGTGCAGCACCGTGGCGTTGACCTTGGTGAGGCTGCGCCAGGCAGTGGTGGTGCCGGTCCCGGCAGCGCTGTCGCTGCCGGCCGCGCAGTCCACGTATCGCGTGGTCCCGGTGGTGCCCGCGGACGCGGGTACCGCCATCGCGAAGAGCAGGACTGCGGCAAAACAAGCGCCGGTGAGTGTCCGCACCGGCTTGATTCTGGTCATTTCCAACCCCCATTCGAGCCACTGACTGGCCGGATCCTTGCGGTGGTCGCTCGAGCTGCGCTCAAGCCCCTACCGGGACCATGGCCGCCCCGGTTCGATACGAACTGCCGCTGATGTACGGAGGTGCCCCACCATGACCCGTAGACGCACAGAGGCGTCCGGTCGCCGGCTGCGGTGGCTGGTGCCGCTGCTGCTCGTCCTCGGATGGCTTCTGGTGAGCGGTGCGACCGGATCGTTCGAGGGCAAGCTCGGCGACGTGGTCACCAATGACGGCGCGGCCTATCTGCCCGCCAAGGCCGAGTCGGTGCACGCCGACAAACTCCAGGCCCAGTTCTCCGACAACAAGACCTATCCCGCGGTCGTCGTCTACGAACGCGCGTCCGGGATCACCGCCGCCGACCGCCAGGCGGTCGCGTCGGACGCCGCCGCGGCGGCCGAACTGGCCGGTGTGCGCGGGCAGATCAGCCCCGTCACGCTGTCCAAGGACGGACGGGCGCTGCAGTTCACCGTCCCGCTGGTCAACCAGATGGACCCGGTCACGGACGCGGTGAAGGCACTGCGCGCCACGGCCGACACCCATCCGGGACTGACCGGCCATGTCACCGGCCTCGGTGGCATGTACTCCGACTTCGGCGGGGCCTTCAGCAGCATCGACGGCCAGCTGCTCGTGGTGGCCGTCGGACTGGTGATCCTGGTCCTGCTGCTCGTCTACCGCAGTCCCACGCTGCCCGTCCTCGTTCTGCTGGGCATCGCCTTCGCGTCCGGGGTGGCCGCCGCCGTGGTCTACGGGCTGGCCAAGCACAGCGGTCTGACCCTCACGGGACAGAGCCAGGGCGTGCTGTCGGTGCTCGTCGTCGGCGCGACGACGGACTACTCACTGCTGCTCGTCAGCCGCTATCAGGAGGAGCTGCGCAAGACCCAGAACAAGTACGACGCGCTGGCCACCGCCTGGCGCGCGGTGCTCAAGCCGGTGCTCGCCTCCGGCGGCACCGTCATCCTGGGCACCCTGTGCCTGCTGTTCAGCAATCTCAACAGCAACCGGAGCATGGGCCCGGTCGCCGCGATCGGCATCGCCGCCTCGCTGCTGGCCGCACTCACCTTCGTCCCCGCGGTGCTCGCCCTGATGGGCCGCGGCGCGTTCTGGCCGTTCCGTCCCGCCTTCGGCACCGCCGAGCGCACGGGCGAGGGACTGTGGGGCAAGGTCGCCGGGCTGGTCGGCCGCCGGCCGCGCGGCATCTGGATCGCCGCGGGTCTGCTGCTGGTGCTGGCCGCGGCCTTCACCACCCAGTTCCGGGCCGACGGGGTCTCGGTGTCGGACAACTTCACCAAGAAGCCCGACTCGGTGCACGGTCAGCAGGTGCTCAACGCCCACTTCCCGGGCGGCTCGGGCGTCCCGGTGACCATCATCACCAAGGCCGCGGCGGCGGAGCAGGTGGCGACCGCGGCACGCGGCGTCCCCGGCATCACCTCGGTGACGCGGCTGCCCAAGGAGGTCGGCGGCTACACGGAGATCGACGCCGTGCTGGCCACCACACCCGACGCACCGGCGGCCGTCGACGCGGTCAAGCGGCTGCGTGACGTCGTCCACGCGGTGCCGGGCTCCGACTCCAAGGTCGGCGGCTTCACCGCCACCTCGATCGACACCCGGGTGGGCGGGGTCCGCGACTTCAAGGTCGTCGTCCCGCTGGTGCTGATCGCGATCCTGATCGTCCTCGCCCTGCTGCTGCGGTCGCTGGTCGCGCCGCTGCTGCTGATCGCCACCGTCGTGCTGTCGTACGCGGCCAGCATGGGTGTGGCGGCACTGATGTTCAACCACGTCTTCCACTTCGCCAACGCGGATCCCTCGGTGCCGCTGATGGGCTTCGTCTTCCTGGTGGCGTTCGGCGTGGACTACAACATCTTCCTGATGCACCGGGTCAGGGAGGAAGCGCTGCTGCACGGCACGCGCAACGGAACGCTCTTCGCGCTCCGGCGTACCGGCGGGGTCATCACCTCGGCCGGTGTGGTGCTGGCGGCGACGTTCGCGGCGCTGGCGGTCGTGCCGATGGTGGCCATGGCCGAGCAGGCGTTCATCGTCGCGTTCGGTGTGCTGCTGGACACCATCGTCGTCCGGTCGCTGCTGGTGCCGGCTCTGACGCTGGAACTCGGCGACCGCGCGTGGTGGCCGTCGAAGGCCGTCTTCGGCGCTCCGGTCCCGGCGTCCCGCGCCGGGCAGGCGGAGACCGAGCGGGAGCCGCAGCCCGCGGGCTGACCGGCCCACGCGGCCCGTTCGTACAGCGGAGAGCCCCCGGTCCTGGATCCAGGACCGGGGGCTCTCCGTCGTACCGGGCGGCCGCGGTGTCAGCCGGCCTTGCGGGCGACTATCAGGGTGTCGTAGTCGCTCAGCGGGGTGACCTCGATGCCGGTGAAGCCGGCGTGCTCCGCGTAGCCGGTGATCTCGGCCGCGGGGTACTCCGATCCACCGTCGGTCACCAGCAGCATGTCGAGGCTGATGACCAGGTTCTCGGCGTGCTCCGGCTCGTCGTCGAGCATCCGGTCGTAGACCAGCAGCGCACCGCCGGGCAGTACCGCGTCGAAGGCCTTGTGGACCAGGTAGCTGCGCTGGCTGGGGTCCCAGTCGTGCAGCACATGGCCCAGCACCACCACTTCGGCCTGCGGCAGCGGGTCGTCGAAGAAGCTGCCGCCGTGGAACTCGACCTTGCCGGTGAGTCCCAGTTCGGTGGCGAGCTCCGCGGCGAGCGGTGCCATGGCCGGCAGGTCGAAGACGTGCCCGGCCAGGTGCGGCTGGGCCCGGACGATCTGCGAGCAGAGGTTGCCGCGCGCGCCACCGACGTCCAGGACCGACGAGAAGCCGGACCAGTCGAAGGCCTTGACCAGTTCGGCGCCCAGGACGTTGGTGAAGGCGTCCATGCTGCCGACGAACTGACGCAGGATCGCCTGGTTCTTGGTGACCTCCTCGAAGTCGCTGCCGGACTGCTGCTTGCCGGTCCGCAGGGCTTCTTCGAGCCGGCCCCAGGCCGGGTACAGATTGCGGCTGGACCGCAGCAGGAAGCCGCCAATGTAGGCGTCCCCTCCGCGGACCAGGTGCCGGGCGGTGCCGGAGGAGTTGCGGTACGCGCCGTCGGCGCGTTCCAGGACCTCCAGGGCCACCAGCAGGTCGAGGAAGTCACTCAGTCCCCGGCCGTGCAGGGACAGCAGCTCCTTGACCTCGTCGGCGGTCGCCTTGCCGCCCGGCGCCTGCGCCAGCTGCGTGAACAGATCGAGTTCCACGGCGGTGAGCAGGGCCTTGGCATCGCAGAACGCGTTGCCGAGCCGGAGGATCCCGGCGGCCGTGCTGACGTCCGGGGGATTGGTCGTCATCGGGCGGACTCCTTCCTGGACGCCTGGCCACCAGGCGCCGGTGCCATCGCGTGAACTTCCCAGTCCCGCGTGGAGCTGTCCTCGAAGGGGCCTCGAACCGCAGGCGGGAGCACGGGCCCGACCGGGATGCCAGGGATCCTTGAGCCCAGGTCAGTACCCCTGACCCTGTGCCGCGGACAGTCCGCATGGCAGTGTTCCTGAGGGGATACACATGTATGACGTGAACATCCCTGTTCTCATCGTGGGAGCCGGGCCGGTCGGCCTGTCCACCGCCCTTTTCAGCGGCCGCCACGGGATCAGCACGATGCTGCTGGAGAAGCGCTCAGCCACCTCGACCCTGCCCCGCGCGCCTGGCCTGCAGGCCAGGACCCTGGAGCTGTTCCGGGCCGCCGGGATCCGCGAGGAGATCCGGGCCCTGGAGATGGGTGACTCACACCCGTTCTTCGAGGGCGGGATCATCCAGGTCGACACCTTCGCCGAGATCGACAAGGCCGTCGTCCTGGAGTCGCCCTCGCTGGACGGCCCCACCGTCAGCCCCGAGCGGGTGATGGGCTGTGGCCAGGACCGTTACGAGAAGGTCCTGGTCGACAAGGCCCGGGAGTTCGGCTCCGACATCCGCTTCGGTACCCGGCTGGTGGAGTTCACCCAGGACGACGAGGGCGTCACCGCCGTCGCCGAGGAGCTGGCCACCGGCAAGCGCTTCACCATCCGGGCCGGCTACCTGGTCGGCGGGGACGGTGCCAACAGCGCGGTCCGGCAGCAGCTCGGAGTGGAACGCACCGGCCGGGGCACCGTGTTCGACGCCCTGAGCATCTACTTCACCGCGCCGGAACTGGAGGTCATGCTCAAGGACCGCCCGTTCATCCTGTGCTACGCCAACGTCAACGGGACGCTGATGGGCCTGTCCAGGCTGCACGGCTGCAACCCGTTCCTGGCCGCCCCGATCTACCACCCCGACAAGGGCGAGAAGCCCGAGGACTTCACCGACGAACGCTGCGTCGAGATCGTCCGGGCGGCCTCCGGGCGGCCGGAGATGGACGTGGAGATCGTCGCCAAGGTGCCGTGGCAGGGCGCTCAGCTGGTCGCCGAGCGCTTCCGCACCGGCCGGGTCTTCCTCGCCGGCGACGCCGCGCACCTGCACCCGCCGGCCGGCGGTTTCGGGGCCAACACGGGTATCCACGACGCCCACAACCTTTCGTGGAAACTCGCCGCGGTCATCAAGGGCTGGGCCGGCGACACCCTGCTCGACACCTACCACGACGAGCGGCACGCCGTCGGCTCGGCCATGGCCGAGCAGGCGATGGTCCGCAACCGCATCCGGCACGGCTACGCCTCCGACGAGGACCGGGCGACGATGGTGGACGACATCATCATCACCCTCGGCTACCGGTACGTGTCCACGGCGATCAGCAGTGAGAAGCCGGGACCGGTCCTCACCCCGCACCTGGAACTCACCGGTGAGCCCGGCACCCGGGCGCCGCACCTGTGGCTGGAGCGGGACGGCGTCAACCTCTCCACCATCGACCTCTTCTGGGACTCCTACGTCCTGCTCACCGACCCCGCAGGGGCCGCCTGGGCCAAGGCCGCGGAGAACGCGGCGGCGGCGCTGGGAGTGCCGCTGAAGGCTCATGTGGTGGGTCCGGACAGCGAGTTGCGGACCACCGACCGCGACTTCCACAGCGTCTACGGGATCTCCCCCGGCGGCGCCGTACTGGTCCGGCCGGACGCGTTCGTCACCTGGCGGTCGGACGGCTCGGCCCAGGACCCCGACAGCGTGCTCGGCGAGGTCCTCGCCCGCGCGGCGGGCCTGGACCCGGTCGCCGCACCGGCAGCGCACTGAAACCGCCGGGGGCGGTCCGTCGTACCTGACACGACGGACCGCCCCCGGCACTCGTACGGCCCCCGGCAGCGGGCACAGAAAACGCCACGGCCCGGACTCGAAGTCGAGTCCGGGCCGTGGCTGTTCGGCAGAGCGGAACGTCAGAGCGCGGCTTCGGCCAGCAGGCCGACCTGCTTGAGGTCCGCGGTGCACGGCAGCAGGATCAGCTCGTCGCAGCCGGCCTGCTCGTAGGCGCCGACGGCCTCACGGATCTGCTCCGGGTCCACGAGCACCCCGGTGGCGGCCCGCTCGGCCTTCACGTTCACGAAGGAGTAGTAGTCGCGCAGATAGCGGCCCGCCACCGGTCCGGCGTCCGGGCCGAGGCAGGCGTACACGAGCGAGACCATGCGCGGCCGGTCGGTACGGCCCGCCGCGGTCCACTCCTCCTTCGCGCGGCGCACCAGCTCGCCGTAGTCCGTGGCCGAACTGCCGCCGGCGATCCAGCCGGTGCCGTACTTCGCCGAGCGGCGCATCGCGGTCCGCGAGTGGCCGCCGACGAGCAGCGGGATCCCGCCCGGGCGGTCCGGCCGGGGGCCGATGCCGGGCACCGGTCCCGCGCCGTCCCAGGTGGCGCGCAGCTCGTCCAGGAGGGTGTCGAGCCGCGGCCCCCGGCCGGGGTAGTCCGCGCCGGTGGCGTTGTAGTCGTCCTCCCGGCCGCCGGCCGCGACCCCGAGGGTCAGCCGGCCGCCGGAGATCGCGTCGACGGTCGCCGCCTGTTTGGCGAGCAGCGCCGCCCCGCCGCGGTAGCCCGCGATGAGGATGGTGCTGGCGAGCCGGATCCGTTCGGTCACCGCCGCGGCGGCGGCCAGCGAGACGAGCGACTCGAAGTTGTCGTACACCAGCCGGTCCAGCACGCCGAGGCTGGCGAAGCCCGCCTGCTCGGCCTCGCGGGCCCAGGAGGGCAGTTCCGTCCCTGACTTGTCGGGGACGGTGGTGGGCAGGCCCAGTCCGATGTCCACGTCAGACACCGCCGTCGACGTTGAGCGTGGCGCCGGAGATGTAGCGGGAGGTGTCACCGGCCAGGAAGAGCACCGCGCCGGCGACGTCGTCCGGCTGGCAGATCCGGCCCAGCGCCGTCATCCCGACGATGCGCTCCACGGCCTCCGGCGGCAGCCCGGCGCCCGGTTCGGTCTCGGTGAGGCCGGGGGCGATGGTGTTGACGCGGATGGAGCGCGGCCCGAGCTCCTTGCACAGCGCACGGGTCAGTCCGATCAGCGCCGCCTTGGACGCGGTGTAGTGCACCCCGCGCACCCGGCCGCGCAGTGCGACGGACGAACCGATGTTGATCACCGAGGCGCCGTCCGCCAGCAGGTCGAGCACGGCCTGCGTCACCAGGTACGCCGAGGTGACGTTGTGGTCGAAGACGCGGTGCCACTCGGTCTCCGGCAGCTCGCCGAACCAGACCTGGCCGTCCACGCCCACGTTGTTCACCAGGACGTCCAGCGTGCCGAACGCCTCCCGGACCCGTTCGGCGAGCTGCCGGACGTCGGCCGCGTCGGTGACGTCCGCCTGGAGCAGCAGATGGCCGTCGCCGAACTCCTTCAGCTCCCGGGTGAGCGATGCGCTGTCCTCCCCCGCGCCCCGTGAGACCACCACGACGCTCGCTCCGGCACGTGCGAAGGCCAGCGCCGAGGCGCGGCCGATCCCCCGGGTTCCGCCGGTGATCAGTACGCGCTTGCCGGCCAGTCCCTGCTCCATCTCCTGCTCCTTCTGTGAGTCCTCAGTACGCGGCGTCGACCTCGTAGATGCCGAAGGGCATGGCGAGCCGGGTGTCGCGGTACGGCCGCAGCGGTGCGGTGTCGCCGCGGTGCCCGGCCCCCTCCTCCCAGACGCGGAAGGCGGCGAGGTCCGCCCAGCGGCTCATCACGACCACGGCGGTGGGATCGACGGCGGACTGCAGCAGTTCGTTGCCGAGCATGCCCGGCACCTCCGCCAGCCGCTTGCTGACCAGGTGGTACGCCTCCCGCAGCGCGGCCTGCTCGGCCTCGTCGCGCACCTGGTGATGGATCATCACCAGCACTTCACCGGGCATGGGCGGCACCCTCGATGTGCTCCACCACCCGCATCGTGTCGAACGTGGCGGACGCCCGGTAGGCGTGCAGCCGCTCGCGGTGGGCGACGTGGGCCTTGCCGTCCTCGAAGGCACGGAAGCCGGTCTCGTCGGTCCAGTCGCTGACGATGTAGTACGTGTCCTCGTCGGCGGTGCTGCGGGCCAGCCACTGGCCGATGTTGGCGGGGTGGCCGGTCACCGCGTCGGTGCCGCTGCGCCACTCCTGCTCGAACTCGGCCGCCAGGCCCGGCTTGATCGTCATTTCCAGCATCACCCGGAACGCTCCGCCGGCCATCAGGAGATCCCCCCGTCGACCGAGATCGTGGCGCCGGTGACATAGCGCGACAGATCGCTGGCGAGCCACAGGATGGCGCCGGCGACCTCGTCGGGCAGCCCGAGCCGGCCCAGCGCGGTCTTGTTGCTGTACCGCTCGACCATCAGGTCCTGCTGCTCCTGCGGCAGGGCGTACAGCGCCTCGGTCTCGATGACGCCGAGGGAGACCACGTTGATCCGGATGCCCTGGGAGCCGAGTTCCTTGGCGAGCGACCGGGTGAGCCCGATCAGGGCCGACTTCGTCGCCGTGTAGTGCGCCCGCAGCGGTATGCCCGCCTCGGCGCCCTTGGAGCCGATGCTCACGATGGAGGAGCCCTCGCCCAGCAGCGGCAGCGCGCCCTGCGTCACCAGGTGGGTGGAGGTGAGGTTGGTGGTGACGATCCGCTGCCACTCCTCGAAGGGCAGCTTCGCGTACGGGATGTGGCTGATGGTGCCGGCGTTGTTGACCACCAGGTCGAGGTGGCCGTACAGAGTGCCGGCCTGCTCCAGCAGGTCCGCGACCTGGGCCGGGTCGCCGACGTCGGCGCGCAGCACATGGTGGTCGCCGCCGATCTCCTTGAGCTCGCGCTCCAGGGTGGAGACCCGCTCGCCCTCCTGTAGATAGCAGGTGATGACATCGACGCCGGCCCGCGCCAGCGCCAGCACGATGCCGCGCCCGACACCGCGGGTACCACCGGTGACCAGCGCCTTCTTCCCTCTCAGGCCGAGATCCATATAAATCCTCCTCAAAGAAGCGTGGCCAGCGCCGCGCAGTTGGACAGCAGGGCGAGCATGGTGATCACGCTGCGCCGCTTGTTCCACAGGCCCCACTGGCCGCGGCGCTGTGTCGCGTCGAAGCCGGCGGGCAGGTTGTCCGGGTCGACGGTGCGGATCCACCGGTTGACGGGGACGTTCTTGGCGAACGAGATGACCACGGTGCACAGCGCGAGCAGTGCCGCGGCGGTGAAGCAGGACCGTGCCCAGCCGTCACCGACGGTGGCGGCGAGCACGGTGTCGCCCAGCAGGGTGCCCAGGGTGCAGATGGGCATGTACGGGTCGTAGCGGCCGGAGAAGAACGCGTGCGTCCGGACGTAGCCCTCGTCGGGGAGACCCGCGAGCAGCGGCCAGCCGCCGAGCAGCGTGCCGAGCATGCATCCGGCCGCGAGCCCGTTCATCAGCAGCACGAGTGGGATGAGGAGAGCGGGCACCGGTGACCTCCGGGGGTGCGTCCGCGGCTACTTCCGGGTGGAGGCGGCCTCGACCTTGTCCTTGATCAGGGACATCTGGATGGCTGTGTTCCGGTTCAGGTGCGCGGTCATGCCGGCATCGTCCACGGGGGCCTGCGGCTTCATGTGGAAGTCCTGGACCCAGCGCATCCGCACGCCGTCGGGCGTCTCGGTGTACTCCCAGAAGATGTTCATGAACTCGAACGGGCCGGTCTCCACCCGGTGCGCCCGCACCGTGCGGGTGGCCCGGTCGGGGGTGCGCTCCGAGACCCAGCTCCACACCTGGCCGTCGTCGTCCGGGTGCATGGTCAGCCGGAACGTCACGGTCTCCCCGGACTGCTCCAGGATCTCGGCCTTGGCGTACTCGCTGAACAGGTCCGGCCAGTTGACGACGTCGTTGGTGGTGTCCCAGACCTCGTCGATCGGCGCGTTGATCACTATCTCGTTGTCCGTGTGCCCGGCCATCGCCACTCTCCCTTGTCTCTCGCCTTCGTCCCGATTCCGCCGTCAGGAGGCGGAACGTCCCAGTACCAGGGCCGCGTTGAAGCCGCCGTGTCCCCGGGCGAGGACCAGTACGGTGCGCAGTGCGGCGGCCCGGGGTTCGCCGAGGACCAGGTCCAGGCCGTACCCGGGGACCGGTGCGTCCGGTCCGACGGTGTGCGGGATGACCTGGTCGCGCAGGGCCAGTGCGGCGGTCGCCACGTCCAGCGCCGCGCCGCCGCCGTACAGGCGTCCGGTCAGCGTCTTGGGCGCCGTGACCGGCACCCCGCCGGGCCCGAACACGGCCCGGATCGCGGCGGCCTCGGCCGCGTCCTGCGCCGGCACGCCGGACGCGTCCGCGAAGACCACGTCCACGCCGGCCGGTGTCACTCCGGCGTCCGCGAGGGCCGCCTCCAGGGTGCGGCGCAGCGCCGGCGGCCGCTCGGAGCCGGGCGCCGGGTCGAAGCCCGCCGCGTAGCCGAGCACCTGGGCGTAGCCGCCGCCCGCGCCGCGCGCCTCCGCGTCGGCGGCGCGTTCGAGGATCAGCATCGCGCCGCCCTCACCGGGCACGTAACCGCTGGCCGCGGCGTCGAACGGCAGATAGGCCCGGCCCGGGTCGCTGACGGTCGACAGGTTTCCGGTGCTCAGCTGGGCGGTCAGGCCGTACGGGCACAGTGAGGCGTCCGTACCGCCGGTCACGACCAGCCGGGAGGTGCCGCGCAGCAGCCGCCGGCTCTGCCCGATCGCGTCCAGGCCGCCGGCCTGTTCGCAGCAGAGCACACCGCAGGGTCCGCGCATGCCGTGCCGGATGGAGACCTGGCCGGTGGTCGCCGCGTAGAACCAGGCGATCGACTGGTAGGCGCCGACCCACGTCGGGTCGTTCTTGTACAGGTTCTCCATCTCGTGCTGGCCGAACTCGGTGCCCCCCGAGGAGGCCGCGGTGACCACGGCCATCTCGAACTCGGGCAGTTCGGCCGGCACGACCTTCGCGTCGGCCAGTGCCTCGGCGGCGGCGGCCAGGCCCAGGTGGGTCCAGCGGTCGGTCTGGGTGACCAGCCGGCTGGGGACCTGTGCCTTGGTGTCGAAGTCCGCCACCTCACCGGCCAGTTGGACGGGGTAGCTGCTGGGGTCGAAGCGGGTGATCCGCCCGATCGCCGGCTTTCCGGCCAGGACCGCGGCCCAGTGCTCGTCCACCGTCAGTCCGGTCGGCGCGGTGACCCCCAGCCCGGTGATCACCGGGGCGGCTTGCGTCGCGCTGCTCACCGTCAGCTCCTCTCGTACGGGACGGCGCCGGGCCTGGCCAGCACCATCGCGCTCTGGAAGCCGCCGAATCCGCTGCCCACGCTGAGCACCACGTCCATGGCGTGGTCCCGGGCGGTGACCGGCACGTAGTCCAGATCGCACTCGGCGTCGGGGTTCTTCAGGTTGGCGGTGGGCGGGACGACCTGCCGGTCGAGAGCCAGCGCGCAGGCCGCGACCTCGATGGAGCCGATGGCTCCCAGCGAGTGTCCGACCATGGACTTGATGGAGCTGACGGGCACGTGGTAGGCGTGATCGCCGAGGCTCCGCTTGAACGCGGCGGTCTCATGACGGTCGTTCTGCTTGGTGCCGGAGCCGTGGGCGTTGATGTAGCCGACGGCGGTCGGGTCGAGCTTCGCCTGGTCCAGGGCGACCCGGATGGCCTCGGCCATCTCACGGCCCTCGGCCTTGAGTCCGGTCATGTGGAAGGCGTTGCTGCGGCCGGCGAAGCCGACGAACTCGCCGTAGATCTTGGCGCCGCGCGCCTCGGCGGCCGACTTCTCCTCCAGGACGAGGACCGCGGAGCCCTCCGCCAGCACGAAGCCGTCCCGGTCCCGGTCGAACGGCCGGGAGGCGTGCTCCGGGTCGGCGTTGTTCGACGTGGTCGCCCGGATCGCGTCGAAGCAGGCGGCGGTGATCGGTGAGAGCGGGGCGTCGGTGGCCCCGGCCAGTACGACGTCGGCCGAGCCCTCCTCGATCAGCTGCACACCGTGCCCGATCGAGTCCAGCCCCGAGGTGCAGCCGGTGGAGACCAGCGCCACCGGGCCCTCGGCGCCGACAGCGTGGGCGACCTCCACGGCCAGGGTGCTGGGCACCATGTAGCCGTAGAGGTGCGGAACGCCGTAGGTGCTGTCGACGAGCCAGTGCTTGCCGCCGTCGCTGAGGGTGACGTACTCCTCCTCCAGGCCCATCGTGCAGCCGACCGCGCTGCCGATGGAGACCGCGATCCGCTCCGGCGGGAGCGCGGACAGCTCGGCGCCGCTGTCCTCCAGCGCCTCCCGCGCGCAGACCACCGCGAACTGCGCGGCCCGGTCCATCCGGCGGATCTGCTGGGGCGTCAGACCCGATGCGACCGGGTCGAAGTCCACTTCCGCGGCCACCTGGGAACGGAACGGCGCGGGATCGAAGAGCGTGATCCGCCGGGTCGCGGTGCGTCCGGCGGAGAGCTGGTCCCAGAATCCCTCCCGGCCCACGCTTCCCGGTGCCAGGACGCCGATCCCGGTGACCACCGCACGACGGCTCACGGGGCGCCACCCACGTTCGGGTTGGGCGCCTGCGGGTTCGTCGGCAGCTCGGTGTCCACGTGCCCGAGATCCGGGCGGGGGGCCAGCGGGGAGAGGTGGAAGGCGCAGTGCGCCTTGACCTCACCGATGTTGACCAGCCGGTGGCGGACGCCGATGGGCACCAGCAGGGAGTCCCCCGGGCCCAGCTTGAGCGGCTCGCCGTCCAGCGTCATCTCGAGTTCCCCGTCGATGACGTGGATGAACTCCTCGGAGTACGGGTGGTAGTGCTCGGTCACGAACTCGGCGGGGTCCAGGTACATCACTCCGCCGAAGCCCGAGGTCGAGCCGGCCGTCACGGGGCTGAGCGTGACCCGGATGTCGCCACCGCGCTTGCGGTTGGGCGACACCTCGTCCGCCGAGATCCGCACAGGCTGCGCGGTCATTGGATCCTCCCCTGCTCGGGCGTCCACACGTAGAAGGGCACGGCCATGGCGTCCTTGGGCTCTTTCCAGTTCGGGTCGAACGGCGACACGCACTCCGCGAGCTTGCGGTTGATGTCGTCGTAGAGCGGGTGGCTGCGCGCCCGGTAGAGGCCGTCGGTGATGTCCTCGTCCGCCTCGACCAGATGGAAGTACAAGTCATGGAAAGCGAAGAGGGTCCGTCGCGACACGCCAATCATGTGCGGCAGATCCGACGCGTCAGACTCCGCGAAGATCTTCGCGATGTCATCGGCCTTACCCGGCCGCATCTTCGCCACGATCAAAGTCCGGTGCACCGTCGACCTCCTTCGATACGAGTTGCTCGGACCAACAGCCGGAACCGTCACAGCAGGCTCTAAAGACCTGCTCGAATCGGACTGCAGCTGGGGACCTGCGCGCGAACTCCGGCCGAACGGCCGGGAACGCGACAGCGCTCCGCGCGTCCCGCCGGAAAGGGCGGGGACGCACGGAGCGGCTGGGGGAGAATCCGTCGGGCCGTCAGAGCACGGTCAGGACTTCGTCTCCAGGGTGTCCACGCTCAGCTGGAGGATGCTGCGCATGGAGGCGTTGCGGAAGAAGGCGCCGAACGCCTGCGGCGACGAGGTGTCCCGCTCCTCCAGCAGGTACGGAGCCAGCCGGCTCTCCGCCGCGTGCACACCGGGCTGCATGGCCATGTGCTTGCCCACCGCCGCGAGGTCGCCCTCGTAGTGGATGCAGCGGACCATCACATCGTCCTTGATGAAGAGCCCGGTACCGAGAATGCGACCGGCGTCCGTACCCTCGTCGGTGCGCAGGTCGGCGGTGTCCACCCGGTTGAAGTTCTCGAAGATCTTGGCGATCTCGTCCTCGTTGCCGGGCTTGACCCGGTAGACGATCGCTGCGTACGGCATGCGATTCCTCCCACAGATTCGAACTCGATAGCGGCCGGTCGCCCCAGCCGGCCGGTGGCGCTGTACGGATCGGTCAGGCCCTACGCCGGTGGTGACCGCCGGCGGCGGTCAGCGGCTCTGCGCCGGGCTGGTGTTGATCATCTTCAGCAGGATCCGCGGGGTCTCCGCCTCGACCACCGCGTCGTCCGAAAGGTCGATACTGCGTTCCCGCTTGATCACGCCGGTCACCTGGAGCAGCGCGAGCGAGTCGTAGCCGAGTTCCATGAAGGGGGTGTCCTGGACGTCTCCGTCGAGGTCGACACCGTCGGGCTCACCCGCGCATTCGCGCAGCTTCGCGGTCAGCTCCTGCAGAGTGAAGTCACTCATCCGGTTTCCTCTCCTCACTGTCGTGAGCCCCGCTGAAGGACCCGGACGGCAGCGTGCCCACCGCTCCTCCAGAAGGACTTGAGCCGGAGTGGGACGCGGCTGTCGGAGCCGAGTGCTGCGCGACCGGCCTTCTAGCCGGGTTCGACGCGGCCCGGCGATGGTCGGGCGATCCAATGTCCGGTCACTCCAAGGAGGATCATGTGACGACGACCGGAGACCTGCCCGCCACCGCGGAAGTAAGCCCTGGGCCGCTGATCCGGCTCTCCATCGCGGACTGCGGGGCCAAGGTGCTGCAGGGCGCGGTGCGCGTGGGGGTTTTCACCGCCCTGGCGTCCGGGCCCGCCACGGAGTCCGAGATCCGGGAGCGCACCGGTCTGCACCCCCGGTTCTCCGCGGACTTCCTCGACGCCCTGGTCGGCCTGGGCCTGCTGGACCGGGAGGACGGCGCCTACCGCAACTCCCCGCTGTCCACGGCCTATCTGGTGGAGGAGACCGAAAGCTACCTGGGCGGTTTCATCGAGCTCACCAATGAGACCCTCTACGACACCTGGGGGCGGCTGCCCGACGCGCTGATCAGCGGAGAGCCGCAGACCCTCGACCCGGACAAGGGCGGTTTCTTCGGCGACCGCCATGAGAACCCGGACAAGATGAAGCGGTTCCTCAAGGGCCTGGACGCGTTCAGCGACCGCATGGGCACCGAGCTGGCCGCGTGCATCGACTGGAGCGGGATCGCCACCTTCACCGACCTCGGCGGTTCCCGCGGCAACCTGTCCTCGGTACTGGCCCGCACCCACCGGCACCTGACGGGGGTCTGCTTCGACCTGCCCCGCACCCAGCCGCTCTTCGAGGAGCACATGGGCCGGCTCGGACTCACCGACCGGGTGACGTTCCAGGGCGGGGACTTCTTCGCCGACACGCTGCCGAGCACCGATGTCGTCGTACTCGGCCACATCCTGCACGGCTTCGACAGCGAGCACAGTCTGGCGCTGCTCAAGCGGATCCACGACAGCCTGCGGCCCGGTGGCCAGGTGCTCATCTACGACCGCATGATCGACGACGACCGGCGGGACTCCGACCGGCTGCTGAGCAGTCTGCACATGAAGCTGGTCAGCCAGAACGGCCAGGAGTACCGGGTCGGCGACTGTGTGCAGTGGCTGCACGAGGCCGGCTTCGCCGAGGCCTCCGCACAGCCGCTGCTCAGCACCCACACCCTGGTGATCGGACGGAAGGGAGATCGCAGTGGCTGACGAGAACGTGCCGGTGCTCGTCATCGGCGGCGGCCTGACCGGGCTTTCGGCGAGTGTCTTCCTCACCCACTTCGGGGTGCGTTCCCTGCTGGTGGAGCGGCACCCGGACACCTCCGGTCACCCCAAGGCGCGGGCCATCAACCCCCGCACCATGGAGATCTTCCGGGCGGTGGGCATGGAGGACGCCATCCGCGCCGAGGAGTCGCCGATCGCGGGCAACGACGTCCTGGTGCACGTGGAGACCCTCGCCGGCCCCGAGCGGGTCCGGATGCCCAGTGCGGCGCCCGAGGACCTCAGCCGGATCAGTCCGGCGCGCTGGGCCATGATCGACCAGAACCAGTTGGAGCCGCTGCTGCGCAAGCAGGCGGTGGCGACCGGCGCGGAGGTGCGGTTCAGCACCCAGCTGGTGTCCCTGGAGGAGGATCTCGACGGGGTGCTGGCCACGGTGCACGACCGGTCGACCGGCGTCACCAGCACCATCCACGCGAACTACGTGATCGCCGCGGACGGCAGCCGCAGCCCGGTGCGCCGGATGCTGCGGGTGCCCGACCGGGGCAGGGGAACCATCACCAACCTGGTGAGCTTCTTCTTCCACGCCGATCTGAGCCCGGCTCTGGCCGGCCGCAAGGTCATCGCCGCGTACGTCAACAACCCGGTGGTGCGCGGCACGCTGATCCCCATCGACAACGAGAAGCGCTGGGTGTTCAACGTCTCCTTCTACCCCGAACAGGGCGAGGGGCCGGAGGACTTCACCGAGCGGCGCTGCCTGGAACTGCTGCGCAGCGCGATCGGCGTCGACGACCTGCCGGCGGAGATCGAGGACGGCAGGATGCTGCCGTGGGAGATCTCCATGCGGATCGCGGAGCAGTTCCGCGCGGGCCGGGTGTTCATCGCCGGTGACGCCGCGCATGTCATCCCGCCGACCGGCGCGTTCGGGGCGAGCACCGGCATCCAGGACGTCTACAACCTCTCCTGGAAGCTGTCACTGGTGCTGGCCCGGGCCGCGGGCCCCGGCCTGCTGGACACGTACGGCACCGAACGCCGCCCGGTGGCCCTGGAGACGGCGAAGCAGGCGGGCCTGCGCTTCGCCGTCCGGGAGGGCAAGCGGCTGGAGGACGTCGCGGACGAGCTCGTCGACGAGACGACCATGACGTTCGGCTACCGCTACCGGTCGGGCGCCTTCTCCCCGCAGTTCGCCGAACCGGCGGGACCGCTCCTGGAGGACCCGGACCACCCGTCCGCGCAGCCCGGGGCACGGGCGCCGCATGTGATCGTCCAGGCGAAGGACGGCCCGGAGATGTCCGTCGTGGACCTCTTCGGCCGCGGCTTCGTCCTGTTCACCACGGGCGCGGCCGACAGCCTGGCCGCCGCCGCGGCCCAGACCGCGGGCCGGCTCGGGGTGGACCTGGTCGCCTACCGGGTGGGACCCGACGGCGAACTCACCGACCCGAAGGGCGAGTGGGCGGCCCGCTACAAGGTGGGCGACGACGGGGTGGTGCTGGTGCGCCCCGACGGATTCGTCGGCTGGCGTGCCGCGGGCGCGGTGCCCGGCACCGCGGATCTGGAGCGGGCGCTGCGCCAGCTCCTGGACCTCGGGGCGGCCTGAGCCGCGACCAGGTGCGGCATCACAGACGGGAGCCGCGCCACCGCCCGGGACAGGCGGTGGCGCGGCTCTCCTGTGTGCTCTTGTTCCTGACAACTCCTGCCTCTTTACAAGGTGCGGGAGTGCGCCGCCCGGGAGAGGGCGTCGGCCAGGATCGCGGCCGGGTCGGCCACCGGGCCGCGGCTGCGCCAGGCGATGAACCCGTCGGGACGGATCAGCACCGCGCCGCCCTGGCCGACCCCGTACGCCGTGGTGAAGCCCGCACCGGCCGGCTGGGCCAGTACCCCGATACCGGACCGGGCGGCCAGCGGCGGCGCCGCGGCCAGCCAGGCACGGCCGTCGTCGGTGGTGTCGTCGGCCAGCAGCACGAAGTCCCGGGCGATCAGGTCGTGCAGCGGTACCGGGCTGCCGCCGGGCCGCTCGATCATGAAGTGCGGTGCCCGGGTGCCGGGTGTTCCGGTGGCCAGGTGCGGGTCCTCGAAGACCGCGCCGTCGTCGGCACCGTCCGGGTCGGCCAGCACCGCGCCGGAGCGGTAGCGCTGGCCGAACAGCACGGTCGGCTCGGGCCGGTGCCGTGCGGCGATCTCCTCGTCGAGCCCGTTGCGCTGCAGATAGCGGATGACGCCCTGTTCGACGGTGAACTCCGCGACCGGCAGCCGTTCCGGCTCGTAACTGTCCAGCAGTGAGGGCCGGGCCAGTCCGCGCAGCACCAGGGCGAGTTTCCAGGACAGGTTGTGCGCGTCCTGGATGCCCATGTTGCCGCCGAACCCGCCGGTCGGCGGCATCACATGCGCGGCGTCGCCGGCCAGGAACACCCGGTCGTGGCGGAACCGCTGCGCCACCTTGGCGGCGATCTCCCAGTCCTGCCCCGACTCCACCTCGACGTCGAGGTCCGGCACGCCGACCGCGGCGCGGATCAGCGCCAGGCAGCGCTCCGTCGTGTAGTCGGCGGCGGACTCGTCGGGCTGCAGGCTGACCGCCAGGCACCACCGGTGGGTGTACGGGTCGAGCTGCCCCAGTACGCCGTGCACCTCGGCGTTCTTGACGAAGCACAGGAAGAACTCACGGCCGGCGACCAGTGCGGTCAGATCCGCGTGGAAGATCATGATGAGCTGGCGGCCGAAGGCGCCGGGGCCCTCCGCCTTGATGCCGAGCCCGTCCCGGATCGGACTGCGGTTGCCGTCCGCCGCGAACAGGTAGTCGGCGCGGACGTCGTGCTCCTCGCCGGTCTCCACCGAGCAGATCCGGGCGGTGACCCCGTCCTCGTCCTGGGTGTAACTCACCATCTCGGTACCGAACCGGATGTCGGCGCCCAGCTCCTCCGCCCGGCGCTTGATCACCGGCTCCAGCCGATCCTGGCCGATCAACGTCCAGCCGGTGGCGCTGACGCCCTGCGGATCGGCCGGGAACGGGCCGTCGAACCAGCCGAGTTCGGGGCCGGCCAGCGACTCGACCTGCATGATGTTGCCGTATTGGGCGTTGGGCGTCTCGGCGGCCCTGACGTCCGCCTCCAGTTGCAGCGCCCGCAGGATCTCCATGGTGCGCGGGCTGGCGGCCTGGGCGCGCGGCTGCACCGAGACGGTGCGGTGGCGCTCCACCACCAGCGGTGGGAATCCCTGGTGGGAGAGGAAGAGAGCGGCCGACAGGCCCACCATGCTTCCGCCCACGACCAGCACAGGTGTCCGTTCCTCGGCCATGCACAGCCCCCTTGACAGGTAACGACCTGCCCCACGGTAGGGAGCGGGCTCGCGGTGTCCTGCGACTCCGCTCCCTCATCCACTCCCTACCGCGGGGCAGGTCGTAATCGGTTGGGGTCCACTGAACGGCTCGGGGCTCGGTGCGCGGTGGAGCACCGCTCGGGACCCGATCCCTGCCACGGCCCGGATTCGACCGGTCTTCCAGTACCCGCCGAGAAGCCCCTGGGACGTTCCCGGGACCTGACCGTGGTCCCACAGTCGAGAGAGGGATGAGCATGGTGTTGCTGCAAGTGCTGAGCGTCGCCGTGATCCTGGGCACCGGCATAGTCGCCGGGGTGCTGTTCGCCGTGGCGATCAGTGTCATGCCCGCGTTGATCGCGATGCCGGCGGACCGATACATCACAACGCACAGACTGCTCGGCCGCCGCTACGACCACATCATGCCGTACATCGTCACGAGCTCGGTGGTCGTCGACGTCTTCGCGGCCTTCCGGACCGACTCGGCCGGGAGCCGCCCGCTGTTCGCCCTCGCGGCGGTGTTCATGGTGGGGGTCGCCGTGGTGTCCCAGACCCGGAACGTGCCGATCAACAACCGGGTGAAGAGCCAGGACGAGAACAACCTCAGCCCGGACTGGCAGGATCCGCGGCTGCAGTGGCGCAACTGGCACGCGGTGCGCACCACGTTCGCGATCGTGGCACTGGTCCTGACCGCGACGGCCGTGGCGGTGCTCCGATGAGCCCCGCCGAGCGGCCCGTGATCGAGCTGGGACGGCCGGGTGACGAGGGGCTGCCCGACAACGAGGCGGTGATCGCCGCGCTGTCGGCGCCCACCCCCGGCCCCATGGCGCAGCGGTTGCTACTGCTGCACTTCACCGGCCGGCGCACCGGCCGCGCGTTCACCATTCCGGTGGGCGCCCACAGCCTCGACGACAACCTGGTACTGGCCACGTCCGGGACCTGGCGGCACAACTTCGCCGGCGGCGCGGACGCCGAGATCACCTGGCTGGGGGAACGCCGGGCCGCCCGGCTGGAGCTGGTGACGGAGCCGGTCCGGGTCGCCAACAGCTATCTGCGGCTGATCCGCCTCTACGGGCCCGCCGCGCAGCGCAGGCTCGACCTCACGATCAACAGTGACGGCCCGCCGACGACCGCGGACCTGCGGGACGCCGTCGAGCGGTACGGGCTCAGCCTCATCGACGTGCGGCTGCTCACTCCCGGGCCGTCCGCTCCCGCAGAAGCCGCAGCACCGGAGAGGACCAGGGCATGAGTGGAATCGTCGGCTGGGTCGACTACCAGCGCAATCTGTCCGGCGAGGCGCCGGTGCTGCGCGCGATGGCGGACACGCTCAACCATCGCGGCGGCGACGGCGAGGGGCAGTGGCTCTCCCAGCACGCCGGTCTCGCGCACCGCAGGTTCGCGGTGCTCTCCCCCGCGGACAGCCGGCAGCCGGTGATCGCGGACCACCACGGCGAGCCGCTCGCGGTGGCCCTGCTGGACGGGTCGATCTTCAACTTCCGGACGCTGCGCACCGAGTTGGAGGGGCGCGGGCACACCTTCCGCTCCGGCGGCGACGCCGAAGTGGTGGCCAGGGCCTATCTGGAGTGGGGCAAGTCCTTCGCCGAGCGGCTGGAAGGCGCCTTCGCGGTGGCCGTCTGGGACGTGCTGCGGCAGGAACTGCTGGTGGTGCGCGACCGCCTGGGCATCAAGCCGGTGTGCTTCGCGCGGACCGGCCCCGACTCCACCTCAGGGTTCGTCTTCGGCTCCGAGCCCAAGGCGCTGCTCGCCCACCCGGCGGTCGACCCGGTGGTCACCGCCGACGGCCTGCGCGAGGTCTTCGCGCACGGCAAGAAGCCGGGGACCACGGTCTTCCGTGATGTGACCGAGGTGCGTCCCGGGCATCTGGTGCGGGTGCACTCCGGCGGGGTGACCGAGGAGCGTTACTGGGGGCTGACCGCGGAGCCGCACACCGACTCGCTGGCGACCACCGTGGACACCGTCCGCGGACTGCTGTCGGAGTCGGTCGGGCGGCACCTGGTCGCCGATGTGCCGGTAGCGGCGCTGCTGTCCGGCGGTATCGACTCCAGCGCGCTGACCGCGCTGGCCGCCGGCGCGCTGAAGGCGGAGGGCCGCGGCGCGATCCGCACGTTCTCGATGAACTTCGCCGGCTACACGGAGAACTTCGAGGTCCACCCGACGATGCGGGCCACCCCGGACTCCCCCTTCGCGACGATGGTCGCCGAGCACGTGCACAGCGACCACACCGAGATCCTGCTCGACACGGCCGCGCTGTCCGACCCCAAGGTGCACGCCCAGGTCATGCGCAGCCAGGACACCCCCTCGCCGCTGGGCGACATGGACGTCTCGCTCTATCTGTTCTTCCGGGCGCTGCGCGACCAGGCCAAGGTGGTGCTCTCCGGAGAAACCGCGGACGAGGTCTTCAACGGCTACTTCTGGGCGTACGACCCCAAGCACGCCAACTCCCAGACCTTCCCCTGGGTGAACTTCGAGCGCGGTCACGACACCGCGGTCGGCGGCCTGGGCACCGCTCTGCTGGACCGGGGGCTGCGCGAGCGGCTGGACTTCATCGGCTACGCGGACGGGCACTACCGTGAGGCGGTCGCCGAGGCCCCGCGGCTGGCGGGCGACTCGCCGGCCGAGCGCCGGGCGCGCGAGATCACGTATCTCACGCTCACCCGCTGGGCGCCCACCCACCTGGACCGGGCGGACCGGATGAGCATGGCGGCGGGCGTCCAGCTGCGCGCACCGTTCTGCGACCACCGGCTGGTGGAGTACGTGTTCAACGTGCCGGCCGAGATGAAGCGGGTGAACGGACAGGAGAAGAGCCTGCTGCGGGCGGCCGTCTCCGATCTGCTGCCGGAGCCGGTGCTCAACCGCCGCAAGAGCGCCTACCCGACGACGCAGGACATCGAGTACGGCCGGTTCGTCCACTCGCGCTTCGTCGAGCTGGCGGCCGACTCCTCGGCCGCCGTCCAGCCGCTGCTGGACCAGGCGGCGACCAAGGCGGTGCTGGCCCAGGACACCACGCCCGAGGGCGCGTTCGCCTGGG
Source organism: Streptomyces sp. RKAG293 (assembly GCF_023701745.1). NCBI lineage: Bacteria > Bacillati > Actinomycetota > Actinomycetes > Kitasatosporales > Streptomycetaceae > Streptomyces > Streptomyces sp. RKAG293. The sequence continues at coordinate 8,114,372 of NZ_JAJOZB010000001.1, read as the reverse complement.
TCGAGCGGGCCAACCTGGAGATGGTGCTGCAGCTCGACACCTGGCTCACCGAGTACGGGGTCCAGCTCAAGCTCTGATCCGTCTCGTCATGCCGAAGGGCCGGCCACCGGGGAGATCCGGTGGCCGGCCCTTCGCGCTACCTGACTCAGGTGTCGACGCCGACCCGGGTGCCGTTGATCGCGTCACCGGTGTGGCTGTACACCTGCGTGCCGGCCGGATCGTAGATCGCCACGTTCGCGGTGCCCGCCCAGTACGTGTCGGAACCGAACGTGCCGTTCCCCCACATGTGCATCTGCCCGGTGTACGCCCCGGTGGCCGGGTCGGTGTTCAGGATGTGGAAGTTGAAGACGAAGGTGTTCCGCCCGGTCGCCGACCAGTTGCCCATCCCGATGTGCGGGGCCGAGACGTGCATGACCAGCACCAGACCGTCCGAGGTGAAAGCGGTCAGCCCCGGCTGGAAGGTGTCCAAGTGCTGCATCTCGATGGTCCAGGCGCCGGGCAGCCGGCGTTCCGCCGCGTTGCCCGGCCGGGCCGGCGCCGTACCCGTGTGCGCCGAGGCCGCCGGGGCGGCCAGCATGCCCACCGCGGCCATTCCGAGGCCGAGCGTCCCCGCCGCGCCGGCCTTTCTGACGATGTCTCTTCGGGCTATCGCGTCCGTCATGTCCAGATCCCCCAGGGTGGCTGAAATGTGATGTTCCGGGTCCCGGCAAGCTCTCAGGGGCTACTGGAATTCGAATCGACGCGTACTGGAGTGCGAGGTCAGCTGGGCTCGACCCACCTTCTAGGCACCGCTGTCACGATCACCCGCGAGAGCTCCATGGAGATACACAAAAGGCCCACAGAGGTACTGAAGAGGCCCCGAGAGGGAGAAGTCCTATGAGCGATGACCGGGTCCCGGTCCTGATCGTCGGCGGCAGCCTCGTTGGCCTGTCCACGGCGCTCTTCCTGGCCGGGGAGAAAATCCCCTGCCTGCTGGTCGAGCGTCACCCCGGCACCTCCGTCCATCCGCGCGCGGTCGGGTACTACCCGCGCACCCTGGAGATCCTGCGCGCCGCCGGCCTGGAGGAGACCGTTCTCCAGGCGGCCGCCGGCTTCAAGGACCACACGCTGCGCGCCGGCCTGGAGTCACTGACCGGGCAGGTGTTCTGGAGCCGCGACGAGCTCGCCGGCGGTGACGAACTCGACGACCTGACGCCGAGCCGGATGGTGCTGCTGCCCCAGGACCGGCTGGAGCCGCTGCTGCGCAGCCGCGCCGAGCTGCTCGGGGCCCGTACCTCGTACGGCACCGAGCTGGTCTCCTTCGAGGCCGACGCGTCCGGTGTCACCTCGGTGTTGCGCGACCGCGCGGACGGCAGCGAGCGGACCGTGCGCAGCGACTACCTGGTGGGGGCCGACGGCCCGCGCAGCCTGGTGCGCGAGACGCTGGGTGTGCCGCGGCACGGGCGCGGCGTCATCTCGCACCAGCTGAGCATGGCGTTCACCGCCCATATGCGCGAGGCCCTGGACGGCCGCCGGTTCAGCGTGGCGCACGTCCAGAACGACGAGGTGACCGGGATCCTCGTGCACGACGACACCCTCACCGAGGGCACCCTCGTCGTCGCGTACGACCCGGCCGAGGGCGACAGCCTGGACGACTTCACCGACGAGCGGTGCGTGCATCTGGTGCGGGCCGCGATCGGCGTCCCGGACCTCGAAGTGCGCATCCGGTCCCGTTTCCCGTGGGAGATGGCCGAGTTCGCGTCCGAGGAGTACCGCCGCGGCCGGATCTTCCTGGCCGGCGACGCCGCCCATGTGATCCCGCCGACCGGCGGCTACGGCTCCAACACCGGTATCGCCGACGCCCACAACCTGGCCTGGAAACTCGCCTCGGTGATCCGGGGCACGGCGGGCGCGGGACTGCTCGACAGCTATGACGCGGAGCGCCGGCCGCTGGGCGACTTCGTCGCCGACCAGGGAGCCCTGGAACTCGCGGTCCGCTCCAACACCGCCACCGACGAGCAGCGCGCGCGGATCGCGGATCCGCTCGCCGTGACGATGGGGTACCGGTACGTCTCCGGCGCGGTGCTGAACGGCGCCGGCGACGAGGCGGCGGACCCGCCCGCGGTCATCGACCCGCGGACGACCGGCGGCCGGCCCGGCACCCGCGCGCCGCATCTGCTCGTGGAGAGCCAGGGCAAGGAGATCTCCACGCTCGACCTGTTCGGCGGCGGCTTCACGCTGCTGGCCGGGGAGGACGCGGACCCGTGGTGCGAGTCGGCCGGAACCGCCGCCGAGGAGCTGGGGACACGTCTCACGGTCCACCGGACCGGCGGTTCGCGCGGGCAGGTGCTGCACCCGGTCACCGGCGACTTCACCGAGGCGTACGGGATCGGCCCGCAGGGGGCGGTGCTGGTGCGCCCCGACGGATTCGTCGCGTGGCGCAGCCACGGCGCCGCGGCCGGGCCCGCCGACGAGCTCGGCACCGTACTGCGCCGGCTGCTCGCCCGAGACAGCTGACCGACCGATACCGAAGACCCCCGAAAGGAACGGCCGTGGCCGCCACTCCGATCCCCCGTCACATCAAGTTCATCCTGGCCGGTCTCATGCTCTCGGTCTTCATGGGCATGCTCGACGGCCAGATCGTCGCGACCTCCCTGCCCAAGGTCGTCACCGACCTGGGCGGACTCAACCTGTTCGCCTGGGTGACCACCGGGTACATCATCGCCGCCAGTGTGATCACACCGCTGTCCGGCAAGCTCGGTGACCTGTTCGGCCACAAACGCGTCGTCATGGGCTCCATCGGCGTGTTCATGGCCGGCTCGCTGGCCTCAGGACTGGCCGGTTCGATGCACCAGCTCATCGCCTTCCGGGTGCTGCAGGGGCTGGGCGCCGGCGGTCTGGTCACCGGTGTCTTCGCCATCCTCGGCGCACTGTTCAGCCCCCGTGACCGGGCGAAGTACCAGAGCTACTTCGCCGCGAACTTCGCCGTGGCCGCGCTGGCCGGGCCGGCCGTCGGCGGCATCCTCTCCGACCACCTCGGCTGGCGCTGGGTGTTCTTCATCAACCTGCCGATCGGGATCGCCGCCCTGCTGATGCTGGGCCTGCTGCTCAAGCTGCCGGTCATCAAGCGCAACCCGGTCGTGGACTACCCGGGGATCGCACTCCTCAGCGGGGCGATCGTCACACTGATCCTGTTCGCGAGCTGGGGCGGCTCGCGGTACGCGTGGAGCTCCCCGGTCATCATCGGGCTGGGCGCCGCGACCGTGCTGATCGCGGCGCTGTTCATCGCCGTGGAGCGCAAGGCCGTCGAGCCGGTGATCCCGCTGCGGCTCTTCCAGGACTCGACGTTCTCCCTCTGCGCCGCCCTCGGCATCATCGGCGGCGCCGTCTTCCTGGGCTCGGTCAACTTCCTGGCGCTGTTCGCCCAGGGGGTGACCGGCGCGAGTGCCACCGTCTCCGGCCTGGTGCTGCTGCCGATGATGTTCGGCCTGGTCGCCAGCACGATGATCACCGGCCAGGTGATCTCCCGGACCGGCCGGTACAAGTGGTTCCCGGTGGCGAGCATGGCCGTCGGGCTGGTGGGCGTGTCCCTGCTGGCCACCATGACCGCCGACACCAGCCGGGTGGTGGCCTGCCTCTTCATGATCCTGCTGGGGATCGGCTCCGGGCTGTCCCAGCAGGTCCTCACCCTCGCCGCCCAGAACTCCGCCCCGATGCGCGACATCGGCGCCATCACCGGGACGGTGACGCTGGCCCGTCAGGCCGGTACCGCCCTGGGGCTCTCGGTGTTCGCGACCATCTTCTACACCCGGCTGGGACACCAGCTGCCCAAGCACCTGACGCCCGCCCTGGAGGCCGAGCTGGCCGGCAAGGGCGGCGCCTCCTCGCTGGCCTCCACCCACGGTCTGTCGCCCGCGCTGGCGCACGCCGTCTCCAGCGCCTACGCCGACGCTCTGACGCCGGTGTTCATCGCGACCATCCCGCTGCTGGCGACCGGTCTCGTCATCGCCCTGTTCCTCAAGAACGTCCCGCTGCAGAAGGCGGAACGCGGCGCACCCGCCGCTGCCAAGCCCGAGCCCCAGCTGGCCCACGCCAACGAATCGGACAAGGACTGACTATGGCAACGCCCCATGATGTCGACGTGATCATCGCCGGTGGGGGGCCGGTGGGTGTCTTCCTGAGCTCGGAACTGCAACTGGCGGGCATCCGCAGTGTGGTGGTGGAACGCCTCGCCGAACGGAGCCCCCACTCGAAGGCGTTCGGCCTGCACTCCCGCTCGATGGAGGTGCTGGACCGGCGCAACCTCATCGACCGGTTCACCGACGGAGCGCGGTCCTGGAGCAACGGGCACTTCGCCGGCCAGGACGTCTGGATCGACTTCAGTGTGCTCGACAGCAGCCACGCCTACGCCCTGCTGGTCCAGCAGACCAGGACCGAGGAACTGCTCGAGGAGCACGCGCTGCGGTCCGGGGTGGAGATCCGGCGCTCCCACGAGATCACCGGCGTCGACCAGGACGAGGACGGTGTGACGGTCCAGGTCACCGGCGGCGGCGCGGACTACGCGCTGCGCGGCCGGTATCTGATCGGCTGTGACGGCGGCCGCAGTCTGGTCCGCAAGGCGGCCGGCATTCCGTTCCCCGGCCAGGGCGGGCGGGTCACCGCCCGGCTCGCGGACGTGGTCCTGGCCGACGGCGAGAACGCGCCGATGGGCATGGAGCGCACCGAGAACGGCCTGCTGTTCTGTGTCTCCCTCGAAGAGGGGGTGCACCGGGTCGCGACCTTCGACTACACCGAGGAGGGCCGCAAGAGCCCGGACGAGACGCTGACCCTGGAGGAGTTCCAGGACAGCATGCGCAAGGTCTGGGGCACCGACCTCGGGGCCCACGACGCCCGCTGGCTCTCCTGGTTCACGGATTCGGCCCGGCAGGCGGAAACCTACCGGCACGGCCGTATCCTGCTGGCCGGCGACGCCGCGCACACCCACTTCCCGGTCGGCGGGCAGGGCCTCAACCTCGGTCTGCAGGACGCCTTCAACCTGGGGTGGAAGCTCGCCGCCGAGATCAACGGCTGGGCACCGGAGGGCCTGCTCGACACCTACAACGCCGAGCGCCGGCCCCCGGCCGAGGGCGTCATCGGCAACACCCTGGCGCAGATCGCGCTGATGAACCCGGACCCGATCGTCACCCCGCTGCGGGACATGTTCAACCAGCTGATGCAACTGCCCGACGTCAACCGGTTCCTGGCCGGCATGATCGCCGGCGTCGATGTGCGGTACCCGCCGCAGGGCGGGACGCACCACCAGCTGGTCGGCGACTTCGCCCGCGACATGGTGCTGAAGGGCGCCGACGGGGACGTACAGCTCGCGCATCTGCTGCACGACGGGAAGCCCGTCCTGATCGACCTGGCAGGACAGCCGGAGACCGGTGCGACGCTCGCCCGCTGGGCGGCCGCGGCGGGCGCCGGCGACCGGGTGCGGTCCTACGCCGGGGCCGCCGAGGCGGCCCCCGGCCTGGCAGCGCTGCTGATCCGCCCCGACGGCTACATCGCCTGGGCCGCGGACCGCGACGCCACCCCCGGTGAGCTGGTGGACGGGCTGTACCTGGCCCTGTCGACCTGGTTCGGACGGCCCTCCGCCTGACCCGTCCTCAGCACCCCGGACCGTCCCCGGCCCCCGCGCGAACCTCTCGTGCGGGGGCCGAGCCGCGCTCCAGTGCCGCGAGAGCGCGAAGGTGACCATTGATGCCGGGGCCGTTCCCGGCCCGCAGCGGCGGGCCCGCCCGGTCCGCCGGTTCCCCTCACCGCCTCGGAGGCCGCCCATGCCGTTCGCCGCCATCACCTACGACATCAAGGCCGGGTACGAGAAGGAGATCGGGGAGATCTTCGGCGGCTTCCGCCGGGTCGGATCGCCGGTCGTGAAGAGCGAGGGTGAGGAGACCACCCGGATCCTCGCCACCGCCGTCTTCATCAGGGACGCCACGATGGTCCGCGTCATCGAGTACGAGGGCGACCTGCAGGACGTCGCCCGCTTCATGGCCTCGCAGCCCGGCGTCCAGGAGGTCGAGCGCAAACTCGCCCCGTACCTCACCCGGCCGCGCGACACCGGCACTCCGGAGGGCTTCATCGCCACCTTCAACCGGAGTCTGCTCACCTGCCTGACCCAGATCTCGGCGCGCGACGCGTCCTGATCCATCTGGCCGCGCCTGCGGCGTGCTGACAGGGCGGCGGCCCCGGTTTCCCGGGGCCGCCGCCCTGTCAGCACGCCGGTCGTCGTACCCCTCCGGCCGTCAGCCGGCCCGCACCACCCGCAGCGGTCCCCCGCCGGGCAGCGACCCGACGGAATCGCATTCGAGTCCCGGGTCCGACGCCAGCATCGCCTGCTGCAGTTCCTGGAGCGCCGAGGACGGGTCGAGGCCCAGTTCCCTGCCCAGCACGACCCGCATCCGGTGGTAGGCCTCCAGAGCGCCGCCCCGGCGGCCGGCCCGGTACAGGGCGAGCATCAACTGGCCCTGCAACCGCTCGTGCGTGGGGTGCTGGGCGGCCAGCCCGGCGAGTTCGCCCAGGATCTCATGGTGCCGGCCGAGCCGCAGATCGGCCTCGATGCGCTGGCTGAGGATGCTCATCCGCGATTCCTCCAGCCGGGTCACCTCCGCCTCCAGCAGCGGGCCGACCTGCACGTCCACGAGCGCCGGGCCGCGCCACAGGGCGAGCGCCTGCTGGAACAGCACCGCCGCTCCCGCGTGGTCACCGGTCTCCAGCGCACGGTGGCCGGCGCCCGCCAGCCGCTCGTACTCCACCGAGTCCACGACGCCGCCCTGGGTGTCGAGCAGATAGCCCCCGGCCTCGGTGACCAGAACGCTCTTGGCGCCGAGCGGAAGGTCGGGCTGGTCCTCCCCGGCGAGCGCTCTCGTGATCAGGTTCCGTATCTGCAGGATGTAGGTCTGCAGGGTGGTCTGCACGCTGCGTGGCGGGTTGCCGCCCCACAACTCCTCGATCAGCGAGCTCACCGAGACCACCCGGTCCGGCTGGAGGGCGAGCAGGGCGAGCACCTTGCGGGGCTTGATCGCGGTCGGGACGACGGAGAGTCCCGCCTGCGTCACCCGGCAGGGGCCAAGTACACCAATGTCCATCTTCTCGGCTCCTCTCGAGCGTCAGACGGCCGGTTCCAGCGGGCGGCGCTCATCGAGCACGTCGCGCAGCAGTCCGGCCAGGTCGGCGTCCCTCACGAACAAGTGGTCCCCGGGCACCGAGCCCGTCCGGAATCCCTCGGGCGCGTAGCGGGACCAGGCGTGTACCGCACCGGGCGATACCAGCAGGTCGTCCTGGCCGGACACGGCCAGCACGGGGCACGGGAGCGGATCGCCCGCCGCGGCCCGCAGGCTGCGGGCGAGCAGCAGATCGTCGCGCATGATCGTCATGGTCAGCCGCAGCCACTGCGGCCGGTCGAGCAGCTGGCTGGAGATACCGCCGGAGGCCTTCATCACCGAGAGCACTCCTTCCTCGGAGACGTCCGCGCCCTCGAGCACCGGCATCCCCAGATGCGGTGCGGAGCAGGCTCCGACGGCCAGCACCTCCGGCGGACGTCCGCCCGCCCGGTGGTGATGGAGCGCGAAGGAGTACGCCACGAGAGCGCCGAGACTGTGCCCGTAGAAGGCATACGGCCGGTCGAGCAACGGACCCAGTTCTGCTTCCAGCTCCCGCGACAGTTGCTCCCCGTCGACGACGCGTTCTTCACGCAATCGCGTCTCGCGTCCGGGAAGTCGTACCGGGATGACGGAAATGTCAGAGCCGAAACGATTCTGCCATCGAGCGAACGACAAGGCGCCGCCCCCCGCATGATGGAAACAGAATAGCCGCAGCCTGGCGGCCGATTTAGGCCTCACCGCCAGATATCCACCCACAGCTGACCGCCTCCTGGACTTGTCCCGCCCACATCCGGACGGATGCCGCGATCGTCCACAGGCCGCCTGGAAAGCGACTTGACGCAGGCTGGAGGCGGTGGCGCCGGCTCTCAGCCGATACTCGACACCCCGACGACCGCGCCCGAGGGAACCCCGTCGAGTACCGGGTCCGCCGAGAGAATCGCCCGCTGCAACCGCTGTACCCGGGCGGAGGGCTCCAGGCCCAACTCGTCCACCAGGCCCGACCGCAGCCGGCGAAAGGCCTCCAAAGCCTGCGAGGGCCGGCCGCACCGGTATAAAGCGAGCATGAATTGCGCGTGCAGATTCTCGTGCAACGGGAATTCCGCGGTGAGACCGGCCAGTTCGCCCAGGAGTTCATGGTGCCGGCGCATGGCCAGATCAGCGTCGAGCCGGCGCTCCAGCGCCGCGAGGCGGCTTTCCCGCAGCCGCATCACCTCGACCTCGAGCAGCGTCCCGTGCTGCAGGTCGACCAGTGCAGGTCCCCGCCACAGGTTCAGTGCCTCGCTCAGCCGGCGGGACGCCCGAGCGGCGTCCCCGGCCTCGTATGCCGCGTACCCGGCCACCGTCAGCTGGTCGAACTGCCAGGCGTCGACGGCGGATGCGTCCATGCTCAGCTGGTAGCCGCTGTGCCGGGTGGCCAGCACGTCCTTCGCCCCCGTCACCGACCCGAGTGCCGCGCTCAGTTTCCGGCGCAGCTGCAGGATGTAGGTCTGCAGCGTCGTCGGCGCACTGCGCGGCAGATCGGATCCCCACAGCTCCTCCATCAACCGGGCGACAGTCACCACGTGGTTGGCGTTGAGAGCGAGAACGGCCAGGATCTGCCGCGGCTTGGCGGCGCTGGGCACAATCGAAGTGCCGGCTTCACTCGCCGTCAATGGTCCCAAGACGTTGATCTCCACAGGTGCCGTCCTCTCCCCGTTCCACGCCGCCGTTGTGTCGTCTCGACCCGGCGATCGCTGCGCACATAGGAGCACGAGCAAAGGTTCCCACCTAGGGGATCGGACTGAACAGTGAGATCTTCACGGGTTTCAGGGGGAGCACGGGAATCCGAGATCATGAAATCTTCACATGAGTTCCGTGACCGACCCACTGTTCGCTGCCCAATTTTCAGCCGCACACTCCTCGGTGTACGGCCAGGAACGCATCCACAGGCCGTCGACACGCCTCAGAACTGGAGAACGAGAATGGACGCAATAGAGCAGGACTGGCGCTTCGCGGAGCTGGTGGCGCTCAGTTGGATCGAGCCGGACTTAAGCATCCGGTACGCCCAGAACCCCTCCCAGGTGCTGGCCGAGTTCGGCCTGCACGTCGACGGCGACGGCAGTACCCCTGACCTGCCGCCGGCGCCGGAACTGGCACTCGTCATCGAGGACTTCGCCGCCGCATCGACGGCAAAGGCGTGCACCGGCTGCGTGGGCTGCAAAATAGCCGCCAACTGAGCCAATAAAACCGGACAGGCATGAGGGGGATGCTGCTGTGACCGAGTTCAAGGCTCATTTGCGCGCTGAAGTGATTCCGGGTGAGGGTACTTATCTCTTCTCGGAACGGGACGTGAAGATGATCGACTGTCCTCAGTTGGAGCTGGTTGCTCCGCTCATGGACGGCCGCCGGGGATTGAACGAGATAATCCGGGACGCCTCACGGGAACTCGCTCCGGAGCAGATCGGATACGTGTTGGCGCAACTCGCCAATGCCGCGCTGGTCGACTTCCGGCGTACCGCACGCACGCTGGAGAACCCGGCCAGGACAGGCCTCGCGTTCTGGGAACTGGCCGGACTCGACGGTGCTCGGACCGCCGCCCGGCTCGCGGACGGATCCGTCCGCATCCTCACGGTCGGCGCGGTCGACGGCAGTGCGGTGCGGGCCGCTCTGCAGGCCACCGGGCTGTCGGTCGACACCACCTCGGCGGTCGCCGGGTCGAGCTGCGAGATTCCGCGCACCGACCTCTCCGTCGTGGTCTGTGACGACTACCTGGCCAGTGAACTGGCCGCCGTCGACACCGCACACCGCGCGGCCGGCCGGCCGTGGCTGCTCGCGAAGCCGCACGGGGCCGACATCTGGCTCGGCCCCGTATTCCAGCCGGGTGAGGGCCCGTGCTGGAACTGCCTCGCCCACCGGCTGCGCGGTCACCGGGAAGTGGAGAACCACGTTCAGCGCACTCTGGGCCGTTCCGGTCCGCTGCTGATTCCGCAGGCCTCGATACCCCCGAGTCAGGGGGTGGGACTGCACATGGTGGCGCTCGAAGCGGCGAAATGGATGGCGGGACACCGCTATCACGGGCAGCAGTCCGTCCTCACCCTGGACAACTTCACGATGACGGCCCGTCATCACGCGGTACAGCGCCGCCCGCAGTGCACCCACTGCGGTGATCCGGCACGCAGCACCGAACGGATCGGTCGTCCGCTGCCACTGCGTTCGCGCACCAAGGCGTACGCGAACGGCAGCGGCGACCGGTCCGCCTCCCCGGAGAACGTGCTGGCCCGTTACCGGTCGCACGTCAGCCCGGTGACCGGGGTGGTGAGTCAGCTCGGCCCCGACCCGGCCGCGCCACCCGGACTCCAGGTGTACCGGGCGGGGCACAACATGGCGCTGGGGACGCCCGGTCTGCGTTCGTTGCGGCAGGGCTTCCGCGGCATGAGCGCCGGCAAGGGCGTCACGTCGGTGGAGGCCGAGGTCGGGGCGCTGTGCGAGGCGCTCGAGAGATTCTCCGGCGTCTTCACCGGCGAGGAGCTGCGGGTCCGCGATTCACTGCGGAACCTCGGCGACCGGGCCATCCACCCGAACCGCTGCCAGCTCTTCGACGAGCGGCAGTACGCGGACCGGGACGGCTGGAACGCGACGCACGGCGACTTCCACCAGGTGAACCAGGTGTTCGACGCCGACGCGGAGGTGGACTGGACTCCCGTCTGGTCGCTCACCGAGCGCCGGCAGCGGCTGCTGCCGACCAGCCTCATGTACTACAACACCCCCGGGGCGTCCGGCCGCGGCTTCTGCTCGGCCGACTCCAACGGCTGTGCGGCCGGCAGCAGTCTGGAGGACGCCATCGTCCAGGGGTTCCTGGAACTCGTGGAGCGCGACTCGACGGCGCTGTGGTGGTACAACCGCACCTGCCAGCCGGGGCTCAGTCTCAGCGCGTTCGAGGAGCCCTGGATCGCGGAGCGGCGCGCGCTGTACGCGGGCCGCAACCGCGAGGTGTGGGCCCTGGACCTGACCGCCGACTTCGGCATCCCCACGGTGGCGGCCCTGTCCCGGCGCACGGACAAGGAGGACGAGGACATCGTGATCGGGCTCGGCGCGCACTTCGACATGCGGGTCGCGCTGCGCCGGGCGCTCACCGAACTCGACCAGATGCTGCCCTACGTCATGAACGCCCGCCCGGACGGCCAGGGTTACGACTGCACCGGCGACGACATCCTGGAGTGGTGCCGTACGGCCACCGTCGCCAACCAGCCGTATCTGCTGCCCGATCCGGGGGCTCCGCTGCGCACTCCGGGCGACTACGCGTACGCCGCCCGCCCGGATCTGCTCGACGACGTCATGGCCATCCAGCGCATGGTGGAGGCCAAGGGCATGGAACTACTGGTCCTGGACCAGACGAGGCCCGACATCGGCCTGCCGGTCGTCAAGGTCATCGTGCCGGGACTGCGCCACTTCTGGGCCCGTTTCGCACCGGGCCGCCTGTTCGACGTCCCGGTTCTGCTGGGCCGTCGCACGACGCCACTGGGGTACGAGAAACTGAATCCGGTTCCTCTCTTCCTCTGACATCGCGTCCGTACCACCGCAGCTGAAGGAGACCCCCTGTGCACCCAGAACCACGCCCCGACGTAGGCACCGACCTGCGCAGGGTCTCCTTGTGGTCGCTACGGGAGGACGTCCATCTGGAACGGGCGTCCTCCGCCGGCGGGGCGGTGCTGCACAGCCGGTGGGGTGATGTGATGGTGGCCGGCTCCGACGAACTGGTCTACGAGTCACTGCGCAGGATGAGCTTCGGACCTGTCGATCTGGAGAACATCCTGCGCGCCACCCCCCGGCCGTACGCCGAGATCACGGCGAGCGACCGGGCCCGGCTGCTGGCGTTACTGGACAGCATCTCCTACCTCGTCGTCCGCTCCCTGGGTCTGGACGACACAGAACCGCAGCTGCTGGACATGGTTCCGATCGCGCGCGGCGCCCGGCTGGACATCCGGTCGGTGCCGCCCGACCAGCCGCTGCGGCTCTCCCGGTTCGCGGTACTGCAGACCAGGGACGAGCTGCTGGTCCTGGAGTCCGCGCTGTCCCTGCACCGGGCGCAGTTCCACCGGCCCGAGGCCGCCTGGGTGGTCGGGGTGCTCGGCAAGGCCACCACTCTGAAGGCCGCGACGGCCGCGCTGCCGGTCGCGGACGGCGTCGTCGCGGACATCGTCGCCTATCTCACCGCCGCCGGCATGGTCACGCTCGGCGAGCACGACGAGAACGGCGCGGTGGTGTTCGCCGAGGACCACGATCCCTCACTCATCACCTGGACACCGAACGAGCTGCTCTTCCACACCCGTACCCGGCTCGGCCGGCACGACGGCGACTTCGGGGCCACGTTCCCCTACCTCGGCCAGTTGTCCCCGGAACCGGCCGTCAAGAGCACTCCGGACGGGGAGCGTATCCCGCTGTTCCGGCCCGATCTCGACGCGGTGCTGGCGGCCGACCCGCCGCTGACCGCGGTGCTGGAGACCCGACGGTCCACCCGTACCTACGCGGAGGAGCCGCTCAATGAACGACAGTTGGGCGAGTTCCTCTACCGGATAGCGCGGATCCGTTCGCTGTACAGCAGTATCGGTCTGGAGCCCGCCTCCTATCCCGCCAGTAGCCGGCCCTATCCAAGCGGCGGATCGGCCTATGAGCTGGAGTGCTACATCACGCTCAGCCGCTGCGCGGGACTGGCGCCCGGCAATTACTACTACGACCCCTACGGCCACTGTCTCGTACAGCTGGACGACCCGTCGAACTCAGCCGCCGAACTCCTGGCGCATGCGAGCGCCGCCGCGGGTATGACCACGACACCCCAGGTCCTCATCACCATCACCGCGCGCTTCCGCAGGCTGTCCTGGAAATACAGCGGTATGTGGTACGCCCTCGCGCTCAAGCACGTGGGCGTGGTCCAGCAGACGATGTGCCTGGTGGCCACGGCGATGCGGCTCGCTCCGCTGCCGCTGGGCAGCGGCGACATCGAAACGTCCGCCCAGGCGTTCGGTCTTGACTGGCGCGAGGAATCGAGTATCGGCGAGCTGCTGCTCGGCCCGCTGGCACCGGACGACACCACCGCCGCGGCAGAAAGTGCCATGGGCTACCCGGTCAATGACAGCGATTGGGGCGACAGATGCGCGGCAACAGCAATTCAAGTTCATCCCGTAGCGAGTAGTCTTCCGGCACGGCCTGGTGCTCAGCACGATGACCGCTGATCCATTGCTGCAGGGGAGACAAGTAATGGTCGGTGCACGGGGGCAGGTAGAACACGATCTGTCAGGTGGCGACATTCCTGTGCCCCGGCTCGGCCGGGTCATCGTCGCGCTGACGACGTTCGGTTATCTGGCGCTGGCGATATCGAGCATGTTGGGACGGCATGTCGCGACGCGTGACATCGCGTTGGGGATCCCGATACTGATCCTGCTGTTCCTGCTGCAGAATCTGCACTCGCTGCCCAATCGCGGTGGCGCCAGACCCCGTTACTGGATCTGGACGCTGTCCGCGCAGGGCCTGCTCACCTACATCCCCTTCCTGATCTTCAAGGAGAGCTGGGTGGGGATGCCCGGCTTCTTCTCCGGATCCCTCCTGCTCTGGATACCCGGCGCCGCCGGATGGATCAGCGCGGGAACGGTGTCGGTCACGCTGTTCCTGATCGAGAAACAGCTCGGCGCCGATTCGTTCACCTCCTTCTACTACGGCTGCGGCGCCGCGATCATCGGCCTGTCGATCTTCGGGCTGACCCGGCTGGTGGACCTGCTCGTCGAGGTGCAGCGGGCCCGCGCCGAACTCGCCCGGCTGGCGGTGGCGCAGGAGCGCGACCGGGTCGCGAGGGATCTGCACGATCTGCTCGGCTACAGCCTCTCCGCGATCACCCTCAAGGGAGAGCTCGTCTACCGGCTGGTGAACAGCCAGCCGGAGCGGGCCTGCGAGGAGATCTCCACGATGCTGGCCATCTCCCGTCAGGCACTGTCCGATGTGCGCATGGTCGCCAGCAGATACCGCGACATGTCGCTGGCCGCCGAGATAGCCGCCACCCGGGCCGTACTGGTCTCGGCCGACATCGCCACCGTGGTGACGGTCGACTGCGGGCCGCTGGAGGACCGGGTCAACACGGTGCTGTCCACCGTGCTGCGGGAGGGCGTGTCGAACCTGCTGCGGCACAGCAAGGCGCAGCACTGCGTCATCGAAGTGGTCCTGGACAAGGGCGTGGTGCGCCTGCGGCTGGAGAACGACGGGCTCAACAGCTCGCCGCCGGTCGCGACCCGGCGGGACGGCCGAGGGCTCGACAACCTCTGCACGAGGCTCGGTGAACTGGGCGGCACGCTCAACGCCGCGGCGGCCGAGGACGGCTGGTTCCGGCTGGTCGCGCTGGTACCGCTGGCCGGCGCGGCGGCGTAGCAGACCGACGGTCCGGTACGCGCGGCGGCCGGCGGGGCGGTCCACCCGCCGCCCCAGCGTCCGGTCGTTACAGCCAGCCCGCGTCGCGGGCGATCCTGATGGCGTCGACCTTGTTACGCGCGTTGAGCTTGGCGAGGATGGTCGTCAGATAGTTGCGCACCGTGCCGACCGACAGGAACAGCCGGGCGGCTATCTCCACCGCCTCCGCGCCGTTGGCGGTCAGCCGCAGGACCTCGACCTCGCGCCGGGTGAGCGGGTTCTCGCCGGTGTCCCAGGCCGCCAGGGCGAGATGGGAGTCGATCACCCGCTCCCCCGCGCGCACACTGCGGATCGCCTGGGCCAGCTTGGCCGGCGGCGCGTCCTTGAGGATGAATCCGGAGACATGCGCGTCCAGGGCCCGGCGGAGGTTGCCGGGTCTGCCGAGGCTCGTGAGGATCAACGTCCGGCAGGACGGCATCTGCTGATGCAGTTCCGCGGCGGCGGTCAGACCGTCGATGCCCGGAAGATCGATGTCGATCACCGCTACATCGGGGCGCATCCGGACGGACGTCGGCACGATCTCGTCCCCGGACTCCACCTCGGCAATGACCTTGATGTCGACCTCGAGGTTCAGCAGGGCGACCAGCGCACCGCGGACCATGTGCATGTCCTCCGCGAGGAGAACGTGAATCATGCGTCGCGCCTCCCGGCTCCCAACTGCCCACTTCCGGGTGACAGGATCGCAGATTTGGCCACGTTCAGCACACGGATGAGCAGATTACGTGGAGGGCAGGTGCCCAAGAGCGCAGGATATGACGTCCGGACCATGACGAGGAGTTGGCCGGGACCGGCCGGGAACCGGCTCAGCCGTGCCGCACCAGACGCTTCAGGTCCGGATCGACCACCTCGTGCAGCGGCCGCAGCCGGTCGGCGAGGAACAACTGCCGCATGGCGGCGCGCTGCAGCTTGCCGCTGGTGGTCCTGCGCACGGTCCCGGGCCTGACCAGCACCACGTTGCGCACCGGCATCGCGAACTCCCGCGACACCTTCTGCTGCACCTGCGACACCAGGCCGGGCAGGTCGGCGTCGAAGGTGCGCCCGGACCGTACCTCCTGGACCACCACCACGTGCTCGCGGTCGGAGTCGACGGCGAAGACCACCGTCGAGCTGAACAGGGCGCTCACCCGCTGCACGGTGCGCTCCACGTCCTGCGGGTACAGATTGCGCCCGGCGACGATCATGACGTCCTTCAGCCGCCCGGTGACGAACAGCTCGCCGTCGCGCACCACTCCGAGGTCCCCGGTGCGCAGGAAGCCGCTCTCCCCGCTCGCGGTGACCGCCTGGAAGGCGTACGAGGTCTCGGCGGGCCGGTTCCAGTACCCCTGCGCGACGCTGTCGCCACGGATCCAGATCTCGCCTATGGCGCCGGGCATCTTCACCCGGCCGCTCTCCGGGTCGACGATCCGCAGGTCGAAGTCCCGGACCAGACCGGAGCCGACCAGGGTACGGACGGGCCGGCCGGGCGTGGGGTCCTCCAGCCGGTGGCGCTCCAGCGCGGCGGCGTCCACCGGGAGTTGGGGCGCCCGGCTGCCGGGGATGCCGCCGGACACCAGCAGCGTCGCCTCCGCCATCCCGTAGCAGGGGTAGAGCGCCGAGGGGTCGAGACCGGCGGGCCTGAACTTCTCGGCGAAGGCGCAGAGCGTCTCGGCCCGCACCGGCTCGGCCCCGTTGACGGCGTTCTCCCAGCGGGAGAGGTCCAGTTCGGCGACCTGCTCGTCGGTGACGCGCTGCACGCACAGCTCGTAGGCGAAGTTGGGGCCGCCGCCGGTGGTGATCCCGTACTCGGAGACCATCTGCAGCCAGCGCACGGGACGCCGTACGAAACTCATCGCCGGCATGATCACGCCCTGTGCGCCCAGCCACAGCGGGTGCAGCAGATGGCCGACCAGGCCCATGTCGTGGTGGAAGGGCAGCCAGCCGCCGATCCGGGACCGGGCGCCGGTGCCCATCGCCCGCTGGATCGCCCGCTGGTTGGCGAGCAGATTGCGGTGCGAGATCATCACGCCCTTGGGCTCGCTGGTGGAGCCCGAGGTGTACTGCAGGAAGGCCAGGTCGTCCAGCGAGAGGTCCGGGCGCCGCCAGTCGTCCGGGTCGGCCGGCGCGATGGCGTCGGCGGGCAGCGCGTCGGTCGCCAGGCACACCACGTCGCCGTGGCCTGCCTCGGCCAGCAGCTGGGAGATGACCGGCGCGTGGCGGGAGTCGGTGAGCGCGAACGACGCGGCGGAGTCCTTGACGATGCCGACGACGCGTTCGATGTGCCGGCGGGTGCCGCCGGGCGGCGGGGCGGGCACCGCGACCGCTCCGGCGTACAGACAACCGAGGAAGCAGGCGATGAACAGCGGACCCTGGTCCTGCAGTATCAACACCCGCTTGCCGGCCGCGTTGTGGTCCTGCAGCCAGGCGCCCAGCCGCCGGGCCTCCCGGTCGAGCCGGCCGTAGGAGATCCGGTCGACCTTCGCGGCCCCGTCCCTGGCCTCCCCGATGAAGGCGAAGGCCTCTTGGCCGGTCCGCGCCTCGGCCTGCTGCCGCACTAACTCTGCGAAGTCCGCTTGTCCAGACAAGGCTGCTCCCCCGTTGGCGTCGCCGTACGGGGTCAGAATGGGCGCGTCGCCTCAAACTCGCCTCGAACCTGAGTGGTCAGGAGCGTTCGAACCCGTGCACAAGGCCCAGCTGGCGGGCCGCCTCGCGTTCGAAGGAGCTCAGCGGGACATCCGGACGGAGGGCCTCCGGGTGCCCGGCGACGGGACCGCCGAAACTCGGCACCGGCTGGCGCTGCTGCTGCCGTCCCAGCCCCGCGGTGCGGCCCGACGGGTAGAGGTACGGGGTGATGGGCACGTAGAACGTCCCGTAGGTCACCAACGCCCGGTAGACCGGGCCCAGGAAGTAGGTGACAGACCACTTGGCGAGCTGGCTCATCTAAGGCCTCCGTGGGATTCCGCGCCTCTGTCCGGCGCTGCGTCCATGGTGTCCGCGACCGCTCAAGGACGACTCCAGCACGAGTCATGGAAGTTCTGATCCGCTGCCACCGGATTTCCTTGACGGGACGTCGACCGGATCACGAGCCCCGCGGCGGACGCTCGGCCGGGGCGCGCTCCGGCGCTCCACCGCCCCCGAGGAGTGTCACTGTGACCACCTACCCGCCGCCCCGGCCGTCCGCGACGCAGGTGCCACCGGCCTACCAGGAACTCCGCGCGGGCTGCCCGGTCGCCCGGGTCACCCTGCCCAGCGGCGACCCGGGGTATCTGGTGAGCCGTTACGAGGACGTCCGTGAAGTGCTCGGCGGCGCCGACTTCAGCCGTGCGGCCACCGTCCTCCCGCAGGCCCCGAAACTGACCGCGATGCCGTTCGACGCGGGTGGCCTGTTCACCCTGGACCCGCCCGAGCACACCCGGCTGCGGGCCCTGGTCACCGCCGAGTTCACCGCGGGCCGGGTGCGCGCGCTGCGGCCGCGGATCGAGCAGGCCGCCGAGCGGCTCGTCGACGGGATGATCACCGCGGGTGAGGGCGTCGACCTCATCGGCGCCTACGCGTTCCCGCTGCCCGCCTTCGTCATCTGCGAGCTGCTGGGCGTGCCCTACGAGGACCGGGACCGCTTCCGCGGCTGGTCCGACGCGCTGCTGTCGCTCACCGCGCACTCCCCCGAGGTGATGCGGGCCAACCGTGACGAACTGGTGGGGTATCTCGCGGACCTGGTCGGCGCCAAGCGCCGCGAGCCCGGCGACGATCTGCTCAGCGCGCTGGTGCAGGCGCACGACGAGCACGGCAGCCTCAGTCATCTGGAACTGCTCACGATGGCGATGACGCTGCTGGTCGCCGGGCACGAGACGACCGCCGGAATGATCGGCACCTGCGTGTTCACCCTGCTGCGCGAGCCGGACGGCTTCGCGACGCTGCTGCGCCGGCCCGCCTCCGTGGTGGAGGAGCTGCTGCGCCACAACCCGATGGGCGACGGCGGCCCGCTGCGGGTGACCCTGCGCGACACCGAGGTCGCGGGCGTGCCGATCCCCGCCAACAGCGCCGTCATCGCCTCGATCTGCTCCGCCAACCGCGACGAGCGGGTCTTCCCGGACGCGGACACCTTCCACCCCGGCCGGCCCGGCCCGTCGCATCTGGCGTTCGGTCACGGCGTCCACCACTGCCTGGGCGCGCCGCTGGCCCGCGCCGAACTGGAGATCGCGCTGACGACGCTGGCGCGCGCGCTGCCGAAGCTGCGGCTGGCCGTTCCCGAGCAGGACATCACGATGCACACCGGACTGCTGGTGAACCGGCTGACGGCGCTGCCGGTCACCTGGTGACGTGGCCGGCCGCGTCCCGCGGTCCGTAACCGCAGGCGCGGTCCCAGCCGATGTGCCCGAGCCAGGCGAGACCCGCGACGGCGAGGCGGCGGCGCCCGGTGAGCGCCGCCGCCGTCAGCAGGACGGCCGGGACCGCGGGCGAGTGCAGCAGGTTGTACGGGCGCACCGCGTAGGACGGCATCCGGTGCCAGGTGGGCGCGCCGGCGATGCCGATCAGCAGGGCGGTGTCCGGCGCCACCGCGCAGAACCACAGCACCTTGTCGCGTGTCCCGCCCAGCGCCACCGCCCCGCCCAGCGCGCTCAGGCCCACCGCCAGGCTGACCGCCCGCCCGGCCGGGTGGCGGTGCGCCCAGGTGGCGGGAGCGCCGCTCCAGTGGGCGGGGGCGGGTGCCCGGTCCGGGACGCGGCCCCGCGAGGCGGTGGGCGCGACCGGCGGGACGGTTCCGCTGCCGGGGTTCGGGGGCATCAGGCGGCTTCCGGTACCGCGCCGGGCGCCGCCGGTGCGGCGGCGGCGAGCGCGGCCCCCAGCAGTAGTCCGCGGGTGTGGTCGAGATGGGCGGGCGCACCGTGCACGTCGTCGAGGACCGTCACCTCGCCCGGGACGGCCGCCCTCCGGAGCACGGCGGCCTCGCCCAGCGGCACGATCTCGTCGCGCAGGGCGGCGATGTAGTGGACGGGGATCCGCAGCGCACCGAGCTCCTGGTCGGTGAGGCCCCAGCCGCGGGTGTACCCGAAGACGAGGGACGGCGGGACGCCGGTGGTGTGGGCCAGCGCCGCGAGGGTGGTGCGGGGCACCTGGCGCTGCCAGGCCTCGTCCTCGAAGAACAGCCGCAGCGGGGCACCGACGGTGGCCACACAGGCCAGCCGGGAGTCCACCAGGGCGCAGCGCAGCGCGAGATGGCCGCCGAAGCTGAGCGCGATGGCAGCGGTGCGGCTGACATCGGCGCGGCCGGACAGCGCGTCGAGGATCGCGGAGAGCATGCGCGGGGAGCGCGGTCCGTACGGCACGGTGTTCTCGCCCACGCCGGGCAGTTCGGTGACGGCGAGCGCGACGCCGAACGCCTCGGCGTGCACCAGCAGCGGCGCCCACTGCTCCTTGACGCTGACGATGCCGCCCATGACGACGATCAGCGGTTTCGGGTCGGTGGCCGACAGCCCGGCGGTCCAGCAGACGGCGGTGCCGTCCTCGAGCGGGACCTCCAGCCGCTCGATGCCGGCGTTCTGTTCCGCGCGCCAGGTGTCGAACGCCGCGACACAGCGGCGCTGGGCCTCCTGGCGGGGCGCGTCCCCGGGGTAGGGGAAGCGGGCCATCGCGTAGTGGCGGGAGGCCTCCAGGTGCAGTCCCTGGCCGGCCAGCCGGTCGCCCTCCGCGCACCAGACGCGTCCCCAGGAGCGCGGACGGTCGCCCCACGGCTCGGTGATCCGGGCCAGCAGCTCCTGGGCGGCGCCGGGTTCGATGCCCTGGGCCTGTGCGTGCAGCAGGGACAGCCCGCGCAGTTCCTCCAGGCCGATGGCGTCGTCGGCACCGAGCCGTGTGGTCATGTCCGTGCCTCCTGCTCGTGCTCGTCGTGGTCCTCGCGCCGTGCGCCGCGGGCCCGTTCGGCCCGCTGGTCGGCGAAGTACGCCGGCTCCAGCATCCGGGCGCGCAGCCGGGCGGAGCCGTCGAGCGCCCGGTAGACGCCGCGGCGCACCGCCACGGCGGCCGGGGCCGACCAGGTGAAGATCCGCTCCTGGCGCAGTTGCAGCCGCCGGGAGCGGGCCACCTCGCGGGACCGCTGTCGCTGGAACTGTGCCGTGGCGCGGTCGAGTCCGGCTGGTTCCCCGCTGTGGAGCGCGGCGGCGGCCAGCGGCGCGAGGGCTGCCGCGTCGGCGAGGGCGTGGTTGACGCCCTGCCCGAGGACGGGCGACAGGGTGTGCGCGGCGTCGCCGATCAGTACGGCGCCCGGCGCCGACCAGTGCGGCACGGTGGTGCTGAAGATGTCCAGCAGCGCGGTGTCGGACCAGTCCCGCAGCGTCTGCCGGGCGGGCGCCGCCAGTTCGGGGGCGAGCTCGCCGAGCCGCTCGTGCAGCGCGTCCAGTCCTGACCTGCGCAGTTCGCGCAGCCCGCCCTTGGGGATGTTGAGGCCGACCCGGACGGTGCCGCCGGAGTCGGGGAGCAGCAGGGCGTGCCGGTCGCCGCGGATCCGGATCCGGTAGGCCGCGTCCGTCCACTCGACGGGGCGCGGCAGCCGCATCCAGATCACGTCCCGGTCCAGCGGCCGCACGTGGGCGTCGAGTTCGGCGAGTTGGCGGATCTTTCCGTAGCGGCCGTCCGCGCCGACGGTGAGCCGGGCGCGGATCTCGCACTCCGCCCCGCCGGGCCCGGCGGCCCGCACGCCGGCGGTCCTGCCGTCCGTGGACAGCAGGCCCTTGGCGGTCCAGCCGCGCAGCATCCGGAAGCCGTCCTGGCGCTCCGCCGCGGCCTCGATCTCGGCGAGCAGCAGGGACTGCGGGATCTCCAGCGGGAAGCGGTACGGATAGGGGAAGGACTCGAAGCCGACGTCGAGTACGGTCCTGCCGCCGTCGGCGACCTCCAGCCGGCGCACCGGCAGGGCGATGGCGCGCAGCGGTTCCAGGACGCCGCAGCGGTCCAGCAGCCGGACGCCGTCCGGGGACAGCGACTCGCCGCGGAAGTCGCGGCGGCCGCCGGCGGAGCGTTCCAGCACGGTCGTGCGCACCCCGAGCCGGACCAGTGCGAGGGCCAGCGCGAGTCCGGCCGGCCCGCCGCCGACCACGACCACGTCGGTCCCGGCGGGCGGCGGGGCGGTCATGCCGCCACTCCGGCTCCGGTCAGCGGCACGTCCGTCGCGGCGGTGGCCTCGGCGGCCGGCTGCGGCGCCTCGGCCGGCTGGTGCAGCAGCGCGGTGACCAGGCCATCGTCGAGCATGGTGCCGGCCCGGGTGTCGTCGGTGTCGCCGAATCCCGCGTCGTACAGCGCCCAGCTGGCGGTGTAGCGGCCTTCGACGCGGCAGGTGCCGAACGCCCACTCCTCACCGGTGCCGGGCGAGCCGTCCGGTCTGAGCACTTGGACCGGATGCCCGCTGGGGCCGAAGCCGAACTCGTTGAACCGGAACCGCATGCCCTGGCCGATGGCCTTGCTGTACGCCTCCTTCAGCGTCCACAGCCGCACCATCTCCTGGTTGCGGTCGCTCTCCCTGACCTGGGACAGCATGGTGCGCTCGTACGGGGTGCACACCTGCCGTTCGATGCCGGAGACCAGCATGGAGCGGTCCTCCAACTCGGCGTCCACCCCGATCCAGCCGCGCCGGGTGATGCCGACCAGCAGCAGTTCCTCGGTGTGGCTGAGGCTGATGTCGATCTGGTCGCAGCCGCGCAGATAGGGGCGGCCGCCGGGCTTGTAGGCCAGCTCCACGGTGGCGGGCGGGGCCTGGATCGCCTGTGCCGCCACGTGTTTGAGCAGCAGCCGGGAGGCGGCGAAGCGCTCCCGCACATGGTGGTGGCGCATCGCCTGGTAGCGGTGCCAGTCCCGGCCGAGCACCGGGCGCAGCTCCGGGTCGTCGAGGTTCTCGGGCACCCAGTCCGACAGCAGGGCGTGGACCATGACGCTGCCGCGCTCGTTCAGCGCCTCAACCACGCGGTGCCACGGGCCTTCCGGACTGGTCACCCTGATGGGCCGGCCGATCACCGGAACGGCGTTGGGGGGCGTCCCACCCCCCGGGAAGAGCGGCATCGCATGCCTCCAGGAGTAGTGCCAGGTCGTCCAGTACGTCGGCGGCCGCCGCGCCGTCGAGCACGCGGTGGTCGAAGGTCAGACCCAGGCGCAGCACCGGCGCCACGGCGACTCGCGTCGCACGGGCCACCGGAACCTCGGCGATCCGGCCCGCGGTCAGGGTGACCGCGGTACCACCGTAGGAGTGGAAGGTGTCCACCCTGCGGTGGCCGAGAGAGCTGACCGCCACGGTCCCGAGCAGCTCGGCCCGGCGGGCCCGGCTGCTCACGGCCGTCCGGAAGGCGAGGTGCCCGAGCGGCGGGGGCAGCCGGCCGAGCCGGCGCACCCCCTCCGCTCCGGGCAGGTCCTCGGCGGCTCCGTTCCGGTGGCGGTCGACGAGTTGCTGGATTCCGGCCAGGTCCAGCCGGTCCACGTCGGGCAGCACCGCCACCCGCACCGCGCGCCGGCCCTCGTCGGCGGTTCCGCTGTCGAGGGCCAGCTTCGCGTGCACCCGTTCGTAGCGCAGGGTGCGCGGCACGATCCCGCCGGCCGTCGTCGCGTTGGCCTCCGGGTGGTCGGCCAGTACCCGGCCGGCGGCGTACAGCAGATAGCTCACGACGGAGTACCGGCGGCCCTCGGCACGGGCCGCGGCCCGGTGTGCCTGAACGCCGGTCATGTCGATGTCGGCGCCCAGGTGTACGGGGGCGGCGGCGCGGGCCCACCGCAGGAAGTACCGGGTGTGGCGGCGGGCACGGTCGGATCGCGCGGTGTCCTGGCGGGTCGCGGCCCGGCCGGTCCCGGCCTGACCCGAGGCGGCCTGGGGCGTCACAGCCCCGCCGCCAGCGCGTGGATCTCGGCGAGGCTGCCGGCCGTGACGAGCTCGGCGACCGGCAGCGGCCGGCCGGCCTCCTCCTCCAGTACCGCGACGAGCCGGAACAGCAGCAGCGAGTCCCAGCCCGGGAGCGCGTCCAGCGGTGCCCCGGCGTCCTCCGGGCGCAGGAACAGGCCCAGTTCCCGGTTGAGCAGGGTGATCATGTCCTCGACTCCTGTCACTGTGCCTCCTCCTTCATTCGGTTGTGCCGCACGGTCCTCATGACGCCTCCAGGGCGAAGCCGGCCGATATCCACCGGCTGGACTCGACGCAGGCGCACAGCGCCCGCGCGCCCGGGGTCAGCAGCGGCAGCAGTTGTTCCAGCTGGCTCATGACGAGGGCGTTCCCGGTGTTCCCGGTGTCGGCGACGCAGGAGATCTCGACGGCCTTCTCGACCCCGAGCCGCTCGCGGAGCGCCGCGGTGATCCGCCGGGTCATCAGACCGCCGAGCTGCGGGGGCAGCAGATAGCCGAGTTCGGACGCGGACCAGCCGAGGGTGTCCAGCAGATCGGTGCAGACCCGCTGCGCCAGTTCCGGGACCAGGCACTCGACGGCCTTGTAGTCCTCGGAGACCGGCGGCAGCGCGCTGTCACGGTCGGCCGCGCCGTACCACTCGACGTGCTGGCCCGGCGGCTGGCCGGGCAGAGCGAGTCGGTTCCCGAGCCCGTGGAAGGCGGCGCTGCCGGGGGCCGGGGCGGCGCTCACCACGGCGGCGCCCGCGCCGTCGCCGAAGATCACGTAGTTGACGAGCTGGGCGGGCGGCATCCGGCGGAAGTCCTGCTCCAGATCCAGGTGTTTGGCGCAGACGTCCCCGCCGAGCACCAGTCCGTACGGCCCGCCGCCGGACCCGGCGGGTTCCTGGGCGAGCAGCGCCTCGGCGAGGGTGAACGCCTGGACGGCGCCGGAGCAGCCCGACTGGAGCTGATAGGCGGGGATGCCGGCGGCGCCCAGCCGGTCCGCGACGACGGCGGCCGTGGTGGGCATCAGGGAGTCCGGGGTCGCGGTGGCCAGCACCACGAAGGAGAGGTCGCGCACGGTCAGTCCGGCCCGCTCCAGACCGCGGACGGCGGCCTGTTCGCACAGGTCGGCCAGCAGGCAGCCGACGCCGCCCGCGAGGTCCACGGCGAAGTGCCGGGTCCGGGTGCCGATGAACATCTCCACCCACTCGGCGGACAGCCCGAGCCGCCCGGCCAGCGCGTCGTTGCCGATCGCCGGGCCGGGCAGCGCGGTGGCCGCCGCGAGCAGGTGCATGCCGGGCTCCGGGGGCGGGCGCCCGGTCATCAGGCGGGGACCCGGGCGAGCTGCTCACGCAGATAGCCGATGAGGGTTGTGACCGAGACCAGGCTCGACATCATCTCCGGGATCGACAGCTCACCCAGCGCCGGTACCGCCTCCTCCAGCCGGTACTTGAGCTCCATGAACATCACCGAGTCGAAGCCCAAATCGTCGTAGAACCGGTCGTCGTCGCGCAGGGTGCCCTCCTCGGCGCCGGTGATCCCGGCGACCGTCTCGCGCACCGCCTCGGCGAGCCCGCCGCCGTCGTGCTCGGGCGCCCGCGGGCCGGAGTCGGCGCGCACCAGCGACAGGACCGGGCTCCCCGGTTCACCGGCCGGCGCCGCCGCGGGCCTGGGGGGCTCGTGCCAGAACCGGGCCGTGGTGTCGAAGCTCTGCGGTGCGAGCCGGGCGTGGACCTGGTCCTCGGGACGGTAGAGCCGCTCCCAGCGGATGTCGACGCCGGCGGTGTAGAGCGCGGCGGCCGCCTCGGCCGCGGTCAGCGCGCCGCTCTGGGCGTCGCGGACCACCGAGATCCCGGGCAGCGCGCTGCCACCGGGCAGCCGCCGGGCGAGCGGCAGCAGGACGGGCTTGGGGCCGAGTTCGACGAGGTGCGTGACGCCGGAGCCGAGCAGCGCGGCGGCGGCGTCGGCGAACTTGACGGTGCCGGTGATGTGCTCGCACCAGTAGTCGGCGTCGAGCGGCCGGCCGGCGAGCAGTCCGCCGCGGACGGTGGAGAAGAACGGCAGTCGCGGCTCTCCCGCGGTGATCCGGTCGGCCGTCGTGCGGAAGCCGGGCAGCACCGGGTCCATCAGGACCGAGTGGAAGGCGTGCGAGACCTTCAGCGGGGTGCAGCCGACGCCGCGCGCGCCGAGCTGGTCGCGGATCCTGCCGATGGCCGTCAGATCACCCGACAGCACGGACGCGGCGGCGCCGTTGGCGGCGCCCAGGCCCACCAGCGGTTCGCTCGCGAGGACTTCGCGCAGGTCGTCGGGGTGTGCCCGCACCGCGAGCATCCCGCCGCCCTCCGGCAGCGCCTCCATGGCGGTGCCGCGGGCCGCGACGAGCGCCGCGGCGTCCTCCAGGCCGAGCGCGCCCGCGGTGACGGCCGCCGCGAACTCGCCGATGCTGTGCCCCAGTACGGCGCCGGGCCGCACTCCCAGCTCCTCCAGGTAGCCGGCCAGCGCGTACTGCACGGCGAAGACGGCGGGCTGGGTCCAGCCGGTGCGGTGCACCCGTTCGTCGCGGTCGAGCAGCAGTTCGGTGATCGATCCGCCGAGGTGCGGTTCCAGGGCCAGGGAAGCCTCGTCGAGGTGGCGCCGGTAGAGCGGCGACTCGCGGTACAGCCGGCTGGTCATCCCCGGGTACTGGGCGCCCTGGCCGGTGTAGAGGAACGCCACGACCGGGGGTTCCGGCGGTTCCGGCACCCCCTCCCCCGCCTCCGCGGCGGCGTCGAGCGCGGCGGCGAGCCCGGCGGTGTCCTCGGCGGGGATCGCGATCCGGTACGCCATGCCGGTACGGGTCAGGTTGCTGGTCCAGCACAGCGGGGTGACCGGCTCCTGGGCGCGCGCCGCGAGCGAGCGGGCCTGGACGACGAGGTTGCGGCGCAGCGCCTCGGCGTTGGGCGCGGTCAGGGTGAAGACCCCGGGGTGCTCGCCGTCTTCGGCGTCCCGGTCCTGCGGGACGGGAGGAGCGGTCGGGCGGGGTGCGGAGGACAGCACCACATGGGCGTTGCTGCCGCCCATGCCGAAGCTGGAGACGGCGGCGAGCATCTCGCCCTCGGGCAGCGGCAGCGGTTCGGTCAGCAGCCGCAGGCCGTGCGCCGCCAGGTCGAGTCCCGGGTGCTCGCCGCCCGCGGTCCTGACCGGCGGGACCAGCCGGTGCTCCAGCGCCAGCACGGCCTTGATCAGGCCCGCGATGCCCGCCGCGCCCTCGGCGTGGCCGATGTTGCCCTTGACCGAACTGATCGCGCACGGTTCCGGCCGCAGTCCGCCGTACACGTCGCCGAGCGCGCGGGCCTCGATGAGGTCACCGACGGGGGTGCCGGTGCCGTGCGCCTCGACCCAGCCGATCCGCTGCGGCTCGACCCCGGCCCGCCGGCAGGCGGCCTGGATGACCTCGCGCTGGGCGCGCCGGGACGGGGCCATGATGCCGTTGCTGCGGCCGTCCTGGTTGACGGCGCTGCCCAGCAGCAGCGCCCGGACCGGCCGGCCCGCTGCGCGGGCGCCCGCCAGTCGCTGCAGGACCACCGCGCCGACGCCCTCGGCCCGGCCGATGCCGTTGGCCTGCGCGCCGAAGGGCTTGCAGCGGCCGTCCGGGGCGGCGAGCCCGGACTGCCCGTAGATCTCGTCGAGGACGTCGGACATCACCAGGTTGACCCCGCAGGCCAAGGCGATGTCGCATTCGCCGGACAGCAGCGCGCCCATCGCGAGGTGCACGGCGATCAGCGCGGAGGAGCAGGCGGAGTCGACGGTGAGGCTGGGGCCGCGCAGGTCCAGCTGGTACGAGAGCCGGTTGGCGAGGATCGCCCGGCCGGCGCCGGTGCCGGTGCGCGGGGTGATCGCCGCGTCGTCGGCCAGCCGCAGCCGGGACCAGTCGTCGGCCATGGCGCC
Organism: Streptomyces sp. RKAG293; assembly: GCF_023701745.1. NCBI lineage: Bacteria > Bacillati > Actinomycetota > Actinomycetes > Kitasatosporales > Streptomycetaceae > Streptomyces > Streptomyces sp. RKAG293. Next base: position 8,087,061 of record NZ_JAJOZB010000001.1, on the reverse strand, counting down.
CACGTAGATGCCGGTGCCGCTGCCGGCCAGGTCCCTGGGGTTGACGCCGGCGTCCTCCAGTGCGCGCCAGGCGGTCTGCAGCAGCAGTCGCTGCTGGGGGTCCATGGCGGCGGCCTCGGCGCGGCCGATGCCGAAGAAGGCGTGGTCGAACGCGTCGGCGTCGTCGATGAATCCGCCGTCGGGCCGGGCCGCGGGCCCGCTCGCCCGCCGGGTGTCCCCGACCCGGCGGGAGGCGGGTCTCGGCCCGACCCCGTCGGCTCCGGCGGCGAGCAGGTCCCAGTACGCCCCCGGGTCGGGGGCCCCTGGGAAGCGGCAGTCCAGGCCGAGAACGGCGATCGGGTTCACCGCGGTCCACCTCCCGGGGTGTTCCGCGGCCGGCCCGCCGTCCCGGGGGTGTCGCGGGGGTCGCTCGGGTCGCCGCCCGCCTGGTTCCCGCCGATCGGTTCGCCGTAGGGGGCCTGCGTCAGCGGGCCGGTGGCGCTGCGGGCGGATTCGGAGGCCAGATAGCGGGCGAGGGACTGCACCGTGGGGTGGTCCCAGGCCACCGTCGGCTCCAGGTAGAGGCCGAATGCGTCCTCGATGTCACCGAAGATGCTCAGCGCGGCGACCGAGTCGATGCCGTACTCCGCGAAGGGCACGCTGATGTCGATGTCCGCCGGGGGGCGCCGCAGGTACTGGCCGAGCTTCTCCAGGAGCCACCCGCGGAACTCCCGCTCCTGGACGGCGCTGCCGGGAACCACCATGTCCGACTCCTCTTGTGTCTCGGTGCCGCTCAACCGGCCAGGGGGCTGTCGTAGAGGTCGTAGCTGCGTTCGCCGTGGTAGCGGTCCAGGACCTCGCCGAGCAGCCAGTCCACCTCGTCCCGGGTGCGTTCCGGGACGGGCAGCCCCAGCCGCCGGGCGATCCGGGCGAGCGCGGCCGTCGGCCAGGCCGGGTCGGCCAGGAACGGCGAGCCGCCCCCCAGTTGTTCGCGCCATACGTTCAGGACGGCGGATCCCGCGAGCACCAGGGCGTACCGGTCGGCGAGCGCGTAGGCGTGCGGGCTGGCCAGTACGGTGCGGTCCTCGGGCGGCATCTCCGTGCACTCGCCCTGCAGTTCGCGCAGTTCCTCGACGAGCGAGCGGACGAGTTCGATCAGCGCGGCCGCGTCCGTCCCCCCGCTGCCGGTGGCGCGCAGCCAGTCGTACCCGGTCACCAGGGAGGCGGCGAGCGCGTCGCCGTCCGCCGCGAGCGACAGCCGGCTCGTGTCGAGCGGCGGCAGCCCCTCCCAGCTGCGGAACAGCGAGGCGGGGGCGGGTTCGCCGGCGAACCACGACTTGCGGGCCAGCCGCGGCAGTTGCGGGATGATGGTGGCCTGGCAGGCGGCGGTCCCGGCGTGTCCGAGGCTGGTCATCGGCAGGTCGCGTACGTGCTTCTGGAAGATGCCGTACTCGCCGTTGCGCACGTAGAAGTTGGCGCCCAGCACGATCGAGAGGTCGTAGGTGGCGTCCTGGAGGAACTTGGGCACCAGGTACTTCACCACCGCCGCGTACACGCTGGTCTGGCCGGGCAGCAGATGGACCGCCCGGGTGGCGGCCAGCGCGAGGGAGTCGCAGATCAGCAGGTCGGTGAAGGCGCCCGCCACGGTGGACCGGGCGTGCGGGATCTCCAGTACGGAACGTCCGTACAGCTGCCGGTCCACGGCGAAGCCGACGACGGTGCGCAGCGCCGTGTCGGCACCGGCCAGCACCATCGCGGGGATGGCGCTGCGGGTGATCTGGAAGGACCGCAGGGCGATCTCCACGCCTTCGCCGAGACCGCCGACGAGCGCGTCGCCGGGCAGCGGGCAGTCGCGGAAGTGGAAGCCGCCGATCTCGCAGCCCTTCACCCCGACCGTGCGGTAGCGCGGCAGGTGCTCGAACCGGTCGGCGGGCAGCACGCCCTTGTCGACGAGCAGCACCGAGTGGCTGCGGGCGCCGGCCTCCTTCGCGGTGCGGCTGAACAGCACGAGGGCCTCGGCGCGCCCGGCGTTGTTGATCACTTCCTTGCGGCCGTCCAGCCGGAAGCCGGTTCCGTCGGGGAGTGCGGTGAACTCGTTGCGGACGAAGTCGTTGCCGTGGGCCAGCTCGTGGTAGGCGATGGCCAGCCGGCCGCCGCCCATCAGCAGGTCGGCGGTCCAGCGGCGCTGCTCCGGCGTGCCGGCCGCCCACACCGCGACCGCGGCGAGGAAGGACGTCACGCCGTAGCCCAGCGCCAGTGAGGCGTCCCGGCGGAAGACCGGGCGCAGCACGCGGGCGAGGGTGTCCACCCGGGCGAGCCGCCCGCCGAGTTCCACCGGCACGAACTCGTGGTTGAGGCCGAAGCCGGTGAGCGCGTCCTCCGCGGAGGGGAGGAGTTCGCTGCGGTCGTCGGCGGCGAGCAGCGCGTCGTGCCCGAAGGGGTTGTCCGGGTCGCGGGGGTCGCCGAGCAGTTGCTCCAGTTCGGCGACCCTGGCCTGGATGGCGACTTCCGCCGGGTCCACCGACCGGAGCCCGGCCGGCTGCGCCGGCGCGGCGTCCGGGACGGGACCCGGCTGCGGGCGGGAGCTGTTGTCCTTCAGCATGATGGCGGTCCCTCGGCTATCGGGCAGGGCAGCAACGAGAAGAGACTGCCGTCCTGGTACTGCTGGGTCAGCTGTGTGTAGAGCCGCTCGAACAGCGGGTCCTCCGCGGCGCCCGCGGCCGGGCGCGCCTCCAGGCGGGCCAGCAGCCGGTTCAGTACGGCTTCGAGCCACAGACCGTCCTGCCAGAGCCCGCCGGTCCCGCCCGCCTCGGCCTCACGGTGGCTGTGCAACCACAGGCCCAGGCAGGCGGCCCCGGCGAAGCAGAGCCCGTACTTGCGTGCGTCGGTGAAGCTCTCGGGTGACGCGGCCGCCACCGTTTCCATCCGGCGGGCGATCCTGCGGTGCAGCGCGTCGGCCGCCACCCGCAGTTCCGCGGCGCACCGGGCGGCGCCGCCGAGCGCCGGGTCGAGCAGCGCCGCGTCCGCCAGCCGTGTCACGGAGGCGGGCAGGGTGCCCAGGACGCTGCTGCCGTAGCGGGAGAGCAGGGTGAGCCGCTCCGGGTCGAACGGCGGCAGCGGCCGGCTCAGGTTGAACAGGGTGCCCAGCCGCGGGCGGTGGTCCAGCGGTCCGAGGTAGTTGCGGGCCAGGGAACGGAACTGCGCCACCAGCGAGTACTGGTTGACGAGGGTGTTGCCGTCGAAGATGCCGACGATGCGGTGGTCGCGGGCCACCTTCTGGAAGCTGCCGTGCGCGAACTCGCCCGACAGGAACGACCGTGCGCCCAGCAGGGATCCCAGCGAGGCGACCTGTCCGTCGATGATGGTCGGCACGAGGTACTTGGCGACGGCGGAGGTGACGCTCAGCTCGCTCGGCAGGGCGTGGATGCTGCGGGTCGCGACCGTGCTCAGCGCCTCGCAGACCAGCAGGTCGGCGTAGGCCTCGGCCAGGGTGCGCCGGGTGAGCGGGAGTTCGGTCAGCCGTCGGCCGTAGAGCACCCGCTCACTGGCGAACTCCATGGCCAGCCGCAGCGCGTGGTCGGCCGCGCCGAGTGAGAGCGACGGGCAGAGCGTACGGGTGAGCTGGAGCGACTTGAGGAGCAGCTCCGCACCGCCGCCGGCCCCGCCGACCACCGCCTCCGGTCCCACCACGGCGTCCTGGATGACGACGCCGCTGATGTCCGCGCCGCGGATGCCGTGGGTGGGCACCTTGGGCAGGCAGCGGTAGGTCTCCTCGGGCAGTTCCTCCTTGTCGAGGAGGAGCAGGGTGAAGCCGCGCGGGCCGCCGACGGGCGACGTACGGGCGAGCAGGCTGAGCAGCCGGCCGCGGGTGGCGTTGTTGATCAGCCACTTCTCACCGTTGACGCGGTAGCCGGGGCCGACCGGCTCCGCGGTGAGCTCGCCCGCCATGATGTCGCTGCCGTGGGTGCGCTCCGTCAGCCCGAGCGAGACCCGGGCACCGGCCTTGACCAGCGCACCGAGCCGGACCGCCGCCGCGTGGTCGCCGGAGACCCACACCGACACCGAGCCGAGGAAGGTCTTGCCGTGTCCGACGGCGACCGTCAGATCGCGCCGGGCCAGCATCCGGATGAGCTGCTGCAGGTCCTCGAAGCCGGTGAGGACCCCGCCGTAGTCGGCGGGCACGTAGTAGTCGGCGAGGCCCCAGGCGTCGAGGGCGGCACACGCCTCGTCGGGGAACTCCTCGGCGTCGTCCAGCCGGACGGCCTCCTGGTAGGAGAAGACGGTGGCCGGGTCGCCCGGGTCCCCCAGCTCCCGGTCGAAGCGGGCCGCCAGCTCCCAGGACGAATGGCTCAGGTGCGGGACCGCCGGGGCGCCTTCCCCGGCACCGGCGCGCCGCAGGACCGTCACCATGGCCGCCGTCCCGGCTTGTGGAACGTCGCGCGTACGTTCACAGCAGGTTCCTTTCGGGTCACTCCGGGCGATGCGTCCGAGGATGTGTACCGGCCCTCGAATCCAGCTCAAGGGGGCGTCCACGCTGTGGGTTGATGAGAAGAATTCAGCCCGCCGTTACCGGCCGGTCGCCGGTGCCGCCCGGACTTCTGCGGCACGCTGGAGGGAAGGGAACCGCGCGGGACGTCCACCGAGGATCCGCGGGCGGCTCGCGGCGGACAGCCGGCCGCGCCGACCGGGCGGATACGTGGACACGCTGAGGAGGCGTCGCCATGCCCATGCTCGTCATCGAGGGCACGTACCGGATCACCGGAGCCCGTCCCGACGGGGACTCCATCCGCTTCTATCCCACCGATCCGGCCCACTGGGACCTGGTCGAGGGCAAGCACCGGGTGCAGCGCAACGCGACGGGCGGCGCGCAGCTGCGGCTGGACGCGATCGACGCGCTGGAGACGCACTACATACCGGCGCATGGCCATGAGCTGCACCAGCCGGCGCCGTACGCCGACCAGGCCGCCGGAGAGCTGCTGTCCTGGCTGGGCTTCACCGGGGTCACCCGCGACGGCCGCGGCACCGTGAGCGCGGCGGAGCCGGCGCAGCTGCCCGGCTATCTCCTCACCCGCGGCGCCGATCTGTACGGGCGGTGCGTGGCCCTGGTCGGCAAGGGCGCGGCGCCGGGCACCAGCGGGGGGCGGATCCGGGTGGAGGCAGCGTTGCTGGAGGAGACGGCCAACTTCCACCAGCTCGCGGAGGGCCTGGCCTATCCGACGTACTACCGGAACCTGTACGTGGATCTGCGCCGGGCGCTGACCGCGGCGGTGGACGCGGCCCGTTCCAAGGGCGTCGGGCTGTGGTCGCTGGACGTCACCCAGACGGGGGCGCGGATCGACGGCCTGGAATCGATCACGGCGGAGGCCGTGATCATGCCGAAGCTGTTCCGGCGGCTGGCGGACTACCTGGCGCTGGGCGCGGGAGACCCGTCGCTGGCCGGTTTCGCCGCGTTCCTGGACCAGCGGGGCGACCGGGTGCTGATCGTGTCCCGCGGCCAGTACACCGGCTTCGAGACGGTGGTGGAGGTCTCCGGCCAGACGGTGCGGATGAACCGTCCGCCCGAGGACCTGGTCTTCGACGAGGGCTGAGGCGTTCCGCTCCGCGGCGGGGCCCTGTCCGGCCCGGTCCCCCGCCGCATCCCGGTACCAGCCGTCACACCCCGCTTCCGGCCGTCACACCCCCGTCAACCGCGGGATCCGTCCGACCAGCTCGGCCCACTCCGCGTCGATCTGCCCCGGTACCATCCGCCCGGCCGACCGCCACTGGTCGGCCAGGGCGGCGTACACCGGGACGTCCGAGCCGTGCGGAATCGTTCCACCCCGGGTGACGCGCCAGGCGGCTCCGTCGTTCGCGCCGCCGCTGTCCCGGGTCCATTCCGTCGTTCCCATGACAGGACCAACGAGGCCCACCCGCCGATCGCCACTGCACCCGGTCACCCCATCACCCGGATGAGTGAAGTCGCCGGAATATCCGATCGGCACACCCCGTTATGCGCACCATGAGCACTGTCGAGCTGACCAAGGACAACTTCGACGAGGTCGTGACCAAGAACGATTTCGTCCTCATCGACTTCTGGGCCGCTTGGTGCGGCCCGTGCCGGATGTTCGCCCCGGTCTACGAGAAGGCCGCCGAGTCCAATCCGGACCTGGTCTTCGCGAAGGTGGACACCGAGGCGCAGCCGGAGCTGGCCGCCTCGTTCGACATCCAGTCGATCCCGACGCTGATGATCGTCCGTGACCGCGTCGCCGTCTTCGCCCAGCCGGGCGCGCTGCCGGCCGCGGCCCTGGACGATGTGATCGGCCAGGCGCGCGCGCTGGACATGGACGAGGTCCGCAAGTCCGTCGAGCAGGCCCAGCAGGGTTCCTGACCCAGCGCCCCCGACCGCTCGCCCCGGCCTCCGCCGCTGAGCGCCCCCTCCACATCTGACGACTAGTCAGTTATGGTGCGGCTTGCTGTCCAACGGACGGGAGGCGGCGATGGGGAGCACGCACACGGCGGGGGCCGCAGACACCCCGGACACCGGCTCCGCGGCCGGCACCACGGTCGCGGAGCTGGTGCGCGCACGGTGGAAGGACCACCGGCCGGGCCTGAAGTACCGGGATCTGGTCCTCACCCATCACGAGGCCGCCGCCGCGTCGGCGGCGCGCGCCGCGCTGCTGCGTGATCTGCTGCCGCCCGGAGCGCAGCCGCATGTCGGCGTCCTGCTGGACAACGTCCCTGAGTACCCGCTGTGGCTGGGCGCCGCCGCGCTCGCCGGCGCCACCGTGGTCGGCGTCAACCCGACCCGGCGCGGCCCGGAGCTGGCCCGCGACATCGCCCACACCGAGTGCGCCCTGCTGGTCACCGAACGCGCCCACCTCCCGCTGCTCGACGGCCTCGACCTGGGGCCGTCGCTCTCCCGCGACCGCGTCCTCGTCGTCGACGACCCCGCGTACGACGCGCTGCTCGCCCCCTACGCGGGCGCCGAGCCGGAACCCGCGCCGGAGGTCACGCCCGGCACCCGGATGCTGCTGTACTTCACCTCCGGCTCGACCGGCGCCCCCAAAGCGGTGATCTGTTCCCAGGGCCGACTCGCCCATGCCGGGCGAGCCCTGGTCGACTTCCTGGACGTGGTGCCCGAGGACGTCCACTACATCTGCATGCCGCTGTTCCACGGCAACGCCGTCATGGCCAACTGGGCCCCGGCGCTGACCGGCGGCGCCGCCGTCGCCCTGCGCCGGAAGTTCTCCGCCTCCGGTTTCCTGCCCGACATACGGGCCTACGGGGCCACGTACTTCACCTACGTGGGCCGCGCCGTGCAGTTCCTGCTCGCGACCCCCGAACGCCCCGACGACCGCGACCACCCGCTGCGGCACGGCTTCGGCACCGAGGCCGGGGCCGTCGACGCCACCCGCTTCGCGGCCCGCTTCGGCACCCCGCTCATCGAGGGGTACGGCTCCTCCGAGGGCGGCGCCGCCATCCAGCGCTCCCCCGGCACACCGCCCGGCGCCATCGGCCGCGCCGCCCCCGGCGCGGACCTCGCCGTCGTGGACCCGGACACCGGCCGGGAACGCCCGCCCGCCCGCTTCGACGCCGACGGCCGGCTGCTCAACGGCGACGAGGCCATCGGCGAGCTGGTCAACCGCGGCCGGAGCACGTTCGAGGGCTACTGGAAGAACGAACAGGCCGTCGCCGACCGGCTGCGCGGCGACTGGTACTGGACCGGCGATCTGTTCTTCCGCGACACCGGGGGCTTCTTCCACTTCGCCGGGCGCAGCGACGACCGGCTGCGCGTCGACAGCGAGAACCTGGCCGCCGCGGTCATCGAGAACATCCTGGCCCGCTTCCCCCACGCGGCCTCGGCGGCCGTCTACGCCGTCCCGGACCCGGTGGCGGGCGACCAGGTCATGGCGACCCTCGCCCTGCACGAGGGCGCCGCCTTCGACCCGGCCGCGTTCGCCGCCTTCCTCGCCGCCCAGCCGGATCTGGGGACGAAGATGCCGCCGCGCTTCGTGCGCGTGACCGAGCGGATGCCGGTCACCGCCACCAACAAGGTCCACCGGGTCGGCCTGCGCCGTACGGGCTTCCGGTGCGCGGATCCGGTCTGGTGGTCCCCGCCGGAGGCGGGCCCCTGCGGCGCGGCGTACCGGCCCTTCACCGCGGCGGACCTGCGGGCGCTGCTCGACCGGTACCGCGCCCAGCACCGCGACGCGCTCCTGGACCGCTGACCGGCGGCCTTGCGCACGGCCCGTTGTCAGTGCCCCGCTCTACGCTCGACCCGTGACCACTCCTCTCCCCTCCGCGCCACGCGTCGCCGTCGCACCCGACCCCGTGGGGCACGGTGGGCGGCTGCTGGCGCTGGACGAGGAGGGCGTACCGGCCGGGTCCGCCGAGCGCGTGGCCGATCTCGCCGCGGCCATCGCCGCCCGCGAGGCGTCCGGCGGGCCGCGCTGGGTGTGGGCGGCGACCGAGGACCTGTACCCCCGGCTGCTCGACCGGCTGCCGGTACGGCCAGGCCGCTGCCATGACCTGAAGCTCGTCGAAACGCTGCTGCTCGGCCGGGACGGCCGGCACGGACAGCCGCGCTCGCTCGGCGCCGCCTGGGCGCGGCTGAAGGATCTGCCGGTCCCCGAGGACGCCCGGGAAGGCGCGGCCGACGACCAGCCGGTGCTCTTCGCGGCCGACCGGCACCACCTGCCGCAGGACGCCGATCCGCTGACGGCCGTCGTCGCCGTCCACGCCGAGCAGCAGCGCCGGCTCCAGGAGGGTGAACACCCGGGCCGGATGCGGCTGCTGTGCGCCGCCGAGTCCGCCGGATCGCTGGCCGCCGCCGAGATGGGCCGCGGCGGACTGCCGTGGAGCGCCGCCGTGCACGACGAACTGCTGACCGGTCTGCTGGGCCCCCGCCCGGCGGGCGGCGCCCGGCCCAAACTGCTGGGCGAGCTCGCCGTCCAGGTCCAGGAGGCGCTCGGCAGCCCGGTCAACCCGGACTCCCCCGCGCAGGTGCTGCCCGCCTTCGCCCGGGTCGGCGTCCAGCTGCCGTCGACCCGCTCGCATGTGCTGCGCGAGGTCGAGCATCCGGCGGCGGCCCTGCTGCTGCGCTACAAGGAACTGTCCAGGATCCACGCCGCCCACGGCTGGGCCTGGCGCGAGGCCTGGGTGCGCGGCGGCCGGTTCCGCGCCGAGTACGTCGTCGGCGGGGTGGTCTCCGGCCGCTGGGCGACGCGTGGCGGCGGCGCCCTGCAGATCCCCCGGCTGCTGCGGTCCGCGGTCGTCGCCGACCCCGGCCACCGACTGGTCGTCGCCGATGCCGGCCAGCTGGAGCCGCGGGTGCTCGCCGCGATGTCGGCCGACACCGGTCTGGCCGCCGCGGCGGCCGAGGGCGATCTCTACGCGGGCATCGCACGCACCGCGTTCGGCGGTGACCGCAGCCGCGCCAAGATCGGGCTGCTGGCCGCCATGTACGGGCAGACCAGCGGTGAGGCGGGGCAGCTGCTCGCGATTCTCCGCCGCCGTTTCCCCGACGCGATGGGCCTCGTCGAGTCCGCCGCCCGCATCGGTGAAGGCGGCGGCGTGGTCCGCTCCCGGCTGGGCCGTACCTCCCCGACGCCGTCCTCCGGCTGGCTGGACACGGACGACGCCGACCTGGGTTCCGGATCCGGCGCGGGATCGGGTTCCGACGACGGCTCCTCGCCGGACCGGCGGGCCGCCCGTTCCTGGGGGCGCTTCACCCGCAACTTCATCATCCAGGCCAGCGCCTCCGACTGGGCCCTGGCCATGCTCGCCGCCACCCGGCGCCGGCTCGCCGCGGTCGGCCCCGAGCCGCAGCTGGTCTTCTTCCAGCACGACGAGATCATCGTGCACACCCCGACCGACCTCGCGGGCGCCGTCGAGGCCGCCGTCGCCGCGGCGGGCGAGGAGGCCCGCCGCCTGGTCTTCGGTGACACCCCGGTCCGCTTCCCGCTGGAGACGAACGTCGTGGAGTGCTACGCCGACGCCAAGTAGCTTCGCGACACGACGACTCGGCTCGTTCCGATCGCCTACGCGGTTACCGCGGCCGCACCGGCCGGGGCAGGCCGATCGGGTTCGGGAACGGCAGCACCTTGCCGGCCAGGACGCGGTCCACCACCGGGGCCAGATCGCGGAACAGCGCCTGCACGCGGTCGCCGGACAGCGGGCGCAGCAGACGGCCGGCCAGCCGGTCGGTGTCGTCCTCGATGGACCGGCGCTCGTCGCGTCCGCGTTCGGTGAGGACACCGTCCGACCCGAGCAGTCCGCGTTCGCGCAGCCGGGCACCGGCGCCGGCCCATTCCTCCGCCGTCCAACCGCGGTCCTGCCGGATCGAGTCGGCGGGCACCCGGCCGTCGGCGGCCGCGAGGAGCAGTGCCTCACAGCCGTCGAGGCCGTGGTCGGCGAGTACGGCCAGATGCGCGTCACCACGGAACTCACGCAGTGAGGTGGTCAGTTGCCACACCTGCTGCACGGGGTCGGCCCGGTCGGGGAGGTCCCGGTTGGCGGCGAACACCGGCCGGGCGAGTGCGGGTGCGTCCGCCACCATCGCGCGCAGCGGACCGGTCAGCCGCTCCGCCCGTCGCTCCAGTTCCGGATCGAGCGCCCGCAGGGCGGCGGCCGAGCGTTCGGCCCGCAGGTCGAGTGCCCGCTCGGGGGTGGTGATGTCCCAGGACGCGGGCAGCGCGCGGGCGACCGGTCCGGGGGCGAACACACCGAACGCGGCGGTCACCACCGACGGCTGAGCACGGCCCAGCGGGGCGGACCGGGTGGCGAAGTACCCCATCCAGTAGCCCTTGAGACCCAGCGAGCGCCCCATCTCGCGGCACTGCGCGTCGAAGTAGACCACCGCGTGCAGTGGTTCCGTGCGCAGCCACAAAGTCCGTGCCATCGACTCCATGGCCGCACAGGTTACGTGAGCGGTCCGTCAGTTGTCGGACGCGGCATCGGATGCGGCATCGGATTCCGCCGCGTTCGCCGCGGACTCCGCGTCGCCGACGACCTTGTCGAGGTGCGAGAGCTGCGACCCGGACGGATTCGGCGTGGTGGCCGAGCCGTCGTCGGCGCCGCCGCCCTTGCCACCGCAGCCGGTGGCGAGCGCGGCGCAGAGCAGCATGGTCGCGGTGACCGCGGCCGCCCGGTATCTCATGGTCACTTGGACGTTCCGTTGTTGTTGGCCTGGCACCAGACGAGGACGGCCTTCAGATCCTTCTGCCGCTGCTGCAGCGTCGGCACGAGCGACTTGCGGAAGGTCAGCCGGTCGTTGAGAAGGGTCTCGATCTCGGTGTGGCCCGCCGACTTGGCGTTGGCGACGCGCTGGGTGAGCCGGGCGACGGATCCCTTCGTACCGGCGTTCCCGTTGAGCCGGGCGAGCGCCTTGTCGATCCGCGCGTCGGCCTTGGGGGCGCGCTTGCAGACCGCCTTGGCGCCGTCCCCGGTCGGGGGCGCGGACGGCGTGGCGGCCGCGCTTCCCGCCGCGCCGAGCAGCGCGGCGACGGCCGCGCACGCGGCGATCGCCGTCCGGGTGGTGCGAGTGGTGCGCATGGTGTCCTCCTCGACGGACCGGGCAGGGTGCCCGGCCGCGGGACGACGCTAGGAGGGGTCTTTGTGGAAACCTTGTGGGGCCTGACCGGGCACCGTCCCGGTCCCTGGTCCCGTCCCTGGTCCCGTTCCCGTGGCCGTTCCCGTGGCCGTTCCCGTGGCTGTTTCGGCGGTCAACCAGTCCCTGCGAGACGGGAGTCCGGAGTCCGGCCGGCCGGTCACGGCCAGCGGGAGCCGTACCTCGAACCGTGCCCCCCGGGCGGCACGGCCGTCTCCGGCCGGCCGGTCCAGAATCCTGATCGTGCCCCGGTGCAGGGCGATCTGCTGCGCGACGAGCGTCAGACCGAGGCCGGAACCGGGACTGTCCGGACCGCGCTGGAAGCGTTCGAAGACCCGCTGCCGGAACTCCGGCGGCACACCGGGCCCGTCGTCGTCCACGGTGAGCACGACGAACGGACCGGCGACGTCACCCGGCCCGCGCCCCTCCTCCCCGGAGCGCACCGTCACGCCGACGGCGCCGCCTCCGTGCGTCAGCGCGTTCACGATCAGGTTGTCGACCGCCGAGCGCAGCCCCGGTTCCCACCCGTGGACCAGGAGCCCGGGCCCGCTCCGCACGGTCAGCGCCGTGCCCGGCCGGCTGCCGTGCAGCGCGGCGGCGGACGACTCCACCACCTCGGCGAGATCGACGGGCCCGAAGGCGTCGGCCTCCACGAGATCGCCCTGCGCCAGCGCCCGCAGCATCACCAGCAGGCCGAGCAGCCGGGCGTGCTCCCGGCTCAGGTCCGCCACGATCTCGGCCCGTTCCGCGGGGTCGAGACCGGGGTGGCCGCCCAGCACGTCCAGGTTGATCCGCATGCTCATCAGCGGGGTCCGCAGTTCGTGCGAGGCCGCGGCGGAGAAGGAGCGGGCCGTGGCGAGCGCCTCGGCGGTGCGCGCGGCCTGTTCGTCGTAGCGGGACAGCACCGTCCGCAGCGTCAGCGCCAGGTCGTCGACCTCCGCGATCCTGGACGGTTCGTGGTCGAGCCGGGCCGCGCTGGTCCCCGGGTCGAGGCCGGCGGCCCGCCGCTGGAGCCGGCGCAGCGGGCGTACGGCGGCAGTGGCGGCGAGCCAGGTGACGGCCGCGGCCAGCGGCGCGCCCAGCAGCGCCACCATCACCACCCGCCGCCGTACGAGCTGGATCTGCGACTGGCTCGCGGTGTCCGGCGAGAAGATCCACAGCGTGCCGGTCGCCGCCGGGCGCTTGGAGACCACCGGCACCGACAGCACCCGCCAGCTCCGCTGCCCGTCGCGGACGGTGACCGGCCGGCGGGCGTCGGGGGGCAGCGTGAAGGACGCGCCGGGCTGCGGCCCGCCGGTCACGGTGCCGTCCGGGCCGATGAGCCGGATGCCGACGTCCAGCGCCGAGGTGAACAGCCGCTTCTCCTTGGCCTGCTCGGCGGCGGCCGACCGGTCCGCCGCGGTGACCCGCAGCAGGTTGCGGGCGTCCTGCGCCATCGCCGCCGCGCGTTCCCGCAGATGGGCGTCGGCCTGGGCGTGCAGATCGTTCGCGACCAGCCGCACCAGCAGCCAGCCGGACGCGAGCACGAGGAGCGGAACGAGCACGCCGACGGCGATCGCGATCCGCGTCGACAGCCGCATGCTCATCGCGCGCCCTCGGCCGGGCTGTCGCGCAGCACGAAGCCGACACCGCGCACCGTGTGCACGATCCTCGGCCGGCCGCCGGCCTCCAGTTTGCGGCGCAGATAGCTGACGAAGGTGTCGACGGCGTCGGTCCGCACCTCGAAGTCGTAGCCCCAGACCCGGTCGAGCAGCTGGTCGCGGGTGAGTACGATCCCCGTGTTGCGGGCCAGGGTCTCCAGCAGCTCGAACTCCCGGCGGGTGAGGTGCAGCTCGGCGCCGTCCAGGTGTGCGGTGCGGGCCGCCGGGTCGAGCAGCAGGCCGCCGGCGCGCACGGTGTCCGTCCGCCGCGGTGGGCGGCGGCGCAGCAGCGCGTGCAGCCGCAGCACCAGCTCGTCGAGGGCGAACGGCTTGACGAGGTAGTCGTCGCCGCCCGCCTGCAGCCCGGCGACCCGGTCGGCGACCTCGTCCAGCGCCGAGAGCATCAGCACCGGTATGTCGTTGCCGTCCTCGCGCAGTGTCCGGCACACCTCGATCCCGCTGATGTCGGGCATGGAGATGTCCAGCACCACCACGTCCGGCGGGTCGTCGCGCAGCCCGGCGAGCGCCGCCCGCCCGCCGTCCGCCTCGGTGACGCGGAAGCCGTCCAGGCGCAGGCCGCGGCCCAGCGAGCGGCGGATCGCCGCATCGTCGTCGACGACGAGGACCCGCCCCCGACCTGCTGGATCGACCCGTGGTTCCACCATGGGACCGCACCATACTCCCGGCCGCTGTGACCCTCGGCCGCGGCTGGGGCCGGTTCGGAGCAGGGGCTCAGAGCACGCGGCGCCGCATGAGGGCGGCCAGCACCAGGACGCCGGGGATCAGCGGCAGCCAGACCGTCACGAGCCGGTAGCCGAGGACGGCCGACGTGGCCACGACGGCCGAGGCGCCGGCGGTCACCAGGGTGAAGGCGAGGGCGGCGTCGAGCGAGCCGAGGCCGCCGGGGGCGGGCAGCCAGGCCGCGGCGGTGCTCGCGAAGAGGTACGCGAGGACGACTCCGCTGACCGGCACGGGCGCGTTCAGCGCCTGGATCACCGCCACGAGCACGGTGGCGTGCATCACCGGGAAGGCGAGCGATCCGCCCCACAGGGCCGCGACCCGTGCCGACTTGCAGTGCAGGGCCCGCACATCGACCACCATCGTGCCGAAGAAGGTGCGCACCCGGTCCCTGACCCGGCCGGCGAGGAGCAGCAGCAGCGCGCCGGCCACGGCGCAGCCCGCCACCACCGACACGATGAGGACGGGGTGGGCGGGGCCGGCCGGAGTGACCCGGTCGACCTTGAGGGCGTGCGGGAAGACGGCGAGCAGTATCAGCAGCATGCCCACCCGTACCACCGCGGCGGCGACCGCGCGCACCCCGAGCGCGGCGGCCGAGCGGCCTGGCGGCAGCCCGCGGCGCAGCAGGAACCTCAGGTTGACGGCGTTGCCGCCGACTCCGGCGGGCAGCAGGTGGTTGGCGGCGGACGCGGCGAACTGGGTGGCGAGCAACCGCCCCGGCGGCAGCGACTCCACCACCGCGCCCTGCTGGGCGGTGGCCGAGCAGATCCAGGTCATGACGGCGGCGGCGGCCGCGACGGCCAGCCACTGGCGGTCGGCGGCGCCGAGCTGGTCGGCGCTGGAGTCGATCAGCGACCAACGGCGGCCCGCGAGCACCGCGAGGGCGAGTACGGGGATCAGGACGGCCATGGAGCGCACCGAGGTCCGCTGCCACCCGCCCTGCCACTTGACCCGTTCAGCCTGGGCAAGCGTCATGGCCCCTCCTCGGTACAGGTGGTCTCGATACAGCGACAATGCGGTTACGGCGATGCGGCGATCCGCCCAGCGTAAGCGTGTCCCGGCACCCGGTCTCCCGCACGACCGGCTGCCGGGCGGGCTGTGCGCGTTCCCGCCACTGGGTCAATTCATGCCCCGCACACGGAAAGAGCGGGGGTCCGCGGGTCGAACACTCCGTGAAGGAGTACTCCCGCTCCCACCGCCAAAGGGGTGACGCACCTGCGGAAACGCAAAGCCGGGCGGGGCCCCCTGCTCCCCGCCCGGCGGTCTGCGACCGGTGACCTCGCGGCCCCGGGTTCTGGTTCTGGTTCCGGCTCTGCTACTTCAGCTCGATCTGGAAGACCTTGTCCGCGCCGTCGGCGGCGTTGCCGTTGTTGTCGCAGTTGGTCGTGGAGAGCCACAGCGCGCTCTTGCCGGGGATCTTCTCGACGGTCCGCAGCCGGCCGTACTGGTTGACGTAGTACGCGGCCGGGGTGCCCGCGGTGGTCCCGCTGACCGGGATGCGCCACAGCCGCTGGCCCTTCAGCGCCGCCATGTAGATGGCACCGTCGGAGTAGGCGATGTCACTGGGCGACGCCTGGGCGACCGGCCACTGGGCCTTCGGGTTCGTCATGCCGGAGGTGGAGCACTTGCCCTCGCAGGTGGGCCAGCCGTAGTTGGCGCCCGGGGTGATCAGGTTCAGTTCGTCGTACTGGGAGTTGCCGAACTCGGCCTCCCACAGCCGGCCCTGCGGGTCCCAGGTGATGCCCTGCGGGTTGCGGTGGCCGTAGGAGTAGATGAGCGTCCCGAACGGGTTGCCCGGGGCGGCCTTGCCCGCGGTGGTCATCCGCAGGATCTTGCCGTTGAGGGAGTTCTTGTCCTGCGCGAGGTCCGGGGTCTGGGCCTCGCCCGTGGTGGCGTAGAGGTAGCCGTCGGGGCCGAACTTCAGGCGCCCGCCGTTGTGGTACTTGCTCTTCTTGATGCCGCCGACGAGCTGGGTGTAGCCGCTCAGCGTCGAGCCGTCGTAGGTCATCCGGACGATCCGGTTGCCCTCCGAGGCGGTGTGCATGATGTAGACGTAGTGGTCGCTGCTCCAGTTGGGCGAGACCGCGATACCGAGCAGGCCGCCCTCGCCGTCGGTGGTGACCGCGTTCGGCACGGTGCCGATCTGGGTCCGCGCGCCGGCCTGGGTGAGCTTGAAGACCTTGAACGAGTCGCGTTCGGTGATGAGCGCGGAGCCGTCGGGCAGCCAGCTCATGCCCCACGGGATCGTCCAGCCGGTGGAGACGGTCTTGATGCTGGAGGGGGTCTTGTCGCTGCCGCTGTCGGGCAGGGTCTTCGCCGTGACCTGGTTGCTGGCCGGCGAGACGTTGCCCGCCGCGTCCTTGGCCTTGACGGTGAAGGTGTACGAGGTGTCCGCGGCGAGTCCGGTGACCGTGGCGGTGGTGCCGGTGACGTCGGGGAGGATGACCTCCGTGCCGTTGTAGACGTCGTACCCGGTCACGCCCGTGTCGTCGGTGGCGGCCGTCCACTTGAGCGAGGCGCTGCCGGAGGTCGTCCCGGTGACGGCCAGCCCGCCGGGCGCGGTGGGCGGCGTGGTGTCCGAGCTGGGCGGCGTGGTGACGGTGGCCAGGTTGCTGGCCGGGGAGACGTTGCCCGCGGCGTCCCGTGCGAAGACGGTGAAGCGGTAGGCGGTGTTGGGGGTCAGCCCGGTGACGTTCTTGGTGGTGGCGGTGCCGGCCGCCTCCGCGATCTTGTTGCCGTCGTGGTAGATGTCGTACGCGGTGACGCCCGTGTCGTCCGTCGAGGCGTTCCAGGCGAGCGCGGCGCTGGTCGGCGTCGAGCCGGTGGAGTGCAGGCTGCCCGGGGTGGTGGGGGGCTGGGTGTCGGCGCTGCCGCCGCCGAAGACCTGGAACTCCTGCAGCGAGTAGCCCATCGTGGGCCGGCAGCGCACGGAGCCGGTGGCGCGGACGTAGCGGGCCGTTCCGCTGACCGCGAGGTCGTCGGTGCCGCCGTCGCCCGTGGTGGTGGAGTAGACGCTCTTCCAGGTGGTGCCATCGGTCGAGAACTCGACCTTGTACGACGTGGCGCAGGACAGGTCCCAGACCAGCTTGACCGAGCTGATGGCGGCCGCCGTGCCCAGATCGACCTTGATCCACTGGGGGTCGACATTCTTGACGCTCGCCCAGCGGGTCGCGGTGTCGCCGTCGAACGCGAGCTTCGCGGCGTATCCGGTGCCGCCGTCGGACGACGAGGTGGCGGGCTTGCCCTGGCTGAGCAGCACGGGAGCGGCACTGCCTGTTCCGGCGACGGCCACGAGCAGTCCTGCGGCGGTGGCCGTGACCGCTCCGGTGGCGATCAGGGCTCTCGGGGTGAATCGGCGAGGGGTGGGGGGCCTCGGCATTGCGCGTCCTCCTACGGAATCCGTGCTCGGCCCAGTACTTGATCATGACATGACAAGTCACAGTCGAACTGCGGCGGATGGGCCGAACCTCTACCGCACAGGACGGTAAAGAAACCTTCCAATTGCGTCAATAGATCGGACCAGTTGAGCCCGATTGTTCGATGAACCGAGGGGAGTTCGTTACGCGTGCGGACAGCCCCGATGACACATCGGACCTTCCGGGAGAGCGCTCCCCCAGCCGGCCGGCTGGACGGGGCTTTGAAGACAGGGCCTTAGCTTGTCGTTTAACGTCCTGCCCTCGAACAGGTGGTGTCTGTGCCCGGCCGTAGGGTGCGGGCATGATTGAGACCTTCGACATTCACACGCGGCTATCTGAAGCGTTGCCAAGCCGTGCGGAAGCGTGGCAATTCGTCGCCGACTTCGCGGCTTACTGGCAGCAGCCGCTCCAGCCGGGGGACGGTTGGAGCGTGGCGGAGGTGGAAGCAGCCGAGCGGCGCCTGGGCTTGGTTCTGCCCGCGGCGCTTCGTGAGGCTTACCTGCTTCTCGGGCGCCGGACTGACCTCACCAGCAATCACGACACCCTGCTCAAGCCTGACGAGTTGCATGTCGTCGACGGCGCTCTCGTGTACCGGGTGGAGAATCAGGGCGCCACCTCCTGGGGCGTCCTGCTGTTGGACCTGGACGATGACGATCCTGGCACCGTGATGCGTTCGGATCTCGCCGACAAGTCGCAGGAGCGATGGGATTCCTGGGAGTCGAGCTTGACGGTGGCCTGTGTCGAGATGGTCATGTCCGAGGCGGTGCTGTTCGCGAGCGGGTTCACCGACTTCCTGGACGTGGACGCCGAGGAGGCCGGCGTGGTGGGGCAGTTCCGGAAGCTTCCGGCTGTGGGACGCGACGTGCGATGGTTCGCCGACGCTGATGTCCTGATCCGCGAGCTGGACGGCTTCTGCCTGAATGTCCGGGCCCGGACAGAGGAGGCCCTGGACCAGTTGCGTGAGTCGGTGCCTGGGGACTGGCTGGAAGGCTGATCGTTCGAACGGCACCTGGGGGCTTTGGCAGCGTCACCCGCATGGGGGTTCGCTGGACGCCGGGGCGGCCTTCGCATGATCCTGAACTCAACTACGAGGAACAGGATTCGACGCGGAGGCCGCATTGCCGAGTCTGCTCCACCAGGACGTCCGACAGGACGCGTTCGCGAAACTGTCACGCTTCCGGGGTGAGTTCTACGACTGTCTCCCCAGTCGGAGTGACGCACTGTTCGAGCTGGCGGACGCACTGCTATGCACGGACGGACCGGTCAAGACCCTGGTGGACCTGTCGCTGGCGCCGGAGCACCGGCGCGGACACGGCTCCCTATACGCCGCCCTGAACATCGGTGACGTCGACGTGGACCGGCTGCGACAACTGCTGGCCGGGCTGCCGTTGCCACGGGCGGCCGACGGCCGCTTGGTCCTGGCGGTGGACGTCAGCCCGTGGCTGCGACCGGACGCCGCCACCGCGCCGGACCGCTCGTTCTGCCACACCTACGGGCGCGGTAAGGACGAGCACCGGATGATCCCGGGCTGGCCCTACTCGATCGTCGTCGCCCTGGAGACCGGCAGGACCTCGTGGACTGCACCCCTGGACGCGGTCCGCCTGGAACCCGGCGCCGATGTCTGCGAAGTCACGGTCACCCAGCTCCGCCGGGTCGTGGAGGAACTGGTCGCCGCCGGGCAGTGGCGGCAGGGCGACCCGAAGGTCCTGGTGGTCATGGACGCCGGCTACGAAGCCCCACGGATCGCGCACCTGCTGGCCGACCTGCCTCTGGAGGTCCTGGGGCGGATGCGTTCGGACCGGGTGATGCGCCGGTCGACCCCGCCGCGGGTTTACGTCCCGACCGGCGGTCGGCCGCCCAAGCATGGGACTGAGTTCGTCTTCGGCCAGCCCGACACCTGGGGCCAGGAGCACGCGGCGACCGTCACCGAGACACGCCTCTACGGGAAGGCCACCGCCCGGGCCTGGGACCGACTCCATCCCCGCCTCACGAAGCGGGCGGCCTGGCTCGACCACGACGGCGAACTGCCGCTCATCGAGGGAACCGTCATCCGCCTGGCGGTCGAGAAGCTCCCCAGCGGTGGCGTGAACAAGCCGGTCTGGCTGTGGTGGTCGGGTACCGGCGCCACGAGCGCGGACGTCGACCGCTGCTGGCAGTCGTTCCTGCGCCGTTTCGACATCGAGCACAACTTCCGGTTCTGGAGGCAGACCCTGGGCTGGACGAAGCCGCGTCTGCGCAGTCCCGAGGCCGCCGACCGCTGGACCTGGATCGTCATCGCCGCCCACACTCAGCTCCGCCTCGCCCGATCCTTGGCCGAAGACCTCCGCCGCCCCTGGGAGAAACGGACCGAACCGAATCGGCTCACCCCTGCCCGGGTCCGCCGCGGGTTTCGGAACCTCCGGTCCGCATGCCCATCGCCAGCGCGTGCACCCAAACCAACCCGACCCGGACCAGGACGCCCTCCCGGCTCGAAGAACAGCAGCCCAGCAACCCGCCACGACGTCGGAAAGGTCCTTGCGACCGGCGAACCGCACCAACGACCGGCCCACCATAAGAAAGGGGACCAAGCCCCGACGAACAGGATGAGCAACCAGCAGATCCGGCGGGACGGCCAGGTCGGGGCCCGGCGCCCTGGACCAGCAACCCAGATGGAAGGATCTTGCCGACAGTTCTGCGCGAGGAGGCAAAGTGGACGACCGCTCGAAGCATGACCACTCAGGGTGGGGCGAGGTCGTGCTCGCGGCTCGCGAGCGCGCCCGCGCTCGGCAGGCCCTCATGGTCGAGCGCTTCGGTCTGTCGGGTGATGTGCAGTACCAGTGGTCGATGGACGACGCGCAGATGACGTGGTCGCGCGATGGGAAGGTGTTCCTCACTGGCCGGCTCACGATGATCGGCAGCGTCAGCCTCGCCCAGCAGTCCTGGCTGTGGTCGTGGGCGAACGAGTCACTGCCGCAGGCAGTCCTGGGTGACATCGAGCGGGTCCGGCAGTTCGGCGAGGAGAACGACTACCCCGTCCTGCCGTGGCCAGGCTTCAACTACGACCCCGAACTCGTTGCCGAGGCTCGGATGGTCGCGGCATCCGTGCTCGACGCCGAGGGGCTGTGGGCGGAGTCCACGGACGACGTGCAGCTCCACTTCCTGGTCCACGACTTGGTACTCAGCGCTGAAGGACGGTGACGGGCACCCAGGCGCCAGGGCTGCCGATGCTGGCCGTCGGAGGTTAAACGGCAAGCTTAGGCGGGCCGCGGGAGTTCCGTGGCGAAGAGCTCCTGGACGCGGATCCAGGCGTCGTCCGCGGCCTCCTTGCGGTACGAGTCCCGGACGTCGCAGAAGAACCCGTGCGCGATCCCGGGGTAGACGGTCATCTCGTGCCGGACGCCGGCCTCCGCCAGCCGGGCGGCGATGGCAGCGCGGTCCGCGGCGGGCACGGCGTGGTCCTCGTCGCCGACGAAGAAGGCCAGCCGGCCGCCGTGCTCGGCGATGCCCTCGGTGAGCCCGAGGGTCGGCTCCGGGCGGCCGAGTCCGATGTCCGAACCGGCGAGCCAGCCGGCGTAGAAGACCGCGGTCGCGGCGAGATCGAACTGCGTGGCGGCCAGATAGGCGAGATGGCCGCCGAAGCTGAAGCCGATCATCCCGACGGACGGGGCACCGGGTTCCGCGCCCCGCAGATGGTCCACGGCCGCGCGGATGTCCTCGACGGCCTCCTCGCGGGTGAGCCCGCCGCTGAGTTCGAGCCCCTTGCGGCGGCCGTCCGGGTCGTCGGTGAAGTCGATGCCCGTGCCGGCCCGGTGGTAGAAGTCCGGAACGATGACGGTGTAGCCGAGACGGGCGATCCGCTCCGCGACATCACGGATGTGCGCGGTGAGCCCGAAGATCTCGAAGGCGACGACCACGCCCGGATAGCTGCCGGGGGCCTGTGGCCGGACCAGGTGGGCGGCCATGGAGCCGTCGCCGGACGGGATGGTGATGTTTTCCTTGACGATCTCGAATGCCATGATCGAAGCCTAGAACGGGCACTCGGATCCCGACCAATAGCCGCAGTCGCAGCGGGACATCGGATATCCGATCCCAGCGGGGCCGGTCGCGACGGCCCGCCTGCTCGCCGCACCTCAGGGCCACCTCGGGGCCACCTCGGGGCCACCTCGGGGCCACCTCAGGGCCGGGTCACCAGCCGGTGAACGCCTCGTAGGCCGGCCCCAGCACCTCGGTCAGATTGCGGCCGCGGACGGTGATCGCCGGCCGGCCGAGCAGCAGCAGCGCCGAGTCCGCCGGCTCACGCCGCGGTACGGCGGGGGGCAGCTCCTTCAGCAGTTCCTCGCGGGTGCGCCCGCGCCAGGTCAGGACCAGATACGGATCGGCGTCGAACGCGTCGGCCAGGCTCCGCAGCACCGCGCTGAGATGGGCGCAGGGCAGCGCCCAGTCGGGGCACGAGCACTCCATCGCGAGATCCTGGGTCCGCGCCGGGAAGAGCCGGAGGCCGGCCCTGGCGAACAGGTCCTCCGCGTCGGGAGCCAGTTCGTTGTCGAGCAGCCGCGCCCGGCAGTCGGGGTCGGCGCCGACGGCCCGCGCCGCGCGGGTCCACTGCGCCGGAGTGAACTCCGTCAGCCCGATCCGCACGTCGTAGCGCGCCTGCCCTTCCCTGATCCGGGCCGTCACGGCGCCGGCCGCCACCTCCAGCCCGGTCACCCCGGCGGCGGGCGGGCCCGGCGGCACGGTCGCACCGATGGACTCCAACCGGTCGGCGAACCGCTGGGACCAGGAACGCGCCCTGCCGGGAAGCCCCGGCCGCGCCGTCATTCGCTCACCGCGTCGGCGCCGAGACCGACCAGGTCGTACAGCGCGTCGGTCGACAGCTCCGTCAGCCAGTTCTCGCCGGAGCCGACGGCGGCCCTGGCCACGGTCCGCTTCGCCTCGATCATCGCGTCGATGCGTTCCTCCACGGTGCCCACGCACACGAACTTGCGGACCTGGACGTCACGGCGCTGTCCGATCCGGAACGCCCGGTCGGTGGCCTGCTCCTCGACCGCCGGGTTCCACCACCGGTCGACATGGATGACCTGGTTGGCGGCGGTCAGATTGAGCCCGGTGCCGCCGGCCTTGAGGGAGAGCAGGAACACCGAGGGGCCGTCCGGGTCCTGGAAGCGTTCGATCATCTCGTCGCGGGCCCGCTGGGGCACCCCGCCGTGCAGGAACAGGACGTCGGTGTCCAGCCGCTCGGCCAGGTGCCCCTGCAGCAGCGAACCGAACTCGGCGAACTGCGTGAAGCACAGCGTCTTGTCGCCCTCGGAGAGTGCCTCCTCCAGCGTCTCCTCCAGCCGGGCGACCTTCCCCGAGCGCCCCGCCAGTGGTGAGCCGTCGTGCGCGAACTGCGCGGGGTGGTTGCACACCTGCTTGAGCTTGCCGAGCGACGCCAGCACCAGGCCCTTGCGTTCGATGCCGCGGCTCTCCTTGATCTGCTCCAGCAGATCGGTCACGACCGCCTGGTACAGCGCCGCCTGTTCCGCGGTGAGATTGCACAGCACCGTCATCTCCTGCTTGGCGGGCAGGTCCCGTGCGATGGCCGGATCGCTCTTCAGCCGCCGCAGGACGAACGGCCGGGTGCGCTGCTGCAGCGCCTGCGCGGCGGCCTCGCTGCCGTCGCGCTCGATGGGGACGGCGTACCGCTCCTTGAAGCGGATCGCGGAACCGAACAGGCCGGGGTTGGCGAAGTCCAGGATGGCGTGCAGTTCGGCCAGCCGGTTCTCCACCGGGGTGCCGGTGAGGGCGATGCGGTGGTCGGCGGTCAGTTCGCGGACCGCCCGGTACTGACGGGTGGCGGAGTTCTTGACGTGCTGCGCCTCGTCGATGATGACGCGCCGCCAGGCGGTCTGTGTGAGCGCCTCGGTGTCGCGCTGCACCAGCCCGTACGTGGTGATCACCAGGTCGGCGCCGGCGACCGCTTCCCGCAGCTCGGCGCCGGACAGCCGGCCGGCCCCGTGGTGGACGTAGACCCGCAGCATCGGGGCGAACCTGGCGGTCTCGCGCCGCCAATTGCCGACCAGCGACATCGGGCAGACCAGCAGCGTCGGCCGGATCCCGGCCGGGTGATCCGTCCGATCCGCGTGCTCCGCGTGCTCCACCTGCTCCGCGTGCTCGACCGCGAGGAGCGCCAGTGCCTGGGCGGTCTTGCCGAGCCCCATGTCGTCGGCGAGGACGGCGCCGAGCCCCAGCTCCGACAGGAACTTGAGCCAGGCCAGCCCCCGTTCCTGGTACGGGCGCAGCGTCGCGCCGAATCCGGCGGGCACCGCCACCGGGCGCAGCCGCTGGTCGGCGCGGCCGGAGAGCAGGTCGCCGAGCCGGCCGTCGGCGCTGACGGCGGCGACGGGCAGGCCGCCCGCCGTGGCGTCCGGGTCGAGCGCGATCCGCAGGATCCGCCCGGAGTCCGTGGCGCCGCTGCCGTCGCGTTCCAGGAAGGCGAGAGCGGCGGCGATCGTGTCCGGGTCGACCTCGGTCCACTGGCCCCGGATCCGGATCAGCGGCTGCTTGGCGGCGGCCAGCTCGGCGAGCTCCGCGGGGGTCAGCGGCTGGTCGCCGAGCGCGGCCTGCCAGCGGAACGCGACGATGGCGTCCTGGTCGGCCAGGCTGCCGATGTCCACGGCTCCGGGCTGCGGGGTGCGCGCGGTCAGGGTCATGCCGAGCTTCTGGGGGCGCTGCCACCAGGTGGGGAGCAGGACGCCGAAACCCGCGTCGGCCAGTGCGGGAGCGGCGTCCCGGAGGAAGCCGAGGGCTCCGGTCCGGTCCAGTGCCAGCCCGGCGGGCCGGTTGCCGCGCAGCGCGCGCCGCACCTCGGGGTAGGCGCGGCCGGCCCGGTCGAGGCCGGACAACAGCGCCTCCTGGGGGCGGGCGGTCTTGCGTTCCAGGGCGCTGAGCGCGGGACCCTCGCTCCAGACGTCGTCGGCGTGGACCATGAGCGACGGCTCGTCGGTGGCCTGCAGCAGGAAGTCCAGCCGCCAGTTGTCGTCGGAGGGGTGACCGCGCGGGTCGGCGGGGTCCGGGCCCACCGGTTCCACCAGCCGGAAGCAGACGCGCAGCGGGCCGTGGACGGGCGGCTCCGACCGGTGCCAGGCCGTGAGCCGCTCCTCCAGTTCCGCCAGCTCGTCGGGGTCGGCGCCCTCCACGCGGCCGGTCGGCGAGGTGAGGGCCCGCAGCCACAGCTCGGTGGCCGTCGTGGCGGGGCGCCGGCCGCGCGCGGTGCTCAGCAGTTCGGGTTCGTCGTCGAGGACCGCGCGGGCCTCACGGTCGGTGAGGACGTCGAGCAGGTCGGTGAGGATCGTGGCGGCGGCACGGCCGTCGGGCCGGCCGTCGTGGTGCTCGGCGCGGCACTCCTGCGGCGCGGCGGCGGCGAGCTCGCCGGCCTCCTGCCAGCCGGCGTCGTCGCGGACCGGGCGCCAGCGGGCGTACGGCGTGCCGGCCTCGCTGACCAGCACGGGCAGCAGCCTGCCCCGTCCGACCGTGCGCCAGGCCAGGTCGTGGGCGGCGATCAGCCAGCGCAGCGCGGCACCGTAGGGCGCCTCGGGCAGTCCCGCGGTCGACAGCTCGCCCAGCAGCAGTGCGGCCTCCGCGGGCTCGAAGAGCAGCGAGGGGACGGTCCACGGTGCGACGGGCACGCCCCTGACGGCGGTGGGACCGCCGAGTTCCGGCGAGGCCTGCGGTGCGCCGTCGCGGGTGGGCAGCAGCAGACCGGTCGGGCCTTCATGGGCCCGGCCAGCGAGCCAGCCGAGCGCGGGCCCGCCGTCGCCGAGCAGCTCGGCGACGGCGGATCCGGGGACGGCGTACGGGTGGCCCGGCGCGGGGACGGGCGGCTGCCGGGAGTCCTCGGCCCACAGGGCGAGCCGCTGATCCGCTCTCCACAGTGCGTGCAGAGCGAACACGGTGCGGCCTCTTCCTGCTGGGCGTGTGCTGACACCCGGAAGCCTACGTGCAGGTCAGCCGGTGGGAACGGTCCACTGCTGGTTGGCACCGCCGGCGCAGTCCCAGATCTGCAGCCGGGTCCCGTTGGCGGAGCTCATCCCGGTGGCGTCCAGGCATCTGCCGGACACCGGATTGACCAGTGTTCCGCCGCTGCCGGGCTGCCACTGCTGGGCGCCGGTGCCGTTACAGTCGTACAGCTGGGCCTTGGTGCCGTTGGCGGTGCCGCCGGCGGCCAGGTCCAGGCACTTGCCGAGCGCCTTGTAGGTGCCGGCGGAGGCGGTCCACTGCTGGGCGGCGCTGCCGTTGCAGTCGTAGAGCTGGACGGCGGTGCCGTTGGCGCTGCTGCCCGCGGCGACGTCCGCGCACTTGCCGCCGAAGCCGGTGATCGGTCCGGTGGAACCGCCGCCGCCGTTGCCGGGGGTCCCGGTCCAGGTGAAGGTCGCCGAGGCGCCGGCGGGCAGGGTGTACGCGAAGGACTGGTTGCCCCAGTTGACGCGGACGGGCTGGGCACTGCCGGTGTCGTTGTACGCGATGAGCGCCTTCGAGCCGTCCGGGTTGCGCCAGGCGACGTTGGGCACCGAGGTGTTGGCGGTCGAGGCGATCCGGTAGGCGCCGGGCTTCACGAACTTGGTGAGGTGGCCCATCGTGTAGTACTCGACGGTGTAGTCGACCTGTCCGCTGCGGCTGTCGCCGTTGTGCACGGTGACCAGGCCGGTGCAGGTGCCGCAGCCGCCGTTGTGCGGTCCCATGTTCTGGTCGACGGCCAGACTCCACTTGACCCAGCTCTGGCCCCAGTTGCGGGTGTAGTCGATCAGGTTGTGCATGTCCTCCTTCTGCTGGTCGGCGATCCAGGTGCCGCCGGAGTGCTCGGTGTCGAAGGCCTTCACGGTGGGGTACCTGTTGTGGACGGTGGTCTGCTGGGCGACGTCGCCGCCGTAGCCGTGCCAGGCCATGCCGCCGAAGTTCGGGTCGTTGCGGATCGCCGCGTCGTCGAGGGTCGGGGCCGCGAAGGCGTCGTACTGGTCCCAGTTCCAGTCCAGGGCCAGCACCTTGGTGGAGAGCCCGGCGGTGTGCAGGGCGGGCAGCAGGTTGTTCTTGGTGAAGGACGCCAGACCGGAGCCGTTCCACTGCATGGACGGATAGCCCCCGCAGCAGGTGGGCTCGTTCTGCGCCGAGATGTAGTCCACCGGTACACCGGCCGCCTGGTAGGCCTGCAGGTACTTCGCGAAGTACTGGGCGTAGGCGCCGTAGTACTGCGCCTGCAGCCAGCCCAGGCTCATGCTGCCGTTGTCCTTCATCCAGGCCGGCGCGCTCCAGGGCACGCCCATCACCTTGACGGCTGGGTTGAGCTGGCGGGCCTGCTTGGTCAGGGGCAGGACGTCGGCCAGGTCGTGGGCTATGGAGAAGTGCGCGAGGCTCGCGTCGGTCTGCCCGCTGGGCATGTCGTCGAAGGTGTAGTTGCTGCGCGCCAGGTCGGAGGCGCCCATGGGGTTGCGCAGGAAGTCGATGCCGATGCCGTTGACCGGGTCGAAGAGCTTCTTCATCACCGCGTCGCGGGTGGCGGCGCTGAGCGCTCCGCTGGAGTTCATCAGCCAGGCGGCGGTGTCGGTGAACGACGCGCCCGCGCCCTCGAACTGCTGGTAGCGGGTGTTCTCGTCGACGGTGACGGACTGGCCGGAACCGCTGCCTGCGGTGAAGGCGATCGGCTCCTGCTGTTCGAGCCCCTTGACGACGTTGCGGCCGCCCGCGTCGGAAGTGGTGGTCAGCCACACCTGGACGCTCTCGCCCGCCGCGTGCGCGGTGAGCGGGGTGGCCAGCATCGGGGTGACGACGGCGACGGCCGCTGCCAGCAGTCCGGTGACGGCGCGGCGGAGTCCGGTGCGGTGGAGTCCGGTGCGGTGAAAGCTGGTACTGCCCGTGTGGGGACGGGTGAGTGAGCGCATGGGTCCGGTTGCCTTTCTACGGCACTTGCCCTGGTGCGTGACTTAATTCAGACCTTGATTTACTGCTTAGTTCGAGGCGTGAGTTAACTCGTGCGATTTGGGCGCGTCAAGACTTCGCGCAGGAACGGCCGCTTCCGTGGCGCGGACGGCGCGAGGACCGCGCGCGGCCGCCACGAAGAGCGGACGCCACGAAGAGACGAAGCCGGCGCTTTCGAACTGACGTACCGTCATGAGACGGTGCCCCATGACCACATCGACGACGATTTCCCCGCTGCACGGCAGGACCGCTCTCGTCACCGGCGCTTCCCGGGGCATCGGCCTGGCCGTCGCGCACGCCCTGGCCGGGGCGGGCGCCGCGGTCCTCCTCACCGCCCGCGACCCGGAAGGGCTGCGCGCCGCCGTCCTGGAGATACACGCGCTAGGCGGCCGGGCCACCGGCCTGGCCGGATCGGTGGGCGATCCCGCGCACCTGGAGGCGTGTGTCGATCTCGCGGTCGAGGAGCTAGGCGGGGTGGACATCCTGGTCAACAATGCCGGCACCAACACCCCCTTCGGCCCGCTCGTCGACGTCGACCCGGACGCCTGGCGGCACGCCTTCGCCGTCAATGTGGACGGGCCCCTGCGGCTGGTCCAGTGCGCGTGGCGGGCCTGGATGCGCGAGCACGGCGGCACGGTGGTGAACATCTGCACCGAGGGCGCCCACGGCGTCGGCCCCAACATCGGCGCCTACGGCACCAGCAAGGCCGCCCTGCTCCACCTCACCCGCCAGCTCGCCGGCGAACTCGCCCCGACCGTCCGGGTCAACGCGGTCTCCCCCGGCCTGGTCCGCACGGAGATGGCCCGTTTCGTCTGGGAGGGCGCCGAGCCGCAGATCGCCGCCGGGCTGCCCATGGGCCGGATCGGCGAACCGGACGACGTCGCGCGCGCCGTCCTGTGGCTGGTCTCCGACGACGCCGGCTGGGTCACCGGAACGGATCTGGTGATCGACGGCGGCACCCGCGTCCGCGGCGCGCGCACCGGCGCCGGCGCCGCGTACACCGTCCACGAGCGGCTGCGCACGCACGGCGGCTGATCTCCGACGGCTCATCCGGCGGCCGCTGACCGGCCGGTGGCTGACGTGTCGGCGGCCGACCTGCGCGCGGCTGACGTGTCGGCGGCGGGCGTGCCTGCGGCTGAACTGCTTGGAGGCTGACCCGCCGGCGGCTGACCTGCCGGCGCCCGGCCGTGGCGGGCTGTGGCAGGCCGTGGCAGGCCGTGCCCGGTCAGCGCAGGACGCAGTCCCCGCACAGTCCGCCGCCCGGGACCCGGTAGTAGAGGCAGCAACTGCGGCGTACGAAGCTGACGTCCGCGGTGTCCAGCGTTCCGGTTCCGTTCAGTGGCGGCTCCTGGAGGAGCCGCGCGGTGAGGTCCAGGGCGCTGCGCGCCTCCGCCGCCCGGCCCCGTGCAATGCACCAGGTGTGCAGCACCCGAAGGGAACCGGCCAGCGCGGAGCCGGCGTTCCCCCACAACAGCCCGCCGGAGACCGGGCAGGCCTCGCGGGTCGCGCGGTGCAGCGGGACCAGGTGGCCGGCCAGCACCGTTCCGGCCAGTTGAGCGGCGAGGTCGCCTGAGTCGGGAAGGGCCGACGGGTGCGGCAGCCAGAGGTCGTTCGGGGCACTGAGCGCCGGGTTCCACCACAGCCGGTCGGCGGCCAGATCGGGGACCCGGCCCGCCAGGACGGCCGCGCCCAGGGCCACCGACCACAGCCGGGCGGCCAGCCCCTGGAAGGCGAGGGAGGCGCCCACCCGGAGCTCCGGAGTGCCCAGCCGCCCGGCGACGTCCGCCGCCCGCTCACGGAGGGGATGCGGCGCGGGTGCGCTGTCCGTTCCTCCTACCCCGACCGTGGCGTAGAGGTCGGCGAGCGGCCGGTAGCCGTGCGCGCGGGGGCCGTCGTCCGTACTGCTTCCGCCGTCCCCACCGGTCTCCCCGAGCCCGGTCCTGACGGCGAAGAACGGCCCCACTTCCGCGACATCCCGCAGCGTCCTGTCCATGAACCGATCATGACGTACCCGCCGCACCGCGAACCGACCGGACATGAGGCCCTATTGCCGGGACACCGGCCAATCCCGACAATGCTCATGACAATGCCGAAAGAACTTCGGTCTGGAGAGGACCCCCCACATGAAACGACCTCTCGTCGGTGTCCTGGCTGCCCTGCTGCTCGGCGGCGCGGCTCTCACAGGCACCGGTGCGGCGTCCGCATCGGCCACAAGCCGGGATGCGGCGCCCGCACACACCGCGAAGGCGGCCGTCACGGTCAACTTCGCAGGCACCGTGGCGCTCAGCAACTGTTCGGGTTCGGTCGTGAAGATGCCGGCCTCGGTGCCGACCGACCCCGCGATCGTCATGTCGAACGGGCACTGCCTGTCCGGCGGCTTCCTGGATCCGGGCGAGTCCATCGTCAACGTGGCGTCCAGCCGTACGTTCAGCCTGCTCAACTCGGCCGGGACCAAGGTCGCCACGCTGCGGGCCACCAAGGTCGCCTACGCGACCATGACGGACACCGACATCTCGCTCTACCAGCTGAACACCACGTACGCGCAGATCCAGTCGAGCTACGGCATCGCGGCGCTCGAGCTCTCGGCCACCCACCCCGTCGCCGGGACCGCGATCAAGGTGGTGTCCGGCTACTGGAAGCGGATCTACAGCTGCAACATCGACACCTTCGTCTACCGGCTGCACGAGGACAGCTGGATCTGGAAGGACTCGGTCCGCTACACCCCGTCGTGCAACACCATCGGCGGCACCTCGGGCTCCCCGGTGATCGACGTGGCGACCGGCAAGGTCGTCGCCATCAACAACACGGGGAACGAGGACGGCGGACGCTGCACCCTCGACAACCCGTGCGAGGTCGACCAGAACGGCAACATCACCGTGCACCAGGGCATCAACTACGCGGAGGAGACGTATCTGATCACCCAGTGCGTCGGCGCGGGCAACAAGATCAACCTCAGTCTGCCGGGATGCACCCTGCCCAAGCCGTGATCTGAGGCAGCCCCGGAAAAGAACGCCGCTCCCCGGACCTGGGATCCGGGGAGCGGCCGCCGGGCACTCGTGACCGGCGGCCGGGCGCACTCGTGACCGGTCCGGGCGCACTCGTGACCGGTCCGGGCGCACTCGTGACCGGTCTGCCGGGGCCGCTCGTGACCGGCCGTCCGGAGCCGCTCGTGACCGGCCCGCCTGGCGCTACGCGTCGAACCAGCTCAGCAGTTCGGCGTGGTCAGCGGCCGTGAGCGGGTCGGGCGACCACCCCGGGTTCCGGTCCTTGTCGACCAGCGCGGCCCGCACGCCCTCAAGGAAGTCATGGGCACGGGCGGTACGGCAGGCCAGCCGCAGCTCCCGGTCCAGACACGCACCGAGGTCGGACCCGGCGCCGTGCCGCAGCAGCTCGAAGGTGACGAACAGGCTCGTCGGCGACATGCGCCGCAGGACGGCCAGCGTCTCGGCCGCCCAGTCGCCGCCCTCCGCCGCCAGCCGTTCGAAGACCTCCGGCAGTTCGGGGGCCGAGAAGCAGCGGTCGATTGCGTCGAGGTGTGCGCCGATCTCGGAGGCCGGCGCCGTCACCGCGAACCGCTCGAGTACCGCGGCCGGCTCCCCGCCGCCGGTCAGCGCCTCCTCCAGCGCGGGCAGCTCACTGGAGTGCACGTAGTGCGTGGCGAGTGAGCAGCCGACCGCCGCCGCGCCCGCTATCCGGGCGCCCGTCAGCCCCAGGTACCGGCCGACGGAGCCGGGCAGCCGGGGCAGGAAGTGGCTCGCCCCGATGTCGGGGAAGAACCCGATGGCGGTCTCGGGCATGGCCAGCGCCGCCCGCTCGGTCACCACCCGCGCCGTGCCGTGCACGGAGATCCCGAGGCCGCCGCCGAGCGCGAAGCCGTCGATGAGCGCGGTGTACGGCTTGGGAAAGGCCGCGATCAGCGCGTTCAGCCCGTACTCCGCGGCGAAGTACTCCCGCACGGCCGCGTGATCGCCGCGCAGGCTCGCCGCCCGGATCGTGCGGATGTCGCCGCCGGCGCAGAACGCCTTCGGCGAGGTGCTGCGGACGACGACCGATCGGACGCCGTCGTCGTCCCGCCAGGTCTCGAGGGCCTCGGTCATCGCCCGGACCATGGTCAGATCGAGCGCGTTGAGCGCCTCGGGCCGGTCCAGGGCGATGACGCCGGTGCCGTTGGCGACGTGCGTCTGCACGGGGAGGTACATGGTGCCGGTGCTCCGTGGGTTCTCCGCGACCGCGTCGCCGCGTCCGCTTCTGCCGTTCTTCGGTGATCCTCAGTCCACCCCGACAATACGCAGCACCAGCGCACCGCCGAGCAGGGTCACCAGGGCGGTGGCCACGTACAGGCCCGGATAGCCGCCGAGGTGGGCGACGATCGGCGCGGCGACGGCGGGGGCCAGCACCTGCGGGCCCGAGTTGGCGATGTTGATGACGCCGAGGTCCTTCGCCCGGTCGGCGGCGGACGGCAGCACCTGGGTGATCAGCGCCTGGTCGACGGCGAGGTAGATGCCGAACCCGGCGCCCAGGACCGCGGCGGCGATCATCACGGCCGTCCAGGTGTGGGCGACCGCCAGCAGCAGGGCGGCCACCGCCATGATGACGCTGCACACGACCACGAACACCTTGCGTCTGCCGATGCGGTCCGACGCGATGCCCGCGGGGATCGCGGTGAGGGTCGCGGAGACGGTGTAGATGACGGTCAGCACCAGCACGCCGGTGTCCGGGTCCGGGTGGTGCACCTCGTCGGTGAGGTAGAAGAGCAGATAGAGCGTGCCCAGCGCGTTGCCGAGGTTGATCAGGAACCGGGTGAGCCACGCCCAGCCGAAGTCCGGGTGGGCGCGCGGATCGACCCACAGGCCGCTCAGCAGCGCGCGCGGACGGAAGGCGGGGCGCAGCGCGCGCGGCAGGACGGGCTCCCGGAAGCAGAGCACGTACGGCAGGGCCAGCGCGACGGCCAGCAGCGCCGTCAGCAGATACCCGGGTCCGACGCCGGAGACGGCCGTGGTCACCAGCAGCGCGCCCAGCACCAGGCCGAGCGACTGCATGATCCCCGTCCAGCCGGAGACCGCGGCACGCTGCCCGACCGGCACCTGGTCCGCCACCGGCGCCGTGACCCCGGCGAGCATCGCGTTCAGACCGCTCTGCGCCAGGCACCAGCCGGCGACGATGCCGGGCAGCGTGTGCTGCGCCGAGGTGACCAGCAGCCCGGCGGCGCCGGCGAGGGCGCCGCCGACGATCCAGGGCCGACGGCGGCCCCAGCGCCCGGTCGTACGGTCCGACAGCGCGCCGGCCAGCGGATTGACGACGACGGCGACGAGCGCGCCGGCACCGGTCACCCACGCGAGGTTCGCCGCCTTGTGCGCCTCGTCGAGGTGTTCCAGCTGCAGGGGCAGCAGGATCTGGATCGGGGTGAAGAACGCCATGAACACCGCGAGGCTGGCCAGGCTCAACGCGGCGGTCCAGCCGGGCCGCACCCGGGCGGTGGGTTCCTCGAGCGCGGCCGGCGGACGTGCGGTCACGGCGCGCATGGGCTCTCCTCAGTTCAGCAGAACATGAGGACTGCTCATGTTGGCGCGAGTGTAGCCACGCCACCCCGCGCCGCCAAGACTTCTCACCCGCCGCCGGCTCCGGTTCCAGCGCCAGCGCCAGGTCGGGCCCAGGCTCCGGCGTCTCGATGGGCGGCGATCAGGGCGCGGTGGGTGCGGGTGGCTGTGCCGCAGCCGCTGCCCCTGCCCCTGCCCCTGCCCCTGCCGGAAGCTGCAACGGCTTGCCGCCCGCGTTGAGGCACGACACGGGTAGCTGGGGACCGGGTCGGAGTGGTTTCCGGATGGCCGGTACGCGTGAGCCCGTGGGCGAGCCAGTCGGGCGGCGGAGCGGGCTCGATGGCCGCGGCCGTTGGCCTGGGGTCTATCGCGGACGACCGTTTCCGATAGACCTGCCCCTGCCCATGACCGCGCGCCACAGGCGTCGCATCCGCCTGAACCGCCGCGCCTCCCGCTGGACGACGGCGAGGTTGTTCACCACCATGCCCTCGAACGCCGTGCCCTGGCTGCCCTGGTCGCCGAGTTCCCGGAAGATGACGGCGGCCCGGGTGAGGACGTCGACGGCCTCCTCGAGCTGCCGCACCTCCCGCAGGACGAGGCCGAGGTTGTTCAACGCCATACCCTCGCCCTGCCGGTCGCCGAGTTCCCGGCAGATGGCGGCGGCCCGGGTGTGGGCGTCGACGGCCTCCTCGAACCGCCGTACCTCCCGCAGGACGAGGCCGAGGTTGTTCAACGCCGTGCCCTCGCTGTCCCCTTCGCCGAGTTCCCGGCAGATGGTCAGGTCCTGGGTGTGGGCCTCGATTGCCTCCTCGAACCGCCCCGCCTCCCGTAGGACGAGGCCGAGGTTGTTCAACGCCATGCCCTCGCTGTGCCGGTCGCCGAGTTCCCGGTGGATGCCGGCGGCCCGGGTGTGGGCGTCGACGGCCTCCTCGAACCGGCGCGCCTGCAGCAGACCGCAGCCGAGGTTGTTCAACGCCCGGCCCTCGCCGTGCCGGTCACCGAGGTCCCGGCAGATGGCCAGGTCCCGGGTATCGGCTTCGAGTGCCTCCTCGAACCGCCGCACCTCCCGCAGGACGAGGCCGAGGTTGTTCAACGCCGCGCCCTCGCGCTGCTGGTTTCCGAGTTCCCGGTGGATGGTGGCGGCCCGGGTGTGGGCGTCGACGGCCTCCTCGAACCGGCGCGCCTGCATCAGACCACTACCGAGGTTGTTCAACGCCCGGCCCTCGCCGTCCCGGTCACCGAGCTCGCGTGCGGCGGTGAGGGCGTGCTGTCCGGTGGTGATCGCATCGTCGGAGTACCGGCCCTGGTTCAGGAAGACGGCCAGGTGTTCGGTCAGGGACATGGCGATGCGGGGGCGTGCGGTGGCGACGGCGAGGGTGACGGCGGCGACGAGATTGAGCCGCTCGCCGTCCAGCCAGGCCAGCGCCGCCATTCGGCCCGGGAACCGCTCGGGCAGCGAATCGCCGGGCAGTGCGCACAGGTGATCGTCCGCGGCGCCTGCGGTCGTCCGGTAGTACTCCAAGAGACGGTCGAAGGCCTCCTCCTGGTCATTGACGCCGATGTGCCGGTCGGCGAGTTCTCTCGCGTACAGGCGCAGCAGGTCGTGCATGCGCCACCGCTGCTCCCCCACCGGTTCGATCAGGTGGGCCTGGGCGAGCTTGACCACCAGCGACCGGCTCTGCCCCACCGATACCGCCGTCAGGACTGCCGCAGCTTCGAGGGAGACCTGTGCGGTCGGATTCAGCGACAGCAACCGGAACAGCTGTGCCTGTTCCGGCGGCAGCCGGCGGTAGGACAGTTCGAACGAGGCCCGTACGGCCAGCGTCTGTTCATCGTCGCTGTAGGACAGGGCAAGCCGGGCTTGTTCGTCCTTCAGCTCGCCGGCCAGATCGGCCAGGGAACGCTCCGATTCCACCATCAGGTTCGCAGCGGTGATCTGCAGGGCCAGGGGCAGGAACCCGCAGCGCTCGGCCAGCTGTGCCAACGCCTCAGGCTCCCGTGCGGGGCGCGGATCGCCGCGGTTCGCCGCAATGAGCGAGCTCTTGATCATATTGGCGGCGTCGGCGGCTTGCAGCACCGTGAGGTCGATCAACGAGGCGGGCAGCGAGGCCAGCGTGTGCCGGCTGGTGACCAGGACGCGATGCCGGTGCCCGCCCGGCAACAAGGGCTCCACCTGTGCGGCGCTGGAGGCACTGTCCAGTACCAGCAGGACCGGCCCGCGGTCGGCGACACGGGCGGCCAGCTGCGACCGGTACACCGCGGCCTGTTCCTCCGGATCGACCGGCAAGTCCGCGTCAGCCCCGCACAGGGCACGCAACAGGGCGCCCAGCGCCTGCCCGGCCGTGACCTTCCCGACGGGATCGTAGCCGCGTAGATCCAAGAAGAGATGACCGCCCGGGAACCAACCGAGCTCAACGGCCCGGTTCGCAGCGTGCAGGGCCAGGGTGGTCTTCCCCACCCCGGGCAGTCCCGCGATCGCCGACACCACGACCGCCAAACCGCCCTCATTGCCCGGGTCGAGCAGGTCGAGCAGCTCCTGGATCTCGTCGTCGCGACCGATCAGCGTGCCATGTACCGCGGGCAGTGAGTGCAACGCCCTCGGAGCCGGACCATGCACCGGCAGGTAGACGTTCTGGTCTCCGGCAACCTGGGTGATCACTGCGTGGTCGAACGCCTCCGCGTGCTGCTCGACGCGGCCAGGGCCGCCTTCACAGTCGGCCGTCAACTCCCCTGCCCCATCGTGTTCTGGTCCCCGGCGACCTGCGTGACCTGTGCATCGCCGGACGCCTCAGCGTCCTGCTCGATGTGGTCGGGAGTGGTGTTGCCGCTGGTAGTACCGATGGGCGCGTTCTGGTTGC
Organism: Streptomyces sp. RKAG293; assembly: GCF_023701745.1. Taxonomy (NCBI): domain Bacteria; kingdom Bacillati; phylum Actinomycetota; class Actinomycetes; order Kitasatosporales; family Streptomycetaceae; genus Streptomyces; species Streptomyces sp. RKAG293. Next base: position 8,051,376 of record NZ_JAJOZB010000001.1, on the reverse strand, counting down.
CGCCGACCTGGGCGGCTCGTGCGCGATCGGACACTCTCGCCCGCTGCGCGACCCGCCTGCCCGGCGACTCCGGCGCCGACGGCTCCTCCCGTCCTGCCCACCAGCTGGTAGCCACCCCGACCGCACCGGCCCCCACCGTGGCGAAGGCCGTCGCCACCACCCACCGATCGGCCTCCCCCGCCGGCATCCACCCGAACGAAACCGTCCGGCCCAGCCACAGGCACAACCCGAAGGCAACCACCACAGCAGCCACCGCTGACACCCACCGCACCGAACGCAACATCCGGACCCCCTCACCCTGAGACGTGCATCCCAGCGTTCCACCCGAGACCGGTTGATAACCCGAAACTTCAGGAATACCGGCCCGCGGCAACACCTCAGCCGACCGCCCAACCACCGGTACAGCACAGCAACGAGACGTGCTGAACCGCTGCCGATGGCCTCGGCAACGGTCGAACACCCCGTCTCCACGCCCCACTGCCCGCACAGCCATCGGCACCCTGTTCCCACCGCGCCCATCGGCCTGGGTCGATCCTGACGAGCGCTGTGGTCGCCGGAGCGCCCAACTACCCAGCCCAGTGCGCCCGATGGGCGGCGATCGTGTCGCGGTACCAGGCGTACGAAGCCTTCGGCGTGCGGCGCAGCGTCTCGAAGTCGACGTGGACCAGACCGAAGCGCTGGCTGAATCCTTCCGCCCATTCATAATTGTCAAGCAAGGACCAGGTGAAGTAGCCGCGGACGTCCACTCCCTCCGCGACGGCGGCGGCGAGTGCGTCGAGGTGGCCGGCGAGGTAGTCGATGCGGGGCTGGTCGACGACGGTGCCGTCCGGCGCCGGGGCGTCCTCGACCGAGCAGCCGTTCTCGGTGATCGTGATCGGCGGCAGCGCCGTCCCATACCTCTGGCGCAGGCCGACCAGGAGTTCGCGGAGGCCGTCGGGGACGACCGGCCAGCCGAAGGCCGTGCGAGGAACCCCTTCGATCTCAGCTTCGGTGAAGGGGAGCTCCGGGCCTGTGGGGGCGCCGATCCGGGTCGGGTTGTAGTAGTTGACGCCAAGGCCGTCCAAGGGTGCCGCAGCGATCAGCTCGAGGTCGCCGTCCCGGACGCTGCCCCCGAGGTCAGGTGCAACACCGAATGCGCCGAGGTCGGGGTAGCGGCCGAGCAGCAGCGGGTCGAGGAAGAGGCGGTTGTGCAGTGCGTCGTACGCGGCAGCAGCCGCCGTGTCGGCGTCGCCGTCACTCGCCGGCCGGACCGGGGTGAGATTGTTCGCGATCATCACCTGCCCGCCCCGCTCGCGCAGCGCCGTCGCGGCGAGGCCGTGTCCGAGCAACTGGTGATGAGCGGCCGGCAGCGCATCGAGCATCAGGGTGCGGCCGGGGGCATGGATGCCCAGTGCGTAGCCGAACACCATATGGATGAAGGGCTCGTTGAGCGTGATCCAGGCCGGAACACGGTCGCCGAGGCGGTCGGCGACCAGGCCCGCGTACTCGGCGAAGCGATAGGCGGTGTCGCGGGCGAGCCAGCCGCCCGCTTCCTCGAGGGCCTGCGGGAGGTCCCAGTGGAAGAGAGTGGGCAGCGGAGCGATCCCGGCGGCGAGCAGGTCGTCCACCAACCGGTCGTAGAAGTCGAGCCCGGCCAGGTTGACCGAGCCGGCCCCTGTCGGCTGCACCCGGGGCCACGCGATCGAGAAGCGGTATCCGTCCAGGCCGAGGCCGCGCATCAACGCGATGTCCTCAGCATGGCGGTGGTAGTGGTCACAGGCGATTCGTCCGGTATCGCCGTTCTTGACAGCGCCAGGACGGGCGCCGAAGACGTCCCAGATGGAGAGCCCGCGCCCGTCCTCCTCGACGGCCCCTTCGATCTGATAGGCGGCGGTGGAGACACCCCAACGGAAGTCTTCGTGCAGGTCAAGACGATTCGCCATGTCCAGTCCCCTCCCATTTCTCAATATGAGCCTTGCTCATGTTAGCAATCGCGGCGCGGCGAGTAGAGCCCGGTCCGGCCGGCCGGACCCCGACCACGGCGGCGCGTCCACCCCAGAAGGGACGACGTTCGCATGTCGGCAACCACTCCTCCCCGCCCCCGCTCCCGCCGTCATCGGCGTTCCGGTCCGTTGCCGCTGGCCGGGGCCCTGCTCGCCGCCACGGCCGGGACGGTCGCCCTGGCTGCTCCGGCGTCCGCCGCCGCGGCGTGCGGCGCCCCCGTCGTGACGTCCACCACCACGGTCACCTGCACCGCGGGAGGCCCGAGCTGCGGTACTCCCCTTTCATCGGGACCATCCGGTCCTGTCGTCGGCGGCACGCGGGGAAGCGGTCAGGTACTCAGGCGGGTCGGTGAAAGTGCGGCTCATGGTGCCGCCGGCTCGGGCCGGGCTCCAGGATGTCGGCGACCCGTCCGGTTGGGGAGGGGCACCGGGCCCCGGGCCGGCGTTCCGCGTCCGCACGCCTGGACGGCGACTTCAGAGCGGGGCGACGTCAGCTTCCCTACGAGGTGCGTCTGCCGGGTGGGAATCGGCGTCGAACAGTTCCTTCTCCACGTGGTCCAGGCACAGGCGTACCGCGCCGAGTGCGACGGCCTCGTCGCCCAGCGTCGAGGTGACCACCCGCGGGGGGAAGGGGCACTGCGGCTCCAGGTGTCCGCGGACCGGGTCGAGGAGTGCCGCGCCGGCCTGGGAGATTCCGCCGCCGAGAACGACGAGTTCGGGGTCGACGGAGAGGACCATGGCCGCCAGGCCGTCCGCCATGCCCCGGGCGAAGTTTTCGACCAGCGCGCTCGCCCGCCGGTCCTTGCCCGAGGCGGCGGCGAAGATCCGCTCGACCTGTTCCGCCGTGCCGCCGTTGGGCGGGTCGTAGGACAGCAGTTGCCGGTAGGCGTCGACCCAGTTGAGGACTGACAGCGTGCCGATCTCGCCCGCGGCCCCGTGCCGACCGCGGTGCGGTCGTCCGCCGATCAGTACGGCTGCGCCCATGCGGTAGCCGGCGTGCAGGTAGACCACGTCGTCGACGCCCCGGGCCGCGCCCCACCAGTGCTCGGCCAACGCGGCCAGGTTCATGTCGTTCTCCACCCCGGTCCAGGTCCTGGTTCCGTCGCGGGCGAGGGTGCCGAAGAACCGCCGGGCCCGGTCGCCGAGGGGCAGGCCGTTCCACTCCGGCATGACCGTGGGGGCGAACGCCTTCCCTTCGGCATCGACCACCCCCGGAGTGCCGACCACGACGGCGAGCAGGCTGGGGTGGCCTTCCCCTGGAGCGGCCGCCAGGGCGCCGGTGACGGTCTTGCGTGCCACCGCAAGGCGCTCCTCGGCGCTGAAGTCGGGTTGGACCGTCGCCCGGCAGCTGGCGACGACGGTGCCGGAGAGGTCCGTGAGGAGCGTCAGCACCTTGTGTGCCCCGATGTCGAGGCCCGCCACATAGGCGGCTTCGGCGCGGAAGCGCACGCGCCGGGCCGGGCGGCCGGGCCGGCGGGGGCCGGTCTGATCGATGTGCGCCTCGGCGGCCCAGCCCTGGGCGAGCAGTTCGTTGATGGCTTCCTCGCAGGTAGGGCGGGAGACACCGGCGGCCTTGGCGAGGGCGGAGATGGTGAACGAGCTTCCGGCATGCAGTGCCCGCAGGACCGCGACGGAGTTGATCCTGCGCAGGTAGGACGAGTCCCCTCGCATGTTCTTCACAGCTGCAGCCCCAGTCATTCGCCGGCCCCGACCGAGCCTGGGTCAATATTATGAGTGGCTGCGTAACAAGAGCAAGCGGCTCGCCGAAAATGGGCCTGATATCCCAAAATTCCCCGTGTTGCAGCCGTTGACACCGCCTGTTCCGCATGGGTTACTTCCCCCGTCAGCAGATTATGAAGCGAGTCTGCCTATCTAAACGAACCGCCTGGCGCGGCCAGGCCAGGGAGGAACCCACTGTGCGAAGAACTGTGGTGCGCGGCGCCGTCGCACTGGCTGCGGCGACAGCCCTTGTCGGCTGTGCGGCAGGCGGAAGCAGCAGCTCCGGCGGCCAGGCCTCCGGGAAGGGGAAGGCCACTCTCACCTTCCTCACCTTCGAGACCCCGAACCTCAACGCCGCCTACTGGAAGGCGGCCATCGCCCGGGCCTCGGCCAAGGTGCCGGGCGTGACGATCAAGATGGTGGTGTCCCCGAACACGGACCGCACCGGATACGCCAAGCAGCTCGACGCCTCCGGCCAGCTCCCGGACATCATGATCGCGGTCAACCCCCAGGGGTTCGCCCAGGCCGGCAAGTTCGCGCCGTTCACCGCGGGCGAGCTGCAGGACTTCGTCTCCCCCGACTCCAACGCGATCAACGGCAAGGTCTACCAACTGCCGTACAACACGCAGCCCGAGCCGTTGGTCTACTACAACAAGGCCGACTTCGCCGCCGCAGGCATCACCGCTCCGCCCAAGACCTACGCCGATCTGCTCGCGGACGCCAAGGCGCTCAAGGCCAAGGGGATCAACCCGTTCGTGGTGGGCGGAGGCGGGGCGGACACCTGGGCCGACATGTTCCCGCTGATCGCCGCGGTGGGCACCGACGTCTACGCCGACAACCCGAAGTGGCTCGGCAAGCGGGTGGACGGCTCGGCCAAGTTCACCGATCCGGTCTTCACCAACTCGGTGGCGAAGGTCGCCGCGCTGAGCCAGGCCGGCTATATCGATCCGGTCGGTCTGTCGCGCTCCTACGCCGACGACGAACAGGCGTTCCGCGACCACAAGGGCGCGATGTACCCCATGGGCTCGTGGTTCGCGGCCTCCGCCGACGCCAAGAAGCCGGGCTTCGACGTCGGAGTCTTCGCCTGGCCCAGCGACTCGGGCAAGCTCGTCCTCCCCGCCTACACCGGCGGCGGCCTGTCCGTCTCATCCAAGGCCCCCGATGTGGCGCTGGCCAAGAAGTGGGCGCTGGCGTTCATGGAGGACAAGCAGAACCTCGACGCCTCGGTGCGAGCCGACGGCTCGATCATCGCGCTCAAGGGCTACACCCCGCCCTCCAACATGGGGCCCGTCTACAACGCGACGTACGCGCTGTACCAGCAGGCCGTGGCCGCGGGCGCCGTGGTCGACGCCTTCTCGATCGAGGGCGGCGACATCGCCCTGCCGCCGGGGGTCGCCGACAAGGCCGCCATCGGCGTGCAGGACCTGATGACCGGCAAGAAGACGGCCGCCCAGTTCTCGTCCTTCCTGGACCAGCAATGGGCCAAGGCCAAGCAGTAGCCCCCGGACCGCGGGTCCGGAGCCGCATCCCGCCTCCGGTGCGGTTCCGGGCCCGCGACACAACTATCGGAAAGGGGGTCGCTGTGAAGCCCCAGCCAGAACCGCCGGGTGCCCGCAGAATCCGCCCGGCCGCCGTCCTGCGCGGCATCGGCACCTTCACTCTCTTCGGCGCACCCGGCATCATCCTGTACACCGTGTTCGTCCTGGTGCCGGCAGCGATGACCGTCTACTACAGCCTCACCAACAACAACCCGTTCAACCCGCCCACCCGATTCGTCGGCCTGCAGAACTACGTCCAGCTGGCCAAGGACGACGACTTCCTGCGGGCGCTGCGGAACACGGCACTGGTCACCGTCATCGTCACCTTCGCGGCCAACGCCGGGGGCCTGCTGATCGCTCAGCTCCTCGACCGCCGCGGCTGGCTCTACAACGCCCTGCGCGGGGTCTTCTTCACCCCCGTCATCCTCAGCTCGGTCGTGGTCAGCGTGATCTGGCAGTCCATCCTGTCCGACGACGGCCTGCTCAACTCCACACTGCGCGGTCTCGGGGTGGCCCACCCGCCCGGCTGGTTCTCCGATCCAGGCCTGGCCCTGTACACCCTGGCCTGGATCATCACCTGGCAGATGCTCGGCTTCTGCGTCGTGGTCTACCTCGCCGGCCTGCAGGGCGTGCCCACCGAACTCCACGAGGCCGCCTCCATCGACGGCGCTGACGGGATCGCCCGCTTCCGCCACGTGACCTGGCCCATGCTCGCCCCCGCCGTCACCATCAACACCGTGATGCTGCTGATCACCGGCTTCAAGGTCTACGACCAGGTCCAGGTCATCACCAACGGCGGCCCCGGCAACGGCACCACGACCACCATCGCCTTCAACGTCGTGCAGACCGCGTTCACCGGCAACCACATCGGCTACGCCTCGGCCATGGCCACGGTGATGCTCCTGCTGGTCTGCGGAGTGTCGGTCGTCGTCCTGCGGCTGCTCCAACGCAGAGAGGTGTCGATGTGAACCAGGCCGTACAGCCACGCACCACCGCGCGACGCACCATCGCACGACGCCCCCCGCGGCAGCCCGCCCACCGCCCCCGCAGCGAAGCGGCCGGGACCTCGGGCAGCTGGCTCCGGCCGCTGGTCGCCGTGTTCACCGGAGCCGCCTTCTTCCTGCCGCTCTACCTCATCCTGGTCAATGTCTTCAAGCGCGGGCCGGACATCGTCCCGCACCCGGCCGGTCTCCCGGCGCCGCCGACCCTCGCGAACATCTCCGCGGTCCTCTCCCGGCCGGACCACCTCTTCTGGTACGGGCTGATCAACAGCGCGGAGATCACCGCCATCTCGGTCACCGCCACCACCGCGATCTCCGCCATGCTCGGCCACTACCTGGCCCGCTCCCGCAGCCCCTGGGCCAAAGCCACCCTGGTCGGCATGCTCTGTGGGCTGATGATCCCCTCCGCCGTCATCCTCACCCCCATCACCCAGGTACTGAACGCGCTGGGCCTGATGACCACCGTCCTCGGACTCATCCTGGTCAACATCGGCTACTACGTGCCGTTCGGCGTCTTCGTCTTCATGGGCTTCGTCAAAACCATCCCCCTGGAGCTGGAGGAGGCCGCCCAACTGGACGGCGCCGGCCGCCTGCGGACGTTCTGGCAGATCGTCTTCCCCCTGCTGCGCCCGGCCTCCGCCAGCGTCATGATCTTCCTCGGGGTCTGGGTGTGGAACGACTTCCTCAACCCGCTGATCATCCTGGGCCCGGCGAACGGCACGACCGTCACCGTCGGCATCTACCGGGCGATCGGGGAGCACCAGAGCGACTTCGGTGCCGTCTTCGCGCTGATGTTCCTGGCCACCCTGCCGGTTCTGGTCATGTACCTCGCCTTCCAGAAGCACTTCGTCAAGGGCCTCACGGGGGAGCGACCAAGGGATGACCGCCGCTGCCCGCCCCACCCAGCAGACAGGAACGCCCGTGCACCCCGCGCGACTCTCCAGCGGCTTCATCAGCGGCACGCTCACCGAACCCGCCGGACGCCCGCTCACCATCGCCGTCCTGGGCGCCGGCGCCCGCGGCAGCGCCTACGCGGACCTCGCCGCCGAACGACCGGCCAAGGCCCGGATCGTGGCGGTGGCCGAACCCCGGGAAACGGTACGCGAGGCGTTCTCCGCCCGGCACCGGATCCCCCGGCAGGGCCGTTTCGCGACCTGGCAGGAGTTCGCCGAGCGGCCGAGAATGGCCGACATCGCAGTCGTCTCGCTGCTGGACGCCGACCACGTCGCGGCCACCACCGCGCTGGCCGACCTCGGCTACCAGCTCCTGCTGGAAAAGCCCATGGCCACCAACGAAGCCGACTGCGAAGCCATCGCCGAGGCCGCCCGCCGCAACAACACCGCGATGGCCGTCACTCACGTGATGCGCTACACGCCGTACACCGTCGCCCTCAAGCAGGCCCTGCGGGAGGGAGTCATCGGCGACATCGTCTCCGTCCAGCACCTGGAGCCGATCGGCTACTACCACTTCGCCCACTCCTTCGTGCGCGGCAACTGGCGCCGCCAGGACGGGTCGACGTTCCTGCTCATGGCCAAGTCATGCCACGACATCGACTGGCTCAGCGACATCATCGGGCTCCCCGTGCGCCGGGTCTCCTCGTTCGGCAGCCTCACCCACTTCCGCCCGGAACAGGCACCGCCGGGCGCAACCGAACGCTGCGTCAGCTGCCCGGTCGAGCAGGCCTGCGCCTACTCGGCCAAGCGCCTCTACCAGGACGGGCTTCGCCACGGCGGGACCAAGAGGTACTTCACCCGGATCATCAGCACCGGCGAACCCACCGAGGACGCCGTGAACGCCGCGCTCGCCGACGGGCCCTACGGGCGCTGCGTCTACCACTCGGACAACGACGTGGTCGACCACCAGGTGGTCAACCTCGAATACCAGGGCGGCGTCACGGCGTCCTTCACCCTCACCGCCTTCACCCCGGTGCAGAACCGCCATACGAAGATCTTCGGAACCCGCGGCCAGATCACCGGCGACGGCCGCTTCATCGAGATCTATGACTTCCGCACCGAACGCACCACCGTCATCGACGCCTCCCTGGACGGCTCCTCCGCCGCCGAGGGACACGCCGGCGGTGACGAGGCGATGTTCAACGCCTACCTCGATGCCCTGCACAGCGGCCGCGGCGAACTGATCGTGTCCGGCATCGACGCCAGCCTCGCCAGCCACCGCGTCGTCTTCGCCGCGGAACGCTCCAGGACCACCGGGACCGTCGTCGAGCTCTGAGCCTCACCGCCGCACCATTCCCCCGGTTGTCGCGTCCCGGCACCGCACAGGTCCGCTCCGCCTGCGCGGGCGCGGCCGCGGTGCAGCCACCCCATGCCCGAACGGAAGGGTTCTCATGCCGTCCCTCGTCGCCCACGACTCCTCGCGCCGACTGTGGGTCCTGTCCGGGGCCTCGTCCTGCTACGTCCTGCACCTGGACGAGGAGGACCGCCTGCGCAGCCCGCACTGGGGGCCGCAGCTCACCCTGGAGCAGGCCTCCACCCTGCTGGACCGCCCGCCGCCCGGATACCGGGCGTTCGAGGACCCCGCCGACGGAACGCTCGACCTGAGCGACGCCGGCGCCATGCTCTTCGGCCACGCCGGGCTTCAGATCCGGTTCGCCGACGGCACCCGCGATCTCGAACTGCGCTTTGCGGACCACCGGGTGACCGACCGCGAGGACGGCGCGGAGCTGGCGCTGAGCTTCACCGACCGGCATTACCCGCTCACGGTCGAAGTCCGCTTCCGGGTCCGCTCCGACACCGAGGTGATGGAGCGCCGACTGGTGCTGCGCCACACCGGGACCGCTGGGGACGATCCGATCGAGGTCGTCCGCGCCCACTCGGCGACCTGGGTACTGCCACGGCTCGACGACTACCGGCTCAGCCATGTGCACGGCCAGTGGGCCGCCGAGACCCAGCTGCACCGGACCGCACTCGCCTACGGCGAGACGCTGCTGAGCAGCCGCCGGGGCATCACGAGCCACCAGGCCAACCCCTGGGTGATGATCGACGACGGAACCACCGCCGAGGAACACGGTGCGGTCTACAGCTGCGCGCTGGCCTGGAGCGGCAGCTGGGAGCTGACGGTGCAACGGCTGCCCACCGAGCGCGTCACCGTGTCGGCGGGCGCCGGGCATGCGCCGACCGTCCGCCGGCTGGACCTGGGAGCGGAGCTGGTGACCCCGTACTGTGCGGCCGCCTACACCGAGGGCGGGTTCGGCGCCGCCAGCCGGGTGTGGCACCACTACCAGCTGGCGCACGTACTGCCGCACCCCGAGGAGGTCCGGCCGGTCCTGTACAACTCGTGGGAGGCCACCGAGTTCGACCTCAGCATGGCGGGCCAGTCGCTGCTCGCGGAGCGGGCCGCGGCACTCGGTGTGGAGTTGTTCGTCATGGACGACGGGTGGTTCGGCGCCCGCACCCATGACGCGGCCGGACTGGGTGACTGGGACCCCAACCCGGACCGCTTCCCCGATGGCCTCAAACCGCTCATCGCGAAGGTGCACAGCCTCGGCATGCGCTTCGGCATCTGGGTGGAACCGGAGATGGTCAACCCCGACAGCGACCTCTACCGGGCGCACCCGGACTGGGTACTGCACCAACCGCACCGGCGCCGGACCGAGCACCGCAACCAACTGGTACTCAACCTGGCCCGCCCCGACGTGGCCCACTGGCTGCACGACCGGATGAACCGGCTGCTGGCCGAGAACGCCGTCGACTTCGTCAAGTGGGACATGAACCGGCCCGTCACCGAGGCCGGCTGGCCCGACGCGGGTCCCGATCCGGAACGGCTCTGGCTGGACCACACCCGCAACCTGTATGCCGTCCTGGACCGGCTGCGGGCCGACCACCCGGACGTCCGGTTCGAGGCCTGCAGCGGTGGCGGCGGCCGCCTGGACCTCGGCATCCTGGCCCGCACCGACCAGGTGTGGACCTCCGACAACACCGACGCGCGAGACCGCCTCACCATCCAGCACGGCTTCTCCCAGCTCTACCCCGCACGGGTCATGGGCACCTGGGTCACCGACAGCCCCAACCCGCTGACCAAGCGCCGGATACCACTGGCCTTCCGGTTCCACGTCGCGATGGCGGGCGTACTGGCCATCGGCGGCGACCTCGCGCGGTGGAGCGAGGCCGAACTCACCCGGGCAGGCGAACTGGTCCGCGACTACCAGGAGATCCGGCCACTGGTGCAGCACGGACTGCAGTTCCGCCTGCGCCCGCCGGGCGGGGACCTCGGCGGCATCCAGTACGTCGACGCGGGCGGAAGTGCCACGGCCGTGCTGGCCTTCCGCTGCTCCGCACACCTGGCACAACCGGACCGACCGCTGCCGCTGCGCGGACTGGACCCGGCGGCCCGGTACCGCGACGCGGCCAGCGGGGAGTCGCACCACGGCGCCGTCCTGCTGACCCACGGGCTCCCCCTGGCGCTCCCGCCTGAGGACTACGCGAGCCGGATGGTGCATCTGCTCCGCGAGGCGTGACCCTCCCGTCCCGTGGAGTCCCGGCGCCCTGCCGCCCTCGCGGCGCCGCCGCCGCACCTGCCTCACCCCCACCTTGCAGCGCCACTTCAGGCGTCCTTTCCGGAGGTGCCCCGAAATGACAGCGGTCACAGACGACCGGCTTCCTGCCCGGCGTCGCGGCGATCCGGCCGTCCAGGAACCGCACCGGGCACCACAGCACACCGCGCAGAGCACATCCGCCGGTTCGCCACCATCTGGAACACCACCGGCGTCAAGGCGATGTCCTTCGACGGACTGGAGTCCGCCTCCGATGCCGGCTGGGGCCAGTACGGCATGGCCCGCCTGGTGAACGGGACCTTCGCGCAGCAGCACGCCAAGGACGGCTTCCTCTCCGAGACCAACGTTCCCGCAGGCACCCCCGACACGGATCGCAACGACAGAAGGCAAGCCGAGCCGCCCCCGGACTCCGGTCTGCTGCTCGCCAGGTGAGGCGGGCGGCAGACCGGAGGGAGCTGGCACCGTCGTGCACAGGCTCTAGTGAGTCGTCCAAGCCTGGTTGGTGAAGCCGTTGCAGGCCCAGAGCTGCACCCTGGCCCCGTTGGCCGGGATCTGCGTGGCGTCCCCGTCCAGACACTGGCCACCGTTGACGTTGGTCAGCGTGGAGCCGTGCCAGGCCCAGGTCTGGTTGGTGAAGCCGTTGCACGCCCAGAGCTGCACCCTGGCCCCGTTGGCCGGGATCTGGGTGACGTCCCCGTCCAGGCACTCGTTGCCGTCGGCGTTCTGGATGGTGTAGAAGCCAGTCGGCCGCCCGACAGCGGGCGTCCAGAGCCAGGTCTGATTGCTCCGGCCGTTACAGGCCCACAATTGCACCCTGGCCCCGTTGGCCGGGACCTGGGTGGCGTCCCCGTCCAGACACTGGCCGCCCTTGTTGTTGGTCATGGTCAGCCGGAAGACCTGATGAGGCTGCACCACGACAGCAGAGCCGCTCCGCACTGTCGGGATCTGCGCCACCGACGTCACATCGACCACACGCGGTCCGGCCGAGGCGGTGTCGGTGCCGGCCGACGCGGCGCCGGACGTCACCAGTCCGGTGGCGGCCGAGGCCGCCAGCACCGCGAACAGGAATCGCTTACGCATGTCATTTCCCCCGTCCCCGGGCGAACCCGGGACCACGTTCCGCCGCCCTGTGCCGCGGAACACCGGCAGCCAGACCGCCTCCCGTTCCCCGGGTGGTGCCGGACCGCGGGTAACAGCGTCAGACGCCAGGAACGGTCTGTCGACGTCTGTTCCACTCAGCGGACCCGGGTACGCGATACATGACCCCAACCGGTTGCCGATCGCCGATCGCGAACGGGATCCGGCAGAGTGGCCCCCATGCAGGAACAGACTCAGGACGCCGCCCCCGTCGCCGGACCAGCCACCGCGCCAGCCGCAGCCCCCACCACCGCCACCGGCCCCGGCCCCGCGTCCACCGCCGTCCGCCGCAATCCGGTGCAGCGGCGCAGCGCCGAGCGCGTCGAGCGCATCCTCAGCGCCTGCGCCGTCCTGCTGGACGAGGTCGGTTACACCGCGCTCACGACCAAGGAGGTGGCCCGCCGGGCGGAGGTGCCGATCGGTACCCTCTACCAGTTCTTTCCCGGCAAGGACGGGCTGCTCGGCGCGCTCGCCACCCGCAATCTGGAGCGCTACACCGACCGGCTGTCCCGGCGGATCGCGGCCGAGTCCCCCCGTGACATCGGCACCCTGGTGGATCTGGCCGTCGAGGAGTTCGTCGCGATGCGGCGGGCGGTGCCGGGATTCGGGGTCGTCGACTTCGGCGCCGTGGGCCGCGAGGACCCCACCGCCCGGCATCTGCTCGACACCGAGATCGACAACAACACCGCGGTCGCCGACCGGCTGTGGGCCCTCACCGGCGGGCTGCTGGACCCCGCCGCCTCCCGGCTGGCCGGCCGGGTCGCCCTGGAGTGCGCCGACGCCGTACTGCGGCTGGCCTTCCGCACCGACCCGGACGGCGACCCGGCGCTGATCGCCGAGTGCAAGCGGGTGCTGCGCCGCTATCTCGGCAGTCGGACGGATTGAGTCCGCACCGGACACGTCGCAGGCCACGCTGCTAGGGTCGGCGTGAGCCGTGACTGGCGCTTGGATGGGACCGACCATCGGGGAGCGGCTCCGTCTCCTGACGATGTGCTGCCGCGCGCCTGGGCCCTTCCCTTCTCGTCCCGGAGGCCCCGCATGGCCGCAGAACCGTCGTCCTTCAGCATCAAGCCCGGCGAATCGACCGAATCCACCGCCTTCCGCAGCGCGCTGGACGTCATCCGGGCCGTCGAGCCGCGCGTCGCGGACGCCATCGGCGCCGAGATCGAGGACCAGCGCGCCCAGCTCAAGCTCATCGCCAGCGAGAACTACGCCTCCCCCGCCGTCCTGCTGACCATGGGCAACTGGTTCAGCGACAAGTACGCCGAGGGCACGGTCGGCCGCCGCTTCTACGCGGGCTGCCGCAATGTCGACACCGTCGAGGCGCTCGCCGCCGAGCACGCCCGCGAGCTGTTCGGCGCGGCACACGCCTACGTGCAGCCGCACTCCGGCATCGACGCCAACCTGGTCGCCTTCTGGTCCGTGCTCGCCCAGCGGGTGGAGAGCCCGGCGCTGGAGCGGGCCAAGGTCCGGCACGTCAACGACCTGACCGAGCAGGACTGGGCGGCGCTGCGCCGCGAGCTCGGGGACCAGCGGATGCTCGGTATGGCGCTCGACGCGGGCGGCCACCTCACCCACGGCTTCCGCCCCAACATCTCGGGCAAGATGTTCGACCAGCGCAGCTACGGCACCGATCCGGCGACCGGCCTGCTGGACTACGCCGCGCTGCGCGAGACCGCGCGCGAGTTCCGCCCGCTCATCCTGGTCGCCGGCTACTCCGCCTATCCGCGGTTGGTCAACTTCCGCATCATGCGGGAGATCGCCGAAGAGGTCGGCGCGACGCTGATGGTCGACATGGCGCACTTCGCCGGCTTGGTCGCGGGCAAGGTGCTCACCGGCGACTTCGACCCGGTGCCGCACGCCAACATCGTCACGACCACCACTCACAAGTCGCTGCGCGGGCCGCGCGGCGGCATGGTCCTGTGCGACGCCGAACTGGCCGAGCACGTCGACCGCGGCTGCCCCATGGTGCTCGGCGGCCCGCTGCCGCACGTGATGGCCGCCAAGGCCGTGGCACTCGCCGAGGCGCGCAGGCCCGACTTCCGCGACTACGCGCAGCGCATCGTCGACAACGCGTCCGCGCTGGCCGAGGGGCTGCTGCGGCGCGGCGTCTCCCTCGTCACCGGCGGCACCGACAACCACCTGGTGCTCGCCGACGTCTCCGGGTACGGGCTCACCGGCCGCCAGGCCGAGTCGGCACTGCTGGATGCCGGCATCGTCACCAACCGCAACTCGGTACCGCAGGACCCGAACGGCGCCTGGTACACGTCCGGGGTCCGCATCGGCACCCCGGCGCTCACCACGCGCGGGCTCGGTGTGCAGGAGATGGATGAGATCGCGGGCCTGATCGACACGGTGCTGGCCAACACCCGCCCCGGCACGACCGCCAACGGCGCTCCGTCCAAGGCGAGCCATGTGCTCGACGCCGCCGTGGCCGACCAGGTCGCCGGGCGCTCCGCCGACCTGCTGGCCGGGTTCCCGCTCTACCCGGGCGTCGACCTGAGTCAGACCTGAGTCAGAGCTGAACCAGCCCTGACGCACGGAGGCCCGCCCCCTGGAATCCGGGGGCGGGCCTCGTCTTCACTCACTTCACTTCACCGCGTTGCCGCCGTGATCGCCGCAGCCGTCCTGCCTGCTGCTATCGGGCTATCGGGCGAACTTCCGGCTGATCGCGTTGTAGACGCCCTGTGCCTCGGGGCCCAGGTGCGGGCCGGCCAGCCAGGTGTCGTTGGACGGGCCGATCGACGTGTTCGACACCAGCGCCGTCTTGCCGTTCGGCATGGTGGCGAACCAGCCGCCGCCCGAGGAACCACCGGTCATCGTGCAGCCGACCCGGTACTCGGTCGGCATGCTCGCGCCCATCGACAGCCGGCCGGGCTTGCCGATGCAGTCGAACATCCGCGCACCGTCGTACGGCGGCGCCTGCGGGTAGCCCCAGGCGCCGATGCCGCTGAAGAGCGTCGGCGACGGGGCACCGAACCACACCGGCAGCGAAGCACCGACGGTCTCCTGCAGGGACTTGCCGCCGCCGTTCTCCGGCTTGACGTGCAGCACCGCGAAGTCGTACGGCGAACCGCCGCCGCCCGAGTGGGTGCCGGTGGCGATCCACTGCGAGGACGTCTGCACCCAGTCGGCCCACCAGGCGCCGTACGGGGTGATGTTGCGCTGCGGGGAGCTGTCGACGCGGGAGGCGGACAGCCCGTTGTCGTTGTACGACGGGACGAAGATGATGTTGCGGTACCAGCCGCCCCTGGAGCCGCTGTGAACGCAGTGGCCGGCTGTCCAGACGAGGTTCGACTTGCCCGGGTGCGCCGGGTCGTCGACGACGGTGCCGGAGCAGACCTTGGGGCCGTCGGGGCTGTCGAAGAAGATCTTGCCGACCGGTGCCGCGTGCTGGTGGTACGGGTGGGCGACCTCCTTGGCCGCCACCGGGCGCGGAGCGGGGTCGGTGGTCCCCTGGTCCGAGCCGAAGTTCGACTGGACGGTGTTCTGGTTCTCCTTCGCCCCGGACATCCGGGACGGCTTCCAGAGGTCCTTGATGACCGGGTTGGCGAAGTCGGCCGCCTCACGCGCCCACTTGTCCCAGTTCTTCCAGTCGCCCTGCTGCCACTTCTGCAAGTCCTTGATGCTGGTGGGCAGACCGTTCGGAAGTTTGGCGTCGGAACCGGTGTCGGCCTTGGCCGAGGTACTGGCAGCCGCGGTCGGCTTCGCCGCCGCGTCGCTGTCGTCCGGGCCGCACGCGGTGGCGGTGAGCGCGAGCAGCGCGGTCACCGCCGCCGCGGCTCGGGCGGACCGTCGTATGAATGGCATTGAGTTGTTCCCCCATGTACGTGCATGTACGTGCTTTTGTACGTTTCTTGTCATGCCCCCATCCGGGGCGGCCTCCACTATGCCGTTTTCCCGACGGAGTTGGATCACCGGCCCCTCGTTGTCGCAGAACCGTTTCATGGAGCGGACGGGATCTTCACGCCCCGTAGACCGGCTGCGGGAGCTCGGAGTCGGCCAGCAGCTTCAGGGCGGTCTCGCCCGCCTCCGCCGGCGTCCAACGGGCGCCCTTGTCCGCCGTCGGTCCCGGCCGCCAGCCCTCCATGACGGTGATCCGGCCCGCCTCGGTCTCGAAGACCCGTCCGGTGACGGCGGCGGAGGCCGCGGAACCGAGCCAGACGACCAGCGGGGAGACGTTCTCCGGCGCCATGGCGTCGAAGGCGTCGCCCTCTGGCGCGGCCATGGTCCCGGCGAAGGTCCGCTCGGTCATCCGGGTGCGGGCGGCGGGCGCGATGGCGTTGACGCGGACGCCGTAACGGGCCATCTCGGCGGAGGCGACGAGCGTCAGACCGATGATCCCGGCCTTCGCCGCCGAGTAGTTGCCCTGCCCGACGCTGCCCAGCAGCCCTGCCCCGGAACTGGTGTTGACCACCCGGGCATCCGGCGTACGGCCCGCCTTGGCCTCAGCACGCCAGTGCGCGGCGGCATGCTTCAGCGGCAGGAAATGTCCTTTGAGATGGACGCGCAGCACCGCGTCCCAGTCGTCCTCGTCGAGGTTGACGAGCATCCGGTCGCGCAGGAACCCGGCGTTGTTGACGAGGGTGTCGAGCCGGCCGAACGTGTCGATCGCGGTGGCGACCAGAGCCGCGGCCCCGGCCGTGGTGGCGATGTCGTCGCCGTTGGCGACCGCTTCGCCGCCCAGCGCGCGGATCTCGTCGACGACCTGCTGGGCAGGACCCGCCGAGCCCCCGGCGCCGTCGAGACCGACCCCGAGGTCGTTCACGACGACTCGCGCGCCCTCGGCGGCGAAGGCGAGCGCATGGGCGCGCCCGAGACCGCGGCCCGCACCGGTGATGACGGCGACCCGGCCCTCGCAGATTCCGGCTTCGGTCATGTCAGCTCTCCTTGTTCACGGTTGACGGAGACGGGGACGTTGAAGGTGCTGGTGAAGGTGCCGGCGACGGCGACGGCGACGGCGAGGCAGTGTCCGGATCGCGGTTGGCGGTGGCGGCGTCGAGGAAAGCCGGGCGCTCGCCGCCGCCGTGCACGAGCAGGCTCGCCCCGGTGATGTACGCGGCGCGGTCCGAGGCGAGGAAGACACAGGCGTCCCCCACCTCGCCGGGCTCGGCCAGCCGCCCGGCGGGCACGGTCCGGCCGACGGCCGCGATGCCGGCGTCGTCCCCGTAGTGCAGATGGGACAGCTCCGTGCGGACCATGCCGAGCACCAGGGTGTTGACGCGTACGTCCGGGGCCCATTCGACGGCCATGGACCGCGCGAGGCTGTCCAGGCCCGCCTTGGCGGCGCCGTAGGCGGCGGTCCCGGGTGACGGCCGGCCGCCGCTGACGCTGCCGATCATGAGGATCGAGCCGCCGGTCCGCTGACCGCGCATCACCTCGTAAGCGGCCAGTGACGCGGTCAGCGGGGTGGTGAGGTTGAGTTCGAGGACCCGGGCGTGCCGGGCTGCGCCGCCGTCGGCGAGCAGCCGGAACGGCGTCCCGCCGGCATTGTTGACCAGGGTGTCGAGCCGCCCGCAGTCATCCTTCACCTGCGCGAAGAACGCGTCGACGGAGCCGGGGTCCCGCAGGTCGAGGGGGACGAACCGGGCCGTGCGGCCGTCCGCCGCGACGGGTTCGTCAGGGGGGCGGCGCGCGCAGACCACCACCTCCGCGCCCGCCTCCAGGAAGGCGCGGGCGATCCCCGCGCCGACGCCTCTCGTGCCGCCGGTGACGACGGCGACGCGTCCGGACAGATCGACGGTGACCGTCAACTGGCACCTCCCGCAGCGCTCGTTCCGCTGCTACCTTCTACCTAACAAATGTTTGGTGGAAAGGTAGCTGATCCTCATCATGGGTGTCTCCACCTCGGCCCCGCAAGACGGAATCGCCGTCATCACCGTCGACTTCCCACCCGTCAACGCCCTCCCCGTACAGGGGTGGTTCGACCTGGCCGACGCGCTGCGCGCGGCCGGCGCCGATCCGGCCGTCCGCTGTGTCGTGCTCACCGCCGCGGGCCGCGGCTTCAACGCGGGCGTCGACATCAAGGAGATGCAGCGCACGCCCGGACACCAGGCGCTGGTCGGCGCCAACCGCGGCTGCGCCGAGGCGTTCGGCGCCGTCTACGACTGCGAGGTACCGGTCATCGCCGCCGTGCACGGCTTCTGCCTGGGCGGCGGCATCGGCCTGGTGGGCAACGCCGACGCCATCGTGGCCAGCGACGACGCGACGTTCGGACTGCCGGAACTGGACCGCGGGGCACTCGGAGCCGCCACCCACCTGTCCCGGCTCGTCCCGCAGCACCTCATGCGCGCCCTGTACTTCACCTCCCGCACCGCGACCGCCCAGGAGCTGTACCGGCACGGCTCGGTGTGGGAGGTCGTGCCGCGCGAGAAGGTGCTGGACGCGGCGCTCGCGCTGGCCCGCGAAATGGCGGCCAAGGACGGCGAGTTGCTGCGGCTGGCCAAGGCCGCGATCAACGGCATCGACCCGGTGGACGTCCGCCGCAGCTACCGCTTCGAGCAGGGCTTCACCTTCGAGGCCAACCTCAGCGGGCTCGCCGACCGGCACCGGGACGCGTTCGTGTCGACGAAATCAGCGAACTCGGAGCAGCAGGAGAAGCCGGAGCAGCCGGAGCAGATCACCACCCCCGGGCAACCGGTGAAGGAGGAGCGGTGAGTACGGACAAGACCATGACCGCCGAGCAGGTCGTCGGCCGGCTGGAGAGCGGGATGACCCTCGGCATCGGCGGCTGGGGGTCGCGCCGCAAGCCGATGGCGCTGATCCGGGCGCTGCTCCGCTCGGACGTCACGGACCTGACCGTGGTCTCCTACGGCGGCCCCGACGTCGGACTGCTGGCCGCGGCCGGGAAGATCCGCAAACTGGTCGCCGCCTTCACCACCCTGGACTCGATCCCGCTGGAACCGCACTTCCGGGCCGGCCGTGAGAGCGCCGCCTTCGAGATGACGGAGCTGGACGAGGCGATGTTCATGTGGGGGCTGACCGCCGCCGTCCACCGGCTGCCCTTCATGCCGATCCGGGCCGGGCTCGGCTCGGACATCATGCGGGTCAACCCCGGCCTGCGGACGGTCGTCTCCCCGTACGAGGACGGCGAGGAGCTGGTGGCCGTGCCCGCCCTCCGGCTCGACGCGGCGCTCGTGCACCTGAACCGGGCCGACGCCTTCGGCAACGGCCAGTACCTGGGCCCCGACCCGTACTTCGACGACCTGTTCTGCGAGGCGGCCGACGCCGCGTACGTCAGCTGCGAACGCATCGTCGGCAGCGCCGAGCTGCTGGAGGCGGGCGCGCCGCAGACACTGCTGGTGAAGCGGCATTCGGTCACCGGCGTCGTCGAGACCCCGAACGGCGCGCACTTCACCTCCTGCGCCCCGGACTACGACCGGGACGAGGCGTTCCAGAGCGCGTACGCCAAGGCCGCCGCCGACCCCGCGGCCTGGCGGGAGTTCACCGAACGCTTCCTGTCCGGCGACGAGGACACCTACCAGGCCGCAGTGGCGGCGTTCGCGAAGGAGGGCGCATGACCGCGAAGGACACCTCGGGTGTGACCCGCGCCGAGTACTGCGTGGTGGCGTGTGCCGAGGCCTGGCGCGGGGACGGCGAGATCCTCGCCAGCCCGATGGGCACCGTGCCGGCGATCGGCGCCCGGCTGGCGAAGCTCACCTTCTCGCCCGATCTGCTGCTCACCGACGGCGAGGCGATGCTGATCGGCGACGTCCCGGCGATCGGGGGCGCGTCGGAGCTGATCGAGGGCTGGCTGCCGTACCGCCAGCACCTGGCGATGGTCACCGGCGGCAAGCGGCACGTGATGATGGGCGCCAGCCAGGTGGACCGGTTCGGCAATCAGAACATCTCCTGCATCGGCGACTGGGAACAGCCCAAGCGCCAGCTGCTGGGGTCCCGGGGCGCACCCGTCAACACCCTCAACAATCCGACCAGTTACTGGGTGCCGAGGCACTCGTCCCGGGTCTTCGTCGCGCGTGTCGACATGGTCAGCGGCGTCGGCTACGACCGCGCGGCGGCGGCCGGGAAGACCGCGACCCGGTTCCACGAGATCCGCCGGGTCATCTCCGACCTCGCCGTCTTCGATTTCGACACCCCGGACCGGTCGATGCGGATCCGCTCCCTGCACCCGGGGGTATCGGCGGAACAGGTGCAGGACGCCACCG
Organism: Streptomyces sp. RKAG293; assembly: GCF_023701745.1. NCBI lineage: Bacteria > Bacillati > Actinomycetota > Actinomycetes > Kitasatosporales > Streptomycetaceae > Streptomyces > Streptomyces sp. RKAG293. Next base: position 8,031,324 of record NZ_JAJOZB010000001.1, on the reverse strand, counting down.
GCTTCCCGCTCGTGATCCCCGCCGATGTCCCGTTCACCCGTGAGCCGACGGACGCCGAACTGCGGCTGATCCGCGAGGTGATCGACCCCCGTGGCCTGCGGGACCGCGAGGTACGGGCATGAGCGAGCCGCCCGACGAGACCGCCGCGTCGTTCGAGACCCCCGCGTCGTTCGACACCCGGGGCTCGTTCGACACCCCGGCCTCGTTCGAGACCCCGCTGACCAAGCTGGTCGGTGTGCGGTACCCGATCGTGCAGACCGGTATGGGCTGGGTGGCCGGCCCCCGGCTGGTGTCCGCCACCGCGAACGCCGGGGCGCTGGGCATACTCGCCTCCGCCACCATGACGACGGAGCAACTCCGTTCCGCTGTAAGGGAGGTCCGGTCGCGGACCGACGCGCCGTTCGGCGTCAATCTGCGGGCGGACGCGGGCGACGCACAGGAGCGGGTCGGGATCCTGATCGAGGAGGGGGTGCGGGTCGCGTCCTTCGCCCTCGCGCCGTCCCGGGACCTGATCGCCCGCCTCAAGGACGCGGGGGTGGTCGTCATCCCGTCCATCGGGGCCCGCCGCCACGCGGAGAAGGTCGAGGCGTGGGGCGCCGACGCCGTTCTGGTGCAGGGCGGCGAGGGCGGCGGCCACACCGGGAACGTCGCGACGACGGTGCTGCTCCCGCAGGTGGTCGATGCCGTCAGCATCCCCGTGATCGCGGCGGGCGGTTTCTTCGACGGCCGCGGGCTCGTCGCCGCGCTGGCGTACGGGGCGGCCGGGATCGCGATGGGCACCCGCTTCCTGCTCACCTCGGACAGCACGGTCCCGGACGCGGTGAAGGCCCGCTACCTGGCGGCGTCGGTCAAGGACGTCACCGTCACCACCAAGGTCGACGGCCTGCCGCACCGGATGCTGCGCTCGGAACTGGTCGACGCCCTGGAGCGCTCGGGCCGGCCCGCCGCCCTGCTGCGCGCCCTGCGGCACGCGGCGGCGTTCAAGCACGATTCCGGGCTCGGCTGGCGGCAGATGATCCGCGACGGTCTCGCGATGAAACACGGCAAGGAGCTGACCTGGAGCCAGGTGCTGCTGGCGGCCAACACCCCGATGATGCTCAAGGCGTCGATGGTCGAGGGCCGTACCGACCTCGGGGTGATGGCCTCGGGCCAGGTCGCGGGGCTGATCGAGGACCTGCCGTCGTGCGCGGAACTCGTCGGCAGGATCATGGCGGAGGCCTGGGCGGCGCTCGGCGCGCTCCCCCGGGAGCCGGTGCGGTAGGGCCACGGGGACCACGAGGCCCAGGGACCCGTCAGGCGTCCTGGGCCAGCCAGTCGTCGATCGCCGCCCGCAGCCGCGCCTTGGTGCCGTCCGGCGCGAACGAGGCGTCCACTCCGGCGCGGGCCAGTTCGGCCAGCACCTCGTCGTCGTAGCCGAAGGCGTCGCGGACGAGTTCGTACTCGCGGGCCAGTGACACGTTGATCATCGACGGGATGTCGGTGCTGAGCGTGACGAACAGCCCGGCCGCGCGCATCCGCTCCAGCGGGTGCGCGCGCAGCGACGCCGCGAAGCCGAGGGCGACGTTCGACGACGGGCACACCTCGAGCGGGATCCGCCGCTCCCGCACCTCGGCGACGAGTGCCTCGTCGTCCAGGATCCGGATGCTGTGTCCGATCCGCTCGGCTCCCCCGGTGTCCAGGGCGGCGCGGATGCTCTCCGGACCGCAGGCCTCGCCCGCGTGGTGCACGATGTGCAGTCCGGCCTTGCGGGCGGCGACGAAGACCTCCGCGAACGGTTCGACGGGGTGCGCCTCGTCACCCGCGACCCCGATGCCCACCACGCCGGCCCCGGTGTGGCGTTCGGCGAGTTCCAGGGTGCGCCAGGCGCGCTCCACCGAACGGCGGCGGGAGTGGTCGAGCAGCACCCGGCACTCGATGCCGAACGCCTCCTGTCCCGCGGCCAGCCCTGCCAGCACGCTCACCAGCGGCATGTCGAGATCGCCGAGCCGTTCCCCGTGGCCCGCGGCGGTGAAGGACACCTCCGCGTAGCGGCTGCCGCTGGCCGCCTCGTCCTCGCAGAACTCGTAGGCGATCCGGTGGAAGTCCGCCGGCCGGCGGAGGCACGACCGGACCAGGTCGTTCTGCGCGAAGAAGTCCGCGAAGCTCTCGAAGGCGTGTCCGCCGTCCACCAGATGCGCGGGGATCTCCACACCGTTCGCGGCGCCGATCTCCGCCAGGGTCGGCCACCGCACGGTGCTTTCCAGGTGAACGTGCAGATGGGCCTTGGGCAGCGCGCGCAGGTCACGCGGCGCGGCGGAGGTCGACGTCATACCGGGAGCCTGCCACCGGGGCCGGAAGCCGTCGAACGAATTGCCCGGCCCCGGCCCCGTTCCGGAACGGGCGCTACAGCCGCTCGATGATGGTGACGTTCGCCTGGCCGCCGCCCTCGCACATGGTCTGCAGGCCGTACCGGCCGCCGGTGCGCTCCAGCTCGTGGAGCAGCGTCGTCATCAGCTTGGTGCCGGTGGCACCGAGCGGGTGGCCCAGGGCGATGGCGCCCCCGTTGACGTTGACCTTCCCGGGGTCGGTGCCGGTCTCCTTGAGCCAGGCGAGCACGACGGGGGCGAAGGCCTCGTTGATCTCCACCAGGTCGATGTCGTCCATGGACAGCCCGGTCTTCTTCAGCGCGTACGCGGTCGCGGGGATGGGCGCGGACAGCATCCGGATCGGGTCCTCGCCGCGGCAGGACAGATGGTGGATCCGGGCCCGCGGCGTCAGACCGTGCTCGGCGACCGCGCGCTCGGAGGCGATCAGCAGCGCCGAGGCGCCGTCGGAGACCTGCGAGGAGACGGCGGCGGTGATCCTGCCGCCCTCGACCACCGGTTTGAGGGCCGCCATCTTCTCCAGGCTGGTGTCCCGGCGCGGTCCCTCGTCGGTGGTCACCTCGCCGTACGCGACGAGTTCACGGTCGAACCGGCCCTCGTCGATGGCGCGCAGCGCCCGCTGGTGGGAGCGCAGTGCCAGCTCCTCCATCGCCTCGCGGGTGATGCCCCACTTGTCGGCGATCAGCTCGGCGCCGTGGAACTGGTTGACGGGCTGGTCTCCGTAGCGGGCCCGCCAGCCCTCGGAGCCGGCGAACGGGCCCTCGGTGAGACCGAGCGGGTCGGCGGCCTGCCGGCTGGCGAAGGCGATCGGGATCATCGACATGTTCTGGGTGCCGCCCGCGACCACCAGGTCGCTGGTGCCGGAGAGCACCGCCTGGGCGGCGAAGTGCACGGCCTGCTGGGAGGAGCCGCACTGCCGGTCGACGGTCACCCCCGGCACCTCCTCGGGAAGGCCCGCCGCCAGCCAGGCCGTCCTGGCGATGTCGCCGGCCTGCGGGCCGACGGTGTCCAGGCAGCCGAACACCACGTCCTCGACCGCCGCCGGGTCGGCTCCCGAACGCTCCATGAGCGCCTTGAGGACATGCGCGCCGAGGTCGGCGGGGTGCACGGCGGACAGTCCGCCCTTGCGCCTGCCGATCGGGGTGCGGACCGCTTCGACGATGTAGGCCTCGGCCATGACTACTCCTCGGTGTCCTTCTCGAATGTCGCTTTGTCCATGTCGGTTGTCCAGATCGGTCGCCCCGGTAGGCCGTCCCCGTCAGCTCCGGACGGCCACACCGTCCAGCACCATCGACAGGTACTGCCGGGCGATCTCCTCCGGGCTGTGCTGTCCGCCCGGCCGGTACCAGGAGGCCGCGACCCAGACGGTGTCGCGGACGAACCGGTAGGTGAGCCGTACGTCGAGGTCGGCGCGGAAGACTCCGGCGGCCACCCCGCGCTCCAGCGTCCCCAGCCAGGCCCGTTCGAACTTCACCTGCGAGTCGGCGAGATAGCCGAAGCGCGGCTGGGCGGCCAGGTGCCTGGCTTCCTTCTGGTAGATCGCCACCGCCGCCCGGTGCCGGTCGATCTCCTTGAAGGACTGCGTGACCAGGGCCTCGATGGTCTCCCTGGGCCCGAGGCCGGCGGCCAGCACCTCGTCGTACCCGGCCCACAGTTCGTTGAGGAAGGTCGAGAGGATCTCGTCGACCATCGATTCCTTGGAGTCGAAGTGGTAGTAGAGGCTGCCCGCGAGCATGCCCGCCTCGTCCGCGATCCGCCGGACGGTCGTCGCGTTGTAGCCCTGCGCGGCGAACACCTCGGCCGCGGTCGCCAGGAGTTCGCCGCGGCGCTCGGGGGCGGCGGTCATCGTCGTCTTCTTGCTCTTGCTGCTCTGGCTGCTTTTCGGCACCGGATCATTCTCGCCTCACGCGTGCTGGCTGCTGGCCGACACGGTCTCGCCGGTCAGGTACGAGGAGTAGCCGCTGGCCAGGAAGACGATCACGTTGGCGATCTCCCACGGTTCGGCGTACCGCCCGTAGGCCTCCCGCTCGGTCAGTTCGGCGAGCAGTTCGGGGGTGGTGACCTTCGCGAGGTGCGGGTGCATGGCCAGGCTGGGCGAGACCGCGTTGACCCTGACCCCGTACGCGGCCGCCTCGACGGCGGCGCAGCGGGTGAGCGCCATGACGCCCGCCTTGGCGGCGGCGTAGTGCGCCTGCCCCGCCTGGGCGCGCCAGCCCACCACGGAGGCGTTGTTGACGATGACGCCGCCGCTGCCTGCCCGCCGCATCCGGCGCAGTGCGGCACGGGTGCAGCGGAACGTGCCGCCGAGGGTGACGTCGAGGACCTTGGACCACTGCTCGTCCGTCATGTCGACGAGCTCGGTGGTCCCGCCGAGGCCCGCGTTGTTGACGAGGATGTCGAGCCGTCCGTGCCGCTCCTCGGCGAGGTCGAACAGCGCGCTGACGTCGTCCTCGCTGGTCACGTCGCAGGCCAGGCCGGCCACCCGGTCCGCGCCGAACTCCGCTGCCAGCGCCTCGGCGGACTCCTTGATCCGGCGGGGGTGCGCGTCGCCGATGACGATGCTCGCCCCCTCCTCCAGCAGCCGGCGCGCGGTGGCGCCGCCGATGCCGGCGCCCGCCGCCGCTGTGACGACGGCGGTGCGCCCGGCCAGGAGGTCGTGCCCCTGCGGATAGGGGGCGGGGTACCCAGGTTCGCGGTCATACGCGGAACTCCTCCTCGACGGCTGACGGGGCGTACGTTAATCTACCAAACACTTGTTAGGGAAGGCTCGTCAGGGGAGGACGGAATCCGATGGACCTCGACTTCACGCCCGGGGAGGACGCGTTCCGGGCCGAGGCCCGCGCCTGGCTCGCCGCGCACGTTCCCGCCACCGCGCTGCCCTCACTGGAGACCGCCGAGGGCTTCGCCGCCCACCGCGCATGGGAGCGCGAGCTGTCGGACGCCCGCTGGTCGGTGGTGTCCTGGCCCGAAGAGTACGGCGGCCGGGGCGCCTCGATCCTGCGCTGGCTGGTCTTCGAGGAGGAGTACTACGCGGCGAACGCGCCCGGCCGCGTCAGCCAGAACGGCATCAACCTGCTCGCCCCGACCCTCTTCGAGCACGGCACCGACGAGCAGCGCGCCCGCATCCTGCCCGCCATGGCGAGCGGCGCGACGATCTGGGCGCAGGCCTGGTCGGAACCGGAAGCGGGCAGCGACCTGGCCTCACTGCGCTCCACCGCCACCCGCGCCGACGGCGGCTGGCTGCTGAACGGCCAGAAGACCTGGTCGTCCCGCGCCGCCTTCGCCGACCGCGCGTTCGGCCTCTTCCGCAGCGACCCGGCGGCGGACCGGCCGCACCGCGGACTGACGTACCTGATGTTCGCCCTGGACGCGCCGGGCGTGACGGTACGGCCCATCGGACGGCTCGACGGCAAGCCCGCCTTCGCCGAGCTCTTCCTGGACGACGTCTTCGTCCCCGACGAGGACGTCATCGGCGCGCCCGGCCAGGGCTGGCGCGTCGCGATGAGCACGGCGGGCAACGAGCGCGGCCTCACCCTGCGCAGCCCCGGCCGCTTCCTGGCCGCCACCGACCGGCTGACCGCCCTGTGGCGGGAGCGGGCGGACCCCCGGGACACGGCGCTGCGCGACCGGGTCGCCGACGCGGTGATCGGCGCCCGCGCCTACCAGCTCTTCACCTTCGGCAACGCCTCCCGGCTCGCGGAGGGCGGGGACATCGGCGCCGAGTCCAGCCTCAACAAGGTCTTCTGGTCCGAACTCGACATCCGGCTCCACGAGACCGCCCTCGACCTGCTCGGCGCCGACGGCGAGCTCACCGACGGGGACGGCGGCGACGGCGGGTGGGCGGAGGGATACGTCTTCGCCCTCGCCGGACCCATCTACGCCGGCACCAACGAGATCCAGCGCGACATCATCGCCGAGCGGCTGCTCGGCCTCCCGAAGGGACGCCGGTGATGCGGTTCCTGCTCGACGCGGAACAGACCGCCTTCGTCCGCACCCTGGACCAGCTGCTGGCCGCGGCGGACCCCCGGCCGCCGTCCGCGCCTGGTCGGCGGGCGACCACGGCCCGGGCCGCGCCCTGTGGGAGCGTCTCGCCGGGACCGGCGTCTTCGCCCTGGCGGTGCCCGAGGAGTACGACGGCCTCGGACCGCTCCCCGTCGAAATCGCCGCCGCTTTCGTGGAGCTGGGCCGGCACGCGGTACCGGGGCCGCTGGCGGAGACCGTCGCCGTCTGCGCTCTCCTGCGGAGCCTCGGGGACCGCGGTCCGGCGAAGGAGTGGCTGCCGCGCATCGCCTCCGGCGAGGTGCTCGTGACGCTGGCGCCGGCGCCGGCCGGCTCGTACGCCCTGGACGCGGATGCCGCTGACGCGGTCTTCCATGTCGTGGCGGACGGCCTCGCCGTCGCGGTCGCGGCCGGCCACGGGCCGGTCCGCGCCTCGCTCGACCCCGCGCGCCGGCTCGCCCGCCCCACAGGGGGCGAACCGCTCGTCACCGGCCCCGCGGTACGGGACGCTGTGCGCCAGGCGGCCGACTGGGCCTCCTTCGCGACCGCCGCCCAGTCCCTGGGCACCGGCCTCGCCCTGATGGAACGGACGGTGGCCTACGTAAAGCAGCGCACCCAGTTCGGCACCGCCATCGGCGGCTTCCAAGCCGTCAAGCACCAGCTCGCGAACGCCCTCCTCGGTCTGGAGTTCGCCCGTCCCCTCCTTTACGGCGCGGCGGTGGCGCTGGCCGGCGGCTCGCCGGGCGCGGGCCGCGACATCGCCGCCGCCAAGGTCGCCTGCGGCGAGGCGGCGTACGCGGCGGCCCGCGTGGCGCTGCAGCTGCACGGGGCGATCGGCTACACCTCCGAGTACGACCTGTCGTTGTGGATCGGCAAGGCGACGGCGCTGCGCACTGCGTGGGGCACACCGTCGGAGTGCCGGGCGCGGGTGCTTTCGGGGTAGGCCGCCGATCCCGGCCCCCTCGCCGCCGTTCGAACGCTTAGGCGCCATTGCCCGCCCACCCCCGCGTCTGCTGTGATCCTCTGGTTGCAACCTGTTACCAACCGGATTGACCAGGGGGAGATATGAAACTGCGTCAGCTGTTCGTTTCACTGGTGGCGGGAGCGTTGCTCGCCACCACCGCCGGCGCCGCCGCTGCCACCACCGAGCCGGCGAACGCCGGCACCGCACGGACCGAGTGCTCGGCGTCCTTCTTCGCAGGAGACCCGCGGCTCGGCCCGGAGGTACTGCCCACCAGGGGCGCCGTGGGGAACGAGCTGTTCCTGTACCAGCGCACCGGCGGGCTGTCCGAGCAGGCGTTCCTGTCGACGTACAACACCGGAACCAGTTGGATCTACCCGCCTCAGAACGGCTACGTCATCGGCCCCGACGGCCGGCCCGTCGAGTGGCACCAGACCCTGGTCCCCGGCCAGGACATCGACCGGTTCGGCAGTGAGTACGGCTCCTTCCTCGCACCCGAGGGCCTGCCGTACGCCAACCGCTCCATCCCGCCGCAGAGCCTGGACGGCACTCCCGCGGCCGGTTGCAACTACCACGACTACCGCGTCCTCAAGCCCTTCACCGTCGACGCGGGACCGATCGCGCCCTGGTTCGCACAGCCCGGCTACGGCCTGCAGTACCAGCTGGACGCGGCCCTCGTGCCCGGCTCCCCCACCGCCCTCAACGTCATGTGGCTAGTGGCCAACGGCTATCTGCAGCGGCTTGTCTAGGGCGCGGGCATACCGGACACCGAGGGTGATAGTTCCCTACTGACGGTAGCCAATGCGGTGCTGTACAGGAGTGTTCCGGCGTGGACAGATGTCGCGCCGGCGGAAATCGGAAGATCCGGCAGAGGCGCCGAAGGGCGTCACCGGTGATCAACACTCAGTGACCGCTGCCGCGATGAACTCAGCAGATGGCCCCGCCGGGCATCATCAGCCGCCTACCGGGCGGTACTCCACGACGGCCGTCCGGAAGAAAGCGAACCGGCTGGGAGGACCGTAGGGGCCTGCGAGGGGCCATACTGGGGGTAATGACGAAATCAGCCGTGACCCGCCGCCACCTGCCCGCCAGCCCCTTCCGGATTCCGGTCGCCCCTCCCGTCGAGAACTTCGAGGTGGGTGACCGGGTAACGCATGACGTCTATGGACTCGGCCGAATCATCGGTGTCGAGGACGAGGTCGCCGTGCTTGCCGACTTCGGATCCCGCCAGGTACGGATCATCAAGCCGTACTCGAAGGTAACGAAGCTCTGAGGTTCCTGGCCGCGCCCCCGCAAGGACGCGGCCAGGATTCTCCCCGCCCGCCGCCCTGAGCCCAAGGGACCTCAGGGCCGGCTCGAACTCCGGCATGCCCGCGCCCGGCGCGGGACGCCGGCCAGCATCCCGGCTCCGGTCCACCGGGCCGCCGCACCATCTCTCCATGCTCCAACTCCCCACCGTTCAGACGTGTTCCAGGCCTGTGAAGTTCCCCGGCTCCGGCACGAATCTCAGGACTTCCACCGTCCGTGGGGTCGGTTCAGCGCGCCAGTGCGGCGCCGTCGCCCATGGCGATCACCGGGTGGCTCCGCGGGTCGAGTGCGCGCAGCAGGTCGACCATGTGTGCTGCGGAGAGGCTGACGCAGCCGTGCGTCGGGCCGCCGTGGTCGACGTGGATCCAGATGCCGCCGCCGCGGCTCTTGCCCAGTGGCTGTCTGCTGTCCAGCGGGGACGCGCCCGGCACGCGGTTGTAGTCGATGGCGATGACGTAGTCGAAGGACCCGCCCAGCGCTTCGCCGCGGAATCCGGTGCCGCCCGCGGTGAAGCCCTGGGAGCGGTGGTACGGCAGCCTGCTGCCCGGGTCGGGCTTGAAGCCGCCGGCGTCGCTGAGCGTGAAGATCCCCACGGGGCTGTGCAGATCGCCCTCGTGGTGCGTGCCGGTCCAGCCGCGCAGGGCGTTGTGCGCGGGCCAGGCGGCTCCCGCCCGCCAACGGCCGTCGGCGGCCCGGGTCCACAGGGTGACGGTGGAGTCGGAGGAGTCCTTCGCCCGGCCCGAGGCGAGCAGTACCTGGTGGGAGGCGGCGGGGATCGCCGCGAGGGTGGCGGGGCCCAGACCGGGGATCCGGTCGGTCTCCCGGCCGGCGGGCGCGTTGTCCTGGGCGGCGTCCGCCACGGTCGCCGACGGGGGCCCGGCGCCGGTCCTGACGACGGCGGGGACCGCGGCCGCCCGGTCCTGCGACCGGGGGCCGATGACCGGGGCGATCGGCCCGATGGAACCGATCCCGAACCAGGCCGCCGCGGTGGCCAGCGACAACACCGCCGTCACTCCCGCCAGGGCGGCCGTCCGGCCGGAAGCGCGACGCCGGGACCGGTGCCGCGCGCGGTGGCGGCCATGGCTGGATCGCGTTTCGGGCACTGTGACGGGCCTCATGGGCAGCGATACTCGCAAAGTCCGGGGCCGCTGGGGGCCTCCGGGCCGACATCCGTCCCAGATGTCCCGACCCGTCCCTCACCCCGCCGGGCCGGAAACTGATGAACAATCGAAGGATGGACGAGTCCCCGCAGCACGACAGCGCCCTGCCCGACGAACGCGACCGGGACCCGTCGGGGCGGGCCCGCAACGCACGGCCGCGCGACGGACTCGGCCGGCCCCTGCCCTACGGGGCGCCCGGCGTGGAGCGGCAGCCCGAGGGGGTGCCGCGCTCCCCCGGGCAGTCGCTGGCCGAGGCCCAGCGACTCTTCGACGCCGGGCTGCCGTTCCACGCCCATGAGGTGCTGGAGGACGCGTGGAAGGCCGCCGACGAGCCGCAGCGCGCGCTGTGGCGCGCCTTGGCCCAGCTCGCCGTGGGGCTCACGCACGCGCTGCGCGGCAACGCGTCGGGCGCGGCGACCCTGTTGCGCAGGGGTGCCGACGGCATCGCCCCCTACCGGGACGCCGCGCCGTACGGGATCGACATCCCGGGCCTCGCCGGCTGGGCCCGGGAGCTGGCGGACCGTCCCGGTGCCGCGCAGGGCGCCCCGGCTCCTCGGCTGGTGGTGGAAGGAGGCGCGTAACGCGTTTGAGCGCCCGGCCCAAGTACAGATGTAAGGCATCGCTCATCTGTTCAAGGAGTCGTCCGTGCAAGCAGAGCATTCGATACCGCCACCCCGCCGCGCTGCCGGCACTTCTCAGAACGCTCACACAGCGCTCTCACAGGACTCTCACACTGGCTCGGAATGATCAGGACGACCGGGGCGACGAGAGAGGGCCCGCCGTATGAAAAAGCGTCCGCAGCCCATGTACGGAGCAGCCGGCCGTACCCTGTCCCGTCTGCTGGGCAGGACCGGTGTCCTGATCGTGGCCTGGCTGACCGTCACGGTCGCGGGGACCGGAGTGGTCGTCGCGACGGGCGAGTCGCAGTTCGCGGCCTCCGAAGCGGTGAGCGGGCCCGGTGTTTTCGCCGGGATCCCCGGGGTTTCGAACACCGTGCACGCGACAGCGAGTGTCAAGCAGGTCGGCGCGCTCTTCGACGGCGGGCTGTCCGGCGGCCACTACTGCACGGCGAGCGTGGTGCAGAGCGCCGGGAAGAACGTCGTGGTGACCGCGGCGCACTGTCTCAGCGGCGGTACCGGCGGCACGGTCTTCGTCCCCGGTTACCACGACGGCGAGGCGCCGTACGGCGTCTGGCCGCTGGAGAGCGTGACGCTCGCCCCGGGCTGGACGAGCGGCGCGGACCAGGATCTCGACGTGGCGTTCGCCGAGGTGGCGCCGCTGAACGGGCGTGAGGTCCAGGACGTGGTCGGCGGCTACACGATCGGCACCAGCGGGAGCGGTGAGAACGACGGGACGACGGCCACCACCGTACGGATCACCGGCTACCCGTCCACCGCGGACGCACCGCTCACCTGCTACAACGACGCCACGGCGTACACCGCCGAGCAACTGCGGATCGCCTGCACCGACTACAGCGGCGGGACCAGCGGGAGCCCCTGGGTCACCGGCCTGGACCCGGACACCGGTACGGGGACCATCATCGGGGTGATCGGCGGCTACGAGGAGGGCGGCGACACCCCCGACGTCTCGTACAGCCCGGCGTTCGACAGTGCGATCGGGTCCCTCTACGAACAGGCCGTCGCGGCCGCGGCCTAGAGCGCACTGGTGTGGACGTCCCGCGTTGGACGCCGGCTCCGGGACCCGGAACCGGCCACGGGTCCCGGAGCCGGCGCTGTCAGACGACGGGCTTGAGGGCGGCGCCCGCCAGCATGGGGGCGCCCGCGCCCAGCCCGTCGACGTCCGCGTCCGCGTCGGGCCGCCACACGGTCACCGGGGTGACACCGGGATCGATGAGCTGGAAGCCCTCGAAGAGCGCGGTGAACTGCTCGGTGCTGCGCCAGATGACCTCGCTGACGGCGCCGCCGTAGGACTTGGCGACGTTCGGCGCGGCCTGCGGCACCTCGTCGGCGCCCGCGTGCGAGAGCACCAGGTAGCTGCCGGGCACCAGACGGTCGGTGAACTGCCGGATGAGCGCGAGCGGGTCGTTCTCCTCGGGCACGAAGTGCAGTACGGCGCCGAGGATCAGCCCCACCGGCTGGTCGAAGTCGATGAGCCGCGCGGTGTCGGGCGCCTCGAAGATGTCCTTCGGCTTGTACAGGTCGCCCTGGAAGATCGCGGCGCGCGGTTCACCGGCGAGGATCGCCCGGCCGTGCGCGACGGCGACGGGGTCGATGTCGGTGTAGACCACCTTGCTGTCGGGCGCGGCCGCGAAGACGGCGTCGTGCACGTTGTGCTCGGCGGGGATGCCGGATCCGACGTCCAGGAACTGCCGGATGCCGAGCCCGGCCAGCTCCCGGCCCGCCCTGCGGAGGAACGCCCTGTTGGCCCGGAAGGTCTTCGGAAGCGCGGGATTGGCCTCCTCCACCTGCCGGGCGACAGCGCGGTCGACCTCGAAGTTGTGGGTGCCGCCGACCCAGTAGTCGTAGACCCGCGCGATGCTCGGTGTCTCGATGTCCACGTCGGCCGGTGCCCAGCTCGGTCGCTCCACGTCGCTTCCTCTTTCCGTTGTGTCGGGGGCGTATGTCGGGTGAGGCGTTGGATCGGTCGGCGCGCGGGTCAGCCGTGCAGCACGGGCAGTTCCTCGAGACCGCGCATCATCAGGCTGAAACGCCAGCGCAGTTCGCCGGGCGGGACGGCGAGGCTCAGCCCGGGGAAGCGGGCGAAGAGCCGGCTCAGTACGATCTGCCCTTCGAGCCGGGCCAGCGGGGCGCCCAGGCAGTGGTGGATGCCGTGGCCGAAGGCGAGGCCCGCGGTGGCGCGGCGGGTGATGTCGAGCTCGTCGGGCTCCTCGTAGTGCGAGGGGTCGCGGCCGGCGGCGCCGATCGAGATCGTGACGAACTCCCCTTCGGGGATGAGGACTCCGCCGACGTCCACCGGTTCTGTGGTGTAGCGCCAGGTCGCGTTGGTGACCGGTCCCTCGAAACGCAGCAGTTCCTCGACGGCGTTCGGCCACAGGGAGCTGTCGGCGGCGAGCTTCGCGCGCTGGTCCGGGTGGGTGAGCAGCGCGTATGTGCCGTTGCCGATGAGGTTGACGGTGGTCTCGTGGCCGGCGACCAGCAGCAGGAACGCCATGGCCATCAGTTCGTTCTCGTTGAGCTGGTCGTCGTCCTCGCCGGCGTTCACCAGGTCGGTGATCATGTCGTCGGCCGGGTTGGCGCGCTTCTCGGCGATCAGTGCCCGCAGGTAGTCGACCATCGCGACGCTGGCGTCGCGCACCTCGTCGGTGCCGACGCCGGAGACCAGCAGGTTGGACCAGCGCCGGAACTCCGCGCGGTCGTCCGGCGGCACTCCCAGCAGCCAGCAGATCACCGTGAACGGGACGGGGAAGGCCAGTGCGTCCATGAGGTCGGTGCGGTCCTGGAGCGCGATGGCGTCCAGGAGTTCGTCGACGAGTTCCACGATCCGCGGGGTCAGCGCCTCGACGCGGCGGGTGGTGAACGCCCGACCCACCAGGCGGCGCAACCTGGTGTGGTCGGGCTGATCGCTGTCGAGCATGTGCTCGCTGAGTTCATGGGCGAACTGCCGGCGTGAGCCGGCCTCCTTGAGGAACTCCTGGCGCTTCTCCTCGTCGATGAAGTTGCGCGGTATGAGTTCCTGGCCCTTGCGCATGTCCTTGCTCAGCCGGGGGTCGGCGAGCAGCGCCCTGGCGTCCTCGTAGCGGGTGACCAGCCACGTCCGCAGTCCGTTGGGGGTGGCGACGGGCTGGGCCGGGGCCTGTCCGCGCAGATCGGCGAGCGCGGTGTGCGGCTCCTGGAAGAAGTCCGGCGTGAACAGTTCGATCACGCTGGTCGGTGATTCCGTCCGATCCACGACGCGGTTCCCCTCTTCGGCTCTTCGGCGTTCCTGGCGTGGGCGTAGCGGCCCGGCATGGGCTCATCGGCCTGGCTCCACCATCAGGGGTCGGTTTCGAGCGCCGCTCGCGCCGGGCTGTAGCGCGGCCGTGCCTCCGGCGGCGCGCGAGTGCCCTGCCTCCCGTGGCCGCGGGTGGCAGGGCACTCGGTAGGTGGGGAACGGTGGTTCAGTGGTGGTCGGCGCCTTCCTTCTGTTCGGCGGGCGCTTCGTTGTTCCAGGTGCGCAGGGGGATGTTCTTGAGGAGCACGGAGAGCACCAGTCCCAGCGCAAGCACCGCGGCCGCGGTGACGAAGACCGGGGTGAGGGAGGCGGCGTACGCCTGTTCCACGGCCCGCCGTACCGGGGCGCCGAGCTTCTTGAGGACGTCCGCGTCCGACAGCGAGTTGTTGTCGGTGCCGCCGAGCGCGCCGGCCGGGACGCGTTGGGTGAGTTCGTCGGTGAGGCGGTTGTAGAAGATCGCCGCGAAGACGGAGATGCCGAGCGAGGCGCCGAGCATCCGACTGAACGAGACGGTCGCCGAGACCGCTCCGATGTCGTCGCGGGGGGCGGTGTTCTGCGCGGCCATGGTGAGCACCGACATGTTGAGGCCCGCGGCGATGCCGAGCAGCAGCATGTAGCCGGTGGCCATGACGCGCGAGGTGTCCGCGTCCATGGTGGCGAGCAGCAGGGCGGAGACGATGCCGATGGCCATGCTCGCCGCCGGGTACCACTTGTAGTTGCCGGTGCGGTGGATGATCCGCGCGCTGATCATCGAGGAGGCGACCAGTCCCAGCATCATGGGCAGCAGGATCACCCCGGACATGGTCGCGCTGGCGCCGGTGACCACTTGCAGGAAGAGCGCGAGGAAGTTCACCGAGCCGACGAAGACGAAGCCCGCGACGACGCTGACGACCGCGGAGATGCTGAACGTCGAGTCCCGGAACAGATGGAGCGGGATGACGGGTTCCGGCGCGCGTTTCTCGACGAGGACGAAGAGCGCCACCGCGACCACGATCACCACGGCCAGACCGAGGATCGTCGTCGAGGCCCAGGCGTAGCGCACGCCGGCCCAGCTGGTGAGCAGGGTGAGGGCGACGATGGCGGCGCTGAGCAGCAGGAAGCCGGTGTAGTCGATCTGCGGGCGGCGCGGCCGGACGGGCAGCCGGAGGAAGACGGCCACCAGGGCGAAGGCGAGGGCGCCGACCGGCAGGTTGATGTAGAAGACCCAGCGCCAGCCGAGCGCGTCGGTCAGCACACCGCCGATGGGCGGGCCGGCGAGCGCGGCGCCGGCGAACGCGATGGAGAAGTAGCCGTAGTAGCGGGCTCCTTCGCGCGGGCTGAAGAGCTCACCGATGACGGAGAGCACGGAGACGAACAGACCGCCGGCGCCGATGCCCTGCACCACCCGGAAGGCGAGCAGTTGCTCGATCGACTGGGCCCAGCCGCAGGCCGCGGAGCCCACGAGGAAGATGCCGATCGCGACGAGGAACACGCCTTTGCGGCCGAACAGGTCGCCGAGTTTGCCGTAGAGCGGGGTCGTGACGCTGCTGGCGATGATGTACGCCGTCGCCACCCAGGCGAAGACGTTGAGACCGCCGAGGTCCCCGACGACGCGGGGCAGCGCCGTGGCCATGATCTGGGCGTCCAGCAGGGCCAGGAAGACCGCGGTCAGGCAGCCGAACATGATGAGACCGGTGCGGGGTGGCGGACCGGGGGTACCGGCCGGCGGGGGGCCGGACTCGTTCTCGGTGTCGTTCACGGGTGTGCCCTTTCCTGGGGCGTGGCCCCGGTGGCCGGCCCTTCCACGGGGGAGGTCGGGCCGGCCGCCGGACTCCCGGCCCGGTGCCCGCCGCGGCGGCCGTGAGCTGCCGCGGGGCACCGGTCGGGGAGCTTCAAGAGTGTCGCGGGACGAGGGTTACGGGATGAGGACGACCTTGCCCAACTGGGAGCGGGCCTCCATGAGCTCGTGCGCGCGAACGGCGTCCTCCAGAGGGAGCCGCTCGTGGATGACGGGCTTGACCTTGCCGGTGCTGATCATGTCGAGCAGGTCGCGCTGGCCCGCGGCGATGACCTCGGGCTTGTAGTAGAGCAGCGCGTACAGGGCGAAGCCCGCGATGGTCTTCATCCGGCTCAGCGCCAGGACGTTGATCTCCGGGACGTTGCCCGCGGCCGATCCGTAGAAGACCAGCCGGCCGAAGGTGGCGGTCAGCCGGACGCTCTTGAGGAGGATGTCGCCGCCGACCGTCTCCATGACGACGTCGGCGCCCTTACCGTCGGTGGCGGCCTTGACCTGCTCCTCCCAGTCGTCGTCCGTGTAGTTGATCGTGACGTCGGCGCCCAGACCGCGGACGAAGTCCAGCTTGGCCTGGCTGCTGGCGGTGGCGATCACCTTGCCGGCGCCCATCGCCTTGGCGATCTGCACCGCGAGATGGCCGACGCCGCCGGCGGCGGCGTCGATCAGGACGGTCTCACCGGGCTTGAGCTGGCCGGCCTCCTTGAGCGCGTGGTACGCGGTCTGGGCGGGGCTCGGCAGGGCGGTCGCCTCGGCGGCGTCCAGGCTGTCCGGGATCTTGATGAGCCAGTCGGCCCGGGTGGTGCAGAAGTCGGCGTAGGCACCGGTGTCGACGTCGCCGACCACCCGGTCGCCGATCTTCACGTTCGTGACGCCCTCGCCGAGCGCCTCGACGGTGCCGGCGACGTCGCCGCCGGGTGCACCGGGCAGTTCGGCGTGGCCGCCGATCGGGACGCCCTGCCGGCGCTGGACCTCGGCGAAGGTGACGCCGATGGCCTCGGCGCGGATGAGCACCTCTCCCGGGCCGGGCTGCGGCTTATCGGCCTCTTCGACACGCAGAACCTTGGGGGCTCCGTGTTCGTAGTGGCGGACGATTCGCATGGTGTTCTCCCAACTAGGAAGTCTTGACGAGTCACGGGCGTCTGCCGGCGACTCCGCCCAGGAAAGCGACTGCAATTACATGCTCTCACGCACATGTATGCGTGTCCACAAGATATCCGCGGCTGCGCGGAGTCGTACGGCGCCCTGGTCCCGGAGCCGTTCCACGCCGTCGCGGCGCACGGGTCACGTGCACCCAACGGTCCCATCCGGGCCTTGAATTCACCTGGACCGGGCCTGGACCGGAACGGCGCAGGAACGCTCCCGGCATACGTGACGGCACACACGTGTTTTCGCGCAGGCACGTGCTGTCCGCAACCTTCACCAGCGCCTAGCATGGAGGGATGACCTCCGAGAGCGGAACCAAGAAGGCGCAGGCCGGAGCGCTGCTGGACGCCGTGGGTCCGGCCTTCTCCCGGTTGCGGCGCACCGCGCTGCTGGATGTCGAGAACCCGGTCTCCCGCAAGGACATGACCAGGACCCTGGTGCTCGCCATCGTCGAGGACCCGGCCGACGTCCCCGGCCAGGAGACCACCGTCGGGGTGGTCGCCGAACGCCTCGCGGTGGACCCGTCGGTCGCGAGCCGGATGGTGTCCGACTGCATCGCGACGGGGTATCTGATCCGTGCCGCCTCGCAGCTCGACGGCCGGCGCACGATCCTGCAGCTCACCCCCGAGGGCATCGAGATGCTCGCGCGGTTCCGCCGGCACCAGCGTGAGGCGTTCGAACACATCACCCGCGAGTGGAGCGAGCACGAGCGGCTGGACTTCGCCCGCCTGCTGATCAAGTACGTGGACGCCGTCGCCGATCTGCGCCCGCCCACCCGGTAACGGCCCGCCGGACAGCCGGCGGGCGCGCCCTGTCACGGGGTCGGCAGCCCGGCCTGTTCCAGCGCCAGATAGTCGACGACCTCCCAGTGCTCCGCCACCTTGCCGCCCGCGATACGGAACTGGTCGCAGGTGCGCATGACCAGTTCCCGGTCCGAGGGGCCGCCGCCGCTCCAGGCGCCGGTCAGCGTTCCGCGCCACACCACGAAGACCATCACCCGGTCGCCGTCGGCCACGATGTGCTCGACCGTGGTCGTCAGGTCCGGGAACGCGGCGATGTTGTCCGCGAAGTACGCCTTGAAGGCGTCGAGTCCGGCCGGGACCTGGTCCGTCTTGAGATTGTGGTGCGCGTAGTTCTGGTGGTAGTAGGTCTCGGCGAGGTCCAGCCGGTGCTCACTGAACACGACGCGGTACGCGCCCAGCACCAGCTCCGCGTTGGCCACCTCCAGATCGCTGTGCGGCCCCACCAGGCCGGGGCCGGCCGGCTGGCCGCCCTCCCCGGGCCCGATCCCCAGCGGCACCAGCACCGACTGGTCCACCACGGCCCAGTGCTCCGCCACCTTTCCGCCGTCGAGGCGGAAGAGTTCCGCGGTGTGCAGGGTCCCCGTGGCCCCGGTCCGGGTGCGGCCCCGCCAGGTCACGAAGAGCATGACCCGGTCGTTGTCCGGCACCAGGTTCTCGACCGCCACCTCCAGGTCGTCGAACTCCGCCGCGATCACCCGCCAGAAGCCGGCCAGGCCTCCGGGCAGTGCCCCGATCAGCGGATCGTGCTCGACGTAGCCGGGACGGATCCGCTCCGCGGCCTCGTCGAACCGGTGCCCGGCCAGGATCTCCTCGAAGAGTTCCCGGACCACCTCGGCGTTCCCCACCCTTGCCGGCGTCGAGCCGACTATGTATCCGACTGTCATGGCTTCCCTGTCTCCCCCGTGACCGGTTGAACCCAGTGGTGGTGCTCAGGTCTTCAGCTCGTAGGTGGACCAGGACGAGTCGGCCGCGAAGCCGAGCTTCCCGTTGAGCGCGACGATCGCCGCGTTCTCCCTCTCGTTCCATGCCTGGACCAGGAAGAGCCGCTGGTTCTCGCGTGCCGCCCAGGCGGTCGCGAAGGCCTTGGTCAGCGTGCCGATGCCGCGGCGGCGGTGGTCCGGCAGGACCAGCACCTCACCGGCGTCGGCCATCGGACTGTCGCGGACGTAGAGGGTGCTGTAGCCGACGACCGCTCCGGTGCCGTTCTCGACGGCCGCCGCGGTGTACTGGCGGTGGCCGGTGCGGACCGCCTCCTCCTCGCGGGCGCGCACATCGGCCGCGGTCGGCGCCGTGATCCTGGCCTGCCCGTTGACCTGAACGTCGAGTTCGCCCCAGGCCCGCGCGTAGGAGTCCACGAGGTTGTCGGGGCAGCCGCCGAGCCAGTACGCGAGGTGGTAGCCGGGCACCTTCCCGTCGGCGTATCCGTCCAGCCGCGCCCGGACCGCGTCGTCGAGCCGCAGCCGGTTGCGCAGATTGGTGACGGTGCGCCGGGCACCGACCGCGCCGGCGAAGCTCTCCGACGCGTCGGTGTGCGGGGCGTCCAGCAGCAGCCGGGAGCGGCCTCGGTCGGCGAGTTCGCTCCGGGCGGCCTCGATGAGCAGCCGGCCGGCGCCGCGGCGCCGGAATCCCGGGAAGACCCACAGGGATCCGTGGCCGGCGTCGGCGGACTCCGCCAGATCCAGGCCGAGTTTGAGGGAGCCGGCGGCCGTCCCGCCGTCGAAGACGGCCAGCACCAGTCGGTCGGTGCCGTGTCTGCGCTGCAGAAGCCGGGCCAGCAACGCCTCGGTGACCGGCGGGTCTTCAGGAAGTTCGAGGCTCATCGTCTCCCGGAAACCGGGGAGGAGAGCGGCGATGGTGGCCGGGTCGTCCCCGTCCAGGCTGCGGATTTCCATACCAATTATTTACCCAGGCACTGCCATCGTTTTAATCGAGTCCCACTCGAACGCGAAGTGGGGCCCGGACCTCCGGACCCCACTCGTTCACTGCGTCCCGCCGGCCGCGGTCACTCCACGGCGACGGAGATGGCCTGCACCGGGCAGACCCGTACCGCCTCGTGCACCTTCGGGTCCCCGGCCCCGTCCTCGCTGCCCGGGATGACTCCGCTGACCCCCTCGTCGTCCTGCTCGAAGACGCCGGGGGCGGTCATGGTGCACAACGCGGCCCCCACACACCGCTCACTGTCGACGCTGACACGCATGGCAGGCCTCCCTCACCAGGTCACCGGAAGATCTTCCACCCCTTGCAGGACGAAGGCGGGCTTGACCTGCACCTCGCTCGCGGGGATCGCCAGCCGCAGGTTCGGCAGCCGGGAGAACAGCCGGTTCAGCGCGATCTCCATCTCGGCCCGCGCCAGGTTCTGCCCGATGCACTGGTGGATGCCGAAGCCGAACGCGACATGCCGGCCGGCCGCCCGCCGGATGTCCAGCTGGTCGGCGTTCTCGAACGCCGACGGGTCGCGGTTCATCAGCATGTTGGAGACGATGACGCCGTCGCCCGCCTTGATGAGCTGCCCGCCCACCTCGATGTCCTCCGTCGCCACCCGCGGCAGGGTGTCGCCGATGGACGTGAACCGGAACAGCTCGTCGACCGCGCCCGGCATCAGCGCCGGGTCGGCACGCAACGCGGCCAGCTGCTCGGGGTGTTCGAGCAGCGTGAGCACGCTGATGCCGATCATGTTCGCGGTCGTCTCATGGCCCGACACCAGCAGCACCGTGGCGATCATCGCCAACTCGTTGCGGTCCACCGCGCCTTCGAGCAACCGCTGGGTGATCAGCTCGTCCAGCAGCCCGTCCCGCGGATCGGCCTCCCGCTCACCGATCAGGTCGTACAGGTACTTCAGGATGTCCCCGAAGGCCTGCTGGGCCTGCGCGGCCTGCTCGTCGCCCGACGAGGAGAGCACATGCCGCGAGCGTTCCGCGAAGTAGTCGTGGTCCTCGTACGGGATGCCCAGCAGCAGGCAGATCGCCTTCGACGGCAGCGGCAGCGCGAAATCCGTCACCAGGTTCGCGGACGAGCCTTTCGCCGTCATGTTGTCGATGAGCGTGTCCGCGATCTTCTCGATCTCCGGCCGCAGCGCGTTGATCCGCCGGATGCCGAAGCCCGGGATGGACATCCGCCGCTGCCGGGCGTGCTCCGGGTCGTCCACGCCGATCAGCGGGGTCGCCCGCTGGCGCTGCGCCTCGATGCGCGGTGCCATGAGCGGGAAGTCGGGATTGCGGACATCGACGGACAGCCGGGGGTCGGGCAGCAGTGCCCGGCCCTCGGTGTTCCCCGCCACGACCCAGGCCGTCCGCCCGTCGAACAGCGTCACGCGGGCCAGCGGCCCCTGCTCCCGCAACTGCTCGTAGCCCTCCGGCGGCTGGTAGGGGCAGGTGCGCTGCATCGGGTAAGCGGGGGCCTCCGGCTCGATCTGCCGGGTATCGGCTTCCGCCATGGTCTACCTCCTGTGTGTGGGGCCTGGTGGCCGAATTGCGGACTGAAAGGCGGCAGGTGCCCCGAGGCGGCTCAGGATCCGCCGGTGACCCTGACGGCCTGGCCGTTGATGTTCCCGTTGGCGGCCGAGCCGAGGAACACGATCGCGTTGGCGACGTCCTCCGGCGTGGAGAGGTGCTGGGAGGCGAGGGTCTTGGCCTTCGCCTCCAGCATCGGAGCGGGGGCGTTGCGCAGGACGTTCTCGGTGAGGGTCTGGCCCGGGACGACCATGTTCACCAGGATGTTCTCCGGCCCCAGGTCCCAGGCCAGGCTGCGGAGCAGCCCGTACAGACCGGACTTGGCCGCGCCGTAGGCCCCGCCGCCGACCATGCCGGCGTCGGCCAGCCCCGCGCCGAGCATCACCACCCGGCCCCAGTCACGGCCGCGCATCGCGGGAAGCGCGGCCTGCAGCGTGTGGTAGACGGCGTCGACGGAGGTCCGCAGCACTTCCTGCCACTGCTTGACCGGGACGTCCTCGAAAGCGGGCATCGGCCGGCCGGGGCGGGGAATGGCGTCCCCCCACACGACGGCGTTGTTCACCAGCACGTCGATGCCGCCCCAGGCGGACACGACGTGGTCGACGGCCTCCCGGATCACCCGCTCCTCGTTGAGGTCGTAGCGGACGATCATCGGGGTGCCGCCCTCGGCGGTGACCTGGGCCGCCGTCTCCTCGGCGCCGGCCAGGTTCGAGTAGTAGGTGATCGCGACCCGGGCGCCCTCCGCGCCGAAGGCCCGCGCCGTCGCGCGTCCGATCCCCGAGGAGGCCCCGGTCACCAGCACTACCTTGTCGCGCAGATCCGTCTTCATCCGGGACAACCCGCTTTCGTGGTCAGGTCAACGGCGGTGGTACTGCAGCGCGTCCCGCGAGTGGCGCTCGAGCCCGAGCATCGGGCCTGCGCCTCGAATCACGGTCAACTGCGGGCGGGGGGACGGCGCCCGGCGGGCTGCACGACGGTTCGACCGCTCCTCAAGACCGCCCTGTCAGCGTCCTGTCCGACCGCCCGCGGGGGTGGAGCGGAGCCCTGAGCGGGCGCCCGGACAGATGGAGGAGAGCTGCGATGAGCGAAGCGAGCGGACGACTGGTCGGCACCTGGACCACCGAACTCGACAACGACGGCGAGCCCACCTTCGGGCTGGTCTCCTTCTCCGCCGACGGCGGTGTCACCTCGACCCAGACCAACACCAAGAACATCGGCCTGGGCAACTGGGCCGTCACCGGTGAGGACACCTTCGAGTACAACTTCCACATCCTCGCGACCGACGAGGCGGGCAAGCTCGTCGGCGAGGCGCACATCAACGTCGAGGGCGAGTTCGTCTCCGACACGCGCTGGGAGGGGCTCGGCGGCGCGTCGTTCTACGACCCGCAGGGCAACCGGCAGCGCGGCCACGGCGGTTCGAAGGTCGTCGCCGTGAAGTTCGGCATCGACAAGTAGCCGGAACGGAACCGAGCTCAGCCCCTGTCCCGTGCGAGCACCGGCGCGCGCGGCGCCGAGCGGTCCGCTGTCTCCCTGCACCGTTCCCGGGAGGAACGAACTTTGGCCACCGAACAGACTCTGCTCCGCGCCGCCCCCGGCTCCGCCGTATGGGAAGGACTTCGCTCCCTGCTGCGCGGCGACGTCGTCCTTCCCTCCGACACCGGCTACGACCTCGCGCGGCAGTTGCAGAACAAGGAGTACGACGTCATCGGTCCGCAGGCCGTCGCCTACTGCGAATCGCCGTACGATCTGCGCGCCTGTGTGCGCTTCGCCCAGGAGCACGACCTGCCGCTGCACACCCGCAGCGGCGGCCACAGCTTCAACGGCTGGTCCACGGGCCCCGGTCTGGTCGTCGACCTGTCCCGGATCAACCATGTGCTGGTCTGCAACGGCTCGGTGCGGCTGGGCGCCGGCACCCAGTCGGTGGACGCGCTCGACACGCTGAAGTCGACGGGCACCCAGCTCATCACCGGCACCTTCCCCACGGTGAGCGCGGGCGGATTCCTGTCCGGCGGCGGACTCGGCTGGCAGACCCGCAAGTTCGGCGTCGGCAGCGACCGGGTCGTCTCGGCGCGGGTGCTGCTGGCCGACGGCCGGGTGATCCGCTGCTCCGACACCCATGACCCGGACCTGTACTGGGCGGTGCGCGGCGGCGGGGGCGGCAACTTCGGGATCGTGGTGGACTTCGACGTCCGCCCGATCGAGGCGCCGCTGCTGGTCGGCTACGACACCATGTGGGACTTCGGCCAGGCAGCGGACGTCCTGACCTCCTGGCAGGAGTGGTGCGCGAGCGCCCCGAACGACCTGGGTTCGTCGCTCGTCGTGCTGCCGCAGATGTTCAGCCCGCACGACGCTCCGATCATCAACGTCTGGGGCGCCTATCACGGCCCGAAGGACGAACTGGAGACCCTGCTCGACGAGCTGGCCGAGCGGGTGGGCGTCCGGCCGGTGAAGCGGACCGTGGGCGAACCCCTGCCGTACAGCGAGGTCATGCACGAGCGGCTGTGCGACGACAAGTCCGTCGCCCAGTGCCACCGCACCGGACACAACCCGCTGGCGATCGGCCACCGGCACCCCTTCACCCGGCAGAGCTACGCGCTCACCGACCGGCCGGTGACCAGGGACGAGGCCGCCCGGCTGCTCGACGCCTGGGACCCCCGGCGGGACAACGAGCGGTATCTGCTGTGCATCGCCCTCGGCGGGGTGGCCAACGAGGTCGGCAGGACCGACACCGCGTATGTGCACCGCGACGCCCGGTTCCTGACGGGCTACCAGATGGCGGTCCGCGAGGACGTGCCGGCGCCGGAGACGGTCGCGGACATCACCGCCTGGGCGGACAACGCCTCGGCGGCGCTCGCTCCCATCTCCAGCGGCTCGTACATCAACTTCCCCAGCTCCCGGACACCGGCCGACTGGGGCGCCGCGTACTACGGCGAGAACCACCCCCGGCTGCTCGACATCAAGCGGCAGTACGACCCGGACGACTTCTTCCGGCATTCGCAGAGCATCGGGAGCTGAGATGACCCTGGACAACGACCACACGGCCGACCCGAGCACGACCTCGCGGAGTCCCAGCAGCTGGGATCTGCAGGGCAAGCGCATTCTCGTCACCGGCGGATCGCGCGGCATCGGGCGCGGCATCGTGCTCGCCGCGGCGCGGGCCGGAGCGCAGGTCATCACCTGCTACCGGCAGCCCGGTGACGCGGTCACCACACTGGAGGCGGAACTCGCGGCCACCGGCGGAAAGCACCTCGTGCTGCGCGCCGACGCCACCCAGGCGTCGGACATCGAGGAGATCGCCGACGCCTGCGAGGCCCGCTTCGGCGGTCTCGACGCGGTGGTGAACAACGCCGGCACCTACGTCCCGACCCCGTACGCCGATCTGGACGCGGCGCAGTGGGCCGCCACGGTGGACGGCAACCTCACCGCGGCACACCTCGTCATCCACCGCTCGCTCGGCCTGCTGGCCCCCGGCTCCTCGATCGTCAACATCGGGTCCACGGTGGCGTTCATCGGCATCGACGGCGGAGTGCACTACACCGCCGTCAAGGCGGCCCTGGTCGGTATGACCCGCTCCCTGGCCCGCGAGCTCGGGCCCCGGGGCATCCGGGTCAACACCCTGTCGCCCGGCCGGATCGACACCGAGGCGATGGACGACCTCCCCCCGCAGGTCGCCGCGTTCCAGCGGAAGATGTTCTCCTCCTTCACCGCGCTGGGCCGGCTCGGCCGCGTCGAGGAGATCGCCGGGTCGGTGCTGTTCCTGCTGAGCGATCACTCGACGTACATCACGGGTCAGAACATCCACGTCGACGGCTGCGTGTGAGCCCCGTCGGCACTGCGGAGGGACAGGGAACGTGGGAATCGCGCTGACAGGCAGAAAAGTCCTGGTCACCGGTGGCAGCCGGGGCATCGGCCGCGGCATCGTGCTGGCGGCCGCGGCCGCCGGGGCCGATGTGATCACCTGCTACCGGCAGGAGGGGGAGGCGGTCGAGTCCCTCGTCAAGGCGCTGGCCGAGACCGGTGGCGACCACCATGTGCTGCGGGCCGACGTCGGCGAGATCGCCGAGATCGACCGGCTGGTGGGCGAGGCCAAGGACCGCTTCGGCCGGCTCGACGGCGTCGTCAACAACGCCGGTGTCATCAGTCATGTCCCCTTCGGTGAACTCCCCGCCGAGGAGTGGTCCCGGGTCCTCAACTCGCATGTGACGGCGGCGTACCGGGTGATCCAGCAGTCGCTGCCGCTCTTCGGTGAGGGCGCCTCCGTGGTCAACATCGGCGCACGCGGGGCGGCGGCGGGCATCCCGCTGCGGGCGCACTACACGGCGGCGAAGGCCGCGATGATCGGGCTGTCCCGTTCGCTGGCGGTGGAGCTGGGTCCGCGCGGCATCCGCGTCAACGTCGTGGCGCCCGGCATCATCGAGACCGAGGCCTTCGCGGCGATGCCGCAGGAACGGGCCGACGGGATGCGGCAGATGTACTCGAAGAAGACCGCGCTCGGCCGGCTGGGCACCGTCCCGGAACTCGCGGGCCCGGTGCTCTTCCTGCTCAGCGATCTCTCCTCGTACCTCACCGGGGAGACGCTCAACGTCGACGGCGGCATCTGACCGCGGACACCGCACGGACGACGAGGCCCCTGCCGGTGCCCGGGGAAGGGCCGGCGGGGGCCTCGCGTTTCCTGGGCGGACGGGGGCGCGCCGCCCGGACTCCCCCGTCCGTCCGACGGTGCGCCCCCGCACCGCACAGGCTGCTACGTGCCCCGCCGTAGCGCGAGCGTTTGTGCCAGGATTCGATGAGGTTCAAAGGGTGAGCGGGCCGCAGGGGCCCCGGGGGAGAGCATGATCCGACTGGCAGTGGACTCCACCGGGCTGGCCAGGTCCCGGTTCGCCGTCTCACCGCTGATCGAGGCGGCCGGCACCCTGATGCCGTGGGGGGTGCGGGGAGAACTGAGCGCGGATCCCTGGGTGTACCGGGCCCGGCGGCTGCTGCGCCGGGAGGACCTGCCGCTGCTGACCGCGCTCGCGGTGGACCGGGCCGGTTATCTGCCGGACTTCCTGACCCCGTACCCGAGCGTCCCCTCCCCCGACGTCGCCGACGAGTTGGAGCAGGTGCGCACCACGCCGCCGGAGCGGGTCGTCGCCGAAATGGAGGCGGTGCGGGTCGGCCGCCCGACGAACGGGCTGGCGGGACGGGAACTGCCGGACGTGGTGCGCGAGACGCTGGCCCGTGGCGGCCGGTATCTGGCCGAGCGCGCCGCGGACGAGCTGGGCCGCTACTGGGAGAGCGGCTTCGCGGCGCACTGGCCACAGGCCCGGGCGGTGCTGGAGGCCGAGGTCGACCGGCGGGCCCTGACCCTGGCCCGCTACGGCGCCGCCCGGCTCTTCGACTCGCTGCACCCGTCGATCCGCTGGGACGGCGGAGCCCTCCGCGTCGACAGCCACCTCGACGTGGCGCTGCCCGTGCCGATGGTGCTGCTCGTGCCGTCCCTGGTGGCCTACGCGATCGGTGTCTCCATCGACCCGGTCCGGGGGGTGCCGCTCCGGCCGCCGGCGCTGATCTACCCGGCGCGGCCACCGGCGGCGGACGCGGCGCCGCCCAGCGCCGATCTGGCCCGGCTGCTGGGCCCGACCCGCGCCGATCTGCTCGCCTCGCTCGACCGGCCGGCGACCACCACGGCGCTGGCCTCCACCCGCTTCCTCAGTCCCGCGACGGTCTCGTACCACCTGGGCGTGCTGCGCCGGGCCGGGCTGGTCAGCAGCACGCGGTCGGGCCGGGAGGTGCTGTATCTGCGAACCCCGCAGGGCGGGCGGCTGCTGTCCTCCCCGCCGGGGTAGCGGCCCCTGTCTCAGCCCTGCTCGGCCGGTGCGGTCAGCAGTCCCAGGGCGATCAGGTCGTCGACGGGTTCGTGGACGCTGCAGGAGCCGACGGACGTGAAGGCGGAGCGCACCCGCGCGACGCCCTCGGCGCCGAGCCGTTCGACGCGGTCACGGACCGTGCCGGCCGCCCGCTCGGCGAGCAGCGCCGCCACCGTGTCGCTGCCGGCCCCGTCCAGGGCCGCATCGGTGGCCAGCAGGACGTTGAGGAACCCGTGGTGCTCGAAGCCCGTCGCGGGGTCGGTGTGCCGCAGGGCGTGGTGCAATCCCGCGGTGCACTTGAAGGCCAGTCCGCGGCTCGCGCAGGTGATGATCGCCCCGGCCAGTTCCGCCTCGCCGGGGAACGCCGCGGCGGCGGTGCCGCCGGTGCGCAGTTTGGCGTGGTGCCGGCCGGCCGCGAGGGCGTCGGCCACGTCCGGGCCGAGGGCGCCGCGCGGTACCTCCACATGGGCGGTGACGTCCGCGGGCAGCTCGCGGTCCAGGACGGTGAGCGCCGCACCGGTCGCGGCGCCGTCGGGCAGCGCGATCTCCACGGCCGCGAGACGGGCGGCGGAGACCTTCGCGAGCAGGTCCAGCGCGGGCAGCAGGGCCGGGGTGCCGCCGGGCACGGTCAGGCCGATGCCGATGACGTCGTCGCCGGGGAGCGCCGCGATGGCGGCCGCGAGTTCGCCGAGCCTGGGGGCCGGGAAGACGAAGGGGCCGACGAGGTCCGCGAACCAGGCCGTCCGGTAGCCGAGGTGCGCGGGCAGCGCCCGCGGCAGCGGTACGTCCCCGGGCGGGAACAGTGCGGCGTCGTCGATCAGTCCGGACCAGGCGGTGTTCATGAAGCGGCCTTCCCTTGGGGTGGCGCTGCCGCCACCCGCGTGGAGGGGACCGGTTCGCCCGGTCCCCTCCACGGATCTCAGCGGGTCAGCTCACCTTTCGTCAATCCTTCAGGAGATTGAAGTTGCTGGTGGTGACCGCTCCCTTCTTGATCTTCACGGTGGTGGTGGTCGGCTGGTAGCCGTCCTTGGCGATGATCAGGGTGAGCGGGTTGTTGCGGACGTCGAGCCACAGGGCGTACGTACCGTCCGTGCCCGTCTTGAGCGTGTAGTGCGTCGCCCAGGTGTTGATCTGGACGGTGGCGCCCGCCAGCGGCGTGCCGGCGCCGGTCACCGTACCGGTGATCTTGCCCCAGGTGGCCGGGGGCTTGACGGTGAACGTGACGCCTATCGGGTCCAGCCGGTAGGGCGTGTCACTGGTCAGCGCCAGCGAGGCGTGGAACGTGCCGGGCTGGGTGACCTCCGGAACCGACGCGTCGAGCGTGACGGTGAACGAGACCGTCGCGCCGGCCGCCACGGTCAGCTTGTCCGTGCTCTCGCTCAGCCAGCTGACGTCGGCGCTGTCCGACTGGTCGTAGCCGGGCAGCAGCTCGGCCGTCTTGACGGGCGTCTGGCCCGCCAGGCCGCCGATCGCGTAGAAGCCCGGTCCCGCGCCGCCGCGGTAGACCGACGCGTTGGCGTTGGGCAGTGCGGTCCAGGTGTTGTCGGCCGGGTTGTAGGCCCACGCCTGGTTGGTGATGGCCGCACCGCTGTTGATGGCGCCGCCGGCGATCAGCAGCAGGCCGTTGGCGGAGGTGTACGACGTGCCCCACTGGTCGGTGGGCTGGTCGGCGATCGGCGACCAGGCGTCGGTGGCCGGGTCGTAGACGTAGCCGTGTTTGACGGTGCCCGCGTCGGTGGTCCCGCCGGAGCAGTACAGCTTGCCGCTGATGGCGCCGCACGCCTCCCAGGCGATGGCCTCCGGGTAGGCGGCCGCGGCGGACCAGCTGTTGGACGCCGCGTTGTAGACCGACACGTCGGTGGTGCCGCAGGCGGTCGCGGTGCAGCCGCCGACGACGTACAGCTTGTCGTTGACGACGGCGCTGCCCGAGCCGGCGTACGGCTTGGGGGTCGCCGCGCCGGTGGACCAGGTGTTGGCCGCGGTGTCGTAGATCTCCAGCTTGGCGTCCGGAGCGCCGGAGGCTCCCCAGCCGCCCGCGACGTAGAACTTGCCGCCGATGACCCCGTGGGCGGGTGCCTCACGGGTGTCGGCCGCGGAGGCCTTCTTGGTCCAGGTGCCCGCGGTCGTGTCGTAGGCGTACAGGTCGCTGGTGTCCGCGGCCCCGGTGAAGCCGAAGCCCGAGTAGACGGTGCCGTTGGCGACGCCCACCACGTTGTCACCGGCCGTGACCGGCAGGTCGGCGATCGACTGCCAGGCGGTGCCGGCCGCGTTCTGCGCGGCGGGGGTGGCGCGCTTGCCCTTGTCCGCCTTCAGGGACAGCTTGGTGGTGCCGCTCTTCACGAGGTTCAGCGGGGCTCCGCCGGTCTTCGCGATGACGAAGTCGCCCGCGGTCTCGCCGACGTTCAGGGTGGCGGGAGCGGTGCCGGTGTTCTTCACCGTCACCTTCTGGGTGGCGGTGCCGCCCCAGGCGGCCGTCTTGGTGATGGCGCCGGGAGTGACCTGGAGCCGGCCCGCCTTGAGGGCGAGGTCGGCGCGGACGGTGCCGTCCGGCGGCACGTTGGCGGTGGCACTGGCCTTGGAGTAGCCGGCGGCCGCTGCCGCGAACGGGTGCTTGCCGGTCAGGTGCGAGAACACCCAGTAGAAGCCGTCACCGAGTGCCGCGTCGTCCGGGGTCGCCGCGGTCGTGGTCTTCTCCGCGGGGGCGTCGGCGCTGGTGACCGTCGCACCGTTGACGCCGGTGTGGGTGTTGGCGTCCGTCACGTTGCCGACCACCAGGCCGCCGGGGACCGGGTCGTAGGACCGCTGGCCGACGAAGACGTTGTCCAGCTCCCACCAGTAGGCCCAGGTGCCGGAGTAGTGGAAGCGCAGCCGGACGTCGCTCTTGCCCGCGTAGGCGGTCAGCGGCAGGTCCACGTGCTGGGGACCGAGGAGCGAGGTGGTCGTCTGGTGCCACAGCGTGGTCCAGGTGGTCCCGCCGTCGGCGCTGACGTCCACGTCGGCGGTCGAGTTGGAGTAGCCCTTGTACTCGGTGTCGAAGCCGACCACCGGGGTGGTCTTCCCGGTCAGGTCGAACGACGGGGAGAGCAGCTGGCTGTCCTGGTGCTTGCCGCTGCCGATGTGGTCGCTGTCGATGATGGCGAAGCCGCCGGTGCCACCGGTCTTGTTGGTGCGCTTGCCGGCGTCGTCGAAGCCCCAGCCGCCGGTGGTGCCGTCGGCGTTGGTGACGCTCCAGTCCGCGGGCGTGGTGGTGGAGGAGTCGAACGGCTCGGTCGCGCCGTTCAGGTGGACGGCGTAGCCGGGAGCCTGCGCGGCGATCGCGTCGACCGGGACGGCGACGTTCACGGTCTGGTCGGCGGTGCCGACCGCGACGACCTTGTCCACCGCCTGGTAACCGGTGTAGGCCGCGGTGACGTGCAGGGTGTACGAGACGCCCTGCGGGAGCGTCAGGTGGTAGGCGCCGGTGGCCGGGTCGGTGAACACCGGGCCGCCCGGTACTCCGTCCACGGTGATCTTCGCGTAGAGCGGCCAGCCGTGCCCGGATCCGTCGGCGACCTTGCCGGAGACGGTCTGGCGCGGCACGGAGTCCAGCGCGAACGACTGGGTGACCGTACCGCCGTCGGCCAGCACGACCGAGGCGACGGTCTTCGTGGCGTAGCCGTAGGCGCTCGCCGACACGTCGTAGCTGCCCGGCGGGATGTCGAGCTGGTAGGCGCCGGCGGCGTCGCTGACCGCGCTGTGGTCGCCTGCCTTGACCTGCGCTCCGGCCAGTGGCGCGCCGGTGGCGTGGTCGGTGACCGTACCCGAGATCACGCCGTGCGGTCCGCTGCGGAAGGCGTCGAGGCCCTTCGGGGTGCCGAGGCCGGTCGGGCCGTCGTAGCCGGTGCCCGCGGTGCACAGGTAGGCCGGCGTGCAGGTGCCGTTGATGCCCGTGGTCACGTCGTTGAGCGAACCGGGCTTCGCGTACGGGTACGCGTTCGGGTAGGTGCCGGCGCCGGGGGTGCCGGCCGCGGCGTACACGCCCGCGATGATCGGCGAGGCGGCGCTGGTTCCGCCGTACACCGACCAGCCGGAGGCTCCGTAGGTCTGGTAGACCGCGACACCGGTCAGCGGGTCGGAGACCGCGGAGACGTCCGCCACCGCGCGCTTGGCGCAGGGCGTGTCCGTCTGGAAGGCCGGCTTGGGCTCGTAGAGCGAGCACCCGGAACCGGGGCCGCCGTACGAGTTGTGCCAGACCGACTCGGTCCAGCCACGGCCGCTGCCCGCGTCCCTGGCCAGCGCGGTTCCGCCGACGGAGGTCACGTACTGGGAGGCCGCCGGGTAGCTGACGCCGTAGTCGCTGTCACCCGACGAGGCCACGATGGCCACGCCCGGGTGGTTGTAGTACGGGTCCATCGCCGTGGTCTCCGACGCGTCCTCGCCGCTGCCGGGCGTGGAGTCGTAGCCCGTGCCGTACGAGTTGGAGACGTACTTGGCGCCGAGTGCGACCGCCTGGTCCACCGCCGCGCCGAGGTTCTCGAAGCTGGGGTCGTCGGCCTCGACCAGCAGGATGTGGGCGTTGGGGGCGGCCGCGGACACCATGTCGACGTCCAGCGAGATCTCACCCGCCCAGCCGGGGTCGGGGGCCGGGTAGTCGGTGCCACCGCGCTGGCTGACCTTCTTGAAGCAGCCGTTTGCGGTCGTGCAGGCCGGGAGTCCGTACTGCGCCCGGTAGACCGTGAGGTCGGCCTCCGCGGTGGGGTTGTCGTAGGCGTCGACGATGGCCACGGTCTGGCCGGCTCCACCGTCGGCCGGCAGCGCGTAGGCGCTCTGCAGGTCCCCGGGGCCGAAGCCGTTCGGGGTCGCCGCGTTGATCCCGACGGTGCCGCGCAGGTCGGTGCGGCGCAGCGCGAAGCAGCTGAACTGACCGGGCTTGGCGGCGCCGCACTGGGCCGTGACATCGGGCCGGGCGGCGGAGGGGGCGGCCGACGCCGGTGCGGCGGCGGGCAGTTGGAGGCCGAGCAGGGCGACGGTGGCAGAGGCGGCGGCGGCGATGACCGACGCCACGCCTCTGCGTCTTCCGGGCCGCCGCTGTATGGGTATACGCAAAGCAGGACTCCTGGAATCTGACCGGAGCCGGCCGGTACAGGGGTCGACCGGCCGACGGCGGATCCAATGGACCGCTTGCGTATACCTACGCCTCAGCCGTATCAGCGGAACGTGACAAGGTTGTCGGATACCTGACAGTCATCGACCCGGCATTCGGCGTCACGTTCCTGTCAATCGGACGCCGCGGCTCCGTCTGCGACTCCGTTCGGGGATCCGTTCGCCGTAGAGCCGGCGGCACCGCCCACCCCGGCGCCCTTCGCCGCGCCGCCCGGCTCGTCGAGCCAACCGTGCCGGGCCGCGTGCCAGACGAGTTGGACGCGGTTCTCCACGCCCGCCGCGCGCTCCATCACCGCGAGATGACGCTGGACCGTACGGACGGCGACCCCGAGAGCGCGGGCCATCGCCTGGTCCGTGCTGCCGTTCACCAGCATCGCCAGGATCCGCAACTGAACGGCGCTGCGCCCGCCGGAGCCCCGCTCCCGCAACGGCGTACTCGACGCCCACACCGCCTCGAAGAGCGCGAGGAGAGCGTCCAGCAGACCGCTGGGGCGCACCAACAGCATCGCCGGGCCGGGAACTTCGACCTCCGGAGCCAGCGGCAGCAGGGCCAGCGACCGGTCGGCTATGCAGAGCCGCATCGGCAGGCTCTGCGCCACCCGGACCTCCTCGCAGGCCGTCCGCCTGCCGCCCGCGCCGCCCAGGGCGCCGGGGGTCTCCAGCGCCGTCCGGTCGCGCACCACCCGGTGGCGGACGCCCTCGTCGAGCCGCTCCGCCGCGTCCAGCGGGTCGTGCCACTCCCCGTCCGCGGGAAAGGGACCGCGGACGAAGGAGGCGACCTCGGTCCGCGCGGAGCGCCGCAGTTGCTCGGCCCACAGCCCCGCGGCGCCGTAGCCCTCCACGACCTGGACGATCTCCTCGGAGCGATACCCCTCGTGCACCCGCTGGTACTCCACCGCCAGCCGGTCCAGTAACTCCCGTCCCTGCCGCAGCTGTTCCTGGGTACGGGCCACCAGTGGCAGCAGTCCGACCCGCGGTGGCGCCGGATACCAGCGCCCGTCACCGCCGGACCGGGCCAGCCCGCGCGCCCCGAGCTCCGCGCAGACCGCCTCGGCCCGCGTCACCGGCACCCCGAGGTCCCGGGCCAGCCCGGCCGCCGCCACACCGCGCGTGGCCACCAGTAACCGGTAGGCCCGGTCCGCATCGGCGCTCAACCCCAGGGCCTCAAACGGACGTTCGGTCATGATCGGGCACACTAGCCGGAGTCGGCTCGCGGATCCCCCGGAATGCGGGTATGTCACACAGCTGATACGTAGCGTGACGTGTAGGGCCGCCCCCACACCGACACCACTTACGGGCCCGCGCGCGGTGGCCCTTGTCGCCCGCCGCCGGGCTACGCGGTGGCCTGCGCGGTCGAGCTCAGGGCGTGCGGGCCGCGCACGGTCGCACTGCCGGGGACCGGCTCGGACGGATCCGCGCCCAGCGCCACGATCCTGTTGCCCTCGCCCACATGCACGATCTTCGGCTTCAGAGCGCGCGCCTCGGCGTCGTCGACCTGGGCGTAGCTGATCAGGATGACCAGATCACCGGGGTGCACCAGATGCGCCGCGGCACCGTTGATCCCGATCACACCCGACCCGCGCTCGCCCTCGATGACGTACGTCTCCAGCCGGGCGCCGTTGTCGATGTCGACGATGTGAACCAGCTCACCCGGCAGAAGGTCGGCCGCCTCCATGAGGTCGGCGTCGATCGTCACCGAACCGACGTAGTGCAGATCGGCCTCGGTCACCCGGGCACGGTGGATCTTGGACTTAAACATGGTACGCAACATCGAGGCACTCCTGGAGCTAGGCTCCCTGCCTGCGTCTATGCAGGTCAAGGGCAGTTTTCCTACGGTACAACGAGTGGTTCATCAGGCGAGTCAAAGATCATCCGCAGATGACCGGCATCCGTCCCGCCACGACGGGACAAGCTTACGCAACCCCCATCCGGGACCCGATCGAGGCCACCCACGACTCGAGCCCACCGCTCCCCGACCATGCCCCCGGCCCCGGACAGGCGCAGCTCGGGCTGAAATGCGCACTTCCTGTGCGCCGGCGACGCCGTCCCCCGCATCCAGTTGGGAGGATCGCCGGCCCCGTCCTGCATCATGAAGCTCTGGCCCTTGTACGCGAGCCCCACGGTCGTGGAACCCGTACTCGGCTTCGTGTGGATACGGACACCGTCCCCCGTGAACCGGCAGATCACAGCTTGTGGCGACATCGTCGTCCGGTGAGCCGCAGTGACCTGGAGGGAACCGTCCGGAGCAGCGGCACCGGCCGGAGAAGCCAGCGCTCCGCCGAGCAGTACGGTGGAAACCGTGGCCAGGAGTACCTTCGTGCGCAACGACATGCAGTGCCCTTGTCTCGTGGTGTTCGGGGTTGGCGGGATGTCCGATGAGCCGCGATGTGAACGGGTCCGCCCCCGGGGGATGTCGTCCCGGGACGTCCCGGACCGGCACCCACGAAGTCCCCACCCGTTACCGCCTGTTGCCAGAATCGCTCGTGCCGTCGACGGCAACAACGCCTTTCGAGCACAGTGGTAGACCGCAGGTCAGCTGCGGGGAGCACCTACGTCGGCGTCATCATCACCAGATCCCGCACGGCCGGTGTCTGACGCGAGCGATGAGTTTCAGGACCCTCGCCGGTATGTACTGGTGGGCCTGTCGCAGGCCAGGAGGAATCCCAACACCAGGAGCGAACCATGACCGTGACCCGATCGCACGACGAAGCCGCAATCAAGGGCGTGTTGGAGGGCGTCTACCAGGCATGGGACGCCGGCGACGCCGATGCCTTCGTCGCGGACTACAGGGACGACGCCACCGCGATCCTGCCCGGCTCCTACCGCAGGTCCAAGGAGGTCGTCCGCGAGAACATGGCCGTCGGCTTCGCGTCCTACCTCAAGGGCAGCACGAGCATCGACAAGCTGGACAGCATCCGCTTCCTGGGCGAGAGTGCCGCGGTCGTGGTGAGCCAGACCGGCATCAAATTCCCGGGCGAGAGTGAGGTCCCCGCCGAGCGCGTCGTGTACGCGACCTGGGTGCTCGAGAAGCGTGCCGGCGCCTGGCTGGTCGTGGCCTATCACAACAGTCCGGCCGTCGTGCCGAGCTGACACATGACCCCCGCGGGTTCGCGCTGAGCACACTGCGCTCCGTCCGGTCGGGACGGGGCGCAGTCTGCCGCCAGGAGGAATGAGGCGTTCGGCAGCAGCCGCCAGCTACGTTGCGGGGCCGCTACGAATCTGCCCCGGTCAACTCCTCCGGCAACCCGAAGGCAGCGAACACCTCGGCGTCCTGGAAGACCGTGTTGCGGCTGATCCCGGCCGACGTGACGGTGAACACCTGCAGGGTGTGCAGGTGGTAGCCGCCGCCGTCGACCCGCCAGTAGGCCGCCAGCGCGGGCTGGCCGTTGGCGACGGTCCGCACCATCCGCCAGTCCTTGCACATCGAGAAGACCCAGTCCATGAACGTGCCGTAGTGCTCGCGGCCGATGAACCAGTTGACCATCGGCGGCATCTCCAGCAGCACGTCGTGGGT
Organism: Streptomyces sp. RKAG293; assembly: GCF_023701745.1. Lineage (NCBI taxonomy): Bacteria > Bacillati > Actinomycetota > Actinomycetes > Kitasatosporales > Streptomycetaceae > Streptomyces > Streptomyces sp. RKAG293. The sequence goes on along the minus strand of NZ_JAJOZB010000001.1, from coordinate 7,995,947 downwards.
CAGCAGTTGCTTGATCGCGGCCACGTCGGCGCGCTCGAAGGCCTCGACGAACCGGTCGATCCGCGCGCGCACTTCCTGCTCGGACGGTTCGGCGACCTCGTCCTCGGGGACTCCGGCCGCGCGCAGTTGCCCCCGGGCGCGCTGCAGAGCGCTGTTGACCGCCGCCGTCGACATGCCGAGGATCTCGGCCGACTCCGCTGCGGAGAAGTCCAGAACGTCGCGCAGGATCAGCGTTGCCCGCTGACGGGCCGACAGGTGCTGGACCGCCGCGACGAACGCAAGCCGCAGCGAGCCGCGGTCCACCGCGGCCTTCACCGGGTCCGCCCCGAGCAGCGCGTCCGGCAGGGGCTGCAGCCAGGTCACCTCACCGCGCACCAACGGCGAGGACGGATCCTCGCTCCGGGCCACCAGGCCCGACGGCAGGGGACGCCTGCCCCGGCCCTCGAGCGCGGTCAGGCAGGCATTCGTCGCGATGCGGTACAACCACGTGCGGACCGACGCCCGATCCTGGTCGTACCGGTCCCGGGCCCGCCACGCCCGCAGGTAGGTCTCCTGGACCAGGTCTTCGGCATCATGGACCGATCCCAGCATCCGATAGCAGTGCGCCAGGAGTTCCGACCGGTACGCGTTGATCCGCTGGTCGAAATCCTCTGCTACGCGCGCCATCGTCCCCCGCCTCTCCGGTGCCACAGCTGCAGCGACCCTACCGCCATGGCAGGGCGGGGTTGCCGCGGTCAGGCGGCGTCGAGTTCGGGGAAGACGACTTCGTCGAGGACCAGGTTGACGGCCACGGCGACCGGGACGGCGACGAGTGCTCCGATGATCCCGAGCAGTGCTCCTCCGGCGAGGACCGCGACCACGGTGACGAGGGGGTGGACGTCGACCGCGTAACGCATCGCCCGGGGCATGATCAGGTAGTCCTCCAGCAGGCGGAAGGCGATGTAGAAACCCGCGGTGGCGACCGCGACCGGCCAGGACACCGAGAGCGCCACCAGGCTCACGACCACTCCCGCAATCGTTGAGCCGACCATCGGGATCATGTCCATCACCGCGGTGAACACTCCCAGTGCCGCCGCGTACGGGACGCTCATCGGTGCGCACCACGCGAACGTGGCCACTCCGGCAATCGCGGAGGTGGCCACGTTGCCGAGCATGAACCGGCCGATGCGCACCAGGATCTCCTCGGTGATCTCCTGGGTGCGGGCGCGGCGGCTGCCGGGGACCAGCTGGTAGAAGAAGCCCTTGATGGCAGGCATGCTGGCCATGAAGTACACCGTCAGGGTCACGACGACGGCAGTCGCGGTGAGGGCGCTGACGACGTACAGGCCGGCGCCCAACAGGCCGCCGAAGATGCTGGATCCGCCGCCGGAGCCGATCTGGGTCTTGGCCTTGTCCGTGAGGTGGTAGCGGTCCTCCAAGCGGCCCAGGGTCGATTGGTGGTCGTGCAACTGCTGCAGCCAGCCCGGCACCGCATGGATGAGCGCTTCCACTTCGGTGACCACCGGGGGGACGACCACGGCGAGCAGGCCCGCCACGATCAGGAGCAACACGGCGCACACGATCAGCACCGCCCGCCCGCGCCGGTGCCCGCGCGCCACCAGCCACCCGACCAAGGGTTCCAGGCTGACCGCCAGCAGGAACGCCAGCACCACCAGCAGCAGCACCTGACTGGCCCGGAGCACCGCCTGCGCGACCTGCCACGCCAGGAACGCCCCCAGCGTGAAGGTGAATCCGGCGACGAACCAGGACCTGCGCCGCATGCCCCGCACTTTCGGGGCCGCCGGCCCCGAAAGTCCTGGTGCTGGTGGTATTTCGACTGGGTCCTGCGCGGGCCCGGATATCGACGACATGATCTGCCCTCTGCTTTCTGCAACCCGCGGGGCATCGTCATCACCGCAGGGCGGTCCCCGGCGGTCTGCCACACACCCACCGCGAAGACATCACGGCCAATCGGTCAACTTCCCCCTCGGCACCCTTCCAGACGTGCGGCGAAAGGCCCGCCTCGCGCGATGCGGGGCGGGCCTGGGTGATCTCGCCGGGGCGGGCCTGCGTGATCTCGCGGCTCCGGGAGCGGAATCAGGTGGTGGCCTCCGCGAGCATTCCTTGCCGCAGGCGCTCCAGGACCTTGGTCAGGAGTCTGCTGACGTGCATCTGGGAGATGCCGAGCTCGACGCCGATCTGCGCCTGGGTCATCTCGTCGCCGAAACGCATCTGCAGAATGCGCAGGTCGCGCTCACCGAGCTGGGCCATCAACGGCTTCAGAACGTGCAGGTCCTCAACACCTTGCAGGGCGGGGTCGAGGTCCCCGAGCCGGTCGACCAGACCACCGCTGTGGTCGTCGTCCTCGGTGGTCGTCATCTCCAGGGATCCGGCGGTGTAGCCGTTGCTGGCCACCAGGCCCTCGATGACCTCCTCGGTGGTCAGACCCAGGAGCTCGGCGAGCTCCGCAGTGGTCGGGGCGCGGTCCAGGCGGGTCGCGAGTTCCTCGGTCGCCTTGGCCAGCTCCAGACGCAGTTCCTGCAAGCGGCGCGGCACATGCACGGCCCAGCTGGTGTCCCGGAAGAAGCGCTTGATCTCCCCGGTGATGTACGGGATCGCGAAGGTGGTGAACTCCACCTCACGCGACAGGTCGAACCGGTCGATCGCCTTGATCAACCCGATCGTGCCGACCTGCAGGATGTCCTCGGACGGCTCGGGCCGGTTACGGAAGCGGCGGGCGGCGAACTTCACCAACGACATGTTCAACTCGATGAGGGTGTTCCGCGCGTACTGATGGTCGCGCGTACCCTCCTCCAGTTCCTGCAGCCGGTCGAAGAAGATCTTCGACAGATCCCGGGCGTCCTTCGGAGCGACCTTCCCGGCATCCTCCACCCAGGGCAGGTCCGCCACCGTCGCGACGTGGGTGGTCGGGGAGACTATCGCTGCGGATGCAGTGGCCATGAGATGACTCCGGGTTCGGTGGCTGCCTGACGTGCTGAGGCTGCGGATACCCGATACCGCCCTAGTCATTCCCGTCGCACGCCGAACATCTGTTCCGAGATGCATGCGGCACGTGGCGCGCACGGACGCCAACGGCCGTACTGCGCCATTCTGAAGGCGACTGGCCATGGCTGAAGACACAGCGGGGTGCGGCCGGCCCAACGGTCAGCCCTCGTGGCTCTGCAGGAGTTCTTTGACCTTCGCGATGGCGAATCCCCAGCCCTGCTGGACGGTCGGCTTTCCGGGGACGGCGACTTCCTGGGGGTTGGTCAGTACATCGAGGAGGACCGGCCCCGGGGTCGCGAAGGCTCGGCGGACGCTATCGGTGAGGGTGTCGGGGTCGGTGACGCGAATGCCGGTCAGTCCGAGGGCGGTGGCCACCGCGGCGAAATCGGGGTTGTCGAGTTCGGTGCCGAACTCGGCGAGGCCGGCCTGTTCCTGTTCGAGCTTGACCATGCCCAAGCGGCGGTTGTCGAAGACGACGAGCTTCACCGGCAACTGGTAGGTCTTGATGGTCATGAGGTCACCGAGCAGCATGCTCAGTCCGCCGTCGCCGCAGAACGCCACGACCTGACGGCCCGGAGCCCACAGCTGTGCGCCCATCGCCTGGGGCATGGCGTTGGCCATGGAGCCGAGGTTGTAGGAGCCGATCAGCCGGCGGTCACCGTGCATGGTCACGAAGCGGGACAGCCACACGGTGGCCATACCCGTGTCGGAGGTGAAGATCGCGTCGTCGTCGGCGCAGGCGTCAACCGCGGCCGCCAGGGCTTCGGGCCGGATGTCGTGGTCGGGGTTGTCCAGGGCGCTGCGCAGGCGTCCGGTCCAGCGCTTGGTGTCGTGGGCGGGTTCGGCCAGGCGCTGCTGGCCGGTGCGCCAGCCGGCGAAGTGCTCGCGGGCGGTGTCGAGGTGCGCACGGTCGGGTTTGGCGTCCAGGCGGGGCAGGAGGGCGCGCAGGGTGGCTCCGGTGTCGCCGGCCAGGCCTGCGTCGATGGGCACCCGCCGCCCGAGGTTCTGTTCCTGGGTGTCGATCTGGACGACGCGGCAGCCGGTGGGGTACCAGTCGCGGTAGGGGAAGTCGGTGCCGAGCATGAGCAGGGTGTCGCACTCGTCCAGAGCGCCGGCGGCAGCCGGGTTGCCGATCAGGCCCGTCTGCCCGACCTGGTAGGGGTTGTCGCCCTCGAAGCCCTCCTTGGCCTTGAGGGTGAGCACCATCGGCGCGCCGAGGTGCTCCGCCAGGGCCAGGACTTCCTCGCGGGCGTCGCGGGCGCCGCGTCCCACCAGCAGGGTCACCTTGGACGCCGCGTTGATGATCTCGGCCGCCTGCAGGATGCCGGGCTCGTCGGGGCGGGTGAGCTGGCGGGTCCGGGGGAAGCGGGCGGGACGTTCCTGCGTCAGCTCCTGATCGCCCAGATCGCCGGGCACGGTCAGGACCGCCACCCCGCCGTGGCCGATCGCGGCGCGTACGGCGGCCTCGAGCAGGCGGGGCATCTGGTCGGGTGAGGTGACAGTGGCACGGTAGACGGCGACGTCGCGGAACAGCAGGTCGTTGTCGACCTCCTGGAAGTAGTCGCTGCCCATTTCGGCCAGCGGTACCTGTCCGGCGATGGCCAGCACCGGGGTGCGGCTCTTCGCGGCGTCGTAGAGGCCGTTGAGCAGGTGGATCGCGCCAGGGCCGACGGTTCCCATGCACACCCCCAGGTTCCCGGAAAGCTGGGACCGGGCGCTCGCGGCGAACGCGGCGGCCTCCTCGTGGCGGCACCCCACCCACTCCAGACCATCAGTGGTGCGGATGGCGTCGGTCAGCGGATTCAGCGCGTCGCCGACCACGCCGAAGACGTGACCGACCTCCAGCTCCTGCAAGGCGTCGATGATCACACGGGCCACAGTGCGTGCCACGGGAAGGTCCTCCGGTTCGTCAGGCGGTCGAGCAGGGAAGGGAGCGGGCAGGAAAGCGGGCGGGCCGGGCAGGGTGCCGGCAAAGCCGGCCGGTTCAGACGGTGAAGCGGTCGGGGTCCGCGGCTTTCCAGTCCGCCGCCCAGGACTCCGGCGCCTGGTGGATCAACTCGCCCGGTGCCAGGGGCGGGTACAGCTCGGTGTACGAGCGGATGGTGACGGGGTCGATGCGGCGGCGCAGCATGTGCGGCGCCAGGTCGGAGGGTTCGTCCACGCCCATCGAGGCCATGATCTGCAGGGCGCTCTTGACGGTGGCTTCCTGGAAGCGCTGGACCCGCCGCGACTTGTCGCCGACGTCCAGAGCCCGGGCCCGGCGCGGGTCCTGGGTGGTCACCCCGACGGGGCAGGTGTTGGTGTGGCACCGCTGGGCCTGGATGCAGCCCACCGCGAACATCATCGCCCGGGCGGCGTTGGTGTAGTCGGCCCCCTGAAGGAGGCGCTTGACCAGGTCACTGCCGGTGGCGACCTTTCCACTGGCCCCGATCTTGATCCGGTCCCGCAGGCCCGTACCCAGGAGGGCCTGGTGCACGGTGGTCAGACCGTCCGTCAGGGGCATACCCAGGTTGTCGGCGAACTCCAGGGGTGCGGCCCCGGTCCCGCCCTCGGCACCGTCGACGATGATGAAGTCCGGGGTGACCCCCTCGTCCAGCATCGCCTTGCACACCGCCAGGAACTGGCTTCGGGAGCCGACGCACAGCTTGAAGCCGGTCGGCTTGCCGCCGGAGAGCTCCCGCATCCTCGCCACGAAGGCCACCAGTTCACGCGGGGTGGAGAAGACCTGGTGGTAGGGCGGGGAGATCACGGTCTTCCCCTGCGGAACACCGCGGACCTGGGCTATCTCCGCGTTGACCTTGGCGCCGGGCAGCACCCCGCCGATTCCGGGCTTGGCACCCTGGCTCAGCTTCAGGGACACGCACCGCACCTGTTCGTGCGCGGCCTTGTCCGCGAACATCGCCGGGTCGAAGCCGCCCTGGTCGGTGCGGCAGCCGAAGTACCCGGTACCGATCTCCCAGACCAGGTCTCCGCCCGGCCGCAGGTGGTACTCCGACAGGCCGCCCTCACCGGTGTCGTGGGCGAAGCCGCCCAGCGCGGCGCCGGTGTTCAACGCGAGGATCGCGTTCGACGACAGTGAGCCGAAGCTCATCGCGGAGACGTTCAGCAACGCCATGTCATAGGGCTGACCGCAGTCCGGGCCGCCGACCCGCACCCGCGGCACATCCGTACGCACCGGGTGCGGGGCCATCGACGGGACCAGGAACTCGCTTCCCGCCGCGTACAGGTCCTGCTCCGTGCCGAAGGGCTCCTCGGCGTCGGTGCCCTTGGCGCGCTCGTAGACGATGCTGCGGGTGTCCCGGTCGAAGGGCCGGCCGTCCACGTTGCGTTCCACGAAGTACTGCTGCAGCTCAGGGCGGATGCCCTCCAGGGCGAACCGCAGATGACCCAGCACCGGATAGTTCCGCAGCACCGAATGCCGCCGCTGCACCAGATCCCACACCGCGAGCACCAGCAAAGCCGTCAGTGGTCCCCCGGCAAACCACCACCACGGCGAGATCACCAGCGCCAAAGCGGCACCGGCGACAGCGACACAACCCAGCAACGCGACCCACAGCATCCTCAGCACACCACGCGCCTACCCCGATCGCGCAGATCAAGCGGTTCCTGTGGGGCTGCTTCCGAGCCGGCCGAGTTCACCCCTGTACAGGCCAGGAACCGTCGGGTGGCCTGGGCCGGGCCCTGCCTGATGGAGGGCGGCGTGGATCAGTCGGCGCTGACGGCGGATGCGCTGGGCGAGGCGGTCACCGGCACGCCCAGCGCACTGGCCGGGCGGGGCGGGAGGGCTCTCTGCCGCCCTGAGCAGGTCGGGCCGCGGACGACGACTGGGTGACAGCGGCGGGGCAGGCGCCCGGGGTCCCCAGATGGATCGTCACGTGCTGATAGGGAGGTGAGGTGGGCGGGCCCGGGTGGCGAAGCCCGGACCCGCCCACCACCTCGGAGCACCCCGCGATGACCGTCAGGAGCGACGTGCTCTGGATGACGCTGCGATCAGCGGCCGAGGGCCTTTATGAGTTCGGCCTTGCGCATGGAGGAACGACCCTCGATGCGGCGACGCCGGGCTTCCGCGTACAGCTGGTCGTAGGTGCGGCTGGCCGGCCCCGTGCGGGAGCTCAGGCTGCTGCGCCGCGCCGCGGGGGTGTTCTTGTGCGTGGCGCGGGAGAGCGTGCGCGCCGCCGCTACCGGAGCGCGATTCTTGCTGACCGCGCGGGTGGTGACCTTCTTGGCGCGCGGTGCGCTCGCGCCGCGCTTGGTCGAGCCGGCCTTGATGCGCTCGTTCTGCCGTTTCCCCTTGGCGGTGGAACCCTGCGGCATGTCTGCCTCCTGAATATCGCGTGTGGTCGGTGCCGCTCGGTTCTGTCCGGCGGTCCCCGCCGATCGTCGCGTCCGTGGATGAGCCCGGCATCCTGAGTGACGCCATTCGGGGTCACGCCGCGAGCATGGACTGTGCCGCGACCAGCTCCCTGGGGAGCCACGACGCCGGCCTTCTGGCCGTCGTTGGCCGGTCCGACGGGTGGGATGCGGATGTCCTCCGTCTCCGCCATCGCGGCGAAGAACCCGGACAGTCGACGGACGCAGGCGCCGGGATGCCTGGTCGCCACGGCCGGCCGGGGCCACGGTCGGCGGGGGTGGGCGCGCACAGGAGTTTCGCGGGCCGGGGCACCTTGGTGAAGCGGCCGGTGTGGTAGGTCCCGGCAACCGCGCCGGAGCGCGAGCGGCGGGGTGAGCCTCTCAACGTAAGGTCGGTGCCGTACGCGGGATTGCCGAAGCCCTGGTTCGGGCACCGAGGAGCCGTCGATGCCGGACCAGGATGTGCTGCGCTCCGCGCGCCTGGCTGGTTACGGGACCGCGAGCACTCAGCTCTCCTTGCTGAGCGACCACCGGCTCGGGGAGGTCGTGGCAGCCGCCACCCCGCTCGGGTCGGGCATCGGCGGCAGGTCGGCAGAGCTGGACATCAACGGAACGCGCGTCTTCATGAAGCGGATCCCTTTGACGGACACCGAATTGCGCCCGGAGAACGTGCGGTCGACGGCGAACGTCTTCGGACTGCCGATGTTCTACCAGTACGGGGTGGGCTCGGCCGGGTTCGGTGCCTGGCGGGAGCTTGCCGTGCACACCATGACCACGAACTGGGTTCTGGGTGACGAGTACGCGGGATTCCCCCTGATGTACCACTGGCGGGTTCTGCCCGACTCCCCTCCCGAAGGATTCACCGACGAGTTCGGGGGCCTGGAGGGGGCCGTCGCGCACTGGGCGGGATCACCCGCCGTTCGTGACCGGCTGGAGGCCGTCGGCCAGGCCTCGTGCAGCCTGGTGGTCTTCCTGGAGCACGTGCCGCACACCCTCGCCGGCTGGCTCGCCGACCACCGCGAAACCGCCGTTCCGGAAGGCGGGGACGGCTCGCCCTTCCGCTGGGTGGAGGAAGCCCTGATGAGCGGAGCTGCCTTCATGAGTTCTCGCGGACTTGTCCACTTCGATGCTCACTTCGACAACATCCTGACCGATGGACGCCAGCTCTACTTCGCTGACTTCGGCCTTGCCCTGAGCTCCCGCTTCGACCTTTCGGTGGTCGAGTCCGACTTCCTCTCGGACCACCTCTCGTACGACCGCTGCTACACCGCGAGCCACCTGCTCCAATACCACTTGCTCGACGGCGTGCGCGGTGAATCGGAACGCGAAGCCTTCCTGCGCGACTGGATCGCGGGCCGGCGACCTGGCGGCATCCCGCCTGAGCTCACGGCCATCATCGACCGGCACGCACGCCCTACCGTCCTCGTGGACTCCTTCTTCCGCCGTCTGCTCACCGAGAGCAAGCAGACGCCGTTCCCGGCCGCGGAGATCGAACGGCAGTTGGGCGCCGGCGCCACGATTCCGAGCTGATCCACGACCTCCCCTCGACGGTCCTGCCCGCGTTCACAACCCGAAGACAGCGACTTTCCGGGATACCCGCTGGTCATCGCTCCGCTTCAACATCTGTCGAAAATTCTGAGCCATTTATCGTTATTCGCCGAGCTTCTCCCGGTCCCCGTTCGCACTGCGTGCACAACTCTTGACATGCAGGAAACACAGGGAGAACCATCGCGGTGTAACGGGAGAGCGCTCTCTCACGCGTGATGGCTCACCCGTGAGGACGCACCCGCATGTCGCTGCCCGCATCGCGTCGTCCGGCCACCGCACGGCCGGACGGCCACCGAGTCCTGCCCCCGCACGTGGAAACAGGAGAGTCGCTCATGCTCGCACCCCCCACCGGTCCACCGGCGCCGAGACCGACGGCGCCGGTGAACCTGCGCAACACGGCCGTGGCGGTCATCACGGCGCTGATCGCCTCGCTGCTCCTCTTCATCCCCTCGCACTCCGCGCACGCGGCCGGCACCCTCCTGTCGCAGGGGAAGACCGCGACGGCGTCCTCCACCGAGAACGGCGGCACCCCCGCCGCGGCCGCGGTCGACGGCAACACCGGCACCCGCTGGTCCAGCGCCGCCGCCGACCCGCAGTGGCTCCAGGTCGACCTCGGCGCCACCGCGACCATCAGCCAGATAGCCCTCAACTGGGAGACGGCGTCGGCCAAGGCCTTCAAGATCCAGGTCTCCGACAACGGCACGACCTGGACCGACGCGTACTCCACCACGACGGGCCCCGGCGGTAATCAGACGCTGGACGTCAACGCCTCCGGGCGCTACGTCCGGATGTACGGCACCGTCCGCGCCACCGGCTACGGCTACTCGCTCTGGGAGTTCCAGGTCTACGGCACCACCGGTGGCACCACGCCGCCCACCGGCGGCACCCTGCTCTCGCAGGGCAAGGCCGCTACGGCGTCGTCCACCGAGAACGCGGGCACGCCCGCCGCTTCCGCGGTCGACGGCAACACCGGCACCCGGTGGTCCAGTGCCGCAACCGACCCCCAGTGGCTCCAGGTCGACCTCGGCGCCACCGCCACCATCAGCTCCGTCACCCTCAACTGGGAAGCGGCGTACGCCAAGGCCTTCAAGGTCCAGACGTCCGACAACGCGTCGACATGGACCGATGTCTACTCCACCACGACGGGCCCCGGCGGCAACCAGACGCTCGATGTGACCGGCACCGGGCGCTACGTCCGGGTGTACGGCACCGCCCGCGCGACCGCATACGGCTACTCGCTCTGGGAGTTCCAGGTGTACGGCACCCCGGGCGGCACCGACCCCGGTGGTCCGATCGAGGGCGGCGGCGACCTCGGTCCCAACGTGAAGGTCTTCGACCCGTCCACCCCGAACATCCAGGGCACCCTGGACCAGATCTTCACGCAGCAGGAGTCGGCGCAGTTCGGCACCGGCCGCTACCAGCTGTTCTTCAAGCCGGGCACGTACAGCGGACTGAACGCGCAGATCGGCTTCTACACCTCGATCTCGGGTCTCGGCCTCAACCCCGACGACACCCGGATCAACGGTGACATCACCGTCGACGCCGGCTGGATGGCGGGCAACGCCACCCAGAACTTCTGGCGTTCCGCGGAGAACCTGGCGATCACGCCGTCCAACGGCACCGACCGGTGGGCGGTCGCGCAGGCCGCGCCCTTCCGCCGGATCCACGTCAAGGGCGGTCTGAATCTGGCGCCCGCGAGCTACGGCTGGGCGAGCGGCGGCTACATCGCCGACAGCAAGATCGACGGCACCGTCGGCCCGTACTCGCAGCAGCAGTGGTACACCCGCGACAGCTCGGTCGGCGGCTGGACCAACGGCGTCTGGAACATGGTGTTCTCGGGTGTCCAGGGCGCTCCGGCGCAGGGCTTCCCGAACCCCGTGTACACGACGCTCGCCACCACCCCGGTGTCGCGTGAGAAGCCGTACATGTACCTGGACGGCAACGAGTACAAGGTCTTCGTCCCGTCCAAGCGCGTCAACGCCGTCGGTACGTCCTGGCCGAACACGCCGGGCACCTCGCTTCCGCTGAGCCGGTTCTACGTGGCGAAGCCGGGGGTCTCCGCGGCGACCATCAACGCGGCACTCGCCCAGGGCCTCAACCTGCTCTTCACGCCCGGCATTTACCACGTCGACCAGGCGATCAACGTGACCCGCGCGGACACCGTCGTGCTCGGTCTCGGCCTGGCCACCATCGTTCCGGACAACGGCGTGGCGGCGGTCAAGGTCGCCGACGTCGACGGCGTCAAGCTGGCCGGCTTCCTGATCGACGCCGGTACGGTCAACTCTCCGGTGCTGCTGCAGATCGGCCCGGCCGGATCCTCCGCAGGACACGCCGCCGATCCCACGTCCATGCAGGACGTGTTCGTGCGGATCGGTGGCGCGGGCCCCGGCCAGGCGACCACCGCGGTCGAGGTGAACAGCAACGACACGATCATCGACCACACCTGGCTGTGGCGCGCCGACCACGGCGCGGGCGTCGGCTGGAACACCAACCCGTCCGACTACGGGCTGAAGGTCAACGGCGCCAATGTGCTGGCGACCGGACTCTTCGTCGAGCACTTCAAGAAGTACGACGTAGAGTGGAGCGGCGAGAACGGCAGGACGATCTTCTTCCAGAACGAGATCGCCTACGACCCGCCGAACCAGGCCGCCATCCAGAACGGCAGTGTCAGGGGCTTCGCCGCCTACAAGGTCGACGACAACGTCACGACGCATGAGGGCTGGGGCCTGGGCAGTTACTGCAACTTCACGGCGGATCCGACGATCGTGCAGGAGCACGGTTTCGAGGCACCGAACAAGCCGGGCGTGAAGTTCCACGACCTGCTGGTGGTGTCGCTCGGCGGCATGGGCCAGTACGCCCACGTCATCAACGACGTCGGGTCGCCGACGTCGGGCACCTCGACGGTGCCGTCCACGGTGACGTCGTACCCGTAACCCGCCGAGTCCCGTAACCCGCTGAGTACCGGAAACCCGCTGTACCTGGAACCCGCTGACGGCGGGAGGACGGGGCACGGGGCGGCCCGGAAGTGGGCCGCCCCGTGTCACAGCAGAAGGAGAGCGCTCTCCCCCCTGCGTCCCAGCAGGCGCTCAGAGGGTCCGCAGCAGTTGTTCGGCGCCGGCGACCGCGAGGAGACCGGCGCCCAGCAGCCACATGGCCACCCGGGTCCGGCCCTTGCGGCTCAGCTCGATGACCACACCGCACACGATCAGCGCCGCCCCGTACACGCCGACGACCAGGACCGACGGCTGGTCACCGAGCCGCACCACCAGCACGGCCGCCGCGACGGCCATGAAGAACGCGGCGACGACGATGCGGATCCGGCGCGCCTGCCGGGGAGTCAGCGGCCGATGACGGAAGTCGCGGATCAGGGCGAGCCGCTCCCGCGGTGTCGCGTCCTGCCATCGCGGGCCGAGCTGCTGGCTGTCGAGTTCTTCATCGCCGGTTGTGGTCACGGGCTGAGCCTAGGGCCTGAAACGTGGCCCGCGGCCACTTCACCGACCAGTCCGGTCAGGACGCGGCGTGACGCCCGCATCAGATCGGCGACATCCCCGGCAGACAGGGAGTAGACGACGGTGTCCTTCTCACGGGTCGAGGTGACGATCCCCGACCGGCGCAGGATCGCGAGCTGCTGCGAGAGGTTGGAGCGCTCCACCTCGATCGCGGCCAGCAGCTCACGGACCGGCATCGGCCCGTCCTGCAGCAGCTCCAGGACCCGGATGCGGACCGGGTGCCCCAGCATCCGGAAGAGCTCCGCCTTCGCCTGGTACAGCGGAACCGGCACGGCCCTCACGTCCTCTCGCCCCCGTCGGCCGCGGGGAGCTCCACACCGTGGAGCCTGGCCAGCCCCAGCGATTCCTCCAGCGCGTCGAGGGCCCCGGAGATCGCCCCGTACTCGCCGGCGTCCACCGCTGCCGCCAGGGCGGCACGCGCTTCTGCCACCTGCCCACGGACCGCCTCGGGTGTCATCTCCGTCATCGCACCTCCCGCATGCCGCCCCCCTTGATGAGGACATGATGTACGGAAGTGAAGAATTCTTCAATTCACCCGGCCAGGCCGGTTCGCGCTCGCCGCGATGGAGCACTCTCCCCCGTTCTCACGTGATGACGGCACCGCCGCATCCACCCCCCTGCAGAGAGCGCTCTCACCGATTGGAGATGCCATGACCGACAGTCCCGGCACCACCCGGCCCGGCCGGAGGCCCCATCGACACCCCTGGCGGTCCCTCGTCCTGCCCCTGGTCGCCGCGCTGGTGGCGGCCCTTTCCCTGACCGTGGCCGGAGCGCCCGCGCAAGCGGCCGACGCGCTGCTGTCGCAGGGAAAGCCGGTGACGGCGTCGTCCACGGAGAACGCCGGCACCCCCGCTTCCGCGGCCGTCGACGGCAACGCCGGGACCCGTTGGTCCAGCGCCGCCGCCGATCCGCAGTGGCTGCGGGTCGATCTCGGCGCGACCGCCACGATCAGCAAGGTCGTGCTCAACTGGGAGACCGCGTACGGCTCCGCGTACCAGATCCAGACGTCGCCGGACGGCACCGACTGGACCACGGTGTACTCGACCACCACCGGCGCGGGCGGCACCGAGACCCTGAACGTCACCGGCGGCGGCCGGTACGTGCGGATCAACGGGACCGCCCGGCACACCCAGTACGGCTACTCCCTGTGGGAGTTCCAGGTCTACGGCACCACCGGCCCCACCACTCCCACCTGCGGCACCGCCAACGCCGCACTGAACCAGCCGGCGACCGCGTCCTCCACCGAGAACGCCGGCACCCCCGCCACCGCCGCGGTGGACGGCAACGCCGGGACCCGCTGGTCCAGCGCCGCCGCCGACCCCCAGTGGCTCCGGGTCGACCTCGGCACCAGCCAGAGCATCTGCGGAGTGCAGCTGAGCTGGGAGGCCGCCTACGCCAAGGCGTACCAGATCCAGACCTCGGCGGACGGCACCAACTGGACCACGATCCACTCCACCACCACGGGACCCGGCGCGACCGAACTGATCACGCTGTCGGGAACCGGCCGCTACATCCGCGTGTACGGCACCCAGCGCGCCACCGCGTACGGGTACTCGCTCTGGGAGTTCCAGGTCTTCACCACCGGCGGCGGCACGCAGCCGCCCCAGGACGGCGCGGTGCTGCTCTCGTACAACAAGCCGGCCACCGCCTCGACCTACCAGAACGCCAACAGCTGCACCGGCTGCACCCCGGCCAGAGCCCTCGACGAGGACCCGGCCACCCGGTGGGCGACCAGCGACACCGACGGCTGGGTCGACCCCGGCTGGATCGCCGTCGACCTGGGCGCGACCGCGCACATCACCAAGGTCGTCCTCCAGTGGGACCCGGCCTACGCCACCGCCTACCAGATACAGGTCTCGCCCGACGGCGCCAACTGGACGAGCATCTACTCCACCACCACCGGCAAGGGCTTCAAGGAGACCCTGACCGTCGACGGCAACGGCCGCTATGTGCGGATGTACGGCACCGCGCGCAGCAGCAGCTACGGCTACTCGCTGTGGACCTTCGACGTCTACGGCACCGGCGGCAGCCCCACGCCGCCGCCCGCCCTGCCGCCGAACCCCGGCAACCCCGAACACCTGGTGTGGAGCGACGAGTTCAACGGCGCCGCGGGCACCCGGCCGGACACCGGCAAGTGGACCCAGGACGTCGGCAACGGGCAGAACGGCGAGCTGGAGTACTACACCAACGGTGACAACACCGCGATGGACGGCGCGGGCAACCTCGTCATCGAAGCGCGCAAGGAGGCCAACGGCCAGTACACCTCCGGCCGGATCAACACCTCGGACCACTTCGACTTCACCTACGGCCATGTCGAGGCGCGGATCAAGGTGAGCGGCACGCAGGGCCTGTGGCCCGCGTTCTGGATGCTCGGGTCCAACTTCAAGACCGGCACGCCGTGGCCGAATTCCGGTGAGATCGACATCATGGAGCATGTCGGCAAGGTCGCGGACTCCGTCTACTCCACGCTGCACGCCCCGGCCTACAACGGCGGAAACGGCTACGGCTCGCCGTACACCCTCGCGGGCAGCGACTTCGCCTCGGCCTTCCACACCTACGCCGTGGACTGGGACTCCACCCACATGACGTTCTCGGTGGACGGCCACGCCTTCTTCACCGCGGACAAGGCGGTGGTGGAGTCGACGAGGGGTCCGTGGGTGTACGACCACCCCTTCTACATCATCCTCAACAACGCGGTCGGCGGTGACTGGCCCGGGCCTCCCGACGCCACGACCGTCCTCCCGCAGAAGATGCAGATCGACTACGTGCGCGTCTCCCAGTAGTCGGCCACCGGTACGCCCGCGCGGGCGCCGGCTGCTGGTAGGGCCCCGTCCGCAGCCGGACGGGGCCCTACCGGCAGTTCGGCATGCATCGTTGGAAAGAAGGTCCACGCAGGACGCAACGATGGGTGCCGGATGGCGAGTTCCAGGCCGGACACATTTTGGAAATGCGGGAACCGAACGCTTGTCGGCGCCGCGCAGCGCGTATATAACGTTGTAAAGCCGAGTGGCGGGAGAGCCTCCTCAGCCGCCGGATCACCGGTATCGGCGCACGTCACCTCGCTGTCCGGGCACCGCGTTCCCCTCGCGCGGCGGTCCGCCGGCGTGCGCGCCCCGCAGAACTCCAGGACCGGACCACGTACTGCTCGGCGGCACCGCCGTCGTACCCAAGGAGTGTCGTGAGCATGACCACCCAGAGATCCCGCACCCTCGCCGCCGCCTGTGTACTCGTCGTGATGGCCGGCCTGGCGACCGCCGGCTGCTCGAAGCAGGAGACGACCGACCAGGCCACCGGCGACACCGGCGCGGGAGCGCAGACCGTCGCGCCGACCACCGCCGCCGCGGGCACGGGCTGCACGCTGCAGAGCTACGGCGCCACCAAGCTGGACCTCAAGAACGCGGTGGTCGGCTTCTCCCAGTCCGAGAAGGAGGCCAACCCCTTCCGGATCGCGGAGACCCAGTCGATCAAGGAGGAGGCCGCCAACCTCGGCGTCAAGAAGCTGCTCACCACCAACGCCCAGTCCCAGCTGCCCAAGCAGATCAGCGACATCCAGGACATGCTCTCCCAGGGCGCCCAGCTGCTCATCGTCGCGCCGCTCAACTCCGACGGGCTGGAGCCGGCGCTGCAGGCCGCGGCGGCCAAGCACGTCCCGGTCATCACCATCGACCGCAAGCTCAACGCCACCGCCTGCAAGGACTATGTGGCCTTCCTCGGCTCCAACTTCGTCGAGCAGGGCAAGCGCGCGGCCGACGCGATGATCAAGGCGACCGGTGGCAAGGGCAAGGTGGCGATCCTGCTCGGCGCGTCGGGGAACAACGTCACCACCGACCGCACCAAGGGCTTCGTCGACCAGCTCAAGGCGCAGGCGCCCGGCCTGGAGATCGTCGCCCAGCAGACCGGCGAGTTCGCCCGCGACAAGGGCCAGCAGGTGATGGAGCAACTCATCCAGTCCAAGCCGGACATCACCGCCGTCTACGCCGAGAACGACGAGATGGGCCTCGGCGCGGTCACCGCGCTCAAGGGCGCGAACAAGAAGCCGGGCAAGGACATCAAGATCGTGTCGGTGGACGGCACCCGCAACGCCGTCCAGGCGCTGGTCAACGGCGAGTACAACGCCGTCATCGAGTCCAACCCGCGCTTCGGGCCGCTGGCGTTCGCCACCGCCCAGAAGTTCTTCGGCGGCGAGGGCATCCCGGAGAACGTGATCATCTCCGACCGGGCGTACGACGACAGCAACGCCAAGGCGTCGCTGGGCGGGGCCTACTGACCGGGCCCCGGCCGTGCACCGGGCCGCCCCCGCACCGGCGCGGGCGGCCCTGACCCCACCAGCTCTCCCCCGGAAGGCCACGACCATGGCACCATCCGAAGCCGTCGAGGCGGCGTCCGCGCCGGCCGGCACCGCGGAACCACCCGGCTCCCCGGCCGTGTTGGAGGCCGTCGGCGTCAGCAAACGCTTCCCCGGCGTGGTGGCGCTCGACAAGGTGTCCTTCGCCCTGCGAGCCGGTGAGATCCACGCGCTGGTCGGCGAGAACGGCGCCGGCAAGTCGACGCTGATCAAGCTGCTCACCGGCGTCCACCGCCCGGACGGCGGAGAGTTGCGGCTCGGCGACGCCCCGGTCTCGTTCCACCGCCCCTACGAGGCGCAGCAGGCGGGGATCTCGACCATCTACCAGGAGGTCAACCTCGTCCCGCTGATGAGTGTGGCCCGCAACATCTTCCTCGGCCGCGAGCCGAAGAACCGGTTCGGCCTGATCGACTTCCCCCGGATGCACCGCGAGGCCGCCGAGCTGCTGACCGGCTTCGGCGTCAGCGCCGATCCGCGCCGGCCGCTGCACACGCTCGGCGTCGGCACCCAGCAGATGGTGGCCCTGGCGCGGGCGGTGTCCGTGCGGGCCCGGGTGGTCGTGATGGACGAGCCCACGTCCTCGCTCGAACCCCGCGAGGTCGAGACGCTCTTCCGGGTGATCGGCAAGCTGCACGACCGGGGCATCGCGATCGTCTACGTCAGCCACCGGCTGGACGAGCTGTACCGGATCTGCGACCGCGTCACGGTTCTGCGGGACGGCAGGCACGTGCACACCGGCGAGCTGCGCGACCTCGACCGGATGCGGCTGGTGTCGATGATGCTCGGCCGCGAGATCGCGGAGGTCCGCCGGCACGGCACCACCGGTTTCGGCGAAGGGCACCGGGCCGAGCGCCGGCCCGTGCTCACCGCCACCGGACTGACCAGTGGGCAGGTACTGCGGGACGTCGGCCTGGAACTGCATCCGGGCGAGGTGCTCGGGCTGGGCGGACTGCTGGGCTCCGGCCGCAGCGAGACCGCCAAGGCCGTCGCCGGGGCGCTGGCGCTGGACGGCGGCGAGATCAGCGTCGGCGGCCGCACCCTGCGCCGGCTCACCCCCGCCGCGGCGATCAGGGCCGGCATCAGCCTGCTGCCCGAGGACCGCAAGGCGGAGGGCATCGTCCCCGGTCTGTCGGTCCGGGAGAACATCGTGCTCGCCGCGCTGCCCCGGCTCTCGCGCGCCGGGATCGTCTCGCGCGGGCGGCAGGACCGCATCGTCGAGGTATTCATGAAGCGGCTCCGGATCAAGGCGTCCAGCCCGGAGCAGAAGGTCGGCGAACTGTCCGGCGGCAACCAGCAGAAGGTGCTGCTGGCCCGCTGGCTCTGCCTGGAGCCCAAGGTCCTGCTGCTCGACGAGCCCACCCGGGGCATCGACGTGGGCGCCAAGGCCGAGGTGCAGGCGCTGATCGACGACCTCGCGCAGGAGGGGCTGGCCGTACTGCTGATCTCCTCCGACATCGAGGAGCTCATCGAGGGCTCCGACCGCATCCTCGTCCTGCGCGGCGGCGCGGTGGCCGGTGAACTGACCGGCGACCGGGTCGAGGAGAGCGAACTCCTCGCCGTCCTGGCCGATGAGACCGCTGATGAGACGGCCGACGGGACGAAGGAATCCGTGGCCCCCGAAGAACCCGCGGCCCCCAAGGAGGACCGGCGATGACCGACGTCCCGATCACCCTCGCCGCCCGCGGGCTCGACAGGTCCCGGGTCGCCGGGCTGCTCCAGCGGTACGGCGTCTACGGCGCCGTCGCCGCGCTCCTGCTCTTCAACGCGGTCTTCACCGACCACTTCCTGACCGTCGACAATCTGCGCACCCAGCTCGTCCAGGTCTCCCCCGTCGTCATCGTCGCGCTCGGCATGGCGCTGGTCATCGGCACCGAAGGCGTCGATCTGTCGGTCGGCTCCACGATGGCGCTGGCCAGCGCGCTGCTGCCGCTCTACCTCGGCTACGGTCTGGCCCCGGCGCTGCTGCTCGCGCTGTTCGCCGGCGTCGTGGTCGGCCTGGTGAACGGCTCGCTGGTCGCGCTCGTGGGACTGCAGCCCATCGTCGCCACCCTCGCGCTCTTCGTCGGCGGCCGCGGTCTGGCGCTGGTCATCGCGGACGGACAGCTCAAACAGATCCAGAACCGCGACCTGTTGGGCCTGGGAACCGACAGCCTGCTCGGCATCCCGCTGGTCGTCCTGATCGCCGGAGTGCTCGCCGTCGTCATCGCGTTCCTCGTCCAGCGCACCACCTTCGGGCGGCAGCTCGTCGCGGTCGGCGGCAACCGGGCCGCCGCCGCGCTGGCCGGTCTGCCCGTCAAACGCGTGCTGATCGGTGTATACGTGCTGTGCGGTGTCCTGGCGGCGCTGGCCGGCGTCCTCGCCACCGCGCGGCTGACCGCCAGCGATCCCTCCGCGCTCGGCAACCTGATGGAGCTGTCCGCCATCACCGCCGTGGTCGTCGGCGGCACCCCGCTGACCGGTGGTTCGGTGCGGGTCCTGGGCACGGTGACGGGCGCCCTGCTGATGCAGCTGCTGCACGCCACCCTGGTCACCCACAACCTGCACGACTCCACCGCCCAGATGGCCCAGGCGGCCATCATCCTCGTCGCCGTCTATGTCGCCCGGGAGCGTCGATCCCGATGAAGTCCCTCGTCAAAGCCACCTCCGCACCCACCGTTCCCCGTCAGGCGGTCCCGGCGTACACCGCCCGCCCGACCGGCCGGCAGCGCGCGGCCGAACTGCTGCAGCGCCAGGGCGTCCTCGCGGTCCTGCTGCTCGTGGTCCTCGTCTCCTCGTTCGTCTTCCCGTCCTTCGCGAGCCTGGACAACGCGCGCGGGGTGACGGTCCAGGCGTCCTTCCTGTCGATCGTCGCCCTCGGGATGACGCTGGTGATCATCTCCGGCGGCATCGACCTGTCCGTCGGTTCCGTCTTCGCGCTCGGCGGGGTGCTCGCGGCCTGGGCCTCGCAGTGGGGCGTGCTGCCCGCGCTCCTGGTGCCGCTCGCCGTCTGCGGGGCGATCGGGGCGGTGAACGGCCTGCTCGTCGCACGGGCCGGCATGGCACCGTTCATCGTGACGCTGGCCTCGCTGCTCGGCGCGCGCGGACTGCTGCTCGCCCTCACGCACGAAGGCGCCACCACCTATCTGGTGCCGCGCGGCTCGGCCTTCGCCGAACTGGGCGGCGGCAGCCTCGGAGGCTTCGGATACCCGGTGTTCATCGCGCTGGCGCTGTTCGCGGCCGGCGGTCTGGTGCTGCAGCGCACCTCGTTCGGCCAGACCCTGTTCGCGGTCGGCGGCAGCAGCGACGCCGCCACGTTGATGGGTCTGCCGGTGGCCAGGACGAAGGTCCTGGTGTACGTGCTGAGCGGGCTGCTGGCCGGGCTCGCGGGCGCGCTCAACGCCGCCCGGCTCTCCTCGGGCGTCACCATCATCGGCGTGGGGATGGAACTCGACGCCATCGCCGCCGTCGTGATCGGCGGCACGCTGCTGGTCGGCGGCGCGGGCTCGGTCTCCGGCACCCTGTGGGGCGTCCTGCTGCTGGCGGTGATCCAGAATCTGATCAACCAGATCGGCTCGCTGAACTCCTCCTACCAGTCGGTGGTCAGCGGCGGCTTCCTGATCCTCGTGGTGGTCGCCCAGCGCTATCTGTCCGCGGCCCGCCGCAGTACCTGAACCGTCCGGCTCCGCCGCAGGTCGTGGACCGGGCGGAGCCGGACACAGCACACTGGGGCCGGAAACCGCCGGGTCTCAACAGCCGGGCCCGACAGCCCGGATCTCGACAGCTCGGCCGAAGGAAGGACATTCGTGGGCGCCAGCCTCAAGGACGTCGCGCAGCTGGCGGGCGTTTCCATCAAGACCGTCTCGAACGTGGTCAACAACTATCCGCACGTCACCCCCGGAATGCGCGCGAAGGTGCAACGGGCCATCGACGAGCTCGGCTACCGTCCCAACCTCACCGCCCGGCATCTGCGCAAGGGCCGCACCGGAATCATCGCGCTCGCCGTCCCCGAGCTGGGCAACCCGTACTTCGCGGAACTCGCGGGCGCCGTCGTCGACGCCGCCGCCCGGCACGACTACACCGTCCTGCTCGACCACACGGCGGGGGAACGGCAGAAGGAGATCCTGGTCTCGCAGGGCTTCCGCGCCCATGTCATCGACGGCCTGATCCTCAGCCCCATCGAGCTGGAGGCCGCCGACCTGCTGGGCCGGACCGACGACGCCCCGCTGGTGCTGCTCGGCGAGCGCGAGTACGACGCGCCCTACGACCAGATCGCCATCGACAACGTCTCCGCCGCGCGCACCGCCGTACGCCATCTCACCGGGCTCGGGCACCGGCGGATCGCGTTCCTCGGCGCCCGCAGGGAGAGCGCCAGGCAGCCCGCCCATCTGCGGCTGCGCGGCTGGCGGGAGGAGCTGACCGCCGCCGGACTGCCCTGCGACGACTCGCTGGTGGCCGCCACCGACGGCTACGGCCGGGTCGACGGCGCCGCCGCCATGAACGCCCTGCTGGACCGCGGGGAGCGGCCCGACGCCGTCTTCGCGTACAACGACCTGATCGCGATCGGCGCGATGCGCGCGCTGACCGACCGCGGGCTGCGGGTACCGGACGATGTGGCCGTGGTCGGCTTCGACGACATCGAGGAGGGGCGGTTCTCGACCATCGCCCTCACCACAGTCTCCCCGGACAAGCAGGCCATCGCCCGGCTGGCGGTCGAACGGGTGGTGGCCCGGCTCGCGGGCGCCCCCGACCTGGTGCCGGAGCGGATCCAGCCCGGCTACACGCTGGTGGCCAGGGAGTCCACCGCCCGCCGCCCCGGCTGACCGCGGTCGCCCTTCCCGGGCACCGCCTGCCGCGTAACCGTCCTGGCACCACACTCTTCCCGAGGACTCACCATGCCCCGACCCGCAGCGCACCGTGAACCGTTCGGCGTCACCCCGGACGGCCGGGCCGTCGACCGCTGGACGCTGCGGTCGACGACCGGAGTCACCGCCGAGGTCCTCAGCTACGGGGGCATCCTGCACGCCCTCACGGTCCCGGACCGCGCGGGCCACAGCCGTTCCGTCGTCCTGGCGTTGTCGGACCTGGAGAGTTACGCCGCACCGAACCCGTATGTCGGCGCCCTGGTCGGACGCTACGCCAACCGCATCGCGGGCGGCCGGTTCACCCTCGACGGGCAGGAACACCACATACCGGCCAACGACCACGGGCACGCCCTGCACGGCGGCCCCGAGGGTTTCAACAGCCGGGTGTGGCAGGCGGAACCGGTCGGAGACGGCGCCGACGTACGGCTGACGCTGTGCAGCCCCGACGGCGACATGGGGTTCCCCGGTGAGCTGACGGTGACGGCGACCTACGCGCTCGACGACCGGGGCACGCTCTCCGTCACCTTCGAAGCCGTCACCGACCGGCCGACGGTCATCAACCTCACCCATCACGCCTACTTCAATCTGGCGGGAGCGGGAGTGGGGGCTGGGGCGGGAGTGGGCGTGGGTGTGGAGGCCGGGGCGGAATCGGGCGCTGTGCTGGACCACTGGCTGAGCGTCGGCGCGGACCGCTATCTCCCGGTGTCGGCGGACGCGATCCCGCTCGGACCGGCCCGGGAAGTGACCGGCACACCCTTCGACTTCACCGCACCGCGCCGGCTGGGCGACGGCCTGGCGAGCGACGATCCGCAGCTGAAGGACGCCGACGGATACGACCACTGCTGGGTCCTGCGCCCGCCGGAGGGTCCTGACGGTCTGCGGTCCGCCGCCCAGTTGCGGGATCCCGGGTCAGGACGGGAACTCCAGGTCTGGACGACCGAGCCCGGCCTCCAGGTCTATACGTCCAACCACCTCGACGGCTCGCTCAGCGACGCCGAAGGCAATCGCCATGAACGGCACGGCGCCGTCTGCCTGGAGACCCAGCACTTCCCCGACTCGCCGAACCGGCCGGCCTACCCCACGACCGTGCTACGACCCGGCACCGCTTTCCGCAGCCGCACCGAGTTCCGCTTCCCGCACCTGCGCTGAGTCTTGGTGGGTGGTCCCGTGGGGCGGCGGGTGCGCCGCCCCACGGGGCCGGTCGGGAATGCCGATCCGGTCAGGACGCGGTACAGGTCAGCGTGGGCGATGTGTTGGTGCCGCTCCAGGTGCCCTGGATTCCGAAGGAGGTCGACGCGCCGGGAGCGATCGCGCCGTTGTACGCGAGGTTCGCGGCGCTCACCCCCGTACCGGACTGCTGGACGGCCGCGTTCCAGAAGCTCGACACGTGCTGCCCGTCGGGCCAGGTCCAGTTGACCGTCCAGGACTTACTGGGAGCTGTCCCCGAATTGGTGACGGTGACAGTGGCGTTGAAGCCCGGTGTCCACTGGCTGTCGACATGCCAGCCCGCCACGCACCCGGAGCCACCACCACCCCCGCCGGGGGCCGTGGTGGCGGTGACGGCACCGGACGCGGGCGAGGCATTCCCGGCCGCGTCATGGGCCTTGACGGTGTAGACGTACGCGGTCGACGGGGTCAGACCCGTGTCGGTGTAGGTGGTACCGGTGCTGCTGCCGGCCAGTGCGCCGCCACGGTAGACGTCGTAGCCGGTGACGCCCACGTTGTCGGTGGCCGCGCCCCAGGACAGGGAAGCGGTGGTGCTGGTGGTGCCGGTGACCGCGAGGTTCGGGGGCGCGCCCGGCGGCTGGGTGTCGCCGCCTCCACCGCCGGAGCCGAACGAGGGCGCCTTGATGCTGCTCAGATAGGCGTCCTTGGCGGTGTTGACGGTGGTCCAGTCGTCGTTGAGTATCCCGCCGGTGTCACCGGAGTTGGGGTTCCAGGACCAGAACGTCCACTGGAAGGTGTCGCCTCCGTACTGGGCCGTGGGGCGCAGATACTGCACGAGCGTCCTGAGCCAGGTCTGGTCCACGGAGGACTGCAGGGTGGTGCCGAACTCCCCCAGCCAGACCGGGGCGGTGTTCTGCTGGAAGAGATAGCCCCAGTTCTTGTTCCAGATGCCCGCCATGTTGTTGGGGAAGGTGGGGTCGCTGAACCAGGTCTGGGCGAAGACGCTGGTCGCGTAGTCGTGTGCGGAGTACACCAGCCGGTTGGCGATGTTCAGCCGGACCGGGTTCTGGCCGGCGCCCTGCAGGTTGCCACCCCACCAGTACGAGTCGCCGTTGTAGGTCTGGATGCCCTCGACGAAGACGAGGAGGGACGGGTTGGCGGCGAGCACCGCGTTCCCGCCGCGCTCGGCCGCCAGCCGCCAGTCGACGGAGGTGTCGCCGCAGCCCCAGCAGGCCGGGTCGTGCGGTTCGTTGTGCAGATCGATGCCGATGACGGCGGGGTTGCCCCGGTAGCGGGTCGCCAGCGCGGTGAGGTCGCCGATCCAGGTCGACTCGGGGACCGCTGCCGTGTACCAGAGCGCCGACTGGGCGCTGGAGTCGGGACGGTGCCGGTCCAGGATGACCTTGAGGCCGATCGTCCCGGCATAGTTGACGATCTTGTCCATCACCTGAAGCGACGTCAGGCCCGGGAGATCGGCGTTCATCCCGCCGGAGGTGTTGATGCCGTTCGGGACGGTGCCCTTGAAGATGTCGTCGCTGTACGGCAGCCGGATCGTGTTGTAGCCCAGCGACTTCATCTGGTCGATCATGCTCTTGTAGTCGCGCGACCAGAGGCCGTGCGGCACGTAGTTGGCGGTCTCGAACCCGAACCAGTTCACTCCGGCGATCCGGACCGGCTGGTTGGCCGCGTCCAGGATCTGCCGTCCGCTGGTGTGCCAGTAGCCCGCTCCGACGGCGGATGCGTTGGCCACGGCTGCGGCGGGCTCGGTACGGGCGGGTAAGGCGGTGTCGGCGGCCTGCGCGCCCTGGGTTCCGGCGAGCGGGATGAGCAGCGCGGCCATGACCGCGACGGCGGTGCCGGCCGTGCGCAGTCGGCGCAAGAGATGGAGCACGTCCCTGTTCCTCTCTGACGGTTCAGCTCGGATGGTGCGGCTCTGGTGGTGCGGCTCTGGTGGTGCGGCTCTGATCATTCGCTCGTGGGAGCGCTTCCACTTTTCCCGGAACATCACCTCCGCAATACACGTCGAGGGACTGGCCAGAAGCAGGGATCTGCGGCACGATTCCTTCAGTTTTCATAGCCACGAACGACCACCACGGCCCCGCGCCATAGAAGCGACGCACGCAGGCGGCGTCAAGATGCCGAGCAGTGTTCATCTCTTGAACGAACATTCCCGATGCGAATCGAAGAGGAAGTGGGCACAATGAACCGAACATCTTTGGGAGCGCTCCCATATCTCCGTCGCTGGGCCACGTTTCTGACCGCCACAGCGGCCGCCACCGCGACCGCGTTCTGCGTCCTGCCCACCCCGGCCGCAGGCGCCACCACCACGACCAACGACCACTCGCTCCCGGCCGCCACCCGCTTTCTACACCGACCTCGACAGCAAGGCGGCGCACCAGGCGGTGGCCGACCTCAGGGCGCACGACTACGCCGGCGCCCTGTCCATGGCGAAGCTGGCCTCCTGGCCGGTGGCACAGTGGTTCAACGGCACGAGCACGCCTCAACAGACCACCGCCGACATGACGAACCTGCAGGCCAGAGCGGCGCTGCAGCACCAGGTGCCGGTGGCGGTGGCCTACAACGTGCCGGGCCGCGACTGCTCCCAGTACTCAGCGGGCGGCGCATCGAACTCCGCCGAGTACACAGCGTGGATCGACGCCCTCGCCCGCGGCATCGGCGGCCACCGCACCGTCGTCGTCCGGGAGCCGGACGGTCTGGCGCTGAGCCCGGCGTACTGCGGCGGCACCGCCGCTCAGCAGGCGGACCGGATCGCCGAGATCCGTGGCGCCGTGCAACGGCTGGAGCGACAGCCCGGCGCGGTCGTCTACCTCGACGCCGGGCACAGCGCCTGGCAGAACGTGGGCGTGATGGCCGGGTTGCTGGTCGAGGGCGGCATCGCCCAGGCGCAGGGCCTCTTCCTGAACGTCTCCAACTACCAGACCGACGCGGACCTGATCCGTTACGGCACCCAGGTCGCGCAGTGCACCTGGTACCTGCGCAACGTCCCCGGTGCGGCAGCCGGCGACTGCGCGAACCAGTACTGGCCGGCCGCCGACGCGGACGCCTGGTACGCGAACCATGTGCCCGCGGATGCCGTGCTCCCGCACTTCGTGATCGACAGCAGCCGCAACGGCCGGGGTCCGTGGACCCCGGCCGCCGACTACAGCGATCCGCAGACCTGGTGCAACCCTCCGGGACGCGGGCTGGGCACGCGGCCCACCGCCGCCACCGGAGTCCCGCTGCTCGACGCGTCTCTGTGGATCAAAGTCCCCGGGGAGTCCGACGGCAGTTGCACGCGCGGCACTTCGGGACCGACCGATCCGGAGTACGGCATCACCGACCCGGCCGCCGGCGTCTGGTGGGCGGACCAGGCCCACGGGCTCGCCGATCGCGCCCGGCCGGCCCTGACGTGGAACCTGGGCCGGCCGTAAGCCGGTACGCGGTGCGGCACACCTGACCGGACCGCACCGCGTACCTCCCCACACCCGGCCACCACACGCGCCACCCCGTCCAACCGGGGTGGCGCTGCGCTTTACATCGTTAAATGACAACGATGGACCTCTCCACCCCCACGCCGATGGTAAAGCTCCAGGCAGCACCGGTGCCGCGCCCTTGCCACGGGCACAACAACCCCTTTACCGCAGTGGCCGATTGCTGCCGGAGGTCTGGACAGTGACTTGGCGGCGTGCTGTCATTCCGCTGGGCATGGCATTTCCAACGTTAGAAGAACTGCTGCCAACGCCCCTTGATCCAGAAGGGCTTGCACAGCACGACGACGGACCCGGCACGGCCCACCCCCACGAAGGAGCCGCTCTGATGAAACGTCCACCCGGCACCGGGCACCCGCCCTGGAGGCGCCGGCTCGTCTCCGCGTTCGCGGTACTGGCGCTCGCCGCCGGCGCGCTGGCCGCCCTCGGTCCGGCGCCGGCCAGTGCCGCCGCCTGGTCGCCGAAGCCCTCCCCCATGACCACCCCCTGGACGAACCAGGTTCCGGTCGACAACCCGCTGCCCGAGTACCCCCGCCCCCAGCTCACCCGGCCCGACTGGGCCAATCTCAACGGCATCTGGGACTTCGCCGTCACCGGCCGCGACGCCGCCCAGCCCGCGACGTTCACCGAGCAGATCCGCGTCCCGTTCGTCGCCGAGTCCGCGCTGTCGGGCATCCAGCGCAAGATCACCCAGAACGACAAGCTCTGGTACAAGCGCACCTTCACCGTCCCCGCCACCTGGAACGGCCGCCGCGTACAGCTCAACTTCGGCGCCTCCGACTGGCAGACGACGGTGTGGGTCAACGGCCGCCAGGCCGGGACGGCGCACAAGGGCGGCTACGACGGCTTCGGTTACGACATCACCTCACTGCTGACCGGCGGTTCCAACACCGTCGTGGTCTCGGTCTACGACCCGACCCAGACCGGCGGCCAAGCCGTCGGCAAGCAGCGGATCAACGATGTCGCACCGCACCCGGGCGGCGGGATCTTCTACACCGCCGCCTCCGGGATCTGGCAGACCGTCTGGCTGGAGCCCGTCGCCGCCGCGCACATCACCCGCGTGGACATGACCCCGAACCTGGCGAACAACACGCTGCGCGTCACCGTCAGGGGTGACGGCATCAGCGGCCAGAGCGCCAGGATCACCGTCTCCACCGGAGGCACCACGGTCGGCACCGCGACCGGACCCGTCGGCACGGAGTTCTCCGTCTCCGTGCCCAACGCGCATCGGTGGAGCCCGGACGACCCGTTCCTGTACGACGTGCGCGCCGATCTCACCAGCGGCGGCGCGACCGTCGACTCGGTCGGCAGCTACACCGGGATGCGGTCGATCGCGGTCGCCAAGGTCGACAACATCATGCGGCCCGTCCTGAACGGCACGTTCGTCTTCCAGAGCGGCACGCTCGACCAGGGCTTCTGGCCCGACGGCATCTACACCGCGCCGACCGACGCCGCGCTCAGGTCCGATCTGCAGGCGCACAAGGACCTGGGCTTCAACATGGTCCGCAAGCACATCAAGGTCGAACCGCAGCGCTGGTTCTACTGGGCCGACCGGCTCGGGCTGCTGGTGTGGCAGGACATGCCCGCCATGGACACGGGCAAGTCACCGGACAGCGCGGCCCGCGCCCAGTGGGAGACCGAGTTCCACGCGGTCATCGACCAGCACCGCAGCTCCCCCGCGCTGATCCAGTGGGTGGACCAGAACGAGGGCTGGGGCCAGTACGACCAGGCCCGTATCGCCAACGACGTCAAGGCCTACGACCCGTCCCGCCTCGTCGACAACATGAGCGGTGTCAACTGCTGCGGCTCCGTCGACGGCGGCAACGGGGACGTCGTCGACAACCACAACTACGTCGGTCCTGGCAACACCGCTCCGAGCCCCACCCGCGCCGCCGTGCTGGGTGAGTACGGCGGGCTCGGCTTCAAGGTGGCGGGCCACGAGTGGTATCCGGGCGGCGGGTTCAGCTACGAGGACCAGCCGAGCCTGGCGGCCCTCAACAACCGGTTCACCGGACTGCTCGACGCCATCCGCCTCAACCAGTTGCCCGCCGGTCTCTCCGCGTCGGTCTACACCGAGATCACCGACGTCGAGAACGAGGTCAACGGCCTGCTCACCTATGACCGTCAGGTCATGAAGGTCGACGCGGCCCGGGTGAAGGCCGCCAACCGGGCTCTGATCAACGCCTCCCTCAACCCGCCGCCACCGGTCGTCCTCCCCGTCGGCCAGTACAAGTCCCTGCGGGTCACCACACCGGGCTTCACCAACCGGTATCTGCGCCACTCCGACGCGCTGGCGTACACGGAGGTCGTCGACGGCAACAGCGGCGCGGTGCTGAAGAGCGACGCGACCTGGAAGATCGTCACCGGCCTCGCCAACAGCGCCTGCTACTCCTTCGAGTCCCGCAACTTCCCCGGCGAGTTCCTCCGCCACCAGAACTTCCGGGTCCGGCGGGATCCCGACGACGGATCGGCGCTCTTCAAGGCCGACGCCACCTTCTGCGCCGTCCAGGGCTACGGCGGCGTCCGGTTCTCGGCCGCCAACTACCCGGGGAGCTACATCCGGCACATCAACGCCGAGGTCTGGCTGGCCACTCCGGGCGGCGGTCACACCTGGGACAACCCGGCCACCTTCACCGAGGACACCACTTGGTCCGTCGATTCACCGTGGGCGCCGTGAACTGAGCACGACGCCGGCCCACGGGACGCCCTGACCGGCGGCTGGACGGGGTTCCGCCTCCCTCCTCGCCCCTCCAGCCGCCACCCGGCGCCCCGCATGTGACCCACCGCACACGGAAATCCGGGCAGCCCGGGGATTGCACGGACCGCCGCCGCCCTCTCCACCGGCACAGGGACAAGGGACAACACACGGAAGGCGGTCCCATGCCGGTCCAGAGGACACCCGGAGCCCGCACACCGCGGACGGCGGGAACAGCGACACCACGGGCAACGGCCGGGGAGACGACGTCCCCCGGCCCTACCCTCCCGTTCCGGGAGTGCGCCACCACCACGTCCTGGTCGACGGCGTCCGGCTGCACTACGCCGAGGCCGGCGACCCGGGCGCACCGCCGGTGCAGTTCGTCCACGGCTTCCCCCAGCACTGGTACACCTGGCGGCACCTGCTGCCGGGGCTGGCCGGTGAGTACCGGCTCATCTGCCTGGACATGCCCGGCTTCGGCTGGTCGGAGGCGTCACCCGGCGGCTACGGCACGGACCGGCGGGCGGCGGACCTCGTCGCGGTGCTGGACGCGCTCGGGCTGGAGCGGGTGCGGCTGCTCGCCCATGACTGGGGTGCCTGGGCGGGGTTCCTCGCCTGCGCCCGGTCTCCGGAACGCTTCAGCCACTTCCTCGCGCTGAACATGGTCCACCCCTGGCCCACCCGCCGGAACACCCTCCGGCACGCCTGGCGCTTCTGGTACACCGTGCTGCTGGAGTGGCCGCCGCTCGGCCGCCAGGTCCTGCGGCGCTGGCCGGCGTTCACCCGCTACCTGCTGCGACGCGGGGTGGCCGACCGCTCGGCCTGGCGCGCGGGCGAGATCGAGGAGTTCGCCACCGCGGCCCGGCAGCCGCGGAGCGCGCGAGCCGGTGAGGGGATCCACCGCGCGTTCGTGGCGCACGACATCGCGGCCCTGCGCCGCAAGGAGTTCCACTCCCTGCGGCTGACCGTCCCGACCTTGATCCTGGCGGGCGAGCGCGATGTGGTCATCCCGCCAGGACTGCTGGCGGGCGGTGAGCTCTTCGCCGACACGCTGGCCGTCGAGGTGCTCCCGGGCTGCGGGCACTGCCCGCAGCACGAGCGGCCGGAGCTGGTCGTGGCGGCGGCCAGGCGTTTGTTCGCGAGCTGAGTTGATGCGACGCTCTGCCGCAGACAGTGCGAAGGGGAGCCGATCCGATGAACGAAACGCGATGAACGATGCCCCATGAACGACGCCCGGTGAACGGCGACGCCGACTGGCCGCAGGCCGGTCTCGATCCGCTGCGGCGTCTGCGGGTGGTCGCGGGGGCCTCGAAACACGCCCTGTTCGTCGAGCACCACTTCGACGCCGCCCCGGACCAGGTGTGGGCGGTGGCCGCCGACCTCGAGGGCGAACTGCCGCACCTCATCCCCGGCCTGCGCTCGTTCACCGCCGAACGGGCCGCGGATCGGGGGTCGGACGATGATCAGCGGTTCAACGACCGGCTGTCCGACGAGCGGCTGTCCTTCCGGGCGGTGAGTGTTCTCGGCCACCGGGAGCGGTTCGAGGTCGTGCTGCGGCCGGGCTGGTGTCTAATGCAGAGCCGATTGCTGGCCGGTGGCATGGCCGCGGTGCCCGACGGGTCGGGCACCCGGTTCGCCTTCTTCAGCGCCTACCGCTCCCCGGCCGGCGCCGCCCTCCAGTGGCTGCGCCGGCCCGGGGCTCGGGCGCGCGGCGCCGCCCTGATGGCCGCGCTGCAGCGGCGGATCGGCGCACGGTCACTTCCCGGCGCCGCCCCAGGCGCCGCGGAATGACCTCCTGGCCCGGAACAGCCGGGATCTGACGGTTCCCAGCGGGACCGCGAGCACCCGCGCCACTTCCTGTTCATCCAGCCCTTCGACATGCCGCAGCATCAGAACGGCGCGGTGCTCGGGCGACAGTCTCCGCAGCACGTCGCCGATGTCCTGAGCGAGTTCCGGATCGCCCGGCGCGGGCAGTTCTGACAGCTCCGCCGGGACCGTTCGCTGCCGCTGCTTCGCGAGGCGCACGGCCTCGCGGACGGCGATCACCCGCACTCAGCCGAAGAACGCCGCGGGCTCCTTCAACTTCCGGATGTGGCGGAAGACCGCGATCAGCGTCTCCTGGGCCGCGTCGTCCCCGTCCTCCAGGGCCACCGGGCCGCAGATGCGGCCGACGTACGGGTGAGGACGGTGAGCAGTTCGTCCATCGCCAGCCGGTCGCCGCGCTGCGCACCCGCCACCAGCCGGGCCAACGCGGCCGGATCCCGCTCCCCCGCACGGCTTTCGCCGGCTTCCTCCGCCACTGCGCCCCCATCGGCCGGGGCCGGCTCCAACACCGGCTCCGAGCTGTCCCGCGAGGGCCGTTCCCGTGGCGTTCAAGGGCTACCGCGCACGTCAACCACCCTTCCGGCGGGCCGGGATGATGCCGCCGGGCCTCACACGATGCCCGGGCCGGCGTCCGATCCCGACCGCGCTCCGCGCCGGTGGACGGCCCAGCTCTGGATCTCCGCGGCCGAGACCGCCTCGATCGCCTCCACCAGCACCCGGCGGGCGTCGGCGTCCCGTTCGTCCTCCGGCAGCAGCCGGTACCGCTCGACGGCCGGGCGCAGCCGCGACCAGGACTCGGCGGCCAGCACGTAGCGCTCGGTGTGGTTGAAGACCTGGCGGAACCCGCCGATGAACACGGCGATGCCCGCCACGGTCGCCGTGACGGCGGCGGGCGCCTGGATTCCGGCCGCGACCACCGTGGCGGAGCCCGCCGACAGCGCGCCCAGTTCGGTGGTCCAGTGCCATCTGCGAGCGCCGTCGCGAGTGCGCGCGTACCAGTCCAAGTCCGTGAGGGCATAGGCCAGTACGGGGTCGTCGGGGGCCGGTGGCGGGGCGGGAGTCCGTCTGCGTATCAACACGCGAACATGTTGCCCCGCGATCGGGGCAGACGGAACGCATCAGGGAAGACCGTTGTCCGAAGTGGCACCCGGGAACCCCTCGCACCTGGGCTGCGTCCCTTTCGGTGCGGAGGGAACGCGGGTTCGCCCCGCGGAAGTGGTACGTCGAAAGGAAGGCACGCACCATGGGCATTATCGCCTGGATCGTCCTCGGACTCATCGCCGGGGTCATCGCCAAGGTTCTGCTGCCCGGACGTGATCCCGGCGGCATCATCATCACCACGCTGATCGGTATCGCGGGCGCGTTCGTCGGTGGCTGGCTCTCCGCCCGTCTCCTCGACAAGCCCGTCGGGGACCATTTCTTCGACCTGGCCACGTGGGGTGCGGCCATCGGCGGCTCGCTGGTCCTGCTGATCCTCTACCGGATATTCTTCGGCGACTCGCGCGCACGCCGCTGACCGCGCGGCGCTGACCCGCGCAGTACCCGCAGCAGCGGCCGGCCGCCGTCAGCCCGTCTCCTCGCGGTAGGCGGCGGCCTCTTCCAGGTCCAGTCGGCGCAGCAGCGTCCGGAGCATCTCGTCATCGATGCGCCGGGCGTCGCGCAGTTCCACGAACACCTCACGTTCGGCCCCGATCATCCGTCGGGCGAGCCGCCGGTACGTGCCGTCCGCGGACTCCCCGGTGGCCTCGTTGACCGCGCCCAGCCGCTCCCACACGGCGTTGCGCCGCCGGTCCATGACGGTGCGCAGTCGGTCGGCGAGCGGCTGCGGCAGGTCGTTCCGCCCCTCGGCGAGCAGTTCGGTGAGCAGACGTTCCGCGGCGGCCGAGGCCTCGCTCTGGGCCTGTGCCTCGGCGAGCGTCTCGGCGCGGACGTCGGGGGACGGGATCTTCAGCCAGCGGATCAGCGGTGGCAGGGTGAGGCCCTGGACGACCAGGGTGGCGATCACGGTGGTGAACGTCAGGAAGAGCACCAGGTTGCGGGCGGGGAAGGCCTCGCCGTCGTCCATCGTCAGCGGGATCGAGAACGCGATGGCGAGCGAGACGACGCCGCGCATCCCGGCCCAGCCGACGATGACGGGCCCGGTCCAGTTCGTGTCGGGTTCGCGCTCCCGGATGCGGGACGAGAGCTTGCGGGGCAGGAAGGTCGCGGGGAAGACCCAGGCGAAGCGGGCGGCCACCACGACGATGAAGACCGCGAACGCGTACCAGATGGCCTCCCCCACCCCGTATTCGCCGAGCCCGCCGAGCACCACGCGCAACTGCAGCCCGATGAGGGCGAAGACCGTCGACTCCAGGATGAAGCCGACCATCTTCCACACCGCCGCCTCCTGGAGCCTGGTCGCGAAGTCGACCTGCCAGGAGCGGTGTCCCAGGTAGAGCCCGACGACCACGACGGCGAGCACGCCCGACGCCCCGACGCGCTCGGCCGCGGCGTAGGCCACGAACGGGATGAGCAGCGACAGGGTGTTCTGGAGCAGCGGTTCCTTCAGATGGGTGCGCAGCCAGTGCAGCGGCACCATGAGGATGAGGCCGACGACGACACCGCCCGCCGCGGCGACGGCGAATTCCCTGATGCCCTCGCCCCAGGTGGCTCCCTCTCCCACGACGGCGGCCAGG
Source organism: Streptomyces sp. RKAG293 (assembly GCF_023701745.1). Classification (NCBI taxonomy): domain Bacteria; kingdom Bacillati; phylum Actinomycetota; class Actinomycetes; order Kitasatosporales; family Streptomycetaceae; genus Streptomyces; species Streptomyces sp. RKAG293. Next base: position 7,962,520 of record NZ_JAJOZB010000001.1, on the reverse strand, counting down.
GCGACCTTGTACGCGGTGATCGCGGTCGCGTCGTTCACCAGTGACTCGCCCTGCAGGATCGTGGTGATCCGGTTGGGCAGCTTGAGGCGCCGCGCGATGGCGGTGGCGGCGACCGCGTCGGGCGGGGCGATCACGGCGCCCAGCACCAGGGCGGCGGTCAGCGGCAGGTCGGGCACCACCAGGTAGGCGACGTATCCGACGGCGATCGTCGCGAACAGCACATAGCCGACGGAGAGCAGCGCGACCGGCCGCGCGTTGGCCCGCAGATCGAGGTAGGAGCTGTCGAGGGCGGCCGTGTGCAGGAGCGGCGGCAGCAGCAGCGGCAGCACGATCTCCGGGTCGAGGGTGTAGTCGGGGATGCCCGGCACATACGACGCGAGCAGCCCGGCGGCGACCAGCAGCAGCGGCGCGGGCACGGGCGTGCGGCGAGCCGCGGCCGCGATCACCGCACTGCACGCGATCAACATCAGCAGTGGCATGGCATCCATCAGCTTCGGCCCGTTCCCATCTCGTTCTCGTTCTTCGAATGCTCGTCACTCGCTCTAACCTGGCAATCATGAGCGAGTGCCCGCATGTTCCCGACCTGCCGCGCCTCGAGCCGGCTCCGCTGAGCGACACCTGCCTGGAGTGCCTGGCCGTGGGCAGCCATCCGGTGCAGCTCAGGCTATGTCTCGTCTGTGGCCATGTCGGCTGCTGCGACTCGTCGCCGTACCGGCATGCCACGGGGCATTTCGAGGAGACCGGGCATCCGGTGATGCGGAGCTTCGAGCCGGGCGAGAGCTGGAGCTGGTGCTTCGTCGATCTGCACCTGGTCTGATTCCCGGCATCCGGCGCTGAGGCGGGGTGCGCCGCAGGACAGCCGCGGGACAGCAGACAGCAGCAGGCCCGGCAGGTTCGCACGGGGGTGGCGGCCTGCCGGGCCTGTGGAACAACGGTAGCGAGGACACCAGAGAAAATTCGACGTCTGGCCCGTAACCCGTGCTGCGGATACACGACACGGCGCAGGCACGCATTAATCCCGCGGATCGCGCGCCGAAATGTCCTCGCCAACCGGTTGGCCGAATCCTGCCGGTGACATTCGGGGTCTGTCAACGAGTGGAGCCATCGACGGCGTCCTGCCCCACGCGGCACACAAGCCGCGCACAGCAAGGGATTCCGTACCGATGGAGAGGAACTCCATGTCGAAACTCCACTTCGGCCGGGGCGTACTGGGCCTGACGGCCGCGCTCGCGGCGGGCGCGACCCTCTTGGCCGGGCCCGCCACCGCCGCCACGACCGCCCCCTCCCCCGCACCGCACTCGGCGCCGGGGGTCCCTACCGGGCACGCCGCCACCCAGGCCGCCCTCGACGGAACCGTCACCGCGGGCGCTCCCGGTGTACAGGCCAAGGCGCAGGTGGGCGGTGACACCTGGTTCGGTGCGGCCGGCACCGCGGATCTGGCGTCAGGGCGTCCGTTCCGGCCCGGTGACGAGTTCCGGATCGGCAGCATCACCAAGTCGTTCGTCGCGACGGTGCTGCTGCAACTGGAGGCCGAGAAGAAGCTGAGCCTGGACGACACGATGGACCGGCTGCTGCCGGGCGTGATCCAGGGGAACGGCAACGACGGCCGGCACATCACGCTCCGTCAGGTGCTCAACCACACCAGCGGGCTCTACAACTACACGGAAGACCCGGCGATCCGGACCCGGATGGGCGGTCAGGGATTCCTCGACCACCGCTACGAGACGTACCGGCCGCAGCAGATCGTCGCGATCGCCCTCTCCCATCCGCCGAATTTCGCACCGGGCACGTCCTGGAGCTACTCCAACACCAATTACATAGTCGCCGGCATGGTGGTGCGGAAAGTGACCGGCCATTCCTACGCCCAGGAGATCGAACGGCGCATCCTGCGGCCGCTGGGTCTGCGCTCGACGAGCGTGCCCGGCACCTCGCCCACGATTCCCGGCCGCCACGGCCGCGCCTATTCGGTGCTCTTCGCCCAGACTCCCGACCGGCTCTACGACGTCACCGAGTTCAACCCTTCGCTGGCCGGCTCGGCGGGCGAGATGATCTCCACCACCGCGGATCTGAACCGCTTCTTCAGCGCTCTTCTGCGCGGGCGGCTGCTCCCGGCCCAGCAGCTCGACGAGATGCTGACCACCGTGTCGACCGGCCCGGACACCCCCGACCTCCGGTACGGCCTGGCCATGATGTCCGTGCGGCTGCCCTGCGGGGTGACCGTCTGGGGCCATGACGGCGGGATCTTCGGTTCCTCCTCGTCCGCCACCACCACCCGCGACGGCCGGCACAGCCTCTCCTCCAACATCAACGCCGACTGGGTCGAGAGCCCGGTCTCTCCCGTGGTGGCGGAGTTCTGCCCGTCCTCTCCCGCCCACGACACCGCATCCCCGACCACCGCAGCACCCGCCGGCGCGTTCCGGACCACCGTGGCCCGGACCACGGGCTTCTGACCGCACCGCCGGTCGTGGTCCCGGTCCGGTCACCGCCACGCGAGGGCGGGACCGGGGCCGGGGCCGTTCCGGCGGGTCGGGGCGGGTGCGGGCTCCGGCTGCGACCTGCGGATTCCGCCCCTACGCTCGGTCCATGGACACGCCTGCGGCCCACCCAGGACGGCTCGGCTCCGTGGTCATGGACGGCGAGCTCCCGCGCCGCGAAGACCTCGGCATCGTCTTCGACGAGCTCGACCACCAGATGGCCACCCAGGCGTATCTGTGGGCGCTGCCCCTGGTCTCGTACGCGCAGTGGCAGCGGGTGCACACCGAGGAGTTCGGGGCGGGCCCCAGCGATCTGGTGCACTACGAGAGCTATCGCGACCGGCTGGGCCTGATCACCGCCAACGCCACCACTCCCTACATCCTCGGCTTCATCGACCTCGGCATCACCGGACCGCTCGTGGTGGACCTGCCGGCCGGGCCCACGGCGGGCGGTGTGTCCGACTTCTGGCAGCGCGAGATCGGTGCGATGGGTGAGATGGGCCCCGACCAGGGCGAGGGCGGGCGCTATCTCATCGTCCCGCCAGGCCAGGACGTGCCCGACGATGCCGACGGCTACCACGTCCTCACCGCGACCGGCATGAACGTGATGTTCGGCTTCCGCACCCTGGGAACCGACGCGGCGCAGGCCCAGCGGCTGGTGGACGCCGTACGGCTCTACCCCTACGCGCACCGCGACGCGCCCCCGCCGACCAAGGTGCTCTCGCCGGCCGGCCGGACGTGGTCCGGGGTCCAGCCGAAGGGGCTGGAGTACTGGGAGCGGCTGCACGAGATCTACCAGTCCGAGGTCGTCGACGAACGCGACCGCTTCTTCCTCGCCATGCTCCGGCAGCTGGGCATCGAGCAGGACAAGCTCTTCACCCCGGACGAGCGGATGACGCGCATTCTCACCGAGGCCGCGGCGGCCGGCGAGCTGATGGCGCAGGCGAACGCGTTCGCCAAGCGGTTCCCCGGCTCCCGCTACTGGCCCGACCGGCAGTGGGACCTCGTCCTCATGCTCGACCGCTCCGATCAACGCGCCGCCGGCTACGACCAGCTGCTGGAGCGGACGGCCTGGTTCTACGAGGCGGTCAGCTTCTCCGCGGCCATGAAGAGCCGGACCCCCGGGCTCGGACAGGCCTATCTGGGCACCTACACCGACATGGACGGCCGCTGGCTCGACGGCGCCCGCCGGTACACCCTCCGTGTGCCCGCCGACCCGCCCGCGAAGCTGTTCTGGTCCGCGACGGTCTACTCCGCCGACACCCGCTGTCTGATCGACAACCCGCAGGAGCGCGGCGACCGCGGATCGCGCGACCCCGAGCTCGAGTACAACGAGGACGGATCGGTCGACCTGCACTTCGGACCGGAGGCCCCGGCAGGCAGGGAATCCAACTGGGTGCAGACCGTCCCCGGCCGCCACTGGTTCTGCTACTTCCGCCTCTACGGCCCCCTGGAGCCGTACTTCGACCACAGCTGGAAGCTCGACGACATCCACCCCGCCTGAGATCACTCTCCGAGCTCCCTGCCTGAGGCCCTCGCCCCCGCCCCGGGTCATCGGCCGACCGCCGGGACCGGCACCACGGGCGCCGGAACAGCGGCCCTGCTGTGGTTCCGCACCAGCAGGCAGGCGAGGGCGCCCGCCAGCACCGCCGTGATCGGCAGGACCGCGGTGACGTGCAGGGTGGCGATGAAGGCGTCGGCGTACGTCCTGCCCGCGTGGAGCTCCGCGGCGAGCCGGCTCTGGAGCAGGCCGCCGACGGTCGCCGCCCCGATGACGGAGCCGATCTGACGGATCGTGTTGTTGACGCCGGAAGCCGCTCCGGCGAGCCGGGGATCGACATTGCGCATCGCCTCGGTGGACATCGGGGCGATCACGCAGCCGACGCCGAGGCCCGTGACGATCGTCGCCGGGACGAACGCGTACCAGGGGCTGGCGGGGCCGGCGATGAGCACGATCGAGAGCATCCCCGCCGCGTACATCACCAGACCCGCCATCAGCAGGTATTTGCCGCCGATGCGGTCCGAGAGCCGCCCCGCGAACGGTCCCACCACCATCGACACCACCGAGGAGGGGGCCAGCACCAGACCCGCCTTGACGGCGCTCAGGTGCAGCACCGACTGCAGATAGAGGTTGAAGGGCAGCACCAGGCCGATCATCGCCATCGACACCAGTCCGACGAGCACGGTCAGCACGGTGAAGTTGCGGTCGCGGAAGAGAGCGAACGGCACCAGCGGCTCACGGTCCTGGTGGCGGCGCTGGTGCAGCACAAAGGCCACGGTCAGTGCGACTCCGGCGGCCAGCAGCGCCCAGATGCCCGTAGCCCAGTGGTAGTGCTCGCCCTCCTGGAGGCCGAACGCCAGCGAGAACAGCGCCGCGGTGGCGATCAGAACACCGGTCAGGTCGAAGCGATGACCCCGCCCGGAGCGGATGTCGGGCACGACGAGGAAGGTCAGCGCGAGGGCGGCCACCCCGATGGGCACGTTGACCAGGAAGATCCAGCGCCAGCCGACCGTGGAGACCAGGACTCCGCCCAGCGTCGGTCCCGACAGGGTGGCCAGACCGGCGACGGTGCCCCAGATCCCCATCGCGGTACCGCGCCGTGCGGCGGGGAAGACCGAGACGATCAGGGTCATCGTCTGAGGTATCAGCAGGGCCGCGCCCACCCCCTGGACGGCTCGGGCCGCGATCAGCGCCCCGGCGTTCGGCGCCAGCCCGCAGGCGATGCTGGCCAGGGTGAAGACCGCGAGTCCCGCCGCGAACAGATTGCGCGGTCCCCGCAGGTCGCCGAGCCGGCCTGCGGTGATCAGGAGGACCGCCAGGACCAGGGCGTAGCCGCTGACCACCCAGAGCGTCAGGTCGAGGGAGGCGCCGAGCCCGTCGATCATCTCCGGGATGGCGATGTTCACGATCGTCAGGTCCAGCAGTGTCATGAAGAAACCGAGGGAGAGCGTCAGGAGGACCGCCCAGGGGTTCCCGTGCCACTTGCGCATGATCGAAGGCCTTCCGTCCGTCCACGGCCCGGTGTCCCCCGCGCCCTGCCCCGACCATATTCCATCTTTTTCGATGCATCAAGAGCAATGCATCAAGAAAGATGTATCGATGGCGATGTATCTTGGGCGCATGAACGGAGTCGAGCTGTTCCTGCTGGGACGCACCCTGATGAAGATCGGCGAGGAGGCCATGCCGGAACCGGCGGGCGGCGGCACCCACCCCGGCAGCGTCCGCTCGGTGCTCGTCGTGGCGAGCGACATCGCCACCCATCCGGACAGCGCCATCGGCGAGATCGCCGCGCGCACCGGCCTGCCGCAGAGCCAGGTCTCCAACGCCGTGGCGCGACTGAAGGAGGCGGGCTCGGTGGTCACCTCGGCCGACCCGGCCGACCGCCGCCGCCTGCTCGTCCGCCAGGCGCCCGAGATCTCGGCCCGGGTGGAGCAGGTCCGGGCCACGACGATCGAGAGCGCGCTCATCGCGATGCTCGGCGCCGACGACCCGCGCCGCGTTCAGGAGGTCACCGACGCCCTGGACGTACTGGCCCGGCACTTGAACCCGCAGATGACCGGCCGGCCGAAGGAGTAGCGGGTCGGGCACCCCCGCTCCCTCGCGACATCAACGTGGATCATCGGAGGCGGGATCGGCGCGTCGCAACGTCAGCGCGTCGCAACGTCAGCGCGTCGCGACGTCAGCCCGCGTCGCGACGTCAGCCCGCGTCGACCTCGTCCGCGGCGTCCGGCCGGCGGAACTCCGCCAGGGCTTCGGTGAGCCACTCGATCCAGAACGTCTCCAGCCCGATCCCGGCGCGCAGCACCAGATGCCGCAGCCGGTCCTCTCCACTCGGGTTCCCGGCGGCGAAGTCGCGCTCCTCGATCGCCGTGTAATCGGCCAACTGCCGCCGGTGGTCAGCGAGATGGCGTTCCAGCTCGGGTTCGAGGCCGTCCCGGCCGACGACCGCCGCCGCGCGCAGGCGCAGCAGCAGGGCGTCGCGGATCGGCTTGGGGTCCTGACTGGTGGCCACCCAGGTGGTCAGTTCCGCACGGCCCGCGGGCAGTACCTCGTACTCGCGCTTCTGGCCCCGGGACGGCGACTGGGCGAGCGCGTGGATGAGGCCGCCCTGCTCCAGCTTTCCCAGCTCGCGGTAGATCTGCTGGTGGGTGGCGGACCAGAAGAAGCCGATCGAGCGGTCGAACCGACGCGTCAGCTCCAGCCCCGAGGACGGCTTCTCCAGCAGGGCGGTGAGGATGGCGTGCGGCAGCGACATGGTCTTACGACACCTCTCTGGGACCCGGTCGTCCGGCCGGGGCGTCCCGGCCGGACGATGGACGTACTGGGAGGCATCCTAGGATCGGCGCCGCCGGCGCACCGCCGTCAGAGCGCCGCCGCCAGCTCGGTGCCCTGACGGATGGCGCGCTTCGCGTCGAGTTCCGCGGCGACGTCGGCGCCGCCGATGAGGTGCGCCGAGTGCCCCGCCTCGCGCAGCGCCTCGTACAGGTCGCGGCGCGGCTCCTGGCCGGTGCAGAGAACGACGGTGTCGACGCCGAGGACCTCGCTCCTGCCGTCGACCGTCACATGGAGGCCGGCGTCGTCGATGCGGTGGTAGGTGGCGCCGGCGACCATCGTGACGCCGCGGTGCCGCAGTTCGGTGCGGTGGATCCAGCCGGTCGTCTTGCCCAGCCCCGCGCCGACCTTGCTCTCCTTGCGCTGCAACAGGTGCAGGCTGCGCGGCGAGGTCGCCCGCTGGGGCTTCCGCACTCCGCCCCGCGTCTCGTAGCCGGGGTCGATCCCCCACTGGCGGAAGAACGCCTCGGGGTCGAGGCTCGCCGAGTCGCCGCCGTCGCTGAGGAACTCCGCCACGTCGAAGCCGATGCCGCCGGCCCCGAGGATGGCGACGGACTGCCCGACGTGTGCCCCGTCGCGCAGCACGTCCAGGTAGCTGAGGACGCTGGGGTGGCCGACTCCCTCGATGTCGGGTGTACGGGGGACGACGCCGGTGGCGAGCACGATCTCGTCGAACCCTTCGGCGGTGAGGGTGTCGACGGTGACGGTGGTCTTCAGCCGGACGTCGACGCCGTGGAGCTCCAGCTGCTCGCGGTAGTAGCGCAGCGTCTCGTTGAACTCCTCCTTGCCCGGGACCTTGCGGGCGATGTTGAGCTGTCCGCCGATCTCGGTGGCGCCGTCGAAGAGGGTGACCGAGTGCCCGCGTTCGGCCGCCGAAACCGCGAAGGCGAGTCCGGCCGGCCCGGCGCCGACCACCCCGACGCTCTTGCGGAGCCTGGTCGGCCGGAGAATCAGCTCGGTCTCGTTGCAGGCGCGGGGGTTCACCAGGCAGGACGTGATCTTCCCGCTGAACGTGTGGTCCAGGCAGGCCTGGTTGCACCCGATGCAGGTGTTGATGGTGGCGGACCGCCCGCGCCGGGCCTTGGCGACGAAGTCGGGGTCGGCCAGCAGCGGGCGGGCCAGCGAGACCATGTCCGCGCAGCCCTCCGCGAGCAACTGCTCGGCCAGTTCCGGGGTGTTGATGCGGTTGCTGGTCACCAGGGGGATGCCCACGGAGCCCATGACCTTCTTCGTCACCCAGGTGAAGGCGCCGCGCGGCACGGACGTCGCGATGGTCGGGATCCGCGCTTCGTGCCATCCGATGCCGGTGTTGATGATGGTCGCGCCGGCCGCCTCGATCTCCTGGGCGAGGGTGATCACTTCCGCGAGGGTGGATCCGCCCGGTATGAGGTCGAGCATCGAGAGCCGGTAGATGAGGATGAAGTCCGGGCCGACCCGCTCGCGGACCCGGCGCACGATCTCGACCGGGAAGCGGATCCGGTTCCGGTACTCGCCGCCCCAGCGGTCCTGCCGCTGGTTGGTGGGCGCCGCGATGAACTCGTTGAGCAGGTATCCCTCGGACCCCATGATCTCGACGCCGTCGTAGCCGGCGAGCTGCGCGAGCGCGGCCGCCCGTACGAAGTCCTCGACGGTCTGCTCGACCTCGTCATCGGTCAGCGCGTGCGGGGTGAAGCCGCTGATGGGCGCCTGGAGGGCGCTCGGCGCGACGAGATCGGCGTGGTGCGCGTACCGGCCGAAGTGCAGGATCTGCATCGCGATCTTCGCGCCCTCGCGGTGCACGGCCGCGGTGACCGCGGTGTGCTGCTCCGCCTCGGCCTCCGTCGTCAGCTTGGCGCCGCCCTCGTACGGGCGCCCCGCGTCGTTGGGAGCGATCCCGCCGGTGACCATGAGGCCGACGCCGCCCCGGGCGCGGGTGGCGTAGAACTCGGCCATCCGCTCGAAGCCGCGGGGCGCCTCCTCCAGACCGACGTGCATCGAACCCATCAGCACCCGGTTGGGCAGGGTGGTGAAGCCCAGGTCCAGCGGGCTCAGCAGGTGGGGGTAGTCGCTCATCAGGGGGCCTCCTCGCGCGAACTCGTAGCGCAAGTTCTAGACGAGTCGAGCCGATTATGCAACAAGTTGCATAGACGGGGGCGGCCACCGCGTGGGCCACGAGGTCTAGGCGGGAGCGTCCTCCGTCCGCTCCGGCAGTGCGGCGCGGGCCTGCCGGACCAGGGCGCGGGCCGCCGGGCCGGCCGGCCCCTCCGTGCGCCAGGCGAGCGCGAGGCGCCCGCGAAGCTTCGGCCGGCTCAGGTTCACGGCGTGCAGTTCACCGGGGTAGGAACGGGCGAGGGACTCGGGCAGGATCGCCACGCCCAGCCCCCGGATGGCGAACTGCGCGAGGACGGTGGGATCCCCCGCCTCGAACGCGATCCGCGGCCGGAAGCCCGCCGCGGCGCAGGCGTGGTCGACCACGGTGCGCAGCCCGGTGCCGCGTGGCAGGCACATCAGGGGACGGCCGGCGAGGGCGTCGAGTGCGATCGAGGTCCGGGCCGCCAGCGGATCACCGGGGGCCACGGCGACGACGAACGGCTCGTCGACGACGACCTGCACCCCGATCCCCGGCGGGAGCTCGCCCGCCAGGCTGACGACCGCCACGTCCAGCCGCCCGGTGAGCAGCGCGTGGAGCAGATTGTCCGAGGTGTCCTCGATGAGGCCGATCTCCACCGCCGGGTGGCCGTGATGGAAGTCGGCCAGCAGCCCGGCCACGTCGACGGCCTGCCCGAGCGAGGTCACGGTGCCGACCGCGACATGCCCGCGGACCAGCCCGGTCAGCTCCTCGACGGCCTGCCGGGCGCCGACGACCGCGGCGAGCGCCGCCCGCGCGTACGGCAGCACCGCGGCGCCCACTTCGGTGGGCCGGACGGTGCGGCCCGAGCGGTCCAGCAGGTCCTGCCCCAGCTCGCGTTCCAGCTGCCGGATCTGGGCGCTCACCCCGGGCTGCGCCACATGGAGCTTGGCCGCGGCCTTGGTGAAACTCGCCTCTTCGGTGACCGTCACGAGGTATTCCAGCTGGCGCAGTTCCATAACCCGGAACGCTAGCAGTCGCACCTTCCAGTCCGATGGCTTATGGGCTCAACCGACAAGAAGATGCGTCTGGACAAAAATAATCGTCGGTGAGAGTGTGGAGCCATGTTGGACGTGACAGTGATCGAGGACCCGGCGGCAGCCGAGGTCTCGCTTGCGCCGATAAGGGCCCGGCTGCTCGCCGAACTGATGGAGCCCGCCTCGGCGACCATGCTGGCCGCCCGGGTCGGCCTGCCCCGGCAGAAGGTGAACTACCACCTCAAGGCGCTGGAGCGGCACGGCCTGATCGAGCTGGTCGATGAGCGCAGGAAAGGCAACGTGACGGAGCGGCTGATGCGCGCGACGGCCGCGTCGTACGTCATCTCCCCGCTCGCGCTGGCCGCGGTGCAACCCGACCCGGCCCGCTCCCGTGACCAGCTCTCCGCCCGCTGGCTGCTCGCGGTCGCCGCGCGCCTGGTGCGCGACGTCGGCACGCTGCTCACCGGCGCGGCCAAGGCCCGCCGGCCGCTCGCGACGTTCGCACTGGACGGCGAGGTGCGCTTCGCCTCCGCCGCCGACCGGGCGGCGTTCATCGAGGAACTGGCGGCCGGCGTCGGCGCGCTGGTCCTCAAGTACCACGACGCGTCGGCGGAGGGCGGCCGCGACCACCGTGTGGTCGTCGCCGTCCACCCCACCGTCAAGATGCCGCCGGCCGGCCCGGCCGAGCCGCTGCCCGCCGCGGACGTATCACCCACTGACAAGCCCGTATAAGGAGTCACCATGTCCAAGGAATTCGAGATCGTCCGGGAGTTCGAGGTCCAGGCGACCCCCGAGCAGGTCTGGGAAGCGCTCACCGAGGGGACGGCCGGCTGGCTATGGCCGATGGAGTACGAGCACCGCGAGGGCGGCGCGGCCCCGTTCGGCGGCACCGTGACCGCCTGGGATCCGCCGCACCGGCTCACCGGCCGGATGGAGACCCCGGAGGGCGCGGAGAACCAGACGTTCAATCAGCTGGACCACGTCATCGAACCGCGCGAGGGCGGCCGCGCCTGGGTGCGCTATGTGCACAGCGGCATCTTCGTGGACGACTGGGACAACCAGTACGACGGCGCCGACAAGCACACCGACTTCTATCTGCACACCCTGCGGCAGTACCTGGAGCACTTCCCCGGACTGACCCCGGTCTACGCCGCCGTCGAGGGCCCGGCGGCGTCCGGCGCGCCCGATGCGTTCACCGTGCTCGGGCGGGCGCTGGGGCTGCCCGACGACGCGGCGGCGGGCACCGCGGTCCGGGTCGGGCTGCCCGGCCCGGACGCGGTCGACGCCGTGCTCGACTACCGCAACCAGTACTTCATCGGACTGCGCACCGCCGACTCGCTGTACCGCTTCTTCGGCAGGAACGCCTTCGGCGGAACGGTCGGTGTCGTGGTGCACCGGTTCGGCACCGGCCAGGACGCCGACGCCGAACCGGGCGTGAAGAGGACCGAGGCCGCCTGGCAGAACTGGATCGACGGAGTGTTCGCCTGACGGTCCGCGGTGAACGCGCTGGAACGCGCCGTCAGCAGGCCCTCAGGACCCCTCTCAGGACCCGTAGACCTGGAACTCGGCGACCTGTCCGGCCGGCCACCCCGTGTTGGCGGTGAAGCTGAGCCGCAGGTACCGGACGGTCGCGGTGGCCGGGAAGGTGATGGTGGCCTTGTTGCCGGTGGCCGGGTCGAAGGTGTGGCCGGCCGGGCCGGCCACCGTGGTGAAGTTCGAGCCGTCGGTACTGCCCAGGACGGAGAGCGTCTGGGTCCTGGTCCCCCAGGCGGTGGCCGGCGGCACGGACAGAACGACCCGCTTGGTGCCGGTCGCGGCACCGAGATCGACCTGCAGCCACTGCGGGAACGCGTTGTTGGCGCTCTCCCAGTAGCTGTTCGCGTCACCGTCGACGGCGTTGCCCGAGCCGTAGCCCTGTGTGTGGCTGCTCTCCGACGTCGGCCGGTGCAGCGCGAGGTTGGTGTCGACGGGCGGGGGCCCGCCGCCGGTGACCGGGGCGGTCGGGCGGACCGGGGTCAGCGCGAGCTGCCCCTTGAGCATTCTGCCGCCGTCGGCCGTGAGCCGCAGATAGTAGTCCGCCGAGCAGGCCGTCCCGTCCTCGTCCAGCCCCAGCAGGCCGGAGCCGACCGGGACGGCCGCCGACGTCTCCGCCGTCTTGGCGATCTGGTTGCCCTCGTTGTACTCGTCGAACATCGAGATGTAGATGCCCTGGGCGCCCGCCCGGACCACGTTGTAGAACTGCCGCCACATGAAGTCGCCGTGCGCCCGCTGGCGTCCGCCGACGTCGCCGGGGAGCACGCACGGCTGGTAGTCGATGCCGTGAGCGTTGCAGTCGGCCTGGTCGGGCACGGTGCACAGGTCGTAGAAGTGGTCGGAGTCGCCCGCGTTGCCGATGCGGCCCACCATCCACGGGGAGAGCATGTGGAAGGCGTGGTAGACGTCGAGGTAACCGGGTTTTGAGTCGTTGACGCCGGTGCGCCAGTACGTCGGCACGCCGCCCATGACGTAACAGCCCTGGCCCTTGAACCAGTTGACGACGTCGAGGCAGGCCGCCGGAGACCAGGGGTGGTTGTCGTCGGCGAAGCCGAAGCCCCAGATGCCCACGACCGGCTTGCCGTTCTGCCGCGCGTACGCGGCTGAGGACGTGAGCGCCGACATCTTGGCGGTCCAGTCGGCCTTGATCTCGGGCTGCATGTTCGCCCAGCCGCTGACGTCGTACATGACGTAGAACTTGCGGTCGTTGGCCTCCGCCGCGGTTCTGACCTTCCCGGCCATCGCGTCGCGGGTCGCGCCCTCGCCGCCGTTCGGGTTGAACCGCTGCAGGGCGGCGGTGTCGCAGCCGTTCTGCCGCATCGACAGGAAGTGGGCGTCGACCGTCTGCTGGTCGTAGGAGGAGAAGAGCGTCGCGGGCTGCCCGTTGCCGAGGTTGCCGTAGGCGGTCCGGTAGGCGCCCGTGTAGTCCCGCATGTCGGGCCATGCCCTGATCGCGTTGTTGGACGGGGACGGCGGCTGGGACCAGTTCTGGCTCCAGTGCCACCAGCCGTTGATGGGAGCCCCGTCGCCGGGGGCGGCGAACCAGCCCTGATAGCCGACGGTGATCTTCCCGACCACGTCTCCTGGAGGGCTCGCGGCCACGGCCGCCGCCCCGAGTGTCCCGGTGGCCGGCAGGGCGCCGAGGGCGACTCCCGCCGTCACCGATCCGATGAACACCCGGCGTGAGATTCCCATGTGGACTCCTCCCGTTGTGCACGGTTGCGCGCCGTTGACCGGTCAGCGGCAGATCGTAGCCACGGCGAAACACCGACGCAATAGAGCGCGCTCGATGAGCAATATATGTGAAGAGATCTGCAAATTAGGCCCACTTGCAGCTCGCAATGGGTGGAGTCCGGCATTCCATCCGCCGAACATCCCCCGACCGCCCCACAGTTCCCTGCCGGACCAGTCGGTTCCGGACACCCACAAGCCGATCTTGCGGGGGCGTAGACGTGGCTGTAGCACGTCTGTAACACTCTGCTAACTCAACGCAAATTCATTGCAGAGTGATGTTCATTCCTCACCGTTTTCCGCAACTTCGACGGCGAGAGCGTGGCCGTGGCCTCACTCGCCCCCCACTCCTGACACTCCGGACGAGAGATAGAGGAACGCAGTGAGATCGAAGCGGATACCCAAGCTGGTCGCGGGCTCGCTCGCGGCCAGTCTGATGCTTCTCGGCGGGCCGGTGCTCCGGGCCGCGGCGGCCGAGGCCGCCCCCAACGCCGCGGCGGGGAAGACGGCCTCGGCCAGCGCCTCCAGCGGCGGCGGCACGGCCGGAAACCTCAACGACGGTGACCAGTCCACGTACTGGGAGGGCAGCGGCAGCGCCCTCCCGCAATGGGCGCAGGTCGACCTCGGGCGCAGCAGGACCATCGACCAGGTCACCCTGAAGGTCCCGGCGGGCTGGTCGAGCCGCACCCAGACGCTCGCCGTGCAGGGCAGCGCGGACGGCACGAGTTACGAGACGATCGTCGGCTCCGCCAAGTACGTCTTCGCTCCCGGCTCGGGCAACGCCGTGAAGATCAGGTTCCCGGCGGCCAACACCCGCTTCGTCCGGGTCGCCGTCACGGCGAACACCGCCAAGCCGGCCGCTCAGATCTCCGAACTGCAGGTCTCCGAGGCGGCGGCCTCGACCGTCAACCTCGCCATCTCCAAGACCATCACGGCGAGCAGCTCCAACTCCCCCTACGTGGCGGGCAACGCCAACGACAGCAACCAGGCCAGCTACTGGGAGAGCAACAACAACTCCTTCCCGCAGTGGATCCAGGCCGACCTCGGCGCCACCGTCGGCGTGAACCAGCTGGTGCTGAAGCTGCCGGCCGGGTGGGAGACCAGGACCCAGACGCTGTCGGTACAGGGCAGCACCAACGGCTCGTCCTTCACCGACATCGCGGCTTCCAAGGGCTATGTCTTCAATCCCTCCGCCGGCAACACGGTGACGGTCGACTTCAACACGATCAACACCCGGTACGTACGGCTGAACATCACCGCCAACACCGCCTGGCCCGCTGCCCAGCTGTCCGAGTTCGAGCTCTACGGACCGACGACGGGTGACACACAGGCGCCGACCGCGCCGGCCGGCCTGGCCTACACACAGCCGGCGTCCGGCCAGATCAAGCTGACCTGGAACGCCTCGACGGACAACGTCGGCGTCACCGGCTACGACGTGTACGCCAACAACGTGCTGCGCACCAGCGTGGCCGGAAACGTCCTCACCTACACCGACAGCCAGCCCGACTCCGCGACCGTGGCCTACTACGTCAAGGCCAGGGACGCGGCCGGCAACGAGTCGGGCAACAGCAACACCGTCACCCGCACGGGGACCGGTGGCGGCGGCTCGAACCTGGCGGTCGGCAAGGACATCACCGCCTCGTCCACCATCCAGAACTTCGTCGCCACGAACGCGAACGACAACAACGTGGCGACCTACTGGGAGGCGAACGGCGGCAGCTACCCGAACACGCTGACCGTCGCCCTGGGTTCCAACGCCGACGCCAACTCGGTCGTGGTGAAGCTCAACCCCGACGGCGCCTGGTCCACGCGTACCCAGACCATCCAGGTCCTCGGGCGTGAGCAGAGCTCCTCGTCCTTCACCAGCCTGACCTCACCGACCGTCTACACGTTCAACCCGGCCTCAGGCAACACGGTGACGATCCCGGTCAGCGGACGGGTCGCGGACGTCCAGCTCAAGATCACGTCCAACTCCGGGGCGGGCGGCGGCCAGGTCGCCGAGTTCCAGGTGATCGGCACGCCGGCTCCCAACCCGGACCTGACGGTGTCGGCGCTCACCGCCTCGCCCGCCTCGCCGGTCGAGACGGACCCGATCACGCTCTCCGCGACGGTCAAGAACATCGGTCCCGCGGCCGCCGGCGCGACCAACGTCAACCTCTACCTCGGCACCACGCTCGCCGGCACCGCGCCGGTCGCGGCACTCGCGGCCGGGGCGTCCGCCACCGTCTCCGCCAACATCGGCGTACGCAACGCGGGCTCGTACCCGCTGAGCGCCAAGGTCGACGAGGCCAACGCCGTCATCGAGCAGAACGAGGCGAACAACAGTTTCAGCAGCCCGAGCCCGCTGGTCGTCACGCCGGTGGCCAGCTCGGACCTGATCGCGTCGCCCGTCAGCTGGACCCCGGGCAACCCGGCGGCCGGCAACACGGTGACCTTCTCGGTGGCCATCAAGAACCAGGGCACCGTGGCCTCCGCGAGCGGCGCCCACGGCATCACCCTGACGGTCACCGACACCACGTCCGGGTCCGTCGTCAAGACCCTGACCGGCGCCTACAACGGGACGATCGCGGCCGGCGCCACGGCGAGCCCGGTCAACCTGGGCACCTGGACGGCCGGCAACGGCAAGTACAGCGTCAAGACCGTCCTGGCCAACGACGCCAACGAGCTGCCGGTCAAGCAGGCCAACAACACCAGCACCCAGTCGCTCTTCGTCGGACGCGGCGCCAACATGCCGTACGACATGTACGAGGCCGAGGACGGCGTCCTCGGCGGCGGCGCGGCCGTCGTCGGACCGAACCGGACCGTGGGCGACGTCGCGGGCGAGGCGTCGGGCCGTAAGGCCGTCACCCTCAACTCGACTGGCGCCTCCGTCGAGTTCACCACCAAGGCGAGCACCAACACCCTGGTCACCCGCTTCTCCATCCCGGACGCCGCGGGCGGCGACGGCATCAACTCCACCCTGGACATCTACGTCAACGGCAGCTTCCTCAAGGCCATCGACCTGACGTCCAAGTACGCCTGGCTGTACGGGAACGAGACCGGTCCCGGCAACTCGCCCGGCGCCGGCGGCCCGCGGCACATCTACGACGAGGCCAACATCATGCTCGGGACGACCGTCCCGGCCGGAGCGAAGATCAAGCTCCAGAAGGACGCCGCCAACACCACCACCTACGCGATCGACTTCATCAACCTCGAGCAGGCCACGGCGATCGCCAACCCCGACCCCGCCAAGTACACGGTGCCGGCGGGCGTCACCCACCAGGACGTCCAGAACGCGCTCGACAAGGTCCGGATGGACACCACGGGCACCCTGGTCGGCGTCTACCTGCCCCCGGGCGAGTACCAGACGGCCAGCAAGTTCCAGGTGTACGGCAAGGCCGTGAAGGTGGTCGGCGCCGGCCCCTGGTTCACCCGCTTCAACGCGCCCTCGACCCAGGCCAACACCGACATCGGTTTCCGCGCGGAGGCCACCGCGAACGGCTCCTCGTTCTCCGGCTTCGCCTACTTCGGGAACTACACCTCGCGCATCGACGGTCCGGGCAAGGTGTTCGACTTCTCCAACGTCGCCAACATCTCCATCGACAACGTCTGGAACGAGCACACGGTGTGCCTGTACTGGGGCGCCAACACCGACAACATCTCCATCACCAACAGCCGTATCCGTGACACGTTCGCCGACGGCATCAACATGACGAACGGCAGCACGGACAACCACCTCAACAACATCGAGGCCAGGTCGACGGGCGACGACAGCTTCGCGCTCTTCTCCGCCATCGACGCCGGCGGAGCGGACGAGAAGAACAACGTCTTCGAGAACCTGACGTCGATCCTGACCTGGCGCGCCGCCGGTGTCGCGGTCTACGGCGGCTTCGCCAACACCTTCCGGAACATCTACATCGCCGACACCCTGGTCTACTCGGGCATCACGATCAGCTCGCTGGACTTCGGTTACCCGATGAACGGCTTCGGCACCGACCCGACCAACCTGCAGAACATCTCGATCGTGCGGGCCGGCGGGCACTTCTGGGGCAGTCAGGTCTTCCCGGCCATCTGGGTCTTCTCGGCCTCGAAGATCTTCCAGGGCATCCGCGTCAGTGATGTGGACATCGTGGATCCGACCTACAGCGGCATCATGTTCCAGACGAACTATGTCGGCGGACAGCCGCAGTTCCCGGTGAAGGACACCATCTTCACCAACATCTCCATCACCGGTGCCCACAAGAGCGGCGACGCCTTCGACGCCAAGTCCGGCTACGGCATCTGGGCCAATGAACTGCCCGAGCCCGGCCAGGGCCCGGCCGTCGGCACCGTCACCTTCAACAACCTCCGGATGAGCGACAACTTCCAGAACATCAAGAACACCACCTCGACCTTCACCATCGTCCAGAACCCGTAAGGAGTAGAGAGCCGGTCAGCTGGACGCGAGTGCCGCCGGGAGTCCTGACGCTCCCGGCGGCACTCGCGTGTCCGGGTGGGGAGGATGCGGCGATCCGGCCGCGGAGCCGCGGACTCCGGGGTGACAATGCTGTGATCCACTCTCGAAGGAGCTGACCATGTCGTACCCGGAGCCCCGCTACCTCGGGGACAAGGGCGAGATCAACGCGGTGTTCCGGCCCTCGGACACCGAGGCGGACCTGACCTCCCCCTCGGGGAACCGCACCCACTACCTCGCGACCCACGCCACCACCGGAGGTGAGTTCGGGCTCTACAAGGTCGACATGGGGCCGAAGTCGCCCGGGCCGAGCACTCACTTCCACAAGTCGATCTCGGAGTCCTTCTTCGTGCTCTCCGGCGAAGTGGGCCTGTACAACGGTGAGAAGTGGATCACCGCGGGCGCCGGTGACTTCCTGTACGTCCCGGTCGGCGGGCTGCACGCCTTCAAGAACGACTCCGACGAGCCCTCGTCCATGCTGCTGCTCTTCGCCCCCGGCGCTCCGCGCGAGGAGTACTTCGAGCGGGTCGCGGAGATGGCGCGGCGCGGCGGCCAGGAGTTCGCGGACTTCCTGGTCCGGCACGACAGCTTCTTCGTCGACCAGGAGGAGCCCGCCCGGTAGGGCGTGTCTTCAAAGTCGCGTCCGGCCCTGGGGTCAGAGGGATTCGAGGCGCCGCTCCGCCGAGTCGCGGGCCGTGTCCCTGCGGTCGTAGACCTCGCAGACCGGGTGCCGGTCCGGCGTCATGGAGTGGTCCACCTCCCAGAGGCTGATCTCCTCGCCGCCCGGGAGCAGGAACGCGTGCTCGTACAGGGTCCAGCCGGCGCAGCGCTCCTCGATCATCCTGCTGTTGTTGCCCGCGAACGCTATGTCGTGGCCGACGGCGGAGAGCACCCGCAGGCGGACCGTTTCGCCGGGGAGGTCGGGGTTGACCGCCCGGCGCAGCAGCCGCACCGCGTGGTCGGCGGAGTCGGCCGCCTCGTACCTCCGCCGGCGGCGCGTGACGGACGGGGCGAAGTGTAGATCGGGCCGGCTTTCCTGCGGGTCCCCGAGTGCGCGGCTGTGCTCCAGGTCGCCGAACCGGATGTCCACCGCCAGCTCGGCCGAGAGCAGCGCCGGCTCGTCCGCGAACACCTCGTGGACCAGGTGTTCGCGGGGGCCGGTGTCGTGCTCCAGTTCCCAGAGGACGGGCGTCGTGCCGTCCGGCAGCAGGAAGACATGGCGCAGGGTGCGGCGGCTGAGCAGCCGGCCGGGCTCCCTGCTGTAGCGGTTCGAGACCAGCTCGGTGCGGTGCACGATGGCGGTGCGCAGCCGCGCGAGCAGTGCCGCGGTGACCGGTGCCGGCCGCCGCGCGCGGGCAAGCAACCCGTCGAGGTGGTCGGACGGGGTCCGGTCGTTGAAGTCGTCTCGCGGCATGGTGGGTTCCGGGTAGGTCATGTGGCCCTCTTGATGATCACGTCCCTGCCGTTCAGGCGCTCAGAGTAGTGGTCCGTACACACTCTGTGCCAGTGGTTGTGCGATGTTCGTGCCGGCCCCGGAGAAGGTCGTGGTCGGAGCCCGCGGCGCCCACCGGATGACGCCGGGTCAGGGCACTTCGTGACTGGGCCGATCGTGGGCCGTCGCGGGCGGGCGGGTGTTTCTCCCCGCCGTTGCGGTTAGGCCGACCGGCGAAGGGTTAAAGCGTATTAAATTACTCATAACGTGACTGTTCCGGCGTGACGCGATCCGCAGGGAACGGCCGGGAGAAGGAGCGTCATGACGCAAGGGGCGGGCGGACAGATCACGGACCTCCACGAAACGGCGGAGCACGGTGACATCGCCGGTGACGACGTGGCCGGGAACGGTGGCAGGCGACGGCGTCTGCTGCCGTGGAAGCACCGGCGGGATCTGACGCCCGCCCAGCTGCGCCGGAGACAGGCCGTCACCCGGGGCGGCCTCGCCGTCGGGCTGGTGTGCGTCGGCACGGTGGGCTGGTCGGTGGGGCAGGCCCTCACCTACCCGGGCAAGGACAGCGTGATGGCGCGGCTCGCCGAATGGAGCCGCGACCACCGGTTGGGCGTGGTCGTCGACAAGCTGGAGGACCTCCAGTACCAGCTCGACCCGCCGGAGGTCGGCGGCACCCTGCCGCCCGACGCGCTGGCCCGTATGAAGGCGACCACTCCCGCGACCGTCCACCAGCCCGGGCTGCCGCTGCGCGAGCCCATGGAGCCCGTCGTCAGCCCGGGGCTGCCCGGCGAGGGCGTCTGGCGCGCGGTCGCCAGCTCCCACGGGCTGCCGATCGTGCAGGCGACCTATGTGCGCCCCGACGACGCGCACACCTCGTACCAGGCGGCGATCGCCTGGATCAGCGCGAAGCACGCGCGCTTCCAGCTCCACCCGGGCTTCCGCGAGCCGGGCGGCACCTTCTCCGTTCCGCCGACCATTCCCCCTGGCCAGCGGACCGGACTCGTCGCGACCTGGAACGGTGGCTTCCGGGTCACCGACGGCGGGTCCAACGGCGGCTTCTACCTCAACGGCAGGACCGCCGGTGAGCTGCGGGACGGCGCCGCCTCCGAGGTCCTCTACCGCGACGGCTCCATCAGGATCGGAGTGTGGGGCCGCGACGTCTCCATGACTCCGGATGTCGTCGGCGTCCGGCAGTGCCTGGAGCTGATGGTCGACAGCGGGCAGGTCGTACCGGACATCGGCAACGACGCCAAGTGGGGCGTCACCGACCAGAGCAGGATGTACGTGGAGCGGTCCGGTGTCGGGGTCACCTCCTCGGGCGACATCATCATGGTCGTCGGACAGGCGCTGACCGCCCGCACGCTGGCGGATCTGATGCAGCGGGCCGGCGCCGTCCGCGCCATGCCACTGGACATGAACCGCGCCTGGCCCTCCTTCATGGCCTACAACGGCAGCCGCGACCCGGCCAACCCCACCCCCACCAATCTCCTCGACTTCGAAAACCCGGCGGACCGCTACTACGTCAAGGCGACGCGTGACTTCGTGGCCGTCTACGGCAGGTAGTTCACGCCGTTCTGCCCCGCGCGGCCCCGCGTCAGCGGGCTGCCGATGCCTCCTCGTCCCCGTCGGCCGGCAGCCCGCCGGCGCGGATGACCTCGGCATACCATCGCGCGCTGTCCTTCAGGGTGCGCTGCTGGCTGGCGAAGTCGACGTGCACAATGCCGAAACGCTTGCTGTATCCGTACGCCCACTCGAAGTTGTCCAGCAGCGACCAGAGGAAGAAGCCGCGGATGTCCGCGCCTTCCGCGATGGCCCGGTGGACGGCGGCGAGGTGGGCGCTCAGATAGGAGATGCGCTCGGGGTCGTGGACGTCGCCCGACGGGTCCCGGTAGTCGTCGTACGCGGCGCCGTTCTCCGTGATGAGGATGGGCACGTCGGGCAGTTCCGCGCGCAGCCGGGTGAGGATCTCGTGCAGCCCGCTCGCGTCCACCGGCCAGTCCATGGCGGTACGCGGGCCCGGGGCGGCCACGAACCGGGCGTGCTTCTCGGCCCCCGGCCAGGCCGACGGGATGGCGCTGGTGCCGGCGGCGACGACGGTGGGGGTGTAGTAGTTCAGGCCGAGCGAGTCGAGCGGCCGGGAGATCGCGGCGAGGTCACCGTCGCGTACGAAGTGCCAGTCGGTGAGCGCGGCCGTGTCGTCGAGCAGGTCCTGGGGGTAGCTACCGTGGAACACCGGGCCGAGGAAGACCCGGTTGGCGAGCGCGTCGATACGGCGTGCCGCGTCCAGGTCGGCCACCGACCGGGTCAGCGGCCGGACCGCGGCGAGGTTGAGCGTGAGGGAGACCTCCGCCGTCGGCGGCAGCAGGTCCCGCAGTACTCCGACGGCCCGGCCGTGCGCGAGGTTCAGGTGGTGCGCGGCGCGCAGCGCGGCGGTGGGCTCGGCGCGGCCCGGCGCGTGCACGCCCTCCGCGTACCCCAGGAAGGCGCTGCACCAGGGCTCGTTGAGGGTCGTCCAGGTCGGCACCCGGTCGCCGAGGGCGCCTGCGACGATCGCCGTGTAGTCGGCGAACCGCTCGGCGGTCTCGCGGACCGGCCAGCCGCCCGCGTCCTCCAGCTCCTGCGGCAGGTCCCAGTGGTAGAGCGTCAGGACGGGCCGGATGCCCTTGCCCAGCAGCTCGTCGACGAGGGAGCGGTAGAAGTCCAGGCCCTTCTGCAGGGCGGGGCCGCGCCCGGTCGGCTGGACGCGCGGCCACGACACCGACAGCCGGTAGTCGGTCAGGCCGAGGCCGGACATCAGGGCGACGTCCTCCGGCATCCGGTGGAAGTGGTCGGCGGCGATGTCACCGGTGTCGCCGTTGCGGACCCTGCCGGGGGTGTGGCTGAAGGTGTCCCAGATGGACGGGGTGCGGCCGTCCTCCCGGGCCGCGCCTTCGATCTGGTAGGCGGCGGTGGCCGCGCCCCATCGGAAACCCGGAGGGAAGGTGAGGGCGGTGGCGGCTTCCGGGCGCGCGTCGATGGCGGTCATCAGGAAAATCTCCCAACACGGTCGTGAGGATTCGGGGTGGTGACACGGAGCGGAGCAGGGAGCAGCGGCGGTGGGCGGCTCACCCCTTGACGGCGCCGTGCATGATGCCGCCGACGATCTGCCGTCCCAGCAGCCCGAAGACCAGCAGTACGGGGAGGGTGCCGAGCAGCGTGCCGGCCATGATCACCGACTGGTCGTGCACGTATCCGCCGCCCAGCTGGCGCAGCGCGACCTGCACGGTGGGCTCCTGGGAGGTGAGGGCGATGACCGGCCAGAAGAACTCGTTCCAGGAGGCCATGAAGGTCAGCATGCCGAGCACCGCCATCCCGGGCCGGGCGATGGGCACGACGATGCTCCAGAAGATCCGCGCGGTGGACGCGCCGTCCACCCGGCCGGCCTCGATGAGCTCGTCCGGCAGCGCCTGCACCAGGTACTGCCGCATGAAGAACACCCCGAACGCCGAGACGAGGCCGGGCAGGATCACCGCCTGCAGCTGGTTGATCCAGTGCAACTTGGCGATCAGCATGAACAGCGGGATGACGCCCAGCTGCGGCGGGATCATCATCGTGCCGACGGTGATCGCGAGCAGCGGGTTGCGGCCCCGGAAGCGCAGCTTGGCGAAGGCGAAACCGGCGAGCGTCGAGCACAGCACGGTCCCTACCGTCACCGATCCCGACACGATGAAGGAGTTGAGCAGCGCCTTGCCGATGTCCGCCTGGTCCAGCACCTGCTGGAAGTTGTGCATCAGGTTCGGCCCCGGCAGCAACGAGGGCGGGCTCTGGGCCAGTTCGGCGTTGGACCGGGTCGCCGCGACGATGGTCCAGTAGAACGGGAAGGCGGAGAGCAGCGCGGCGACGATGAGGATCGCGTAGGCGAGCCGGCCCGCGTGGTGCTGGCGGCCGGCGCCGGTGGACCGGTGGCGCCGTGCGAGCCCGCGCCGTCCGGCGGCCGGGCGGTCCTGGTCGTCCTCGGAACCTGGGCGGCGCGCGGGTGCGGCGAGTGAGGTCATCGGCCGGCCTCCTTACGGGTGCGCCGGCGGGCGACGGCGGCGTTGACGCTGACCAGCAGCAGGATGAGGACGAACATGATCCAGGCGATGGCGGCGGCGCGGCCGAGGTGGAAGTAGCCCCAGCCCTGCTCGTACATGTAGAGGCCCAGCGTCTGGTACTGGTGCGAGATACCGCCGGAGATGCTGCCCTCGAACAGCAGCGGCTCGCCGAACAGCTGTGTCGCGCCGATCGTCGAGACGACGACGGTGAACAGGATGGTCGGACGCAGCCCGGGCAGCGTCACATGCAGGAACTGCCGCCAGCGCGACGCCCCGTCGATCTGCGCGGCCTCGTACAGCTCACCGGGGATGGACTGCATGCCCGCGAGATAGATGAGCGCGTTGTAGCCGGTCCAGCGCCAGGTGACGATGGTGGACACGGCGATCTGCGAGGCCACCGTGCCGGACTGCCAGTCGACCGGCGAGAAGCCGACCAGTCCGAGAGCCCAGTTGATCAGACCGAAGTCGCGACCGAAGAGCTGGGCGAAGACCAGGGTCGCCGCCGCGACGGACGTCGCGTACGGCAGCAGCACCGCGACCCGCAGGAACGTCCGGCCGCGCAACTTGTAGTTGAGGAGATGAGCCAGGCCCAGGGCCATCAGCAGCTGCGGCACGGTGGAGAGGACGCCGATGCTGAAGGTGTTGCGCAGCGCGGTCCAGAAGTAGCTGTCGCTCAGCAGCGCGGTGTAGTTGTCGAGGCCGCGCCACTCCATCTGGTCCGGGGTCTGCAGCTCGACCCGGTACAGCGAGACATACGCGGTGTAGATCAGCGGGAAGAGCCCGAAGGCGGCGAAGAGGGTGAAGAACGGGGCTATGTAGACATACGGCGACACCCCGCGCAGCAGCCGGGTGCGACGCTCGGCGCGGGGCCGTGGCGGGGGTGCCGTCAGGGCGGGCGGCGTATCGACGGACACGGTCATGTGCCAGGCCTTCGTATCGGGGACGGTGCTGTCGTACCGGGGAGCGGGTGACGGCGACGGGGTGGTGGTGCGCCGGGTCCGGGCGCGGGTGTGGGGAGGTGGATGCGCCCGGACCCGGCACGTCGGGCCGTCCGGGTCAGCCGAGGGCGTTCTTCACGCCCTTCTGCGCGTGGCTCCAGGCCTCGTCGGACGAGGTGCCCTTGCGCTCGACCTCACCCAGGGCGTTGGTGATCTGGGTGTTCACATCGTTGTCGCGCAGCCCCGGCACCTGGACCGGCGCCTGCTCGGCTGCCGTGCCGAAGACCGTGCCGATGGGCGCGTTGCTGAAGTAGGGGTCCTTCACGTCCTTCACCAGGTCGATCGCACCGAGGTTGGAGGGGAAGCTGCCCTGCTTGGTGAAGAGCTTGGCCTGCTGCTCCTTGGCGGTGATCCACTTGATGAAGTCGAAGGCCTCCTTGGTGTGCTTGGCGCCCTTGGGGATCGACAGGTACGAGCCGCCCCAGTTGCCCGCGCCGCCCGGCAGGGCCGCGACGTCCCACTTGCCCTTGCCCGCGTCGGCGGCCTGGCCCTTGATGTAGCCCAGCATCCAGGCGGGGCAGGCGATGGTCGCGAAGGAGCCGCTGCTGAAGGCCTGGTTCCACTCGGGGGCCCACTGGGCGAGCTTGGCGCTCAGACCGTCCTGCGCGGCCTTGACCGAGGCGTTCCAGGCCGCCTTCACAGCGGGGTTGGAGTCGTAGATCAGCTTGCCGGACGCGTCGTAGTAGCGCTCCTTCTGCTGTCCGACCATCACCGAGTAGAGGCTGGCGATGCTGTCCATCCAGTGGCTCTTGGCCGGTGCCTTGGCGGCGTACTGCTTGCCCAGCGCGAGATAGCCGTCCCAGGTCGCCCACTGCTTGGCGAGCTCGACCCGGTCGGTGGGCAGCCCGGCGGCCTTGAACAGGTCGGAGCGGTAGCAGAGCGCCTCGGGTCCGGTGTCGGTACCGAGACCCAGCACCCGCCCGTCGGGGGCGGTCGCGGCCGACCACTTGGACTGCGAGAACTGCGCCTGCAGGTCCTTGGCGCCGAGAGCGCCCAGATCCTCGAACTTGTCGGCCTGCTGCCGGGTCACCGAGGCGATCCTGCCGACCTCGACCCCCTGCACGTCGGCGAGGCCGCCACCGCCGGCGAGACGGGTCTGCAGCGCCTTCCAGTAGTCGGCCTCGTTCTCGGTGTCGCTCTCCTTGATCGTCACATTGGGGTGGAGCTTCTGGTACTCGGCGTAGAGGCCGGCCTCCTTGTAGCCGAAGGTGCCGAAGAGGTCGACGGTGAGCGTGACCTTGCCCCCGTCGGCGCCGTCCGCGGAACTGCTCCCCGACGAGCTGGATCCACAGGCAGCGAGCAGTGCCCCGGCCAGTGCGACCGCCCCGAATCGAATGGCGACGTGTCTGGCGGCTCGGGCAACGGGCATGGAAGCCTCCCATGGCTTCAGGACGGACGTGATGTCTTGAGAGCGCTCTCAAGCAATGGCCAGGAGAGTGCCCGGACATCGGGTCGGCGTCAAGAGTTGAAGCGGAAATGCCTCGCGGCGGCGCGGCGGAAATTCTTGACGGGTCGTCAGAACGGCGGTCCGAATCACCTGCCCGAGGCGCTCCGACGGGGCGGTCGGCCGCGCCGGGTCGTGGGCCGCGGGCCCCGGAGGGCCGCGCGGATCCGCCACAGCCGGCGACGGACGCGCCCGTCGGAGCGGCTTCCCGCGGTCGGCCGCGGAGATCCGCGCCGGAGACGGTCGGCGTCAGGCGGCGTCCCCGGTCGAACGACCCAGGTCAGGCGCCGTCGCTCGGGGTGGGTGCGGCAGCAGGGCGCTCGGGGGTGTCGTACGTGTCGTGCGTGTCAGGGACGGCGGGCTGCCGGGGCTCGGACTCCGGCGCGGCGGCACGGGCGACTGCGGCGCGGGTGACTTCGGCGCGGGTGACTTCGGCGCGCAGCATGGCGTTCAGGGCCGTGAAAGGGTCGATGGGCATGGGGGTCCTCCGGGACGAGAAGTGGGGTGTGCGTGCGGAGCGGAGCGGGGCCGGGAAGGGCCCCTGGACCGGTCAGCAGCGCAGAACCACACAGCTCAGCCCCAGGAGGCCGGCTCCCGGGCGCCCGTCGCCCGGCACGGGGTCACGGCGCGGCAGCACGGCCGGGGCCGGACGGATACCGCCGCGGGTCGCGTCGCGTACCGCACGCGACGACTCAGCGGCCCGCTGGGCCCGGGCCGCCCGTACGGTGGTGGCCGCCTCGTCCGGGTGCTCGTCGCCCGGGGTGGACAGCGGCTCCGAGACCGCTGTCGTGGACCGGGCTCCCTGGTCGGCCATCAGCTCCGGTGACAGCGCCCCGCCCAGCAGCAGGACCAGCGTGAGGAGCGCCAGCAGGACGCCCAGGGCAGCGTCGCGCCCGCTGCGGCGCTGAGCGCGGCGGCACGGGAAGACGGCACCCATGGATCGGACCTCCTGGACACGGGTCCTATCCGCATTCGGTCCGCCGATCACCGGGAAGCGGCCCGCGTCCCCCGCTTGGCCTGCGGTTTCATTCGAACCGGTGAGCCGTGGCACACACCGGGTGACGGGCCCGTGCCCATGCCGATACCCACGCGGAACGCTCCACGTGGGATGCTGGTGGGAGACGGCCGCCCTTTCAGGCCGCGATCGCCACCGTCTGGTCCGTTCCGGGTGGCCCCGTTTTGCGAAACCCGACGAAGGTGCCATGACCACGCTGTTCTCCAACCCTGATCCCTCGATGCCGGTCGCGGCCCACACCTCGCCGATCCCGTCGACCGACCCCTTCCAGCAGGCCGACCTGGGTGACGAGCCCGACGATCTGGACGAGGACGAGGAAGAGACCGCTCCCCCGGCACCGCCGGCCCAGGCCCGGCCCCGGCGTACGCCCAGGGCCGCCGCCAGGCGGTAGTCCGCTCGAAGAACCGTTGGTCCGCCGGCCGCTCGGAGCCGGGGACCGGTCGGCACGGTGTCCGGCGCGCCCGCGGAACCTACGGAGTGTCAGACCCACACGGCAGACTGTGCACATGGACGCCGAAGACGACGAACTCGCCATCCTGCAAGCCCTGCACGCGCACGCCCGTGCCGAGGACGAGGATCCGGGCCTGGTCGAGGACCTGATCGACCTCGTGCGGGGCTTCGGCTCGCTCGATGCCGCCGCCGAGGCGTCGGAGCAGGCCGAGCGCCATACGGACACCCAGGCCCGGGAGCTGTCCGCGACGATCGACCTGTGGTGCAACCTGCCCGACGCCGACCGCAGCAGGCACCGGTAGCGGCGTGAACCCAGGGGACGGGCCTCCTGCCGGGCCCGCTCGGGACATGCGTCGGCCCCACACCCGAGGGGGATGGGCGCGGGGCCGACGGAGCCGGGGCAGCGCCCTCACAAACGCTGCCCGGCGGGGGCACGCCCGGGAACCAGTCGGGCGGTGCGGGTCTGCGCGCGGCCCGGCCGGTGTCCACGACGGACGGGGGAAGACCGCCGGGATGTCGGTACGGGCCGCGCAGTTCCATGGTGGGGCCGCGGGCCCTCCTGCCCAACCCGCACTCTCCCCCTGACTGCTGCCCGCCCGACCCCTGATCATTCCCGGGGAGCGACGGGGCCTCTGGCGTGTCCCCATCCTGATGGAAACTTCAGTCATGGTCCCCGGGTCGCACCCTCCAGTCCGTTCGACGCAGGGTCCACGAGCGACGTCCGGACCTCGCTGCAACGCGAGAATTGGCGGTGCTCGCGGCATGGCCGGTCCGTACGAGGCGGCGCGATGTCGCTGAAGTTCCGGTCAGGAAAGGGAGCCGGGTCACGGGCAGGGACCGGTAGGGTCTGGCCTGTGGCTGACCGTCGAACAGCAATCCTGGAAGCCGCCACACGCGTCATCGCGCGACGTGGCGTGCGTGGCCTGCGCGTGGAAGAACTCGCGACCGAGGCGGGGGTGTCGACCTCGCTGATCTACTACCACTTCACCGACCGCGCCGGAGTCCTCCGCCGGACGCTGGAGTTCATCAGCGAGCGCGCCGAGCGCTACACCACCGACCGGGCGGCGGACGCCCAACCCCTCGATCCGCGTGAGGAGTTGCGGCAGACCCTGCTGCTGGAGTTCCAGGACACCCCCGCCGTACGGGAGAACAGCACCGCCTGGGGTGAGTTGCGGGCCAGCGCCGTCTTCGACCCCGAGCTGCGCGAGGACCTCGCCAAGGCCACGCTGGAGTGGGTGCAGGAGATCGCCGAGCTGCTCGGCCGCGCCCGCCCCTCCGGCACCGCCACCGGCTACGCCGCGTCCGCCGAGCGGCTGACCGCGCTCCTGGAGGGCCTCAGCGTCCGCTGGCTGAGCGGCTCGCTCCCGCTGGCGCACGCGCGCGAGCTCATGGCGTCCGCCATCGACGCGGAACTGCGCGAATGACGCGAATGACGCGAAATAACGGTACCGGCGGCGGGCGGTGGCCGGAAAGGTCGGGACCGGGCAACCAATTCAGGTCGCGCTGCGTTCGCTCGCTTCCCTGATCTCCCGCCCGGTGAGGCGGTCGGCCGCGTTCCCCGCCGCACCGGCCGTCGCTTCCCCGCGGCGGCCGGCTCGCAGCAGGTCGCGCCACTGCTCGCTGCTCAGACTGCCCGGCTCGGTCGTCGCGATGAAGTTCTCGACGAGCGCCAGGAAGCGGATGGGATCGGTGTGGAACGGGAAGTGGCCCGCCCCTTCGAAGACCTCCAGCCGGCTGCCGGGCATCGCGCTGTGCGCGTCATGGGCGTGCCTTACCGGCAGCACGCTGTCCCGCGATCCCCACAGCAGCATGGTGGGCATGCCCCGCACCAGATAACAGCGGTCCAGCATGGTGACCACCTGGCCCCGCCAGTCGACCACCGCCCGCAGGGTCCTGATGAAGGCGCTGCGGGACGTCGCGTCGGGCAGGGCGTCGACCAGGTTGAGCAGATCGGGCGCGTCCTGGCCCAGATCGGTGTCCAGGAACTTCATCAACTGGACGAAGGCGCGGGTCTGCAGGCCCATGGTGGGCAGCTTGAGCAGCGAGAGCATCAGGTCCGCTCCCGGCAGCGAGACCGCGCGCAGCACGGGGTTGACCTCCCTGCCCACCCCACCGGTGCTGACCAGCACCAGCCGCTCCGTGCGCTCGGGGAACTGGTACGCGAACTGCATCGCCACCCCGCCGCCGAGGGAGTGGCCGATCAGGGTGGCCCGCTCGATGCCGAGGACACCGAGCAGATCCCGCATGCCGTTCGCGTAGGCGGCCACCGAGTAGTCGGCGCGGGGCTTGTCCGAGGCGCCGTGGCCGAGCAGGTCCGGGGCGATGACCGTGTTGTGGCGGGCCAGGCCGGGGATGAGGTCCGCCCAGGTGGCGGAGGAGTCGCCGATGCCGTGGATGAGCAGGATGGCCGGGCCCTCCCCGGCGATCCGGTAGGCCCTGCGGTAGCCGTGCACGACGTGATGGCGCAGTTCGACGTCCGGGAGGGACACCGGGCGGAGTCTGCCCTCACGGGGACTCGGCCTGGGGGTTCCGCTCATGGGCCCGCCTCCCTGTTCACCGTGCGCTCAGGTACGCGCCGACCAGGCGTACCGCATCTGCACCGAGCCTAGGAACGCCCGCCGCCCGCGGGGTTTCCGGAAGGTTTCCCCGCCGCAACAACGCCCGCTCCCTCGGAGAGGGCCGGGGAAGAGCGGATCATCCGGCAGCGGCCCGTTCGACGAGTTGCAGCGCGAGCGGGTCGGCGGCGTAGACGATCCGCACGATGCCGTCGGCGTGCCGGTCCGCGCTCGCGGCGACGCCGAAGACGTCGCGCAGCACCGCCGGGGTGAGCACGTCCAGTACGGGGCCGGCCGCGACCACGGCGCCCTGCTGGAGGACGACGAGGTGGTCGCAGAGCCGGACGGCGAGGTCCAGGTCGTGCAGGACGGCCAGCGTGGTGGTGCCGATGGCGCGGATCAGGGAGAGCAGTTCGAAGCGGGCGCGGATGTCGAGGTGGTTGGTCAGTTCGTCGAGGACGAGCAGGTGCGGACGCTGGGCCAGCGCGCGGGCCAGCAGCACCCGTTGCCGTTCGCCGCCGGAGAGCGAGGCGAAGTCACGGTCGGCCAGCGGGCGCGCGCCGCACTGGTCCAGCGCACGGTCGACCGCCTCGTGGTCCTCGGGGCCGTCCCGGCCGAGCAGTCCGTGGTGCGGTGTGCGGCCGAGCGCCACGATCTCCCGGACGCACAGCCCCGTCGCGTGGCCGACGTCCTGGAGGACCGCGGCGGTGCGGCGGGCGGCGGCGCGGGCGGGGAGCGTCCAGATGTCGTCCCCGTCGACCCGTACCGCCCCGCCCTCCGGCCGCAGTGAGCGGTAGACGGCGCGCAGCAGCGTGGACTTGCCGCTGCCGTTGGGCCCGACGAGTCCGACGATCTCGCCAGGCCCCACCTCCAGGCACACGTCCCGCAGGATGGGCCGGCGGTCCAGGGTGATGTCGAGCTGGTCGACGCTGAGTCTCATACGGAATCCAAGCTCTTGTTCCGGCGCAGCAGCCACAGGAAGAACGGTGCGCCGAAGAGGGCGGTGAGGATGCCGAGCGGCAGTTCGTTGGGCCGGTCCAGGGTGCGGGACAGGAGATCGACGACGACGAGGTAGATCGCACCGGTCACCGCGGCGAGCGGGAGCAGTCTGCGGTGGTCGGCGCCGACGGCGAGCCGCACCAGGTGAGGGATCATCAGGCCGACGAAGCCGATGCCGCCCGCGACCGCGATGATGGTGCCGGTCAGCAGCGAGGACAGCACCAGCAGCGCGGCCCGCAGCCGGTGCACCTCCACCCCGAGCGCGGTCGCTGACTCGTCCCCGGCCAGCAGCGCGTTCAGCTGCCGCCCGTACAGCGCGAGGACCACGGTCGTCCCGAGCACCGCGCCGCTCACCAGCGGCAGTTGGCTCCACTGCGCCCCGGCGACGCTGCCGAGCATCCAGAACATCACCGAGCGCAGCTCGTTGGGGGTGGCCCGCAACTGCAGATAGCTGGTGGCCGCGAGGAACAGATAGCCGATGGCGACACCGGACAGGACCAGCCGGGTGGGCGCCAGCCGGCCGCCGCGCTGTCCGAGGAGGAAGACGAGCGCGACGGCCGCGACGGCCCCGGCGAACGCCGCCGAGGAGACGCCGAGGCCGCCGAGGGCGCCGGTGGTCAGTGTCATGACCAGTACGGCGCCCAGTGACGCCCCGGAGGAGACCCCCAGGACATAGGGGTCGGCCAGCGGGTTGGCGACGACCGCCTGCAGCACGACTCCGGCGACGGCGAGGCCGCCGCCCGCGAGCGCGGCGAGCACTACCCGGGGGATGCGGAAGTTCCAGACGATCTGGTCCTGAACGGGATCGCCGGCGTAGGTGCCGCCGCCCAGGTGGGCGAGGACGATGTGCCAGATGTCCCCGAGGGGCACGTTCACGGCCCCGATGCCGACGGCCACCATCATCACCAGGACGAGCAGCGCGAGGAGGACGGGCAGGAGCACCAGGACGGACAGCGGGGAGCGGGGGCTGAGTGCGCGTGGGGTCATCTGCGGCGCGTCAGAGGGCGTCGGGGTGCAGCATCCGGGCGATGCGCTCGACGGCGAGGTCGTTGCTGGGCCCGAGATAGATGGAGTCCGACAGGACGGTGTATCTCTTGTCCCGGGCGGCGTTCCACTGCGGGAACTGCGCGAACAGCTTGCGCGCGTAGGCGTCGGGATCCGGGTCGTGGTAGCTGACGACGACGAGCGCGTCCACCTGCGCGGCGGCGACCTTCTCCTTGCTCAGGTCGGCGAAGGAGTTGCTGGTGACGGAGGCGAACGCGTTGGTTCCCGCGGCCTTGGCGAGGATGTCGTTCCAGATGCCGACCCCCGCGATCGAGCTGAACTCGTTCGCGCCCATCGACATGTTGGAGAAGATCACCATCACCTTCGACGGCTGCGCGGTGCCGGCCGACGCCTTGAGCTTGGTGGTGACCTTGGCGCTGATGGCGGCGATGCGCGCGCGGGAGTCCGCGATCAGCTTCTCGGCGCGGGCGCTGACGCCGAAGATCCTGCCGAGGTCGCGCAGCATCGAGTAGCTGTCGTCGATGGACGGCGGGCCCTTGACGGAGCTGGCGTCGTCGCAGCCCTTGACCGGCAGGTAGGTGTGCGCGCCGATCGACGCGAGGTCCTTGCGGGTGGCGTAGCCGTTCTTGGGGTCGAAGCCGAACCCGGTGGTGGACAGCACGAAGTCCGGGCGGAGGTTGAGCATCGCCTCGCGCGGGATGTCCTGGATGTCGTTGAGCTTCACTCCCCCGGTGGGCAGCTTCGCGATGGCCTGGACACGCCCTGGCACCTCCGACATGCCGTAGGACTGGGCGTTGGCGACGATGCGGTCACCGAGCCCGAGCGCGAGCATCGAGGACACCTCGGCGACGGACGCGCCGTTCATGACGACGACGCGGCTCGGCGCCTTGGTGTACGTGGTGGTCTGCCCGCAGTCGGTGACGGTGACGGGATAGCCGGGCCCCGGTGGTTCCGCTTTCCCCGCGGTCGCCGCCGTCCCTGCCGAGGTGCCACAGGCGGCGGTGGCCAGACAGAGTGCTCCGACCGCGAATGCGGCGGTTTGCCGTTTCCATGACATGCGGGCTCCTCAGGGTGGTGCGGACTCCGCTTCAGTAGTCGGAGCGGAGTCCGCCCGGGTTCCCGGATGCCGTGAATCAGATCTTCCGGATCAGCGGCGGGTCTGTCGGGGGATGCGGTTCCGCCAGTGAACGGGCGGCGGCAGCGCCCCTGTCGCGACGCAGCGCTCCAGGTATGTGAAGACCAGCGCCCGGTCGATGGGCGGGCAGGAGATCCCGCTGCCGTCGAGCTCGCGCAGCAGGTTGTCGGCGACGACCCGGCCGAGCCCCAGCTCGGGTTCCGCGCTCTCGGCCACCGTGTCGTCGTCACCGTTCCAGGAGTCGAAGAACGCCAGGGTGGTGGCGGCGACATCGGCGGCGCGGGGCAGTTCCGCCCGCCACCTCGCGAGGGGCATGCGCTCCACCGGATAGCCGAACTCCCGTGTCCAGGAGTAGACGTCGGCCAGCCGGACGGTCGGCACCGGCGCGTAGTTGTACACCGGCCGCCCGGCCGGAGCGGTCGGCGTCACGGCGGAGGACAGCCGTACGACGGCCTGGGCCACGTAGTCGACCGGCGTCCAGACCTCGGCCTCGAACAGGTCGGGCACGATGCCGGCCGGGATTCCGGCGCGCAGCACGCTCCACAGGAAGTCGCGCTCGTTGACGTAGCCGGTGCCGGCCGCGCCGACGACCCGGCCGAGCCGGTGCACGGTGACGGGCAGCCCGCGTTCCGCGGCCTGTTCGACCAGCCGCTCCGAGGCCCACTTGGACTGCTGGTAGCCGTGGACGAGGCCCGGGTGCGGGGGCAGGAACGTCTCCGCGACCTCGGGGCTCGCTCCGGCGGGCGGCGCGACGGACAGCGTGGAGACGAGATGGAACGGTGTCGAACGGGCCGCCGCCATCCGCAACAGCTGCCGGGTGGACTCCACGTTGGGCCCGCGCAGGCTGGCGTACTCGCGCATGATGCTGACGGTCGCGGCGTTGTGGTAGATCGCGTCACAGCCCGCCGCCAGTTCCGCGAACCGTGCCTCGGTGAGGCCGAGGAGTGGGCGGGCGAGATCGCCCGGCTCGGCGCTGACGCGGCGCTCGGATCCGGGCGGCAGGGTGAGTGCCTGCTCCGCGAGGGCCCGGCGGATCCGGTCCTCGGCCGCCACCCGGTCCTCGGCCCGCACCAGGCAGACGACGTCCGCGTCGGTGGCCGTCAGCAGTTCGGTGAGCAGCTGGGCCCCCACGAAGCCGGTCGCCCCGGTGAGCAGCACCCGGCGCGGCGGCGCTACGGCCACGGCGGCGGGCCCTGGGGTGGGCCCGTCGACGGGATGGACGGTGATGTCGGCGTCGAGGACGGAGTCGGCGAGTACGGCGTCCGGCACCGCCCCGTCCTGCTCGGCGCCGGTTTCGCCCGGACCGCGCTGGTCGTCCAGATGACGGGCGAGTTCGGCGGCCGTGGGGTATGTGAAGAGCCAGGCGACGCGTACATCGGTCTCGAGCTCCACACCGAGCCGGTTGGCGACCTGGATCGCCTGCAGGGACTGGGCGCCGAGGTCGAAGAAGTCGTCCTGCGGGGCGATGTCCGCGGTGCCCAGGATCCGCGCCCAGGCGGCGATGATGACCTGTTCCGTACGGTTGGCGGTCGCGTCGGCGACCACGTCGGCGGCCGGCGGGGCGGGCTCCGCGACGGCCGGTGCCGCGAGCGCGTTGCGGTCGATCTTGCCCGCGCCGGTGCGGGGCAGCCGGTCGGTGAAGACGACGGCGGACGGGATCATCGCGGCGGGCAGGGTCGCCCGCAGATGCTCACGGACCTCGGCGGCGGCCGGTACCGGCGGGTCGGCGACGACATGCGCGACCAACCGGCGCGTACCGTCCGGCAGCACCTGCCCGACGACCGCTGCCTCCCGTATCCCCTGATGCGTGAGCAGGACGGTCTCGACCTCGGCGGGCTGCACCCGGTGGCCACTGATCTTGAACTCGCCGTCGGCCCGCCCCACGAACCGGAGCTGGCCGTCCGCTCCGAGCCGTACGAGGTCGCCGGTCCGGTACGCACGCGGTCGGTCGGGCAGCTCCGGCAGCGGCTGGAACCGGGAGTCGTCGGCGCCCGCGCCGCCCCGGTAGCCGCGGGCGAGCGCGTCGCCGACGAGATACAGCTCGCCGGTGGTGGAATCCGTGCTTCCGCCGTTCGCCGCCGACGTGACGACGACCGCCCTCGTGCCGGGCAGCGGACGGCCGATCGGGACGTCCCCGCGCGCCAGTTCCGGCGCGTGCAGCTCCGCCACGGTGGCCACGACGGTCGTCTCCGTCGGCCCGTAGGTGTTGAACAGCCGCACCGAGGACCCGACGGCGTCGCGCCAGCGGTCCACCCGCTCCGGCAGCGCCGCCTCGCCGCCGATGATGACGGTGCGCAACCCGGGCGGCAGGTCCGCGGCCCCGGTCGAGACCGCGTACGCCAGCTCGTGCCAGTACGCCGTCGGCAGGTCGAGAACGGTGATCCCCAGCCGATCGCACGACCGGGTCAGCACCGGAACGGACTCGGTCATCGCGTCGGTGCGCACCACGAGCG
This sequence comes from Streptomyces sp. RKAG293, assembly GCF_023701745.1. Taxonomy (NCBI): domain Bacteria; kingdom Bacillati; phylum Actinomycetota; class Actinomycetes; order Kitasatosporales; family Streptomycetaceae; genus Streptomyces; species Streptomyces sp. RKAG293. The sequence continues at coordinate 7,927,362 of NZ_JAJOZB010000001.1, read as the reverse complement.
CGGCGCCGGCGCAGAGCGTCAGGAAGATCTCCTCCACGCTGGCGTCGAAGTGCAGCGGCGCGAACTGCAGGACGCGGTCGTCCGCGCCGATCCCGTACCGGCCGGTCGCCCCCGCCACGAAGTGGGCCAGCGCGGCATGGCTGATCTCCACGCCCTTGGGCCGGCCGGTGGAGCCGGAGGTGTGGATGACGTAGGCGAGCCGGTGCGGGTCGGGGTCCGGCGCGGCAGCGGTGGAACCCCCGGTGTCCACTCCGTCCAGCAGCAGCTGCGGCAGGCCGCCGCCCGTGAACCGGTCGGCGTACCGCGCCGTCGTGATGACGGCCCGCGCCCCGGACTCGGCGCACAGCGTCTCGATCCGCGCGGCCGGAGCGCCGGGGTCCACCGGGCAGTAGGCGGCGCCCGCGAGGAGGACTCCGAGGATGGCGGTGATCGCCTCGATGCCGCGGGGCAGCGCGACGATCACCAGGTCTCCGGGAGCGGTGCCCGAACCGGCCAGCCGGCCGGCCACACCGTGCGCGGCGGCCAGCAGTCCGGCGTAGCTGAGGGTGGCGCCGTCGAACTCGACGGCGGTCGCGTCCCCGCGGGTGGCGGCGTGCTCGGCGATCAGGTCGAGGACGGGACGCGCGGGGTGGGGCAGCGGCCCCCCGTCGAGGGTCACCGCGGTCCTGGCGGGCCGGGTGGTCCGGCGGGTGCCCGGTTCGCCCAACGGGCGGTCCGGTGCGGCCGTCGCCTCGTTCAGCAGAGCCAGCACCGCGTACTGGTGCCGGGCGAGTTCGGGCTCGCTGTACAGCTCCGGGTGCGCGTCGAAGGCGAACCGCAGGCCCGCGCCCTCGGCCCGGTCGTAGACGTTGACGGACAGGTCGTCGACCGGCCCCGCCGACACGTTGTGGACGGTGCTGCGGTGCCCGGCGAAGCGCAGGTCGTACTCGAACGGCATGATGTTGACGCCGGGGCCCGACAGACGGCGCTTGCCGCCGACCAGCTTGAGTTCCCGGCGCAGGTGCTCGTACCGGTAGCGCTGGTGCGGCAGCCCGGCGCGCAGCTCCGCCGAGACGCGGCCGGCCAGGTCGCGCAGCGTGTCGCCGTCGCCGACCGCGATCCGCAGCGGCAGGACGTTGCGGACCATGCACGGCACCCGTAGCGACACCGAGCCGAGCCGGCCCATCGCGGGCAGGCTCAGCACCACTTCGGGCTCGCCCGACACCTGGCCGAGGTATCCGGCGGTGACCGCGAGTATCACGTCGGACCAGGTGACGGAGAGCTCACGGGCGACCGCGCGCAGCGTTTCGGTCTCCGTCGCGCCGAGGTCGGTCACCCGGCGCCGGAAGGTTCGGGCGGGCAGTGCGGAACGGTCGGCGAGGCTGGGTACCGGCGGGCGGTCCGCGAACCGCCGGGTCCAGTAGGCCCCGTCGGTCGCGCGCCGCTTCGACGCCAGATAGGTCCGGTCCTCCTCGAAGACCGACTCCAGGGTGCCGAAGCCGCTCTCCCCCAGCGGTGTGCCCTGGGCCAGTGCCGTGTAGACGTCCGCGACCCGGCGGGCGACGAGCGACAGGCCGAACCCGTCGAGCGCGATGTGGTGCACGCGGTGGTACCAGAGGAACTCCGCCGGTCCGGTCTGCAGCAGCGCGTGCCCGAAGACGGGGTCGTGGGCGAGATCCCCCGGGCGGGCCAGGTCGCGGTTCATCCAGGCGTTGGCGGCGGCCCGCGGGTCCGGCTCGGCGGTCAGGTCCGCGGTGTGCAGGCGCCAGTCCACGGCCGGCACCGCGATCTCCCACGGCCGGCCGTCCACCTCGACGAACCGAACGTTGAGCGCCTCGACCTCGCCGACGACATGGTGCAGGGCCTTGTCGAACGCCGCCACGTCCACCGGCCCGTGGATCTGTACGTATTCGGCGGTGTTGTACGCGGGGCTCTCCACGTCGAGCTGATGGCCCGTCCAAATGCCCTCTTGCGCGGTGAGCAGGGCCCGGCGGCCACCGGGCGCGGTGCGGTGGTCAGGCGTCGGCACGTGCGCCTCCGGACTGCCGGTCCGACAGCAGCTGCCACCACTGGGCGAACGAGGTGCGCTCCGCCAGTTCGACGAAGCTGACCTCGGACCCGGCCGCGCGCCAGCGCTCGGCGAGGGTGACGATGCGCAGCGAGTCCAGGCCGGCGTAGAGCGGGTTCTCCTCCAGGTCGACCTCGTCGGGCTGCTGGTGGAGGAACTCGGCCAGATCGGCACGGAAGTCCGCGAGAGTCAGGGGTGTTGAGGGCGTCAGGGGCTCAGGCACAGTCATGTGGTCTCTCTCGAAGTCACGCGGGGTGTCGCGGGCGCCGGGGTCAGTTGACCTTGCGCCCGGCGTCGTCCCAGAAGCGGTCACGCAGCTCCCGGCGCAGGATCTTGCCGCTCGGATTGCGGGGCACGTGGTCGATGAACTCATAGGTGGCGGGCAGCTTGAACGCGGCCAGCCGTTCCACCAGGAAGCGGTGCAGATCCCGGGGCTTCGGCGGCTCCTGGCCCGGGACGGCGACGACGAAGGCCCGGACGCTCTCGCCCCAGCGCTCGTCCGGCGCTCCGACGATCACCGCTTCCGCGACACCCGGGTGTGCTTCCAGCGCCGACTCGATCTCGGCCGGGTAGACGTTCTCGCCGGCCACGATGACGGCGTCCTTGATGCGGTCGCTGATGAAGACATAGCCCTCGTCGTCCAGGTACCCGGCGTCCCCGGTGTGCACCCAGCCGTCGACGAGCGTCTCGCGGGTCTTGTCGGGCAGGCCCCAGTACTCCAGCATCCGGGCCGGAGTGGCCAGGCACACCTCGCCGACGGCGCCGGGCGGCAGCGGTTCGCCCTTGTCGTCGATCACCTTGCAGCCGACACCCGGGTACGGCCGTCCGGCTGCCTTCATCCGTGCCCCGCCGGGCACATGGGCAGCGGGCGGCAGACACACGGCCGTGTTGCCGGTCTCGGTCAGACCGTAGATCTGGGCGAAGTCGCTGCCGAACATCGCCAGACTCTCCTCCAGCAGCGCCTCGGAGATCGGCGAACCGCCGTAGACGATCTTCCGGAGGGTGCCGAAGTCCCCCGGTGCCACTCCGGGTTCCGCGAGGATCATGCGCAGCATCGCGGGCACCACGCAGGCGGTGGTGATGCCGAGGTCGCGGATGAGGGCGACGGCGTCGGGTGCGGAGAAGGCGCGCATCGCCACCACCGTGACCCCGGCGTTGAAGTTCTGGGTGGCCCACCACAGGCCGCCGACGTGGAAACCCGGTATGCCGACCAGGGCGATGTCGCCGGTCCGCCAGTCGATCCAGTCCAGACCCTCGCCGGCCAGCGCGTCCCGGACGGCGAAGAAGCTGCGGTGCGCGAGGACGACTCCCTTGGGCAGTCCGGTGGTTCCGCTGGTGTAGAGCTGGGCGATGGCGTCGTCAGGGCCCGATCCGGGGTGCAGATCGGTGTCCGGCCGCGCGTCCTTCCAGAACCGGTACTCCGGCCGGTCACCGTCGGGAGTACCGCCGAGCAGGACCACCGTTCCCGGCGGATCGGTCGGCATCCGGTCGACGACCGGGGTGAACTCACTCTCCAGAAAGAGCAGTTCACTCGCCGAATCCTGAAGGATGTGACTCACCTCGGGAGCGGTGAGCCGCCAGTTGACCGGCACCAGTACCGTCTCGCTCTTGGCGCACGCGAAGAGGATCACGTAGTAGTGCTCGGACTCCCGGCCGAGGTACGCGACCCGCGCTCCCGGCGCGAGTCCCGCGGACCGGATCGCGTGGGCGACGCGGTTGCTCTCCCGGTGCAGCTCGCCGTAGGTGAGCGTACGGTCCTCGCAGCGTACGGCCGGGGTCTCCGGCCGCTGGGCGGCGTGGAAGGCCGCGGTGTCCCACAGCGTCCGCAGGAACGGGTAGTACGGGCGTTCGTCGTCCTGCGGACGACCCACGGTGCTCACAGCCACTGTCCTTTCTGGGGCCGCGCGCCGCCGCTGGACAGGACGGCGGCGCGCGGCGGTTTCAGGGGGCCTTCAGGACGCGCCGACGGCGGCTTCGTCGAAGGCGTTGACGAAGGCGAGCTTCACCTCGCCGTCGCAGCGGCCGCCCGCCGCGTCCCAGTACCGGTAGGAGGTGTCCGCGATGATCAGCGGAGCGCCGCCGCCGGGTGAGCGCCGGTCCACCGCGAGGAACTCGAACTCCCCCGAGAAGGCACGGGCGTTGATGGGACGGCGGAAACTCCCGCCGAACCGGGCGATGAGGATGTCGGGCAGCTGGTGCCGCCAGTAGTCCTCCAGCGTCCAGGAGCTGAATTCCGCCAGCAGTCCCTCCTTGACCGACTTAGCGACCACGTAATACATCATCTGGTTGTAACTGATGTTCACCTCGACCGCGTTGAGGTGCCCGGTGTCGTCGATGTAGCAGGACTCGTCGATGGAGAATTCACATACGGCCGACACCCGGCCGTTGTCCGCGGTGACCTCGGCGGACCGGAGATATAGGCAATTCGCCTTGTAAGGCCGCAGTACCTGCGACAGGAGTTCGGTGTCGGTGGCGTAGACGGTCATGGCGCTACGCCGCCGGGGACTCGGTGTCGTAGAGCTTGCGCTCGTCGTGCACCGTGACGCGGAAGGAGACGGTCGGCTCCGGAGTGGCGGTGTGCAGGGCACGGTGTATCAGGCTGCGGTTGTCCCAGACCAGCAGGTCGCCCTGCTCGAAACTCTGCAGGTGGATGCCGGGGTGGGTGAACTCGTCGTCGAGCTGCCCGGTGGACTCGAACAGCCGGCGCAGCAGTGTCTCGTCGAGCGGCACGCCGTTCGCGTCCTCGAGACCGACGGTGAATCCCTCGCTGAGGTACAACACCGTCTCGCCGGTGAACGGGTGGGTGAAGGTGGTGGGCTTCACCACCGGCGGGGTCTTGGTCTCGACCTCCTCCAGGATTTCGGAGATGGGCCGGTACACGTCGTGCGGCCGGATCTTGAAGTACTTCCGTACGGAATGCCGTGCGTAGGTGCCCTCGATGTCCTGCTTCAGATCCTCGGGCAGCGCCTCGTACGCCCGGCCCATGTCGATGAAATAGGTTCCGCGGCTCTTCTGCGGAATCACCTGCGGGTAGATGAGGGTGAGTCCGAACGGGTCCGGCATGAACATGTAGTCGGCGTGCCAGAACTTTCCGGTCTTCGGTACCCCGATCTGCTTTCCGTCCTTGGGGACGTTCGAGGAGACGAATATCTCCTCGACCTCGGGGTGCTGGTACATGGGCTCGTAGTACGTCTCGGGACGGCCCAGCCGCTTGCCGAGTTCGAGGAACTGTTTGGGCGACAGGTCCTGGCCCTTCAGCACCGCGATCTTGCGGGCGTAGACGGTCTGCTTGAGCGTCGCGATGTCCTCGTCGGAGGCGGCGGCGTGGTCGAAGCCCTCGATGCTCGCACCGAGCGTCTTGCCGGCCTGCGGAGTGATCTTCATGGGGTCAGCCCTTCGGGTGGTGGGTGGTCGAGGTGCTGACCGGGCCGTCGAGCTTGGCGTCGATCAGCCGTACGGCCTCGTCGAGGGTGAGGTCGCCGCGGAGTTCGTTGTCCGCCACCTCGATGCCGAGGTCACGCTCCAGGCGCATGCTGATCTCGACCATCGTCAGCGAGTCGACGTCGAGTTCGGCGAACGACGCCTCGGGGCGGACCCGTTCCGGGTCCGCGTCGTGCAGCTTCGCGATGATCGCGACCAACTGCTCGTAGGTGGTGCTCATGTGGGCTGTCTCCTCCGTTGTCCTTCGGGTACCGGAAGCGGTGAGGTCGGGCCACCGCAGCACGCAGGAGCCCCAGGTGAGGCCGCCTCCGAACGCGGTGAGCAGGATGCGCTGGCCCGGCTGGACGGCCTGCTGGGCGGCGGCGTCGGCGAGGGCGAGCGGTATCGAGGCGGCGCCGGTGTTGCCGACGGACTCGATGTTGGACACACAGGCGGTCCTGGCGAGGCCGAGCTCATCCGCCACCGAGTGCAGGATCCGCAGATTGGCCTGGTGGGGCACGAAGTGGTCGACGTCCTCGACCTTCCAGTCGGCGCGCTCCAGCACCGCGCGCGCCGAACCGGCCATACGGGTCACGGCGTGCCGGTAGACCTCCCGTCCGCGCATCGCGAAGTGCTGGTCCGCGCGAGTGGCGTCGCCTGCGCGCTGCCGGGAGCCGCCGGCCGCGACGATGATGAGTTCCTCGCCGGCGCCGTCACTGCCGAGGTCGAAGTGGGTCACGGCGCCGAGCTCGTCGGCGTGCCCGGCCCGCAGCACCACCGCCCCCGCACCGTCGCCGAAGATGATCGCGTTCGCCCGGTCGTCGGGGTCCACGATGGCGGAGTACGTGTCCGCGCCGATCAGCAGCACCCGGCGCGCGACGCCGGCCGCGATGAGCCCGGCCGCGGACGCCAGCCCGTAGACGAAACCGGTGCACACCGCGCCGACGTCGAACGCGGCGACACCGTTCAGACCGAGCCGGTCGGCGACGACGGGCGCGGTGGCCGGGCAGGAGCGGTCCGGTGTGGTGGTGGCGACGATCACCGCGTCCACCGACTCGATGCCGGCCGACTCCAGCGCACGGCGGCCCGCCTCGACCGCCAGGTCGGAGGTGGCCTGCCCGGGGTCCGCGAAGTGCCGCCGGCCGATGCCGGTACGGGTTCTGATCCAGGCATCGGTGGTGTCCAGCCGCTGCGACAGTTCCTCGTTGGTGACGACCCGGGGCGGCAGCCACCCGGCGAGTCCGCAGACGACGGCGACGGGCCGGGACCCGTCGCGCCGGTGGGCCGGGTGGGTCGGATCGGTGGGATCGGTGACGGTGTTCGGCAGGGTCGGAGCGTTCGGGCTGAGCACGACGGTTCTCCTCGGTATGCGTGCACTTGCGCGGCCACGGGGGCCGGGAGGAAATCGGAGGCGGCAGGGCGGCGGGCGGCACTCGGCAACGCCACGCGTGACCGGGGTCAGGGAGCCGGAGGGGCGGGAGGGGCCGGAGGTAAGGGGCCCGGCACTCTGCGGAAGGCCAGCAGCACCACGGTGCCCAGACAGATGCCGGCCGCGATCACGTACACGGCCGTACGGATGTCGCCCAGCAGGGCGAGCCGCAGCGCGTCGCCGGTGAGCCCGCCGTGCCGGCCGGTGTCGGCGACGGCCACCAGCACCGCGAGGCCGACCGCACCACCGACCTGGAGGGTCGTGGACGCGAGACCGGACGCGACGCCCTGGTCCCCGGGCGCGACCCCGGTGGCCGCCGCGATCCACATGGCGGTCCAGCCGGCGCCCTGCCCGGCGCTCAGCAGCACGATCCCCGGCAGCACCCGCACGTACGAGCCGTCGGCGGTCAGACCCAGAGCGAGCAGCGCGGCACCGGCGGCGCCCAGCAGCAGTGCTCCCAGCAGGGTCTTCGTCATCCCGATCGCGCCGACGGCCAGCTCACCCGCCTTGGTGCCGGCCGCGACCACGAGCGCCGGTACGAGGAAGGCGAGTCCGGTCTCGAGGGCGCTGTAGCCGCGGACCGTCTGGAAGTACAGCGTCAGGAAGTACGGCAGTGAGCTGAAGGTGGCGCTGAACACCGCGGTCAGCACCATGGCGGCGACCAGGCTCGGGTGGGCGAACAGCCGGGCCGGGGTGAGCGGATCGCGGGTGCGGGTCTCGATGACCGCGAAGGCCGCGAGCAGGGCGACGGAGGCCACCGAGCAGCCGAGGACGGAGAGGCTGGTCCAGCCGGCCTCGGGCGCGTGCACCAGAACGAAGACCAGCAGGGTGATGCCGCCGGTCGCCGCGAGCGCGCCGGCCACGTCGAACTCCCGCCGCTGACCCCGCACTTCGTCAGCGGGGAACAGCATCCAGCCCGCCACGGCGATCGCCCCGGCCAGCGGCACGTTGACGTAGAAGACCGACGGCCAGCCGAACGCGTCGACGAGCACTCCGCCGAGCAGGGAGCCGAAGCAGAGTCCGCCCGCGCCCGCGGCGCCCCAGACGGCGAGCGCCCGGTTGCGGGCCGGTCCCTCGCTGAACAGCGTATTGATCAAAGAGAGAGTGGCGGGAAACAGCAGGGCCCCGCCGATGCCCTGGACGGCGCGGACGGCCACCAGGACGGTGGCGGATCCGGCCAGTCCGCCGACGAGCGAGGAGCCGGCGTACAGCAGCGCGGCGACGACGAAGACCCGGCGGCGGCCGACCAGGTCCGTGGTGCGGCCGCCCAGCAGCAGGAATCCGGCGGTGGCGACGACGTAGGCGCTGACCACCCACTGGAGGTCCTGGGCCGAGAAGCCGAGACCGCTGCCGATGCTCGGGAGCGCGACGTAGACGACGTTGAAGTCGAGAGCGATGACGAGCTGGGCGGTGGCCAGGACGAACAAGGACAGTCCGAGACGTTGGCGCGATGGAGCGGGTGGTGCCTTCAGTGCAGACATGCTCGGACGTTCCCCCTTGGAATCCGCCCCTGGTCGTATGCCCGTCATACGCCGGAAGCGGCGGCCCGTCCTGGATCCTGACCGAGGTCCAGGAACGCGGCAAACGCCGTGCATTCGTTTTGGACTGTCCTGACGTCCTGTTGCGAATGCGGCTTCCTTATGATCCGGAGGATCCGCCGTTTCGGAGCAAGGGGATGTGCCGCCGATATCTGGCCAAAATAATGGGCACTCCGGGAGGCGATGTCAACCCGGTCCGCTGACCAAACCTGCTATTTTTGGCCATTCCCGAGACCTTGTACGGCACAGGAGATGGCGAATTCCGACCGTAACTCCCGTGACGCCGTCTCGTTCTCACCACACCGGCCTTCAACAGGTGTTTAACAGTAGTCGGATGACGGAGCCGTTCAGTTCCCGGGCCCTTCGATATTTTTCATCACACCTTACTGAGTTGCCGATCGGGCTACCAGCCCCGTACAGCATGCAAACATTAGGGAGTGGCATTGACTCCCGTGGCAGAAACCCGCGCTCCCTCGCGTTCCGCCAGCTCCTGGCGTATATCCAGGGCCGCGCCACCACCGGCCCTGCTCGGATTCCTGGTGTTGTTGGCCGTGTTGATGGCGGGCTCGTTCGCGGTCGGCCGGGCGGCCGGTCCCGTCTCCCCCGGAATCCACCGGACGGGCAATGACGCACCGGGTGTTCCGGGCGATCCCTCGTCGGATTCCGGGCCGGGATCCGGGCCCGGTTCCGAGCCGGGCGCGCCGGCGGAACCGGACAGCGACGGCGGCGGGATGCCGGGCATGGGCGGCATGGGGTCGCAGGGGCCCGAGCTCCCGGCGGCCGGACGATGACGGCCACCGGTCCGGTCACCACGGACCTCGTCGTCGGCGGTATGACGTGCGCGGCCTGCGTCGGCCGGGTGGAGAAGAAGCTCGCCAGGCTCCCTGACGTGACCGCCAGCGTGAATCTGGCCACCGGCCGAGCCCGGGTCACCCACCCGCCGGAGATGCCCGCCGAGCAGCTGATTTCAGCCGTCGAGCAGGCCGGGTACACCGCCGAACTCCCACGGCCCCCCGCACCGGCCGGCACCGGAACCACCGGGGCGGCCGACGGCGCCGGGACCGATGGCGCCACGGCCCGTGACGCCGACCGGGACCGGTTGCTCGGCACCGCGGCGCTCGCGCTCCCCGTCATGCTGCTGTCCATGGTCCCGGCCTGGCAGTTCAACCACTGGCAGTGGCTGTGTTTCACCCTCGCCGCACCCGTCGCCGTATGGGGGGCCTGGCCCTTCCACCGGCTGGCCCTGCGGGGGCTGCGGCACTCGGCGGCCACCATGGACACACTGGTGTCCGTGGGGGTGGCCGCGTCCTTCCTCTGGTCCGTGTACGCGCTGTTCCTCGGCGGGGCCGGCGAACAGAACATGCGGATGCCGTTCAACTGGCTGCCGACGGCGGGCGACGGAGTCGCCCATGTGTACCTGGAGGCGGCGGTCGGCGTTCCGCTGTTCGTACTGACCGGGCGCTATCTGGAGGCACACGCGCGGCGCGGCACCGGCTCGGCGCTCCGCGCGCTGGCGGAACTCGGCGCCAAGGACGTCGAGTTGCGGGACCGCAACGGACCCGGCGGTCCACGGATACCGATCGCCGAGCTGCGGGTGGGCCAGGAGTTCCTCGTCCGGCCCGGGGAGAAGGTCGCCACCGACGGTGTCGTGGTGGAGGGCAGTTCCGCGCTCGATCTCTCCCTGGTCACCGGTGAGAGCACACCGGTGGAGGTCGGGCCGGGCACCACGGTGGTGGGCGCGGCGGTCAACTCCGGCGGACTGCTGGTGGTGCGGGCGACCGCCGTCGGCGCTGACACCCAACTCGACCGGATCACCCGTCTGGTGACCGACGCCCAGGCGGGCAAGGCCCGTATCCAGCGGCTCGCGGACTCCGTCGCGGGCGTGTTCGTCCCCGCCATCGTGACGGTCGCCGCCACCGTGCTCAGCTTCTGGCTGGGAGCGGGGGCCGGCGCGGAGGCCGCCGTGACCGCGGCCGTCGCCGTACTGGTCGTGGCCTGCCCGTGCGCGCTCGGCCTCGCCACCCCCACCGCCTTTCTCGCCGCCACCGGTCGCGGTGCCCAACTGGGCATCCTGATCCGCGAGCCCGAGGCACTGGAGCGGCTGCGCCGGGTGGACACCGTCGTGTTCGACAAGACCGGCACGCTCACCACCGGCCGGATGACCCTCGTCGAGACCACGACCGTTCCCGAAGGGCCGGCCGCGGCCGAGGTGCTGCGGCTGGCCGGCGCGGCGGAGCACGGCTCTGAGCACCCCATCGGGCGGGCGGTGGCCGCCGCCGCGCGCCGCCGCGCCGGAGAGGGCACCGCTCTCCCCGGGGCCGAGGACTTCCGGGCGCTGCCCGGCGTCGGTGTGTCCGGCCGGGTCGAGGGACGGGAGGTCCGGGTGATCGGCCCCCGCGACCGATCCGCTCTCCCCGGTGTCCTGCGGCAGGCGCTCGACCGGGCGGAGCACGCCGCGCACACCGCCGTCGTCGTGGAGCTGGACGGCCGGGCGGTCGCCGTGCTGGCCGTCGGCGACACCGTCCGCCCTTCCAGCTATCGCGCCGTGCGCCATCTGCGGGAGCTGGGCATCGAATCCGTCCTGCTGACCGGTGACGGCCCCGCAGCGGCCAAGGCGGTCGCCGAGCAGGCCGGCATCACTCAAGTGCACGCGGGTGTCCTCCCGCAGGGCAAGGCGGAGATCATCACCGAACTGCAGGCTGCCGGGCGGCGGGTGGCGATGGTCGGTGACGGCGTCAACGACGCCGCGGCGCTGGCCGTCGCCGACCTCGGGATGGCGATGGGCGCGGGCACCGACGTGGCGATCGGCGCGGCCGACATCACGCTCGTCCGCGAGGACATGGAGGCGGTCGTGGAAGCGGTCCGGCTCACCCGCCGCACCCTGCGCACGATCCGCGCCAACCTCGGCTGGGCGTTCGGGTACAACCTCCTCACCGTGCCGCTCGCGGCCACCGGCTGGCTCGACCCGATGTTCGCGGCGCTGGCGATGTCGGCCAGCTCGGTGCTCGTCGTCGGCAACAGCCTGCGGCTGCTCGCTCCTTCGGCCGGCGGCGGACCCGGCCCGGGTTCCGGGCCGGGAGGCGGCGGGCGGTCCGGGCGTACGCCGGGCCGGCGGCAGGGCGGCGAACGGTCCCTGGCGGGTGCGCGATGAGTACGCCGATCCGCGACGACGACCGGCCCGCTTCCGGCACGGACGGCATCGTCCTGGAGGTGCCAGGTGCGGTGCGCGCCGCCCTGGTCCCGGTGGCCACCTGCGTGGCCGTGCTGGCGCTGCTCACCGCCTATACGACGACGGGCGCGGCCGGTGAACCCCCGGCCCGCATCACCGTCACCGACGCCCGGCTCTTCCGGCCCACCAACACCGAGGCGACCGCGGCCTTCTTCACCCTCCGCAACTCCGGCGGCACCGACGACATCCTGCTGTCGGTGGACTCCCCGGTCCTGGGGCCGGCGATGCTCACCCGCACGGTCGTCCGCGACGGAGCCGGCCGGATGACGCCCGCGGGCCCGGTCGCGGTGCCCGCGCACCGCATCGTGACCATGGATCCGGCCGGGCTCGACGTCATGATCCAGCGCCCGCCGCGACTGCCGCTGGGCGAGCGGGTGCCGTTCGTCCTGCGCTTCCGGGACAGCGGGGTCATACGCGTCGAGGCCGTGGTCGTCCGTCCGGGAGCCTGACCCCGGACGGACGACGGCCTGTCAGCCCCCGGTCATCCCTCCCCCATCAGCTTCCGGATCTCGGTGATGAGGGCGACGAGCGCCGCCCGCTCCGGGACCGTGGTGTCGGGGTGCCAGAGGTCGATCAGCAGGGCGGTGCGCGGCCGGGTGCCGCGGTTCCACGCCTCGTGCTCGAAGGAGTAGTCGAACAGCAGGCACTTGCCCTCCTCCCAGCTCCTGGTCTCACCGGCGACCGTGATGCCGCAGCCCTCCGGGATGTCCACGGCGAGGTGCAGATTGATGCTGAAGTTCCACAGGTCGTGGTGCGGGGCGATCGACGCGCCGGGCAACAGCGTGGAGAAGTGGCTCTCCAGGAGCGGGCAGATCTTCCCGGTGTCGACCGCGTACTCCTCGAGCACCCCGAACGCCGTCGGCACGACGTCCGCCGACTCCCGCACCAGGTCTCCCCTGCGGTACAGATACAGCGCCTGCCAGTCCTCCTGGCGCGTCAGGTAGTGCTCGTAGTCCGAGAACGCGGCCCGGCGCTCGGACCAGGCCTCCGCCAGCTCGCTTCGTATGGCGGAGTGCGCGGCTTCGAGAGCGTGCACCACGGGGGCCAGCTCCTGGTGTTCGTACGGGTCGTGCCACGGGCGCTGCGAGATCCCGGGCATGATCCACTTGGCGCCCTTCTGCAGCGGGTGCCGGTCCTGCCGCCCCGGCTCCAGCATCTGCTCGACGCGCTCGATGGCTTCCGCCCCGTACTGCTCCCGCAGTGCGGCGAAGGCCTTCTCCATCTCGGGGGTCATGCGTGGCTCCAGACGTGCTGCTGAGTGATGTGGGGTGGACGGACGGGGTACTCGGCGGTCTCGTGCCCACGGTCGGGGTGCTCCGTGGCGTGCTGCCGGTGTGCGGCTCCCGGGCGCGGCGCCGTTTCCGCCGCCTTCAGCAGGACGACCAGGTCGTCGCGGGCGCGGGCGACGCGGGACCGTACGGTGCCGATCGGGCAGCCGGCCGTGGAGGCGGCCTCGGCGTAGGACAGGCCGAGCAACTGGGTGAGGACGAACGCCTCCCGGCGTGGCGCCTGCAGGGTGTCGAGCAGTTCGAGCATCGCCACGCCCTCCTCGAAGCCCGGCACCCCGACGGGCTGGGTTCCCTCGGCGGCGCTGCGCCAGTCGACGGCGTCGGAGATCCGGGGCCGGGCGGCGGCGTGCCGGTAGCGGTCGATGACGGCCCGGCGGGCGATCGACAGCAGCCAGGTCCGCGCGCCCGAACGGCCGGCGAACCGCGGCAGGCCGCCCAGCGCCCTCAGGAACGTGTCCTGGGTCAGGTCGTCGGCGCCGTGCACATCGCCGCTCAGATGGGCGGTGAACCGCCAGACGTCGCTGTACGTCGCCTGTACGAAACGCTCGACCGCCGCTGGATCACCGCCGCGCGCGGCGAGCGCCCACTCGGTGACCTGTTCGTCGTCCTTGCGAGCCGACGGCCTCGGGGCGCCCCTCACCAGGGCATGAGTCATCAGGGCATGAGTCATCGCAAAAGGTCCTTCTCGTGCTGCACGGCCGCACCACGGCGTGAAGCGGCCGTCGGCGAACGGCATCTCAGGACCGGCGGTGTCCGTCCGGACGGGCCCGGTCCGTGTCCCCCGGCCGCGGTCGGCGGGCGGTGGGAGAGATCCGTGTGGTCAGGGACCGGCCTGCGCGACGGCGCCGGCCGTGGGCGCGGCGGCGTACGGGCAGGCGGGTGCTCCGCCCGTCACCCGGGCGCGCGGCATTGGTCGGCCGGGCGCGCCGGGGACGAGCGGTGTCAGCAGTGCCGGACGGCTGCTGGTGGGCCCCTGCGGGACAGGACGTGGTGCAGCAGAACGCCGCGCAGCGCGTGCGCGGGAGCGTCGTCGGCGGTACGGCGCGGGCACGGCCGGCCGTCGTCCTGAACGGTGCGGAAGAAGCGGCACAGCACGCGCCAGACGCGTCGCAACGGGGCGGCCACCAGGGCCGACAGGGCCCGTCCGAGACGGAAGGCGCCCGCCTCACCGCGCCACAGCCACAGTCCGCAGACCACGGCGGCGAGCAGGTGGGCGAGGAACATCGTGGTGGAGTCGTGGCCGCCGGACGACATGCCCATGAGGTCGGAGTCGGCGATCGGGTGACCGGCGGAACCGGACATACCCATGCCCATGTTCATGCTCATGTCCATGTCGCCGATGCGCATGACCGCGGACATCGCGGCGGAGCCGCTGTGCATGCCCGGCATGTCGTGGGACATGAGGCCGGCCGTTCCCCGGCCGAGTGGCTGGGTGAGCCCGAACAGGGTGTGCAGGCCGAGTTGGGCCAGGACGGTGGATCCGGTGACGACCAGAACGCCGCGTTCCCGCCCGGCCAGCCACCAGGCGGCCGAGGCCGTACCGGAGAAGGCCGCGCAGAGCGACCACCACGGAACGGGGACGCCGGAGGCCCAGGAGTGCCCGAGCGCTGCCATCAGCACGCAGACGGCCGCGAACATCGCGCCTCGTGCGGTGCGGGACGCCGGCCCGGTGGTCATGCGGCCATCGTGCCACCCCGGCCCGCCCGATGGGAGCGATATGGCCCCGGACCTGACCGTTTGTGATGTACGTGATGAGAATCCGGCGGGTTCGGCGGTCTCCGGCCCGGGTGGTGCGGGACCGGGGCGTCCCTCTTGGTTTCGGTGCCGGTGAGTGCGAGCATGTCGCTCGCCCGCGAGTGATCGCGGTTGGCGGAGTGTTCACCGTGGTTCCATCCAACGGTCACGGCGGGTTCTCCACCACCTGAGGAGACTGTCAGCGCATCCGCACTGCCACGGACGACCCTGGAGGCCGGCCTCTCATGACCGCCATCGACCGCCGACGATTCATGCAGCTGGCCGGTGGCACCGCCGCCGCCTCCATGCTGTCGAACAGCATCGCCCGAGCCGCGGAGATCCCGGCGAACCGCCGCACCGGCTCGCTGCGCGACGTCGAGCACATCGTCGTCCTGATGCAGGAGAACCGATCCTTCGACCACTACTTCGGTACGCTGCGCGGCACCCGCGGGTTCGGTGACCCCCGGCCGGTGGTGCTGCCCAGCGGCAAGACGGTCTTCCACCAGTCCGACGGCACTAAGGACGTCCTGCCCTTCCACCCGGAGGCGGACAATCTCGGCCTGCAGTTCCTCCAGGACCTCAACCACGACTGGAACGGCGGCCACGCCGCCTTCAACCAGGGCAAGTACGACCGCTGGGTGCCGGCCAAGACCGCGACGACGATGGCCTACCTGACGCGCGAGGACATCCCCTTCCACTACGCGCTGGCCGACACGTTCACCATCTGCGACGCGTACCACTGCTCGCTGCTCGGCCCCACGGACCCCAACCGCTACTACATGTGGACCGGCTTCGTCGGCAACGACGGCACCGGCGGCGGACCCGTCATCACCAACGCCGAGGCCGGCTACTCCTGGACGACGTACCCCGAGCGCCTGGAGAAGGCCGGGGTCTCCTGGAAGATCTACCAGGACGTGGGCGACGGCCTCGACGCGGCCGGCGGCTGGGGCTGGATCGAGGACGCCTACCGGGGCAACTACGGCGACAACTCGCTGCTCTACTTCGACCAGTACCGCAACGCGAAGCCGGGCGACCCGCTCTACGACAAGGCCCGCACCGGCACCGACGCCAAGGCGGGCGAGGGCTTCTTCGACATTCTCAAGGCCGACGTGGCGGCCGACCGGCTGCCCGCGGTCTCCTGGATCGCGGCGCCCGAGGCCTTCACCGAGCACCCGAACTGGCCGGTCAACTACGGCGCCTGGTACATCTCCCAGGTGCTCGACGCGCTGACCTCCAACCCCGAGGTGTGGAGCAAGACCGCGGTCTTCATCACCTACGACGAGAACGACGGCTTCTTCGACCACGCCGTGCCGCCGTACCCGCCGTCCTCCCCGGCGCAGGGGAAGTCGACGGTGGACATCACGGGCGAGCTGTTCACGCCCACCGGAACCGACCACAGCGTGCCCGGCGCCTACGGCCTGGGACAGCGGGTCCCGATGTTCGTGGTGTCCCCGTGGAGCAAGGGCGGCTGGGTCAACTCCCAGGTCTTCGACCACACCTCGATCATCCGGTTCATCGAGCAGCGCTTCGGCGTCCACGAGCCCAACATCTCGCCCTGGCGCCGGGCGGTCTGCGGCGACCTCACCACCGCGTTCCAGTTCGGCAGGACCGACACCAGGGTCCCGTCGCTCCCCGACACCGCCGGCTACGTCCCGCCGGACCGCGACCGGCACCCCGACTACGTGCCGGTGCCCCCGGCCAACCCGGTGCTGCCGAAGCAGGAACCCGGTCTGCGCCCGGCCCGCGCGCTGCCGTACGACCTGGCCGCCGACGCCGGGGTCGACGTCAAGGGCCACCGGCTGAAGATCGACTTCGCCAACCACGGCAAGGCCGGCGCGAACCTGTACGTCACCTCCGCCACCGCCGCGGACGGCCCGTGGACGTACACCGTCGAGGCGGGACGGCGGCTGTCCGACAGCCTGGCCATCGCTCCTGCGGGGCACAGCGCCTACGACGTCACCGTGCACGGACCCAACGGCTTCCTGCGGCAGTTCGCGGGCCACGCCGGCAGCCGGGGCCCCGAGGTCACCGCGGCCCATGACCGGAGCAGCGGCCAGGTGCGGCTGGTGCTCAGCAATCCGGGCACCACGACCGTCAAGCTCACCGTCAAGGACGGGTACGGGCACGAGCGCCCGGCCACGTACCGGCTGCGGCCCGGCGCGCGCGCCGTCCACATCGCGCACCCGCGGCACAGCCACGACTGGTACGACCTGACGGTCCGCTCCGACCAGGACGGCGCCTTCCTGCGCCGGCTGGCCGGCCATGTCGAGACCGGCAAGCCCGGTATGAGCGACCCGGCGATCGCCACTCGCTGAGCCGCGTCCGGCCGTTCCTTCGTCCCTCCTCCGCTAGACGGGCAGGGCCGGCCTGACGAGCGCCGGGTCCTGGCGGAGGATCGACTGCTGGAGCCGGGCCAGTTCATGGCCCGGCTCCACTCCCAGTTCGTCGACGAGCATCTCCCGGGTCGTTCTGAACAGGGCGAGCGCCTCGGCCTGCCGGCCCGAGCGGTAGAGCGCCAGCATGAGGCCGGCGCGCGGCCCCTCCCGGAGCGGGCATTCGCGGATGACGCCCTTCAGCAGGGCGACGGCCTCCTCGTTCCGGCCGAGCGCCAGGGCGGCCGTCGCCTGGTACTCGGTCGCGGACGTCCGCAGCTCCTCCAGCCTCGCGATCTCCGCGGCGAGCGGTTCGTGTTCGGCGAGACCGGCCATCGCGGGGCCGCGCCACAGCCGCAGCGCCCTGGTCAGACAGCGGTACGCCTCCATGGCGCGACCCACCTCCAGCAGCGACCGGCCCTCCGACACGAGCCGCGCGAACCGGACTCCGTCGACCTGTTCGTCGGGAGCGTGCAGGGAGTACCCGCCGGGAACGCTGCGCACCAGGCGCACCGATCCGTCGGGCGGCCCCGGTTCCAGGAGTTTCCTGAACCGCGAGACATAGCTCTGAAGACTGTTGACGGCGCTGGGCGGCGCCTCGTCCCCCCATACGCAGTCGATGAGCCGGGGCACCGGAACGAACGTGTTGCGGTGCATCAACAAAGCTGCCACGACAGCCTGTTGTCTACGCCCTCCCGGGCTGATCGAACGGTTTTCGTCGGCGATGGTGACAGGTCCGAGTAAGCGGAACTCCATGGTCTCCCCCCAGACCGATGGTGCGTCTTTCACGGTCATTGTTTAACACGCGCATCTCATGGATGAGAAGTAGGCCTGCTACGCACCTTGCACGCAGGTTGCACGAATTCTGCAAGGTCGCCCGAGGACTGTGTCTTTACCGGCTCCACGGTGGAGCCGACGGGGGTGATGCACATGTCCGCAGATCCATTGACGGCGCAAACGCTACAAGGAGATCCGGACGCGGTCATGCGGACCGCGGCCGGGCAGGTCGGTGTCCACGAGGGCCGTGATCACGGCGACTGGAACAACATCCAGCGGTACAGCGACGAGGTCCCCGGCCTGGAGTGGTCGCAGGGGCAGCCCTGGTGCGCGACGTTCGTCTCCTGGGTGGCGTTGCGCGCCGGCGCGGCCGCCCTGTTCCCGCGTACCGCGGCGTGCGCCACGGGCGTCGCGTGGTTCAGGGAGCGCCAGCGCTTCTCGGAGTATCCGGCGGTGGGAGCCCAGGTCTTCTACGGTGCCGGCGGTTCCGAGCACACGGGCGTGGTGGAGCGGTTCGATGCCACGCGCATCTACACGATCGAGGGCAACACCAACGTGAACGGCTCGGCCGAGGGCGACGGGGTCTACCGGCGGGTGCGCGAACGCGCCTCGCCCCGGGTGTACGGCTACGGCTACCCGAAGTACCCGGGCGGCATCGATTCCGCCGATCCGGCCTGGCCCCGTCCGGCGCCCACCCCGCACCCGCCCGCCCTGGAGCCGTTCCCCGGCACGCAGTGGTTCCACACCGCGCCGCACAGCCCGATCATCACGGCGATGGGCCGCCGGCTGGTGGCCGAAGGAGTGGCGCTGTACAGCCAGGGGCCGGGCCCGCGGTGGACCGATACCGACCGGCGTTCGTACGCGAAGTTCCAGCTGAAGATCGGTTATCGGGGTTCGGACGCCGACGGCTGGCCCGGTCCGGTTTCCTGGGTGAAACTGCGCGTGCCGAATACCTGACCTTTCGCCCGGAATTCCCTCTTCGAATTTCCGTCCCACGTACACGAGTTCGCATTCCAGCGGCATCGGGGTAACTCCGCATCGAAAGCCTTTTCGGTGTCCGGGTGGGATTCCCTAACCGACGTCGATGCCGTAGTCCCGGACCAGTGCTTCCAGCCCGCCCTCGTATCCCTTGCCGCCGATGACGAACTCCCAGTCGCCGCTGGCCCGGCGGCGGAAGGAGCCGAGGATCAACGCGGTCTCACCGGCCCGGCCGTCGGAGACCTCCAGCCGGTCGAGTTCGGCTCCCGATCCGTCCGACAGCCGGATGAAGGAGTCGGTGAAGCCGGCGAGGTCGGCGTGCGGATTGATCTCGGGGTCGATCGACACCGCCAGCACGAGCCGGTCCGCGCTCGGGGGAAGGGCGTCGAAGGCCACCCGGACGGCGGCTTTGTCCCGGGCGGGCCGGGACACCGCGCGCACCGCTCCGTCGGGTGTCTGCGCGTTGTTGAAGAAGACGAAGTGGTCGTCGCTCAGCGCGCGGTTCCCCCGGCAGACGAGCGCGCACACGTCCAGCGCGACACCCCCCGACCAGGACATCCCCAGCAGGTTGTACTCGGTGTCGGGGACGGCCGCCGCGGCCGGTGGAGTGGTCCGCTGGGCCGGCACCGCCGGGCCACCGCCGAGCCGGCCGCGCAGCCCGTGGCGGCCCAGCAGGTCGACGAGTTCCGGGCCGGAGATCAGCGTCAGCGGTTTGCCGCTGGCGAAGGTGTAGGAGCCGGGGCCGTAGCCCGAGGTCGTCACCAGGACGCCCTTGATCGCGCCCGCTCCCTGCACCGTTCCGAACAGATCGCGTACGGCGGTGGGCGGCACGGTGTGGCGGTAGCGCTTCACCTGCACGATGATCGTGCCGCCGCTGATGGGGTCGGGGTCCAGCGCCTCGACGTCGACTCCGCCGTCGTTGGAGCGCTGCGTCATGACCGCCTGCATGCCGCGGGCCCGGAACAGCTCGGCCACCAGCGACTCGAACTCGATCGGGTCCATCTCGAACAGGTCCGGGTCCTCGCCTCCCCCGTGCGAGACCGTGCCCCGGCCCAGGTCGCCCGGCACCGCACCGGGCCGCACCACGGTGCGCTGGTCGGGGCGCGCGGACAGCTTGCCGCCCAGGCCGTCGACGAGACAGTCCACCGCACTGACCTGGACGAGGTTCAGCCGCTCGAAGACCTGGCGGTCCGCCGCGACCGTGGCGAGGAAGAGCTGGGCCCGCAGCCCGGTCGAGGGGTCGTGGTCGTCCACGAAGCCGTTCAGCGTGACCGAGTCCAGGGTGCCGAACTCGTCCGCCGCGAACAGTTCGCGCAGCGCCAGCAGCACGCACTGCGCCACCACGTCCCGGTAGACGGCCCGGCGCTGCCCCACCGGCCTGGCCGTCTCCTTGTCCTGGTCCGCGCCGGGCATGTACCGCACCAGCTTGGCCTCCGGAACGATGTCGTAGCCCGGGAGCTCCCAGTTCAGCACGAGGCGGCGGGCGGGCGCGTCGTAGGCGCACGACACCTGGCGCGGGAATCCCTCCGGCCAGGCCGTGGAGGCGTACAGCGCCGCGGAGAAGTACTCCACCACCGTCTCCGGGTCCCCCGGCGCATACCGCTGACGTTCTCCGCGATACCGGCGTTGTGGCGGCGGATCTCCGCGAGCTGGGCGGCCCGCCAGGCGTCGTACTGCCGGCCGTGCGAGGTGAGTTGCTGCTGCCGCTGCGCCTCGGCGGTCTGCGCGGCCGCCAGGTCGTGCTCGTACCGGGCCTGCGCCTCTTCCTGCGCCCGCCGGCCGGAGCCGAAACCCCAGCCGGACTGCGGGCGGTAGGCACTCTGCTGCGGCACCGGGACGGGGACGGCGAGCCGGCCGGGGGCGAACGGCTCCAGCTGTTCGGACCGCAGCAGGGCCGAGGTGCGGAACGCCGGGGCCCGGCAGCCCGTCGCGAGCAGCCGGGTCAACGACTCGACCCGCGTGTCGAGTTCCTCGGTGCGCCTTCTGGCGTCCGCCTCGCGGCGCTGCCGGTACGCGGCCTGCTGTTCCCGGTTGCTGCGGGCGAGTTCCCGTTCGGCGTAGCGCTGTTCCCGCTGGTGCGCTTCCAACTGGCGCTGCCGCTGACGCTGCGCCTCGGCCCACACGCCCATCGACCGGTTGGAGCGACTACTCATCCGGGCACACGCCCTCCCCCGGGTCGCTTCACGGACCCGGAACTGTGCACTGGCACACCCACCAGCTGTACGGCATTTCGCGGTGATCCGACTCTAGTCGGCGTCCGGCCGGTTGATACCTGTTCAGGTCGATTCCGGGTCGGGACCGCGATGGAAACGGCCGTCGAGGAAGAGCAGCGGCGCGCCGGGTTCCGCGTGGTGGTCGAGCACCTCTCCGATGAGGACGAGATGGTCCCCGGCGGGGACGATGCGGTCGCGGCGGCAGATCAGGGTGCCGATCGTGCCGTCGAGGAGCGGTACCCCGTAGGGTCCCGGCCGGGTGGCGAGGCGTTCGAAGCGGTCGCCGGGGCCGGCGAAGCGGGCCGCCAGTTCGCGCTGGCCGGCGGCGAGCAGGTGCACGGCGAAGTGCGGGGCGGCGGTGAAGGCGGCCCGGTGGTTGGACGCGCGGTTGAGGCACCACAGGACCAGCGGCGGGTCGAGTGACAGGGAGGTGAAGGAGTTGACCGTCAGTCCGGCCGGGCGCCCCCGGCGGACGGTGGTGACGACCGCCACGCCGGTGGCGAAGCGGCCGAGCACCGACCGCAGCGGCCGCTGCCGCTCGCGTACCGCCTCGTCCGCCGTCACCGCTCCGTCCGCGCTCATCGCGCGGCTGCCGCCTTGCGCCGGCAGGTGTCCAGCGCCTCGGTGATGTCGGAGTCGTCCGGTGCCAGCCCGGCGGCGATCTCCAGGTCGGCGAGGGCCTCTTCCCAGTGGCCGGTGTCCTGGTGGACGAAGGCGCGGTTGTAGCGCAGCGCGGGGTCGTCCGGCTGCAGTTCCACGGCGTGGCCGAGGTCGAGGGCCGCGGTGTCCAGTTCGCCCATGTCGTAGGCGAGGGCGGCGCGTCCCGACAGTGCCGTGATCATGTCCGGGTCGGCGGCGAGCGCACGGTCGAAGGCGGCCCGGGACTCCTCGAACTCCTCGCGCTCCGCGTGCACCTGGCCCAGGACCGCGTGCAGATAGGGGTTGTCGGGCTCGTGGCCGAGGCCGGTGTTGGCGTCCTGCTCGGCCGCGTCCAGCTCGCCCGCCTCCAGCAGCAGACCGGCCCGGTTGACGTACGCGTCGACGAATTCCGGGACGAGTTCGATGACATAGCCGAAGTCGGCGAGTGCGCCCTCGGTGTCGCCCTCGTTGAGCCGGAGGTCGCCGCGGTTGTAGTAGATCTCCGGGAACGGCGGGGAGAGCCGCATGGCCCTCGCGTAGTCCTCGAACGCCTCCTCGGGCCGGCCCAGCCGGCGCAGGATGTTGCCGCGTTCCAGGTAGTGCTCGGCGTGGTTGGGGTCCTCCCGGATGACGATCGCGTAGTCCGCGAGGGCCTCCTGGATGCGGCCGAGGCTGAGGTAGACCCGGGCCCTGTTGTTCTTGAGCACCGAGCGGTGCAGGACGTGCTCGTCCGGGCCGAGCAGCTCGTCGAGGCTGCTGATCGCCTCGTCGACCAGCCGCAGCGCCTCGGTCGGCTCACCGAGGTTGACCTCCACCAGGGCCAGGCCGTTCTTGTAGAAGGCGCTCTGGAAGGCCCGGTCGCCGCGGTTCTCGATGAGTGACGCGGTGGCGATGGCGGAGTTCAGCCAGGCCTTGGCCTTGAACTCGTCGCGGTCCTCGGGGTCGTTGTGCCGGGTGTAGAGCATGGCCGTGTTGTAGGCGGCGGCCATGTGGACGGCGGGCTTGACGGAGTTCAGCCGGGCCTGGTCGTCCAGCTTCTCGGCCTCGTAGGTGCGGCCGAGGATGGAGAGGGAGAGCGTCACGCCCTTGGTGAAGGCCCACCAGCGGTCGTGTTCCGTCCTGGGGTCGACGAGCGCCAGTCCGCGCCGGCCGTAGTCGACGCACGCCTCGTAGAAACCGTTGCACAGGCTGTGGTCCATGGCGTGGAAGACCGCGGGCACTCCCGCGCCGCCGGGATCGGAGCCGTGCTCCAGGTGGTGGGCGATGGCGCCGAGCCGGAGCGACTCCTCGTCCCGTTCGGCGAGTTCGGCGGCGCGCCGGTCGTGCAGCAGCGCCCGCGCCGCGGGGTCGAGTGCCTCGTAGGCCGCGAGCGGCGCCGGCTCGTCGGTGGTGCAGTCCGTGGCGACATAGGCCCAGGCGTCGGCGGGCCCGTCCGCCGCGGCGGACGGGTGGACTTCGGTGACCTGGGCGCGGGCGGCGAGGACGGCGAGCAGGGCCTCGTCGGCGGGTCCGGTGCCGCCGCTGCGGACGACGACGGTCAGGTGCGTGGGGTCGATCCGGCGGACCAGTGCGGTGAGGAACTCCAGGTCGGTGGCCTCGGCCCGGTCGGCGTTCTCCACGACGAGGACGCGCGGCCCGTCGGCGGCCAGACCGTCGCGGACGAACTCCACCAGGCCGTTGGAGATGCGCGTGGTGCGTAGCCGGGCGTAGTAGCGGGTGCGCTCGGCCGGGAGCGCCATGGAGGTCAGCGTCTCGCGGGAGTTGGGGACGACGGAGCGGAGGTCCGGCGCGGCGGAGAGCAGTTCGATGTCGTAGCGCTCGACCAGCTTCCGGTCGCGGAGCAGGACGTCGGGCACCATGGCGCGTACGAGGGTCCCGGCGGCGGTGTACGGTCCGCGCAGTCCGCGGTGCGCGTTCACGACCATGACCGGTCCGGCCGGCAGGCCGAGCCGTTCCATGGCGGCCTCGCGGTCCCGGACCAGCCCGCCGCGGACCCAGTGGTGAGTGGGGACAACCTCGTTCATGCGGACTGCTCCTCTGCGTCGCGTCGTACGGCGTTCCGGTGGGCTGCGGCCGGGTTCCGGCCGCGGTTGGTGCGGGCGCGGTTGGTGCGGGCGCGGTCCGGTCGGGCCGCCCATGCTTCGGGCCGTGGTTCAGCCGGCGGTGGCGGGGGTGCGGCGGCGGTAGCCGCGGACGGCGAGGATGCCCGCGAGGATCAGCTCGCCGAAGTTGAGGATCAGGAAGACCGTCACGTCCAGGACGTTCAGCGGCGAGATGTCGGAGAAGAGCTTCCTGACGGCCATCTCGGTGATCCGGATCGCGGCGGGGACGACGGCGGTGACGAGCAGTCCGGTGAGAACCGCGTAGCCGGTGACCATCAGCCAGACGTACCAGCGGGCGACCTCACGGTCGCGCGGGGTCCAGGTCTCCGCGTCCACGATCTTGTCGCGCCGCCCGATCAGGCCGTAGAGCCGGTTCTGCAGCATGCCCTTGGCGACGGTCTGCAGATCGTTGCAGCCCAGCACCGTGGTGGCGAGGTAGTACAGATCGGTGCGCAGGAAGAAGTAGAACTGCCAGGCGAACCGGAGCAGGGTGCCGAAGGCCATCGCGAGCAGGAAGCGGCCCAGGAATCCGGCGAAGCCGTCGGAGCCGGCCAGGGGCACCGCGGCGAGCGTCAGCCCGGTGACGACCAGGACGTCGACGAGCATGCCCGCGAGCATCGGCAGGTAGCGCTTGCGCCGGGGTACGGCGACGAGTCCGTCCAGCTTGGTCAGGAAGACGACGTAGTAGAAGCGCCGGCCGATGCTGAGGGAGGAGTTGAGGCCCAGTCTGCGTCCGGCCAGTGCGTGGTAGGACTCGTGCAGCAGGATCCACGGCGCCTGGCCGAGGACGTTGCCGAGGGCGAGCGCCACCAGGGACGAGCTGGTGAAGAAGATGTTGTGGTAGGTCGGGACCACGGCCGGTTCACGGAACATGGCGACGATGCCGGCGATGAACAGCAGTCCGTACAGCACCCAGGCCACGGGAGAGAAGAGCGCCCGGCCGAGCCGCTGCCAGCGCACCGCGCCCGCCTCGGCGACCTCCTCGCCGTCCGGCACGAGCAGTTCGAAGGCCTCGAGGACTTCGAGGAATTCCACCATGTCGACGGTCTCGCCGTACTGGGTGTTGTACCAGCGGGCGGCGTCGTTCGGGGTCTCCCCGGTCTCCAGGCGGCGCAGCAGCGCGGCGCCGTCGGCGGGGAAGAGGCCGTAGGAATCGATGTCGGCCCGTCCCACGGTGACCTCGTCGCCTTCCTCGAGGAAGGTCAGCGGGTACAGCCTCAGGGGTCGGTCGAGGTCCACTGCCGCGGCGTCCATCACTACCTCACTGTCGCTGGTCCGCAGAAGTGCCGGTCCGGGCCGCGGACACCGTGGCCCGGACCGGCTGGAGCTCCGCGAGCCGCGGCGGACCGGTCTCGACCGGCTCGCCGCGGCTCGGAAGTGATGGGTCAGGCGAGGACGGGCGTGCCACCGCAGTAGCAGGACGTCGCGGCGGAGGTCAGACGGACGGTGCCGGCCTTGCGGACAACGATCTTCTTCATGTTGTGCTCCTTTTCGGTGATGTGACGCATCACCGGACGCGGTCGCGTCCGGCGCTCCCGGCAGCCGGGAGGGTCTGTGTGGCGCAAAGGAACAGAGACTGATGTGAATGAGTTTTGCTCCCTCATTCATCTCCGCTGACAGGCTGGCACGCGTCCCCCCGGCCGTCAACAGTCGGACACGGCGTACATCTGACAGGACGACGGATCGGATGTCAGGCCAACAATCGCTGGTTTCAAGCCAGTTGGGGATGCCTGTGCGACCCGGCGAACATGCACCCGGTCTCCACAGCCAAGGCGGTCAGAACCGGCGGGTCACCAACTAAGATGCGTGAGACGCAGAGCGGACCCCACCCGCGCTTACCACAGGCGATACGCAGGGCACTCGACCAAGGGAGGTATGCGGTGCCTGATCCGATGTCCGGCACCCCGACGCTCGCGGACAAGATCGACCGGCTGTTCGACGTCGTCCGCGGCCCGGACCACACGCCGTACACCCACGAGGAAGTGGCGCGGGCGTGCCGCGAGGCCACCGGGGAGAGCTTTTCAGCCACTTATTTGTGGCAACTGCGCACGGGCCGAAGGGACAATCCGACCAAACGTCACCTTGAAGCACTGGCTCAATTCTTCCAGGTGCCGCCGATGTATTTCTTCGACGACCAACAGAGCGCTCAGATCGCGCAGGAGCTCCAGCTCCTCGGGGCGCTGCGGGACGCAGGAGTACGCGAGGTGGCGTTGCGCGCGGTCAACCTGTCGCCCGAGGGCCTCGGCACCATCAGCGACATGATCGAAGTCATTGCCCGCAGAGAGGCGGGATTGCGCCGCGCCGACTGATATCCACTGGTCCACCCCTGGGCATAGGATCGCTCATCGCTCATATCGCTCATGAGCGGTTGCTGATCGTTGTGCGGTGCCTTGCCCGGGGAGGGTCTTATGGGGGACTACGCGGAACAGCAGAACAAAATGTTGTGGCGGCGATGTCGGCGAACCGTGGCGGCACTGCCACTGCCACGGCCGTTCGACGCCACCCGCTTCACCGACGCACTGGCGGAACAGCGGGGCCGGCCCCTGGTGCTGGTGCCCTTGCCTCCACACGCGTGCACACCCTGCGGCATGCTGGTGACCACCGACCGGGCCGACTACATCGGCTATCCGACCAGCACCAGCGCCCTGCATCAACAGCACATACTGCTGCACGAGGTGGGACACCTCGTCTGCGGCCACACCGGCGTCGCGCACCTGGGCTCCTCCGCGTCCCGGGTGCTGCTGCCGCATCTGTCGGGCGAGCTGGTCCGGCGGGTCCTGGGGCGCAGCGTCTACTCCGACGCCCAGGAGCAGGAGGCCGAACTCATCGCCTCGCTCGCCCTGCACCGGCCGGCCCGCAAGGTCAGGCGCTCACGTGACGCCTGGTTCCCCGCGGAGGGCAGCCTCGACATCGCCGAGGCGTTCGCCCGGCTCGGGCCGATCGTCGGACTCGCCGGCGCCGCCCCGATCCGGACCACCGCGGTCGTCGGCCCCTTGCGCACCCTTCCCGGTCGGACGTTTCCCGGTCCGGGGACCGTTAGGTGACCGACGCGGTCGCCTTGACCGGCTGCGTGATCGTCCTGGCGGGCGTCTGCTGGAAGCTCCTCACCACCCGGGGCGCTCCGACCGGCACTCCCGTACGCCATCTGTTCGGCTGCGCGGTGTCCATGGGGAGCGCGCTCGCCGTCCTCGCCCCGGCGACGACCCGGCTGGCGGGCCGGGCGGGGCCGTTAGCGCTGTGGACCGCGCCCGCGGGACAGTGCTGCAATCTGGCGGCGATGGCGTTCCTCGCGCTGGTCGCGCGCTCGGCGGGGACCGGGCCGCACAGCCGTACGGCGGTCCGCCGGCAGCTCACCGGCACGTCGGTGGTCATGGTCGCCAGCCTGGTCACGTATCTCTGTGCCGGGGTGACCCGCGACGGCCGGGACCTGGTCGCGGCCACCGGGCGCGAGGGGTTCCTGGCGGCGTACAACACCCTGCTCACCCTGCACACCGCCTGGTGCCTGGCGGTGTTCGTCGTGCTGATCCACCGCTGCACCCGGTACGTCCGTTCGCGGCTGCTGCGCGGCGGGCTCGGGCTGATCACCGCGAGCGCGGCCCTGGGGCTGCTGTGGACGGTGTGGAGTCTGGGCGATGTGCTCTCCGCGCTGGGATCCGGCCGTGAGGACGGCTGTGAGAGCACGGTCTCGGCGCTGGCCGGCATGGTCTGTCTGGCACTGGGGCTGGGCGGGACGATGTCCTCCGCGTGGGGGCCGCCCCTGGCGGCCCGCGTCCGGCGGGGACTGGTCCGGCTGCGGGCCTGGCACGGCTACCGCTGGATCGGCCCGCCCTGGAGCGCGGCGCACGACGCGGCCGCCGAGTTACGGGACCGGCTGCCGAACGGGCGGGCGCTGCCCACCCCGGCCGGCTGGCTGCGGGCCTGGCACGGCTACCGGCGGATCGGTCCGCTGTGGACCGCGATGCACGCCGCGCTGCCGGAGATCGCACTGGCCGGGCCCGCTCTGCGGCTCGGCCGCATCCTGCCGCTCGGCGCCCAGTTCGCGCTGTACCGCCGCATCATCGAGATCCGGGACGGGCACCTGGCGCTGCGCCCGTACTTCCATCCTGAGGTCGCGGCCTGGACCGCCGAGGCGGAGGGCTCTGGCCTCGACGCGGCCTCGGAACGGCTGGCGCCCATCGTGGAGGCGGCGACCATCGCCGCGGCTCTGGAGGCCGCCCGCTCGGGACGCATATCCACCCCGGGCGGTTGTGAGGGGTACGTACCGCCGAAGGTCCGGGCGAGCGTCGAGGCCGAGACGGCCTGGCTCATGCAGGTCTCGGACGCCTTCATCGGCTCCCCCGCCGTCGAACGGGTCCGCTGCCGGGTCAGGGCCGGCCTGGTCGACGGCCGCGCGGCCGACGGATTCCCGGCCACCGGCGGCCCGGTGACGGCCCGCGCGGCGTTACAGGACCGGGGTGTGTCCATGCCCCCGGACTGAGACAACTCCCCTGGACCGAGACGGCTCCCCGGACTGCGAGGCCCCCGGACCGAGGGGACTCCCCGGGACCCGCCGTTCAGCGCGGGTCGCCGGGGCGCGGCGGCTCCTCCCGTCCGCTCTCCGGTTTGCCCGCGGCGGCGCCGACACCGGCCCGGAGAACCGGGTCGGGTTCGCCGCGGCGTACGGATCCGGGGGCGCGGCGGGTCGGGCGGTGCGGCCTGAGCTCGGTTGAACTGAGCTGCCAGGGCACGCTGATGACCATGACACCGGGAGTGAAGAGCAGCCGGCTCTTGAGCCACAGCGCGGACTGGTTGTGCAGCCCGTTCTCCCACCAGTGCCCGACGACGTACTCGGGGATGAACACGCTGACGATGTCGCGCGGGCTGGCGCGGTTCAGCGACCGTACATATCCCACGACCGGCCGGGTGATCTCCCGGTAGGGCGACGCCAGGGTCTTGAGCGGCACCTGCATGTCGAAGGTGTCCCACGCGGTCTGCAGCGCCTTCGTCTCGTCGCGGTCGACGTCGACGGTGAGGGCTTCGAGGGTGTCGGGGCGGCAGGCGCGGGCGTAGGCCAGGGCCCGCAGCGTCGGTTTGTGGATCTTGGAGACCAGCACGATGGCGTGCACCCGGGCCGGCAGCGCCAGCTCCTCCGCCGGTTCGGTGACCGCGAGCTCGGCGGCGGTTCTGTCGTAGTGCCGCCGGATGGCGCGCATGTTCACCCACAGGACCACCGCGGCGATCACCGCCAGATACGCGCCCTCGGTGAACTTGGTGATCAGCACGATCACCAGCACCAGACCGGTGACGAACGCCCCGACGCCGTTGATCACCCGTGCCGTCCGGTGCCGGCGGCGCTGGGCCCGATCGGTCTCGGTGCGCAGGGCACGGTTCCAGTGCCGGACCATCCCGGTCTGGGAGAGCGTGAACGAAGTGAAGACGCCCAGGATGTACAGGTGGATGAGGTTGGTGACCGACGCGTGGAACGCCCACAGCAGGGCGCCGGCGACGACGGCCAGTGCGACGATGCCGTTGGAGAACGCGAGCCGGTCGCCGCGGGTGTGGAGCTGACGGGGCAGGTAGCGGTGCTGTGCCAGGATCGACGACAGCAACGGGAAGCCGTTGAAGGCGGTGTTGGCGGCCAGGACCAGTACCAGGGCGGTGGCAGCCTGGATGAAGAAGAAGCCGAAGCTGTGGTCACCGCCGAAGATCGCGGAAGCCAGCTGGGCGATGACGGTGCGCTGCGGAGTGGTCGCGCAGTCGCCCGTGATGCCGGTCAGCCGGCAGGTGTCGTCGGTGATGTGGACGTCCGAGATCATCGCGAGCGCGGTGATGCCGGAGAACATCACCACCGCGATCGCTCCCATCGCGGTCATCGTGGAGGCCGCGTTACGGGACTTGGGCTTGCGGAACGCCGGCACACCGTTCGAGATCGCCTCGACACCGGTGAGGGCGGTGCAGCCGCTGGAGAACGCCCGCAGCCCCAGCATCAGCAGCGCGAACCCCGCGAGGTTGGTGTCGCCCGGCTCCGGGGTGATGCCGTACGCGGCGGACTCCGCCACCGGGGCGTCGCCCACCAGCCAGCGGAACAGCCCCGTCGCGCACATGATCAGCACGCCCGCGATGAACAGATAGGTGGGAGCGGCGAACGCCCGCCCCGACTCCCGTGTCCCCCGCAGGTTGATCGCCGCCAGCAGCGCGACGAAGGCGACCGCCATCACGGTCCGGTACTCGTTGACGGACGGGATCGCGGAGATGATGTTGTCGACGCCGGAGGCGACGGAGACCGCGACCGTCATCACGTAGTCGACGAGCAGCGACGCGGCCACCACGAGCCCGGCGGACGGGCCCAGGTTGGTCGCGACCACCTCGTACGACCCGCCACCGGACGGGTAGGCGTGCACGACCTGCCGGTAGGACAGCACCACGACGGCCATCAGGCCGACGACCGCCATCCCCACCCACGTCGTCAGGTGCAGATACGCCAGCCCGCCGAGGGTGAGCACCAGCAGGATCTCCTGCGTGGCGTACGCGACCGACGACAGCGGGTCCGACGCGAAGATCGGCAGCGCCAGCCGCTTCGGCAGCAGCGTCTCCTGCAACCCCTCACTCGGCAACGCCGGGCCGATCACCAACCGTTTGACCGCATCCACGATTCTCGCCACGCGGGTGAGCGTAAGGGCAGGCCAGGAGTCTGGATCAGCGCCGCGCGGCGGCTCCGGCCCCCGTGGTCCGGGCGGCCCAGTGCCCCCGCGCCGCGGCGCGCCCGGCTCGCGACGGAAGGTCAGCGGCGCCGGCGCAGCGGGGTCGCGCGCCGCGGACTCACGATCTGGAGGGCGAGGGAGGCGGGCGGTTCGGTCTCGCCGGGGCCGCCCGAGGCCACCCAGGCGAGGATGTCGTCGGTGGAGCCGTCGTCGGTGGCGAAGCCGATCCATACGGCCCGGCCGCCCTTGCGGCGTCCTTCGGCGGACGGCTGGACGACCACGATGTTCGCCTGGTCGCACGGGCCCAGACAGTCGGTGGTGCGCAGCGCGAGCCGGCCGCCGGAGTCCGCGGCCGCGGCGCTCAGCCGGTCCAACTGCCGCTGGTGGTCGGTGCCCGGGTGCTTGCTCGCATTGCCGCAACAGCACCCCCGGCACACCACCAGGGTGCAGGGCCGTGCCGCGTACGGCGTGGGAAAGGGGGCGGTCACGCGGACTCCTTCGGCTCCGTGCCGGGTCCCGGCACGGCGCGGCGCGACCGACAGCCCGCCGGGGCGGGCCCCGGCGGGCTGTCGGTCGTGTCGGGTGGGCGTCGGTCGGTGTCAGCCGGCGGAGGCGGCCGTCCGTGCCGCCGTCTTGCTCTCGCTGTTCGCCTCCGCGGCCTCGCTCTTGGCGGGCCGGGGGGTGAGTACGCGCTCGGCGAGGTAGCCGAACGTCAGGGCGAAGGCGGTCCACAGGGTGAGTTGGATGGCCACGGCCGCAAGGCGGAACTGCCACAGGAGCGTGGCGGAGAAGTCCGCGGGCACTTCGTTGATCGCGGGCAGGAAGGCGTAGGCCAGCCCGATGGCGACCAGATACGCGACACCGGCCACGACACTGGCGTACCAGGCGGTCAGTCGCGGTGCCAGGCGCTTGCCGAGGATGACGGCGGCCACCGCGAGCAGCACGCTCAGCGCGATCATGAGGAAGTACAGGGTGGTGCGTTTACCGATGGTCTCCGGGTCGCCGATCGACGGCGGGTTGGCCGGATACTTCAGGAACGGCACCACGTAGACGGTGAGCAGCGCCGCGCCCGAGATGAGCGCGGCGGTCGCCCGCGGGGTGAAGCGGCCGACGCGTCCCAGGGCGAAGCAGAACGCGAGGGCCGCGATCCCGCCCAGCGAGACGCCGAAGATCAGAACGCCGGTCGCCAGTCCCGCGGTGGACTGCAGGGAGCGGCTGACGATCTCCATCTCGTGTTCGTGGGAGTGGGAGTCCTCGAAGGCGATCGCCGCGTCGACCCTCGGTTCGCCCATGAGATAGGCGACGACGAGGGCGAGCAGACCGGCGACGAGCCCGGCGAGCATCCCCCGGACCAGCAGGGAGCGCACAGTGGTGGAGTTCATTGGAGCGGCTTCCGATCAGTGGCAGGGGAAGCCGAGCAGGTGGCGTCCGTCGTGGACCCACTCGTGAACGTCCGATCCGGCGACCAGGGACGTGGCGCCCTGCTCCGCACCGACGAAGTACAGCAGAACGAGCGCGAGCATGCCGAAGAAGACCGCCCAGGGCAGGATCGCCTTCAGCGGCAGCGGGGTGATGGGTAGAGCCGGACTGGCGGCCGCGGGTGCAGCGGACTGGGCCATGGCAGTGCCTCCTCGGGAACACGCGTCCCACTTGGTGGTGCTGTTGACGAAGGTGCCGGGTCTGACTTACCGGGGTGAGCCGGTTTCACAGTGGCGCGACCGTGCCGGATTTTCACCGTGCTTCCGTCACACCGTCGTCGGGTCGGGCTGAACCGTACCGTGAAGCGACACCCGCGGCCAAGGGCGTGCACAAAGGCGATACGCGCCAACCTGCGACGATGTGTTCCACTGCGGGGCCGGTGTGACAAGGGAGGGGTAGCGGGGATGACGGTGCGTGTGTTCTTGGTCTCGTCGGCGGAGAGCGAGGCCTTCGAGGAGGCACGGTTCGACGACGGAACCAGCCCGCTGACCGACGCCGGAGCACGCCGGGCGCGCGCGGGCGCGGCCGAACTGCCGGGCGCGACCGCGTACTTGACCGCCGCGTCGGAACGCTGCCGGCGGACCGCGGAGCTCCTCGGCGTCACCGCAGGGGAGCAGCCGGCCTTGCGAAACTGGGACATGGGCCGCTGGCGGGGGCTCCGGCTGGACGAGGTGTCGGCCGCGGAGCCGGCGGCGGTGGCCGGCTGGCTGTCGGACCCCGCCGCGGCCCCACACGGCGGCGAATCGCTGGCGGAGCTCTGCGAGCGGGTCGGCGGCTGGCTGGACGGCGGGGCGCCGGACGGCGGGCGGGTGCTCGCGGTCGTGGAGCCCGCGGTCGTACGGGCGGCGGTCGTGCACGCCGTCGGCCTGCCGCCGCAGGCGTTCTGGCGCCTGGACGTCCTGCCGCTGACGGTCACCGAGCTCGTCGGCCGCGCCGGACGGTGGAACCTGCGGTGCGGGCGGCCGTTGGCGGGGTGACCGGCGCGCACGCACCGCGGGTCGCGGTCGTCAGGGGTTGAGTCGTCCTTGAGCCGTCAGGACTCGAGTCGTCAGGGCCTGCGTCGTCAGGGGCTGATCAGACGCCGTAGCGCAGCGAGATCGTGTCACCGACGTTCACGACGGTGGCCCGGGTCGCGGTGGCCGCCGCTGCGCCGTCGATGCCGACCTTCCAGGTGTTGCTGCCCGCGTTCGTCACACCGTTGACCTCGGTGACGGTCCCGGTGCCGGAGGTCGGCGTCCTGCTGGTCACGCAGCCGCCGGGGGTGGAGGACGCGAGCGCGGCGTCGAGGACCGCGCCGAGGGTCGAGGTGGTCCCGGTGGGCGTGATGGTCACCGAGCAGACCTTGAGCGCGCCGGCGCCGGTGTCGACGATCAGCGCGAGCTTGCTGGCGGTTCCGCTGGTGAAGGTCGTGGTGCCGACCCACTTCGGGGCGCCGACCGTGAGCGGGGTCGGCGGCACGGCCGTGAAGCCGGCCCCGCCGACGGCGCGCAGGGCGTCGATGGAGGAGTAGGCGGTCGGGGAGGTGTCGGCCGGCTGGTACTTGAAGCCGCCGCCGGGGTTGAACTGGTTGGCGAGGAGGAAGTCGATGGGCGTCTTGCCCGCCGGCGTGGTGAAGTCGGAGCCCTGGGCGTTGAATCCGCAGGCGTTGAGGCCCGAGACGGCCCAGCCGTTGGAGTCGGTGTTGGCGCCGAACATGGCGTTGAACGCGCCGGTGGCGTTGACCAGCTTGCTCTTGAGGAAGTTCTTGCCCGCCACGACGGCCGCGTCGGTGTTCGCGACGCCGCTGACGCACAGCGACGCGATCGCGGCGCCGGTCATGTCGATGTCGCTGGCCGCCGCGAGCTGGGTCGGGTTGCCGGCGGCCTGGCTGAAGTTCCAGCCACCGTCGTTGTGTTCGTTGGCGCGCACCACGGTGATCGACGCGTTGAGCAGGCTCTGCGGCACGCGCTGGACGCCGGCCTGCGTCCTGGCGCCGCCGAGGGCGAGCAGCCCGAAGACCGTGCCGTTGAAGTTGGCGGGCGGACCGTAGGAGCCGGGTGAGGCGGTCTGCCAGTAGGAGACGACGTCGGCTATCAGGTTGCGTCCGACGGCGACGCGGGCCGGGTCGATGCCCGCCGCGTTGGCGTTGAGGGCGGCGCGCTGGTAGTCGGTGGCGACCGGTGAGGCGCTGGGCCAGGACGGGGCCGAGAGCTGGTTGCGGTAGACGGTGCGCGCGTTCTTGGTGACGTCGCCGCCGGGCGTGACGTCGACGGCGGCGGTGCCGGCGGCGGCCAGCGCGCTGAACGCCCACTCGTTGGAGAGACCGCCCGGCGTGACGTAGCTGCCGTCGGCGGCCTGCAGCGACTTGAGGTAGTTGACCCCGTTGGTCTTCGAGGTGGCGATCTGCGCCGGGGTGGAGGTCGCCTCGGAGGGCGTCGAGGCGAGCAGGAGCGCCCCGACCGCCAGCGGCAGGCCGAGGGCGACGGTACGGCGTGACCGTCTGCCGAAGCGGGAGAGCGGGCCGGACGAGAAGGTGCCGGACGAGAGAGGGCCGGACATGTGTGGACTCCTTGGGTGGAGAGCGCCGAACGCGCCCCGCACCGAGGTGTCTGCACCCACCGCCGCCGGGGCGGCCGCCGCCCGATCGCGTGGACAGGCTTCCGCTGTGCTGCGACACCGGCGGGTACTCGGGCTCGGAGCGGTGATCACCGCCCACACCGTTGCGCGTCAGCCCTGGAGTCGCACCAGGTTCCCCCACGCGGTATCACCGTGACGGTAGCGCACCGGAAACGCGCCGGCGGCCTGTCGCCGTACGTGATTCACCGGACACGAGCGGGCGTTGACCGGCCATGCGCCATCATGGTCTGATAAACCGCTTTACAACTTCAGACGCTTCAGAAGCCAGGGGAAGCCCGGTCGAATTCCGGCACTGACCCGCAACCGTAGATCCGCCGAAAGGCGGATGAGTCGGACTACCTGCACTGAAGCCGCATCATCACGAGCGCCGTCGAGGTCTACGGCGCGGATATCGCGGTGCCCCCTGGTCGCCCGGGGAGTGCCCGGCCTCCGTGCTCAGGCTTCCCGCCGGCCGACAGGGGAGCCACCGATGAACACCCACGCGGATCCGCGCGGACGCGGACGACAGGGCCTCGTGTCCCTGATCGTGTCCGCCTTCCTGGTACTGGCCACCGCCGGCGTCACGCTCGTGTCGTCCGGTTCGCCGGCCAGTGCCGACCCGGTCGGCGACTGCACGGCGACGAGCGGCGCGATCGTCGCGGTGGACTTCGGCCACTGGGGCGGCTCCGTCGTCCGCGGCTGCGACGCCCACCCCACCACCGGGATGAACCTGCTGCACAACGCCGGGTTCAGCACCACGGGCACGGTCCACGACGGACCCGGCTTCATCTGCCGCATCGGCACGGCCGGCTTCCACGGCGGGGACCAGTATCCGACGGCCGCGGAGGAGGGCTGCCGGACGACTCCGCTGCCCTCCGCCTACTGGTCGTACTGGATCGCCCCTCCGGGCCAGGACACCTGGACGTACAGCCCGCTGGGCGCGCTCGGCGATGTGCCGAAGGACGGCGAGGTAGAGGCCTGGGTGTTCGGCGCCACCGACGTCGGCGGCACCAGCGGACAGCCCGCGTTCACCCCGGACTCCGTCCGCGCGAAGAACCCCGGCGGCGGCACCCCGACCACCACGCCCCCCACCACCACTCCCACCACCTCGCCGTCGGGCTCGAACCCGCCGGCCGCCGAGGGTGCGGCCGCCGGAGCGCAGTGGCTCGTCGAGCACCTCACCGACGGCGACCACGTCCAGAACGAGGCCGCCGGCGAGATCGACTACGCACGGACCGTGGACACCGCGATCGCGCTGGCCGCTGCGGGCGGCCAGGATCCGGCACTGACCCGGATCGTCGCCTTCCTGTCCGCGCACGTCACCGAGTACGCGTACGCCGACGGCCCGGCGGTCCCGCCGCGCCCCGGCGCGATAGCCGGCCTCGCGCTGATCGCCGAGATCACCGGCGCCGATCCGCAGGCCTTCGGCGGGCACAACCTCCTCACCGCGCTGACGGACAACGTCTGCACCGCCGCCGGGAGCCTCGGCAACTGCTCGGCCGCGGGCGACTTCTACGGGGCGTACTCCCCGACCACCGACGCCCTCGCCGTCCTGGCGCTGGCGCGCGGCGGGGTCACACCCCCGGCCGTCTCCGTGGCCCGGGTGGAGCAGATGCAGTGCACCAACGGCGGCTTCGCCGGCTCCATGATCCTCCCCGGCGAGCGCTGCGACGCGGAGCCCGGCACCACCGGCAGCGTGATCGTGGCACTGGCCAGGGCGTCGGGCGCGGACGCGCCGGCGGTCGCCAAGGCGGGTGCGTACCTGCTCGGCGCACAGCAGGCCGACGGCGGCTGGATCCCGTACGAGGGCGCTCCGGGCGCCGAGACCATCAGCACCGCGTTCGACACGCAGGCGCTGACCGTCCTCGGCCCGAAGGACCGGGCCGCCGCGGCGCGGAACTGGATCTCCGGCCGGCACACCGCCGACGGCGGCTTCAGCACCGACGCGACCGCCACCGAGGCGGATCTGTTCGCGACGACGCAGGCCGTCATCGCCCTGTCCGGCGCGAACCTCGGCACCCTGCACCACGATCCGGCGGGCACCTCCCCGCCGACGAGCCCGCCGACCACGGCTCCGCCGGGCACCTCCCCCGACCTGGTCAAGGGCGTGGCGTACCTGGTCGCACCGGCGCGGCTGATCGACGGCCACTACTACGAGGCGTTCGCCGGTTCCGGGTTCGCCGACTTCGGGCTCACCATCGACGGCGCCTACGCGCTGGCGGCGGCCGGCGGCAACGACGCCGCGCTCCTCAAGGTCGTGGACTTCATCGACCGGCAGGGCAAGGACGGCTCCGGCCGGACCGTCAACGACTGGACCGGTATCGGGACGGAGTACGCCGGCGGCGGCTCCCTCGGCAAGGAGGCCCTGCTGGCCGAGGCGACCGGCCGTGACCCGCGGACGTTCGGCGGCCACGACCTGATCGCCGCGCTGGACAGGGCCGTCTGCGCGAAGGCCTCCGGCGGCACCGACCGCAGCTGCGCGGCCGCGGGCAACTACACCTACGCCACGTCGGTCTTCTCGCAGTCGCTCGGGATCATCGCGCAGCTGCGGGCCGGCGACAAGGTGAACGCGGCCACGCCGATCACGTACCTGGAGAGCCTGCAGAACACCAAGGGCGCCTGGCCGAGCCTGATCCCGGCCACCGGCGACTCCGATGTGGACAGCACCGCGATGGCGGTCATGGCCCTGTCGATGGTCCCCGGTGACGCCGCCGCGGACGCGGTCGCCAAGGGCATCGCCTGGATCGCCACCCAGCAGAAGGCGGACGGCGGGTTCCCCGGAGCGGCCGGCGACTCCACCAACTCGGCGGCCCTGGCGATCCAGGCGCTGCGGCTGGGCAAGGGCTCCTCCACGCCTCCCGCCGCCGACGCGCTCACCTTCCTTTCGAAGCGGCAGAACAAGGACGGCGGCTTCGACGTCGCCGCGGAGGGCCAGAAGGGCTCGGATCTGCGGGCCTCGACGCAGGCGGTCGGCGGCGCCACCGGCATCTCCTTCGGCAGCCTGCTGCGGGATCTGAGCAAGGTCCCCAGCCCGAGCCCCACCCCGTCCACCAGCGCTCCGGCCACCGGTACCGCCGGGGCCAACGGCGGCACCGACGCGGGCGGTTCGGATGACCCGTCGCCGGGACAGGGCGGGCTGGCCTCGACCGGACTCGACGCACAGCGGCTCACGCTGCTGACACTGATGCTGCTGCTGGCCGGGAGCGGAGCCGTCGTCATGGCCCGCCGCCGCCGTTCCACGGCCGAGGGGAGTCACCGCTGATGCGCCACGTCATCCGGTTCCACCGGACGGACCGACCGGGCCGACCGGGCCGCCTCGGCCGTCTGCTGGGCGCCCTGGGCCTGACCCTCGCCGTCGCGCTCGCCGGGGTCGGGGTCTCCGCGGCCCCGGCGGCGGCGACCGCGCTGCCGATCGGGCAGTGCACCACGTCCTCCGGCGTGATCCTCGCCGTCGACTTCAGCCACTGGGGCGGGCCGCTGCTGCGCTCCTGCGGAACGACGCCCACCACCGGTTACACCCTGCTGAACCAGGGCGGCTGGCAGACGACCGGCACCGGACACGACGGTCCCGCGTTCATCTGCCGGATCGGGTACAGCGGTTACCAGGGCGGCACCCGCTACCCGACGCCGTCGCAGGACTCCTGCGTGCTCACCCCGCCGGCCAGCGCCTACTGGTCCTACTGGCACGCCGACCCCGGCCGGAACACCTGGTCGTACAGCCAGCTCGGCGCGATGAGCTACCACCCGGTGGCCGGCAGCGTGGATCTGTGGATCTTCGGTGGCACGGACATCGGCGGCACCCAGGGCCGTCCGACGTTCTCGCCGGACTCCGTCCGGGCCCACAACACTTCCCCGGCCGGCACCGCGACCAAGCCGCCGGCACCGTCCGGCGGCCAGGCGCCGCCGGCCACCCAGCCGGCAGGCCGGCCGCCCAACGGCGGTGGCGGCGGCGGTACGACGACCGCCCCCGGCGGCGCGCCGAGCGGCGCCCCCGCGCGCGGCGCGCCCGGATCCCCGGCCGCCGGCACGCCGACGGGCCCGGCCACGTCCGCCGGGACCGCCGCTCCCACCGGTCCGTCCTCCGCCGGTGCGACCCCGTCGGGCAGGGCCCCGCGGATGGTCGACGCCGAACCGACGGCGGCGGCCGGGCACTCGACGGGTTCGGTGGTGCCGGGCGTCATCACGGGGGCACTCGTGGTGCTGCTCGGCGGGACGACGGTGATCGTCGCCCGGCGTCGCCGACGAGCGCGATGAGCGGGGTCCCGCTCTCCGTGGAACCGTCCTCCGGCTCCGCCCCGCGCCGCGCGCCGGGCGGGGCCGGCCGTCGGCTGCCGCGCCTGCTGCACCCGGTGGCGTGGTGGATCTGGGCGATCGGGCTGGCCACCGCGGTCAGCAGGACCACCAATCCGCTGCTGCTCCTGCTGGTGCTGGCGGTGCTGGGTTTCGTGGTCACCGCCCGGCGCACCGAAGCGCCCTGGGCGCGGGGCTTCAAGTACTACCTGTGGCTGGCGCTGACGGTGGTCGCGATCCGGGTGGTGTTCCGCTGTGTCTTCGCGAGCGGCATCACCCCCGCCGACCACCTGCTGTTCTCGCTCCCCCACATCCCGACCCCCGCCTGGTACGCCGGGATCCAGATCGGCGGCCCGGTCTCGCTGGAGGCCACGCTGTCCGCGGCCACGGACGGCCTGCGGCTCGCGTGTCTGCTGTGCTGCATCGGGGCCGCGAACACCCTGGCCAACCCGAAACGGGCGCTGCGGGTGCTGCCGGGCGCGCTGTACGAGCTCGGGGTGGCGGTGACCGTGTCGATCAGCGTCGCCCCCCAACTCGTCGACAGCGTCCAGCGGGTGAGCCGGGCCCGGCGGCTGCGGGCCGGCCGGGCCAAGGGGTTCCGGGCGCTGCGCGGTATCGCCATTCCGGTGCTGGAGGACGCCCTGGAGCGTTCTCTGCACCTGGCGGCGGCCATGGACTCCCGGGGCTACGGCCGCGCCGGCACGGCGACCCGCGCTTCGCGCCGGGCCACCGGGGCGCTGATGCTGCTGGGCATGTGCGGGCTGTGCGCGGGCGTCTACGGGCTGCTCGACGGGACCGCGCCGAAGGCGCTGGGGCTGCCCGCACTGCTCGTCGGCTCCCTGCTGTGCTGCGCGGGCCTGGCACTGGGCGGCCGGCGGGTGCGGCGGACGAGCTACCGGCCCGACCCCTGGCGGCTCGCGGAATGGATCGTCGCGGGCTGCGGTCTGGCCTCCGCCGTCCTGCTGTTCACCACCGCCGGCTACAGCGCGGCCGAACTCAATCCGTCCCTCTACCCGTTGAGCTGGCCGACGCTGCCGGCCGTCCCCGCGGTCGCGGTCCTGATCGCCGGCGTCGCCGGGGTCGCGGCGCCACCGCCCGGCCGCGCCCCGGCCGGCCCCCGGACGACCGCCGCCGCCACGGAGCCGTCCCGGCGGACCGACCGTGCCACTCCTACCGAGGTGACCCTGTGATCCGCTTCGACCAGGTCAGCGTCACGTACGACGGCGCGCCCGCCCCTGTCCTGCGGGAGGTGGACCTGCGGATCGAGGAGGGTGAACTCTGCCTCGTCGTCGGGCGGACGGGTGCGGGCAAGTCCACGCTGCTCGGCACCGTCAACGGCCTCGTGCCGCACTTCACCGGCGGCACCCTGGCCGGCCGGGTGACCGTCGGGGGCCGGGACACCGCGCACTTTCCGCCGCGTGAACTGGCGGACGTCGTCGGCGTCGTCGGGCAGGACCCGCTGGCCGGGTTCGTCACCGACACCGTCGAGGAGGAACTCGCCTACGCGATGGAGCAGTTGGCGGTCCCGGCGAACGTGATGCGCAAGCGGGTCGAGGAGACCCTGGATCTGCTGGGGCTCGCCGAGCTGCGGCACCGGGCCCTGCACGAGCTGTCCGGCGGCCAGCAGCAGCGGGTCGCGATCGGATCGGTGCTGACCGCGCACCCCCGCATCCTGGTGCTGGACGAGCCCACGTCCGCGCTCGACCCCACCGCGGCGGAGGAGGTGCTGGCCGCGATCACCCGGCTGGTGCACGATCTGGGCGTCACCGTCGTGCTGGCCGAACACCGGCTGGAGCGCGTGGTGCAGTACGCGGACCGGGTCCTGCACCTGGCGGGCGACGGCACCGTCTCCGACGGGCTGCCCGCCGCGATGTTCCGCACCACCATCGTGGCGCCGCCCGTCGTGGAGCTGGGCCGGCTGGTGGACTGGCGGCCGCTGCCGCTGTCCGTACGGGACGCCCGCCGGGCCGCCGGGCCGCTGCGCGAGCGCTTGGACGGGATCACGGTCCCGCCGGCGAGATCGTCCGCGCCCGCGGGGTCGGGGGAAAGTCCCGCGCTCACCGCGCGCGGCGTCGTGGTGCGGTACGGCGACGTGGTGGCCGTCCGCGAGGTCGATCTGGACCTGCTGACCGGCCAGGTCACCGCTCTGATGGGACGCAACGGCTCCGGCAAGTCGTCCCTGCTGTGGGCGCTGCAGGGCTCGGGTCCCCGGCAGGGCGGCACCGTGGACGTCGCGGAGGCCCCGGCCGGCCGGGACACCGCGCCCGGCCGGCGCACCGGGTCCGGCAAGCGGGGACGCGACCCCAAGCACGTGTCCGCGGCGGCCGCACGGCGGCTGGTGGGGCTGGTCCCGCAGACGCCGACGGATCTGCTCTATCTGGAGTCGGTGGCCGGTGAACTGGCCCAGGCCGACCGTGAGTCTGCGGGCGCGTCCGTGCTGACCGCCCGTGAGCTGCTGGACCGGCTCGCGCCGGGCATCGCGGACGACACGCACCCCCGGGACCTGTCGGAGGGGCAGAAGCTCTCCCTCGTGCTGGCGATCCAGCTGACGGCCGCGCCCCGGATCGTACTCCTGGACGAGCCCACCCGGGGCCTCGACTACCAGGCCAAGAAGGCCCTGACGGGCATCGTGGACGCGCTGGCGGCCGAGGGGCGCAGCGTCGTGATCTCCACGCACGACGTGGAGTTCGTGGCGGCCGCCGCCGACCGGGTGGTGGTGCTCGCGGAGGGCGAGATCGTCGCGGACGGTCCGACCACCGAGGTGATCGTCGCGTCCCCGGCCTTCGCGCCGCAGACGGCGAAGATCCTCGCCCCGCTGGAGTACCTCACCGTGGGCCAGGTCGACGCGGCCCTCGCCGGTCCCGCGGTGACCTCGTGACGGCCGGCCCGCTGACCGCGGGCCCGCGGGCGGGCCGCCGCCGGGTCGCGGTCCGGATGCCCGCGCGGGCCGTCGTGGTCGTCACGCTGGCCGCCTTCGTCGGCCTGGTCGCGTTCCTGTGGCCGTTCGTCGTCGCGCCGGGGAAGTTCGGCTCCTCCTACGCCCCGCCGCTGATCTTCGGTGTGCTGCTGGTGCTGGTGCTGGCCGTGGTGCTCTCCGAGATCGCCGACGGCGGCATCAACTCCAAGGCGCTGGCGATGCTCGGGGTCCTGTCGGCCGTCAATGCCGCCCTGCGCCCGCTGGGCGCCGGTACGGCCGGCGTCGAGACCGTCTTCTTCGTCCTGGTGCTGGCCGGGCGGGTCTTCGGCCCCGGTTTCGGTTTCACCCTCGGCTGCACCTCGCTGTTCGCGTCGGCCCTGATCACCGGTGGTGTCGGGCCGTGGATGCCGTACCAGATGTTCGGCTGCGCCTTCGTGGGCATGCTCGCCGGGCTGCTGCCGAAGGCCGGCCGGCGCGTCGAGGTCCTGCTGCTCGCCGGGTACGGGGCACTGTCCGGCTATCTCTTCGGCTTCCTGCTGAACCTGTCGTTCTGGCCGTTCTCGGTCGACCCCAACAGCTCGATCGCCTATCTGCCGGGGCTGCCGTTCACCGAGCAGTGGCACCGCTACCTGGCCTTCGACCTCGCCACGTCGCTGGGCTGGGACACCGGCCGGGCCGTCACCAACTTCCTCTGCATCCTGGTCGCGGGACCCGCCGTCCTCACCACGTTCCGGCGCACCGCCCGGCGGGCCAACTTCGAGGCGCCGGTCCGCTTCGATCCGGTGGCGGACGACGGGGAGCGCTGAGACGCCAGGGACAGCGGAGGCCGCCCGGGTAATGGCTCCGCAAAGTTATCGGCTCCCAGGTAAAGCCGTCGGCAGTAATCCGCCAACACGCTTGTCCTGCTCATGATGTACGGATGTGATCACGGCAGCCGCCCAGCGCGGCCCGACTCCACACAAGGAGGATCCATGCCCAGAGTTCGTCCGCGGCAGCGTGCCGTGGTCGCAGCGGCCGGGGCCACCGCCCTCACGGCCGCAGCGCTCATATCCGCCCCGCTGTCAGGGGCCGCCACCGCGGCACCCGCCGCCAAGGCCCCGGTGGCCAGGGTGGTACCGGCCGTTGAAGGGCACCAGCTGGTCCGCGCCGCCGACGGCCCGCTCAGCATCGAGCAGTGCCAGGCCAAGTGGGGGATCAACTGCTACACCCCGACCCAGTACCGGCAGGCGTACGACCTGAACCCGCTGTACCGGGCCGGCATCACCGGCAAGGGCCGCACCATCGTCATCGTGGACTCCTTCGGTTCTCCGACGATCCAGCACGACCTGGACGTGTACAGCCACCAGTTCGGCATCAAGAGCGCTCCGGTGCAGGTGGTCAAGTGGGGCAACGTCCCGCCGTGGGACGCCACCAACCCGGACATGACCGGCTGGGCGGGCGAGTCCACGCTGGACGTGGAGATGGCGCACGCCGTGGCGCCGGACGCGAAGATCATCCTGGTGGAGACGGCGGTCGCCGAGACCGAGGGCGTCGTCGGCCTGCCGGAGATGATGGACGCCGAGAAGTCACTGATCGACCGCGGCATCGGCGATGTCATCTCGCAGAGCTTCGGGGCGACCGAGAACACCTTCCCCGGCTTCGAGCAGGGCGACTTCTCGAGCATCGAGAAGCTGCGGTACGCGTTCAAGGACGCGGCCAGGCACGGGGTGACCGTGCTGGGGTCCTCCGGTGACAGCGGTGCCACGGACTACATCGAGGACGGCAGCGCCGACTACCCCTACCAGGTCAACTCCTGGCCGTCGTCGGACCCGCTGGTCACTTCGATCGGCGGCACCCAGCTGCACCTGAACGACGCGGGCAACCGCACCGCGCCGGACAGTGTCTACAACGACTACGGCGCCGGCGGCGGCGGCCGGTCCCACGTCTTCGGCCGCCCCGCGTACCAGAACGGGGTGAAGGGCATCGTCGGCGACCACCGCGGCACGCCGGACATCTCGATGGCCGCGGCGGTCGACGGGGGCGCCTGGGTGTACTCCAGTTACGACCCGACGTCGGTCGGCTGGGGCGTCAACGGCGGTACGAGCGAGGCGAGTCCGCTCTTCGCGGGCATCGTGGCGCTGGCCGATCAGCTCGCCGGCCACCGGGTGGGCGACATCCACAGCGCGCTGTACACGCTGTCGAAGCAGGCCCCGCACAGCCCGTTCACCGGCGTCGTGGACGTCGCGGACGGTACGAACAACACCTATGACGGTGTTCCCGGCTATACCGCGGTCAAGGGCTACGACATGGCGACCGGCGTCGGCACCCTCGACGCGGCCCGCTTCGTCCCGGCTCTGGCACTGCAGAGCTGGCTGCACCACTGACCGAACGGCACTTTCCGGCCGCCGTCGTACCTCCGGGTACGGCGGCGGCCGTCCGCATGCCGTGCCGGACAGCGGGCAGCCGCCCGGTGAATGCCGTGGCGTGCGGGCCTCCGAGCTGGGACGCTGGCCGGGGGCGTGCGGATCCGGGGCCCTGAGCACCGCGAGGAAGGCGGCACGCATCATGTCCTCCACGCTGCGGGAGGTCCGGCTGGCCGATGCCTTCCTCGCTCTCTCCCAGGA
Source organism: Streptomyces sp. RKAG293 (assembly GCF_023701745.1). Taxonomy (NCBI): domain Bacteria; kingdom Bacillati; phylum Actinomycetota; class Actinomycetes; order Kitasatosporales; family Streptomycetaceae; genus Streptomyces; species Streptomyces sp. RKAG293. The sequence continues at coordinate 7,883,031 of NZ_JAJOZB010000001.1, read as the reverse complement.
CCTCGACGACCGTCAGGACGGCGTCGGGCTCCTGCAGCGACTGGCCGACCACACCGTGGACCTGTTGGACCTCGACGCCGCCACCGTTCTCGCGCAGGGCCAGGGCCCGGCCGGTGACCACTCCCTGCACACCGCGGCATCCGCCGCCGACCCGGCCGGCACCGAGGCGGTGGGCCGGCTGGCACGGATCCAGCTCGACCAGGGCCAGGGGCCCGGCCACGACGTCCTGCGGTCCGGGACACGGCTGGCCGAGACACCGCTGAGCCGGCCCGTGCACCGCATCCGCTGGCCGCACTTCACCGGGCAGGCGCTGGCCTGCAAGTTCACCACACTCGCGGTGATCCCGCTGCGCCGCGCGGACCGCACCCAGGGCGCCGTGGCACTGTTCCACCGGCGGGCCGGCACGCTGACGCCCGCCGTCCTGGACCTCGGCCAGTCGCTCGCCGAAGCGGCCGCCATCACGCTCCGGCACCGCAGCGCCCTGGCCGAACAGCAGGCACGGATCGGCCAGCTGCACAACGCGCTCGACAGCCGCATCGTGATCGAGCAGGCGAAGGGCATCCTCGCCGAACGCCACCACTGCAGCCCCGACGACGCCTTCGCCCTCCTGCGCCGGCACGCGCGCAGCCATCAGCTGCGGCTGGCCGAACTCGCCGAGCGCATCATCAACGAACCGGCGGGGCCGGAACCCGGACAGTGAGGGGCGCCGGCCGCGGTCACCCCGCTCTCGCGTTCACCCCGCCGCGGTCACCCCGCCGCGGTCACTCGACGGGCACCGCGTTGATGTCGACCCCGAGCGGGGCGGGCGTGCGGGCGCCGAGCCAGCCCATCGCCGCGATCTGCACCCCGGCCTGGAAGCGGCTGCGGGCATCCACACGGGTCATGAGGTCCGCCATCATGCGACGGATCGTGCGCAGCGAGACGCCCAGCCGCTGCGCGGCACGTTCGTCGGTGAGACCGCACGCGAGCAGCCGCAGCAACTGCCGTTCCTGGACGGTGAGTCCGGCGGGATCCCGGGTCGGCGTCTCGCCGAGCGCCCGCGCCTGGTCCCACACCTGCTCGAACAGCGCCCGCAGCGCCGCGATGACACCGGGGCTGTGCAGCAGCACCGCGCCCTTGCGCGGGTCCTCGGGATCGACGGGGACGACGGCCGTCCGGCCGTCGACGATGATCATGCGCAGTGGCAGGGTGGGCGTGGTGCGGACGCTGCCGCCCAGTTCGCTGAGCCACCGCGCGTACTGCACCGTCGCCGGGTCGTTGCGCACGCTGTCGAGGTAGACGGTCCGCATCCGTACACCGCGGTCCAGCGTCTCCTGGTCGAGGTCGCGGCTGGCCTCCATGACATGGGCCGGCTGCGGTCCGCCGGGAGCGAAGGAGAGCACCTCCCCCGCCGCGTCCGCCGCCAACTCCTCTAGCCGGACCCGCACTTCACTCAGGTCGCAGAGGATCTCGACACCGGAGGAGCTGCTGGCCGGCCGCGTCGTCGCGAACTCGGTGATCAGACTGGCCATCGCGTTGCGACTGCGGTCCATCTCGTTCTGCCTGCGCTGTGCCTCCGCTTCCTGCCGTGCGAGCATGGCGGCGAGCCCCAGCTCCGGATTGACGGCACGCCAGCGCCCGGTCGGTCCTGCCGGGCGGACCAGCGCGAGGTCGGCGAGCTGGTCCAGCGAACCGCGTATGGCTTCCACCGACTGCTCCAGCAGGTCGGCCACGTCGGGGATGTCCAACTCGGGATGCATGAGCATCGTCCGATAGACCCCCTCGGCCACCGCATCAAGAACTAGCCGTTCTCCCACCTGGTACCCCCCGAGCTCCCCTGGGTGGTCAGACTGCGACGCACCCGCCCGTGACAAAAACGCCGTCGAGGAACACCCCGCTGAAGGTGTTCGACGATCGACTCAGGGCGTCAGCGTAGCGGTGCAGCAACCTTAGGTGAGGGCTTCGGAAGCTCCGATTCTGCGGAAAACGCGTGGCCGGGCGGGGTGCGCGGACATATCGATCGCGAACGGGCCACGGGCGCGCGGTAAAGACGCAGTTCAGAACGTTGTAAGGGGAACCCTTTCTACCGGTCCCGCAACCCCTGTCCACCGCCGGTGTCACCTTCCTGCCATGCGCCATTGACGGCCTGCTGTACGGAGGTTGGCGCGGGCATGTGTGACAGATGATGTTCATGGGGTGGCAGTGATGCCAGGGATGGTTGAGACGTCACGGCTGTTCGAACGGCCCGGCCGGTGGCCGGAGCTGGCCCGAGGGTGCCAGTGCAGCTTGGTGACAGCTCCGGCTACTGACAGCCGGGGCAGCCGGGGGCCACTCTCATGGTGTCGGAAGAACGGCACGGCAGCCGGACCTTCCGAAGCGCGGAACACCAGCACCACCCACCGGTTTCACACCGGTTCTGCCATGACCCCGGCGGGAGTCCGGGATCCCCACGAACGGAAGGCTCGGGCATTCCTATGCGCAAGCTCGCGGTATCCATCGCCTCTGTCGCTGTCATCCTCGGTGCGTCCGTCTCCGTGGGGAGCTCACTGGGCGCCGCGTCCCCCGCCACCGCTCCCGCCCACTCCGTCAGCGTCGTCGCCGACGGCCCCACGCCGGCTCCGACGCCCACCCCGGCGCCCACCCACCCGCCGGTCGAGCCCGACCCGACGCACCCGGACACCTGGGGCTGGGGCTGAGCAGCGGTTCGTATCCGGGGACGAAGGGAGTACGGGGAACATGACCACGGCACTCGACCGACCGCAGGACCTCCCGCCCACCCTGACCATGGCGGCCGCGACGACCGCGGTGACCACGACCACCAGCATCCTGCTCGCCGACGGGCACCACCTCTTCCGTTCGGGTCTGAGCGCGCTGCTCGACCGCGAACCGGACCTCACCGTCCGCTCCGAGGCGTGCGACGCGGAGAGCGCCGTGGCCCAGGCCACCGGGGACCGGCCCGACATCGCGGTCATCGATCTCGAGGTGCCGGGAGCCGGCGGACTGCGGACGGCCGAACTGATCCGGTCGCTCTCCCCGCGCACGGCCGTCCTGCTGCTCGGTGCGGCGCCCCGGGCCGAGGAGGTGCAGCGCGCCTACGCCGACGGTGTGCACGGCATGCTCCGCAAGGACGTACGGCCCGAGCGGCTCATCAGCACCGTCCGCGAACTCGCCGCGGGACGACGGGTCTTCGACCCGGAACTGGTGCTGGTGGCGATCCGGCCGGGGCCGGACACACCGACCCGCCGGGAACTGGCGGTCCTGCGGCTGGTCGCCGCCGGCAGCACCATCGGCGAGGTCGCCGACCAGCTGTCGCTGTCCCCGGGGACGGTGCGCAACTACGTCTCGTCGGCCATCGCCAGGACCGGCGCCAGGAACCGCTGCGACGCCATACGGATCGCCCGCGAGAACGACTGGCTGTAGGTCGCGTCGCCGCGGTCCCGCGCTCAGCCCTGCTCCCGCATCGTGTCGACGATGTCGCAGAAGCCCTGGGGCAGACTGCCGGAACCCGATGCCGGGCGGCTGCCGATCAGGAACTCCCCCACCGAGGACTCCGACGTCCAGTCCAGACCCAGGGCGCGCGCCGCCGCGTCGGTGTCACCCGAACCGAGCCCGCACGGTGCCAGGCCCATCGCCGTCGCCACCAGGTACAGGGTCTGGTAGAGCACTCCCACATGCTTGAGCGTCAGCGCGTACGCGATCTGGCTGTACTTCCACGACAGCCGGCCGAACCGCGAGGTCACCGTCAGCAGCACCTGCGGGTCCACCGTGCAGTTGGTCGCCCGCCAGGCCGCCGTCAGCAGTTCCCTGAACGCCGCCTCGTCAGCCGCGCCGTGCCAACGGCGCGGCTGCAGTCGGTGGGCGGCGGCGTCGTAGCGGTAGACCCCGGTGGGCAGCCCCTCGCAGGCGGCGACCGACAGATAGATCTCCAGCTCGCCGGTGGCGCCGCCGGCCGGGTAGGGGCGGTCGATCGCGTCGTACGAGTTCGGGGAGGACGGGTCGCGCGGGATCACCTGCCGGACCCGGGCCGCCCGGTAGAGCAGTTCGGCGATCTGCTCCAGCGTCACCGGGGTCTCCGCGTAGGTACGGATCGACCGGCGCCCTTCCAGCACCTCGGTGAGCCGCGGGTCCCGGGCCGTCACCTCGTCCCAGTCCGGCACCGGCAGGTCGATGCCCGGCTCGTCCTCGTTGCTCCCGGCGCCCGGCAGGGCCGGCGGGTGCGGTACGTCCTGGTGGGCGAAGACGCCACCGCTGGTGTAGTCGTGCCGGCCGGCCCTGCTGCGGGAGTGGAAGAGCAGGTCGTGGAAGTCCCACAGCGGCGGGTCCGCGGCCGGGAGCGCGGGCGCGGCGCCCACCGATGCGCCCGCGGCGGGCTCCATGAAACCGGTCCCCGCCAGCAGGGCGGCCAGCGCGGCCCCCGACTGCTCGGGCAGTCCGGCCAGCGCGGCGGCCTCGGCCACGGTGCGCGGCGTGGTCAGCGCCGCGACGAACGCCGCCGCCGCGGGCTGATGGAGCGTCACCCGGTAGGGTGCCAGCGGGGATTCCATGACGCAGCCCTGGCCGATCGTGCCCCCGCCGCCGTCGGCCGGTCCGTCGGGCAGTCTGCGCAGATACGCGAACCGGGAGAGCACCACGGCGGTGCTGCCGAGGTCCGGTGCGCCGGGCGTGGCCGCCGAGCGGGCGATCGGCACGGCGGTGGCGAGCGGTCCGGTCAGCGGGTCGTCGAGGATGCTGGTCACCAGATAGGGGAACCGGCCCAGCAGGCTCAGCAGCCGGCCGGCCTCGCGGTCCCCGGCCAGCGCGTCGGCGTCGACCGGGCCGGCGCCCAGCGCCAGCAGCCGTTGCACGGTCGGCGCGCCGAGCGCGTGGACGCGCTGACGGCCCCAGGGGTGGGTGAGTTCGACGTCGTCGCCCTCCGCCGCCACCTTCACGTCCTGGCGGAGCGTCAGCATCCGCCGCACCCGGGACAGTTCGGCGTCAGCGGTGGTCAGCGGCTGTTCTGTGATGGTCATGGCGCGCCTTCCGTCCTGCGGTCAGATGAAGATGGCGGTCGGGTTGAGGTCGGCTTCCGCGGTGGGCGCGGCCTTCCAACCCAGCCGCACGGGAACGTCGTAGAGCCGGCCGGGCGCGAACCGGGCCCAGAAGTGCCGCATCCCGGGGACGATCACCTTGGCGACGGGCAGGCCCACGTCGGGACGGGTCTGGTCCAGGACGAGCATCTCCATGCCGTGGTCCGCCACCAGGCGCTGCACCGTCTCGAGGTCCGTGCGCAGATCGTCGGCGGCCAGCGGGTCCCAGCGGCCGGCAGCTGCGGGAGCGTGGCCGTCGAGGGGCCGGAGGTACGGCTGGTTGGCCAGCGTCGCGCTCTTCCACCAGGCCTTCTGCTCGTGGTCGGCGCCCGAGTACGCCGTCTCGCCGGGACCGGCGTCGGCCACCGGTGACAGGAACTGGTTCATCTCGGTGAGGGCCCGGGTCAGTGCGATGTGCGGGTCGAGGTGGGCGCCGAAGGCGATCAGGATGTCCTCGGCCGGCTTGTCGGTCCGCCGGGAGAACGCGCCGACCACCGGGATCCCGAAGTCGGCCGTCAGGTCCAGGGCCCACATCTCACGGTTCAGGCCCGCGTACACCTCGCGCATCCGGTCGATGTACGGGTCGCCGAAGGAGTCCAGGTCGACGGCCGGGCGCTGGACGCGGTTGTACCACCACAGGGCGACGGCGTCGCGTTCCACCAGCTCCAGGAAGCCCTGCAGCGTCGCGTCCTCGAACGAGGTGCCCGCGGCGGCCCCGTTGGAGTCGCCCATGGCGAAGAACGGGCCGTTGTGCCGGTAGCCGTAGTACAGCGACATGGTGGGCAGCCAGCGAGTGCGCTCCGACGTCAGCGACCAGGCGGGCGACCACTCGATGACCGCGTCGTCGCGGAACCGCTCGGGCACGGTGTTGAACATCGACTTCTTGGCGTTCCACAGCTCCCGCTCGCCGAACTGCCGGTCGCTGAAGAGCAGGCTGGTGGACGGGTGCACGGCCTGCTCGCCGAGCTGCTCGTAGCTCGCGGTGCGGCGGGCCTCGTCGCCCTGGAAGACCCCGGAGTAGCGCTCCATCGCCTCACCCATCGCGCTCGCCCGCGCCTGCGAGTCCGTCCGCCCCTTGCCGCAGCTGATGCTGCGCAGACCGGTACGGAGCTGGCGCAGGTCGCCGACCTGGCGGGCGAGGTTCTGACCGGCGACGTAGACCCGCAGACCGCCGGGCGTCCGTTCCGCCGGCACCAGGGTCGTCACCACACCGGTGACCGGGCTGAGCTGCGGCCGGTACTTCAGCAGCATGTCCTCGGGCGAGGCGGACCGGTGGCCGCCGTCGGCGGTGAACGCCTTGGCCCGGCTCTCGAACCGCACCGGTGCCAGCTGGCGGCGCTCCATGGTCGCGGCGTCGCCGCAGGACGGGCACTGCGGCCGGCGCACCAGCTCATGGCGTTCGGCCTCGGCGAGCACGGTGTCGAACGTCAGCACCTGGGCCTTCTCCGGGCGGACGCCCGCGGCCCACTTGGCCGCTTCCAGCGCGGCGAGCTGCACCCCGAGGGCGGCCGTGGGCGCCAGGTGCGCCCCGACGGTCGGTACCGGCTGGTCCCTGCCCAGCCGGTGCTGGAGGTAGCTGAGCGACTGCCGGTTGGCGGAGAGCCGGTGCGCGAGGCACTCCCAGCAGCCGGTTCCCGTGCCGGGCGCTCCGGCCGGGGCGCCGGCGGTCACCGGTGTGTCCGGGACGAAGACCGGTCCCGCCCAGACGATCGAACCGACCGGCCGGGCGAGCATCCACGGGGTGCCGGAGGCGAGGGCGGCCGCGTTCCGGCCCGCAAGGCCGGGGTTGAGGTAGTCGTCGGTCAGCGCGACGACGAGGTCGGCGCCCTCGCCGTCCGCGGGCGGCGCGTCCGCCGGTGCGAGCGCCACGTGCGCGGCGCCGGCCGCGAGCAGTGCCGCGACGAACGGCTCCGGTGCCACCTTCCCGTAGACCTCCACCCGCACCCGGGCGTCCCGCAGCGCGGTGACGGCCGTGTCGCCGTCGAGGCCGGCCATCTCGAAGAATCCGGCGGCGGCCGGGTCGGTTGCCGGGTCGGAGGCGGCGGCCCAGCCACCGGCGACGAGTTGGTCCAGAGCGGTGGTGACCCGGTCGGCGGGCACCGCGGGCGCCAGCTCCGCACCGATCTCGTGGGCGCTCCTGGTGCCGTCCAGGAGCGGCGCCAGCCGTTCGGCCAGCGAGCCGTTGACGACGCAGACGCCGCGCTCGGACACCAGGTAGACGGCTTCGCCGTCGACGACGTAGGGGGTGTAGTGCCGCTTGAAGCCGATGCCGGGCGTCGGCCGGGTACTGGTCATGGTGACTCCGTAGTCCACGTCGTTAGCGAAGGGTGGCGAGCGGGGCGGTGGCCGGGTCGACCAGCCGCAGCAGGAGGAGGCCGACGGCGGCGCCGCCGTCCAGCGCGCCGAGGTTGACGCGGTCGTCGGCGGCGCGGTCCCCGAACCAGCTGCCGGTGGCGTGGTGGCGCCGCAGCAGTTCGGCGACGAGGACGCCGGCCGCTTCCCGGCCGTCGAAGAACGGTCCCGGCACCAGCGTCTCGGCGGTGCTGCCGGCGCGGTCGTCGTCCAGGGTGTGCAGCAGTCCGGCCTCGGCCGAGGTCAGTGCCTCGCCCGCGGCGGCGACCAGTTCGCGGGTGCCGAGCGCCGCGATCTCGGCGGCGGTGACGGGTGGGGTGAGCCCGGCGAGGTCGCCGGGGTGGACGGCGCCGGTGCCCAGCGAGACGGCGGTGTCCAGGCAGGCCAGCCGCCCGCCGCGGGCGGTCGTCGTGAACCGGTGCGCGCGCAGCAGCGCACGGGCGGCGTCGGGATCGGCCAGCAGGCCGGGCGCTTCCGCGACGGTGCGGGCGAGGGCCGCGGCGATGCTGTCGGCGCCGGTCGGCACCAGGTCGAGGAAGGTCGCCGGGGTGGTGAAGCGGCCGGCCGGGGCGTCGCCCGCAAGGGCTCGCCGGGCGGCCTCGGCGAGGTCGCGGATCGCCGCGTCGGCGTCGGTGGCCGCGCCCGTCGTGCCGGCGCCCATGGAGCGGCGCAGCCGCAGCAGGTTCAGCAGCAGTCCGGCCGCGCCCAACGGGCTGTCCTGGTACGGGAGCCGGTCGGCGTCGCGGGCCGAGGACCGGCCGGCGGGCGCCGCCGCGAGGGCCGCGGCTCCCGGGACCAGCGCCCGCGCCACGTCGAGGAAGGCGGGCTCGGCGAGGGATTCGGCGCCGCGGGCCAGTGCGTGGATGAGGGAGCCGGGCCCGGCGAGACCGCCGGGCACCGGGACCCCGGAGGCCAGCCGGGTGTCACGGGCGAAGCCGAAGGAGGCCGGGTGGCGCGGGTCGATGAGGGCGGCCGCGGCCCAGAGCGTCTCGTGCGCCGCCTGCCGGAAGCGCGGCGACCCGGTCGCCGACCACAGTTCGGCAAGGAAGAGCGCCACGCCGACACCACTGGTGACGAGGTCGACACCGCTGAGCACCTCGACCTGCCGCAGCCCGGTCGCGGGGTACCAGCTCAGCCCGATCCAGCCGCCGCCCGCGGCGGTGCGCTGCCGGTCGGCGAGCATCCGGTCGCCCAGCCGCACGGCGTGGTCGAGGAGTTCACCGGACGTCGGTACGGAGAGCGGGGCGGTCCTCGGGGAGGCGGTGGTGGCCGGCGGGAGCTGCGTCCCGGACCGTGCCGCGTCGATGCAGCCGGAGAGCACGGCGGTGTGCAGATCCAGGTCGAAGCGGTCGAGTTCGGCGATGCGGGCGTGCAGCCGGTCCCAGGCGGTGCTCTGGAAGTGGCCGGGGATCTCGTGGCCCTGGGCGGTGAACACCGAGGACGACGTGGTCAGCGAGCGGAAGAACGGGATGTCCAGGACGCGGTAGGAGTCGAGTTCGCTGAGCACCACCTCCAGCAGGTCGCCGCGTGCGCTGTCGCCGGCGCGGGCGGCCACGGCGCCGCGCAGGGCGCCGGCGATCACGGTCTCGCGGGTGGCGCCGTCGGACAGGGCGAGCGGGCTCGTCGAGGTCCGCAGGATCTTGTAGCCGTCCCAGGTGTGCCGCCAGATGTAGCGCACCCAGACGCCCTTGAAGCCGGCCAGCGGGCCGTCGGGGGACGCCAGCCGGTCACGCATCCCGGCGAGTGTGCGGTGCATGTCGCGGTAGCCCGCGACGACCTCGTCCGCGTACTCCCACGGGTCGGCCTTCTCGCCGTCGTGCACCGGCCGGTACGGCGGCAGCGGCAGGGCGGGCTTGCCGGGTTCGATCTCCAGGTCGTCGGCGCGCGACAGGCAGCCGATGTCCACCACCGGGCGGTCCTTGGACGGCACCCACGGCTGTACGGCCATGGCCGTGCGCACGACGGTCGACTCCAGGACGTCCAGCAGTCCGCCCTGGCCGGCCGGCAGCGCCGGCGGGGTCTGGACCCGCGGGTAGAGCAGGCACTCCAGATCCGTGATGACCGGGTACTCGCCGCTGGCCAGCAGGTTGTCGGACCACAGGTCGCGGCCTTCGAGCAGCTGCACCAGCCGGACGGTCATCCCGAGCCTGCGGTAGAAGCGGGCGAAGCCCTCGCGGTCGGTGCAGGGCAGCGCGGGAACGAGCTCCTCCCAGCCGTACGCGTCGCCGTGGTCGGGCTCGTGCTCGGTCACCGGGTCGGCGGCGGGACCGGTCGCGGCGCCGTCGTCCGGTGCGCCGTGGTCGCTGCGCACCAGCACGGTGCGGACGTGGAGTCCGGGTGACAGGCCCGCGGCGTTGAGGTCGCGCACCAGGTCCATGTAGGCGGTGGCGTGCCGCAGGTCCTTCGGCTTGTAGACGACGCCCTGGCCGTCCGCGAAGTGCAGCAGCGCGACGGACCGGCCGCCCGCGTGGCGGTCGCCCGCGTCACCGTGCACGGCGGCCAGCGCGCCCGGGTCGGCGCCGTCCCAGAGGCGGGTGCGCAGCAGTTCCCGGTCGGAGGCGAGCCGGGCGAACATCTCGGTGTAGACGTGCTGCCAGTGGCGGCAGGCGGTGCCGACGAGGAAGGCGAGCGCGGGCAGCCGCTCCAGCCGGGCCAGCCAGCCCTCCTGCGAGGCGTCGGGGCCGCCCTGCGCGTCCCAGTCACCGCCGCCGGGGTGCGCGGACGACGACTGGACCTCGTAACGCATCGGCAGGTCCAGCGCCTCGGTCAGCCGCCGCACCAGGGTCTCCGCCAGGTCGGCCCGCGCGGAGTCGAGCACCTGGACGCCGAGCACGGACGCGGTGTCCGCGGCCCCTGTGAGGTCGTAGGGCAGCAGGGCGCCGGCAGCGGTACGGAAGGACGCGGTGATCGCACCCGGTGCGACGGTCTCGCTGGTGGGGGCGGCGGGCTGGGCGCGCAGGAAGCCGATGAGGGCGTGCGCCCAGTCCGGCACGACGGACGGGTCGCGCAGCGCGACCGGCCGCAGGCCGTCGCCGAGTTCACGGCCGGTGGCCGCCAGGTGGTCGAGCAGCACCCCGGCCGACGCCGGGTCGCCCGCCGCCCGCCGGAGCCAGCCCGCGACGGCGGTGGAGCGGCTGTGCTGTTCGTCCTCGGCGGCGGCGAAGACGGGTGGTCTGGCGCCGTCCGGCGTGCCGTCGGCGGTGGTCGAGGCCGCCGCGCGCTCCGGGAAGGAGGCGGCCAGGGCGATCACGGCACGCAGCCGGTCGTCGCCGCGCGGGACGCCGGGCAGGAGCGTGCCGTCTCCCGCCGGGGACCCGGCGGCCGTTCCCGGCACGGCGGGGGTGGTGAGCCAGGCCTGCAGGTCGAGCGTCATCTCAGATCTCCTGGGGTCGGACGAGGCGGGTGAACAGGGGGTCGTGGTCGAGCAGTTCGTCGTAGGTCCCCGAGGCGGTGACCCGCCCGGCGTCCAGGACGTGGATACGGTCCGCCCGGCGGATGGTGCTGAGCCGGTGGGCGATGACGATGCGGGTGCGGTCGAGGGCGGCCACGGCGTCGGCGACGTGGGCCTGGGTGGCGTTGTCGAGGGCGGACGTCGCCTCGTCGAGCAGCAGCACGGCGGGGCGCCTGACCAGCGCGCGGGCGAGCAGGATGCGCTGGATCTGACCGCCCGAGAAGCCCTGGGCGTCCTCACCGATGCGGGTGCCCAGGCCGAGCGGCAGGGCCCGGAGTTCGGCGGCGATGCCGGCCTGTTCCGCGGCGGCCCAGACGTCGTCCTCGCTGACGTCGGGGTCGGTGCCGGCCAGGTTCTCCAGCAGGTTTCCGCGCAGCGTCCGCCCGTTCTGCAGGACGGTGCCCAACTGGCCGCACACCAGGCGCAGATCGAGGGCGGCGAGGTCCTGTCCGTCGTGCCGCACGGTTCCGGACTCGGGGATGTCGAAGCCCAGGATCAGCCGGATCAGGGTCGACTTGCCGGCGCCCGAGGGTCCGACGACGGCGACGAACTCGCCCTCCTCGGCCCGCAGGCTGACCCGGTCGAGGGCCGGTACCGCCGCTCCCGGGTAGCGGAAGGTCACCTCTTCGAGGGCGACCGCGCCACCGAGCACGCCGGGGTCGCGGCGGTGCGGTCCCGAGGCGGGGACGGCGGGCGCCGCGAGCACCGGCCGCAGCCGGTCCAGCACCGGTGCGATGCCGTACGCGGTGGCCGCCGCGTGGGTCAGCTGGCCGAGTGCCAGCGCCACCTGTCCGGCCGCGATACCGGCCGCCATCAGATGTCCGGCGGAGACGCTCCCGGCGCCCCCGGCGGCGGCCGCCGCCAGCAGCACGGCGAGCAGCAGGGGTTGCAGGGCGGCGGTGACGGCGCCCGAGGCGGCGTCGGCGCGCATCGCGGCGGCGTCGGCGCGCTTCTGCCGGGCGAAGGGGCCGGCCCAGCGGGCGAAGGCCTGGATCTCGCGCCCCGCCGTCTGCAGCTTGTCGATGCCCAGCAGCAGCCCGTACAGCACTCCGTGCAGCCGGCCGTGCAGCGCGTACACCTCGGACTCGTACCGCTGCCTGCGCCGTCCCAGCAGGAGCAGGACGGTGACGGCGGCGACCGCAGCGAGCAGCAGCACACCGCCGAGCCGCAGATCCACGGTGAGCAGCAGCAGGAGTCCCGACAGCGAGAAGAACGCTCCCAGGACCGCGGAGACCAGCACTTCCGACAGCGCCTGCCGGGCCTCGGCGACCGCGTTGGCCCGGTGCACGAGGTCGCCGGTGGAGAAGTCCCGGAAGAACCGGGCGTCATGGGTGAGCAGCCGGTCCCACACGGCCGGTTCGAGCGCCGCCTGGATGCGTCCGGTCAGCCGGACGGCGGCGGTGTTGCGGACCAGCAGGAGCAGCAGTCCCGCCGCCGAGGCCGCGCCGAGCAGCAGCGCCAGCCAGCGCAGCGGGTGCCGGTCGGCGGCCAGCAGCCGCGGCATGAGCAGCCCGGCGCTCAGGGGTACGAGCAGCGTCAGGACGGCGGTGAGCAGCCCGGCGCCCGCGAGGACCACCAGGTCGCGACGGGTACCGGGGGCGCCGAGCGCGAAGCGCAGCAGCGAACCGGGGGTCGGAGTGCCGGGCGGCAGCGGCCGGTAGAGCAGCAGCGCCTGGCGCGAGCAGGCGGGTCCCGCCGGCCGGCGCCGCGCACGCCCGGCGTCCGGGGCCGCCGGGTCGCACACCAGATGGCCCCGGCCGCGCGGCACGAGGGCGAGCGGGCGGCCGTCGTCGGAGGCGAACGCGATCATCGCACCGGCGGTGCCGCCGGGATCACCATGAACGTGGTCGCCGTCCGAACTCTTCGCGCCCTTGGGCGCCTTGGCGGCAGGGAGGGTGACCTGCCGCCAGCGCACGCCCAGCCGCCGCAGCAGTGCGATCAGCGGGTCGCGGGCGGTGCGCACCGCGGCGGGCAGTTCGGCGGGCACCTCGATCCCCAGGGCTGGGCCGAGGGCCGCGAGCACGGCGAGCGCGTGGGCGGCCGGGTCCGGCGGCGGGACGGCCACCGCGCGGGCCTCCCTACTCGGGCGGCGGGCCGCCGGGCCGAGCCCGTCGAGGGCGGCCGCGAGGGTCGCGCGGTTGGCCGCCGCCGTCGCGTTCAGTGCGGCCGTCGCGTCGGCGGTCCGGGTGCGCTCCGCCTGCTGAGTGGGCGTCATGACTGCTCCTGAACAGGACGGTTCGGGGTCGGTGCGACGGGGGCGGTGGCGTCCGTGGAGTCCTGGCCACCGGCCTCGGACAGCAGCGTCCGGTATCGGCCGGGCACCGCGGCCAGTTCCGCCGGGGTGCCCTGCTGGACGATCCGGCCGCCCTCCAGGACGACCACCCGGTCGGCGGAGCGGACGGTGCTCAGCCGGTGGGCGAGCACCAGGCAGCCGGTACCGCGCCGCCGCAGGTGCGTGTTGACCAGGGCCTCGGTGCGGGCGTCCAGCGCGGAGGTCGCCTCGTCCAGGACCAGCAACGGAGGGTCGAGGGCCAGCGCTCGGGCCAGCTCCAGCCGCTGCCGCTCTCCGCCGGAGAGGTTCCGGGCGTCCTCCTCGATCCGGCCGGCGTCCAGGCCGCCGCGGCCGCGGACCAGATCGGCGGCCTCCGCGTCGGCGAGCGCCCGGTGCAGGGCCGTCTCGTCGGCCGCCGGGTTCCACAGCGTGAGGTTGTCGCGGATGGTCCCCTCGAAGAGCCGCAACCGCTGCTCCACATAGGCGACCTGGCTGGTCACGACGGCACGCGGCAGTGATTCGCGCGGCACACCGTCCAGCAGCACGTCGCCGGTCCAGGGCCGGAGCACTCCGGCGGCGAGCCGCGCCAGCGTGGACTTGCCGCTGCCGCTCGATCCGACGACCGCGACCCACTCCCCCGGCCGCACCGTCAGCGAGATGCCGTCCAGCGTGGCCGGCCGGTTGGGGTCGTACCCGAAGGACACGTCCCGCAGCTCCAGCAGGCCGCTGAGCGCGACGGGTCCGGCCGAGCCGTCCACCGGGTCCAGGACGGCCGTCAGATAGGGGTCGGGCTCGGAGAGCTCGACGTCGTCGAGGAGCGCGGACTGGGCTCGTGCCATCGTCAGCTCGGATCCCGTGCCGACGAGTTGGGTGACCGGCAGCAGGAACCCGTTGAGCAGCAGCAGGAAGGCGAGCAGGGTTCCGACGGTCACGCTGCCGCCGATCAGCAGCGCGGTCCCGGCCACCACGACGGCCGCGGTGCCCGCGGTGGTGAGCGCGGTCGGCAGCGAGAGCGGTACGAGGACGGCGGTGGCGACGTTCTGCGCGGTGTCCATGGCCCGCGCCTGCCAGCCCGACCAGGAGCGGAAGAACGAGTCCTCGGCCCCCTCCGCCTTCAGCGTCTCGATGGCGGAGATGCCGGCGAAGGCCACCCCGTCGCGCTTGTGCTGCTCGGAGTGGAGCTGGTGCAGCATGCCGCCGCGCCGCCGGTCGGCGAGTTTCAGGGCCGCGACATCGATGACCGCCACCACCACCGGCACGAGTGCCAGCCGGGGCTGGAGCCAGATCAGGGCGGCGAGGTGCGCGGCGGCGGTGGCGGCCGAGGCGGCGGCGCCGGCGGCGCGGTAGGAGAGCAGCGCCGAGAGCCCGTCGTTGATCTGGACCCTGGTCACCAGACCGCCGAGCTGCCTGCGGTGGAAGAACGAACCGGGCAGCCGCAGCATGCGCCACAGGAATCCGGTCGAGGTGCGGGCCGCCATCGAGGCCAGCACCCGGTTGACGACGCTCTGCTGCAGCCAGGTGCCGAGCAGCACCGCGGCGGCCGAACCGCCGGTGGCCAGGACGAGCGGGAGTGCCCAGGCGCCGGTTCCGCCGAGCGTCACCGAGGTGAGGTAGGCCCGCAGCAGGAACGCCGCGGCCATCGCGGGAACGGTGAGCAGCACCGCGACCAGCACGGCGACCAGCAGGGCGAACCCGTACGGCCGGACCCTCGCCAACAGCCCCCGCAGGAAAGGGAACCGGGCGCCGCCGCGTTCGAAGTCGGGCCCTGGTTCGAAGCCGACCGCGATGCCCGCGAAGGAGTCCCAGAATTCCGCCGGAGTCGCCGAATGGCTGCCCAGCGAGGGATCGTTGACGCGGACGCGGCCCCGCTTGATGCCTTCGAAGACCGCGAAGTGCGGTCCGGTGACGAGCACCATCGACGGCACCGGCACGGCGTCCAGGCCCAGCAGCCGGTCGTCGCCGCGCACCACCCGGCGGCCCCGCGCCACCAGGCCGTAGCGGCCGGCGGCGCGGGCCACCGCGGCGGCGCTCACCCCGTCGCGGGACACTCCGCAGGAACGGGACGCCTCGTGCAGGGTCGTCCGGCGGCCGAACGCGCCGAGGACGATCGCGAGACAGGCGGCGCCGCAGTCCTGTTCCTCCATCTGCGGGACGACGGGCGTCCGCAGATAGCGGCGCCGGCGGCCCGTGCGAACGGGGCTGCTCTTGGGTGGCGCCCCCGGGGCGGTAGCCGCCGGCTCCTGGTTCTTCCGCTCCTCGGCGGTCCGGGTGTCGAGGCTCATCGCCCGGCCCCCGTACCCAGGATGACCTGGTAGGGGCGGCGCGAGCCGAGATCGACGGAGACGTCCACGGAGACCGGGCCGTACGTCGCGGGCAGCGCGCCGGACGCGGCGTCCGGTACGGCGGTGATCGTCCAGACCGGGTCGGCGCCCGTTCCCAGGTCGCTCCCGCCGAGCGGCAGTACGCCGTCGAGCGAGTCGGCGCGGGCGGGATACGGGTCCACGGCCGTGATGCGGGCGCGCACCGCACCGGACGGCAGCGGCAGCAGTACGGACTGGCCGGGTCGCAGGCGTGCCAGGTCCCGGGCGGAACCGGTGTAGAGCCGCAACGTGGCCGGTTCGCCGGCCGGGTCGAGCGCGAGCAGCGCGGCCCCGGCCGTCAGGGTGCCACCGGGTGCTGTCAGCACCCCGGCGACCGTGCCGTCCGCGGGAGAGCGGAGCTCGGCGGTGCCGCCCGGGCCGGGTGCCGTGGTGCGCAGCAGCGCGAGCAGCTGCCCGCGGATGACCCGGTCCCCTGGGCGGACCCGCAGGTCGAGCACCGTACCGGCGACGTCGGCGCGGGCGAGCACCGGCGCGGTGCCGTGGGCCAGCACGCCGTGCAGGGAGAGGGTGTTCGGCAGTGACCCCCAGCCCACCCAGGCGCCGCCCGCCCCCAGGGCCAGTACCAGCGCGACGAGCGCGGAGCCGAGGCGGCTGCCGATGACCCGGACGGGGCGGTCGAGGCCCGGTTCGAGCTGTGCGGCGGCCGCCGCGGCGGCGATCGTCACCGCCTGGGCGGACGGGCCCGTTCGCTCCGCTGACGCGGGCGGTTCTCCGTCGGGGACGGCCGGGACGGTCTTGCTGGGGATCGTTGTCGTCATCGCCGTCACACCCCCGCGCCGAGGGCGGTGAGCTGCCTTACCTCGACGGGCAGTTCCCGCAGCCCGCCGAAGACGAACTGCTCGCTCCAGCGGGCGGTGCTCTCGTCCAGCGGGGTGCTCAACTCCCGCTCGGCGCCGGCCGCCGCGAGCAGGGCCAGGACCGTTCCGCCGGCCATCAGCGACAGCGGAGCGCCCAGGCAGTGGTGCGGCCCGTGTCCGAAGGCCAGGTGTCGGCGCTCCGCCCGGGCCGGGTCGAATCGGTCGGGATCGGGGAACCGGCGCGGGTCGCGGTTGGCGGCCGCGTACAGCAGCAGCACCACCCGCCCGGCGGGCAGCAGGGTGTCCCCGACCTGTACGTCGCCGCCCAGCCCGCGGGCGCTGGCCCGTACCGGGCTGCCCAGCCGCTGGCATTCGTCGAAGACGGCCTCGGCGGTGTGCGGTTCGGCGCGGATGCCGGCGGCCAGCGCGGGGTTCCCCAGCAACTGCCAGGCGGCGACCGCGAGTCCGGAGGTGAGGGTTTCCAGCCCGTTGGCGAACAGCATGACGACGAAGGCGAGCAGGTCCTCGTCGTCCAGTTGTCCCGCGTCCCTGGCCTGGACGAGGCGGCTGATGAGGTCGCCGCCGGGGCGCGCCGCGCGGGCGGCGCACAGCTCTTCGACCCAGTCGCGGAAGCCCTCGAACTCGGCGTCCAGGGCGGCGGTCTGTTCGGCGCCGGCGAACGGGTCCAGGAGTGACCTGGCGACCAGTCCGGCCCAGCCGGTCACCCGCTCGCGCTCTTCGGGCGGTACGTCGAGGATCGCGCACGACACCGCGACCGGCAGCGGCACGGCGAGGTCGGCGACCAGGTCGAAGGAGCCGCCGGCCAGCAGGGGCGCGAGCAGTTCCTCGGTGGTGGTCTCGATCCTGGCGCGGATCTCGGCGAGCCGGCGGGCGCTGAACGCGGCGGTCGCGAGGCGCTTCAGCCGGGTGTGGTCGGCGCCGTCCCGCATCGGCAGGGTACGGGCGAGCACCTGGGCGAGTGCGGAGGAACCGGGGCGGTCGAGCCCGATCGCGGCGGGGTCCACCGCGGTTCCGGGGTGCATCAGGACGCTGACGATCTCCTCGTAGCCGGAGATGACGTGGACGCGTCCCAGGTCCAGTACCGGGGCCTCGGTCAGCAGCCGCCGGTAGAGCCCGGCGGGGTCGCGTCGCGCGGCCGGGTCCTGGATGAACCGCGTGAGCTGGTGGCGGAGGCTTTCCATGCCCGGTTCTCCTTGTCGGTCCGTGAGTTGGTCGATGAATCGGTGTGTCGGTGTGTCGGTGTGTCGCCAGGGATGGAACCGGGTGCCGGACGAGGGGCGCCCCGGTGGGACCGTTCAGGTCCCACCGAGGCGCGGATTCCCGCGGCCGTGGCGGGCCGGCGGAGCGATGACGCCCGCCGGCCCGGCCTCAGTCGGCCGCTACTGCGTCAGACTCGGAGGCCTTGCCAACGCGGACCGTGAGGTCAGTTGGAGACCGAGCTGAAGGACGAGACCGGGCAGGCCGCGGAGAGCAGCGAGCTGACGCTGATGCCGCCGGAGACGGTGTCCAGCTCCTCGACCTCGATGTCGAACTGCTCGGTCTCGGCGACAGCGGCGGTCTCGGTGATGTCCTTGTTGTCAGCCATGGCCGACTCCTCTCGTTTCACGGCGCCGGACCCCGGTGGGCCGGTCTGCCGATTCCCTCATCCCCTTCGGCTTCCGGTTTTCCCGGCCGCTTCCGGCGATGAGAGAAATATGCACCCGAGGGCCGTCCGCACATCAGTGGGAAATGTCAGAAACACCGCCTGCAAAATGTCATACCGCTTTCTTATGACGTTTTACATGTTCAATGAACTCGCAGCTCAGGAAGGTAAAATGAATTCATTCCCTCTTGCAGACCCTCTCTGATACCGCGCACCATGTGCGCATGAAAGAGATTCCTGACGTCATAGAAGTAGTGGAATTGCGGCAGTCCTACGGGGACTACGAGGCAGTACGCGGAGCGTCTTTCACCGTCCGCCGCGGCGAGCTGTTCGCGCTGCTGGGAACGAACGGCGCCGGCAAGACCACGACCCTCGAGGTCGTCGAGGGCTACCGGCGGCCCACCGCGGGCTCCGTGCGGGTGCTGGGGCTGGATCCCTACGCGGACGGGCCCGCGCTCCGCCGCAGGACCGGGGTGATGCTCCAGGAGGGCGGGTTCTTCAAGGAGTTGACCGTCCGGGAGACGGTGGACGCCTGGCGCCGCTTCACCGGTCGGGCCCGCGCCACCGCCGACGTCCTCGGCCAGGTACGGCTGGAGACCAAGGCGGGCACCCGCGTCGGCCAGCTCTCGGGGGGTGAGCGCCGCCGGCTGGACCTCGCGCTCGCGGTGCTCAACGACCCCGAGCTGCTCTTCCTCGACGAACCCACCACGGGCATGGACCCCGAGGCCCGCCGCAACACCTGGCAGCTCGTCAGAGAACTGCGAGCGGCCGGCACCACCGTGGTGCTGACCACGCACTACCTGGAGGAGGCCCAGCAACTCGCGGACCGGGTCGCCATCATGGACGCCGGCCGCATCACCGCCACCGGCACCGTCGCCGAGGTCCTCTCGGGGCAGCGCAGCCGGATCACCTTCCCGCTGCCGTTCGCCACCACCGCCTCGGAGCTGCCGCGCCTTCCTGGCGCGGAGCTGGCCGTACGGGGTGACGCGGTGTCCTACGCCGTCGCCCGGACGGCGCCCGCGCTGGCCGTCCTGCACGAGTGGGCCGGCGCGCGCGGCGTCGAACTCGACGGCATCGAGGTACGGCACGCCTCGCTGGAGGACGTGTTCCTCGCCCTCGCGGGCGACCAGCGGACGGCGCCCGACGACCAGCGCACCGTCCGGCCCGACCACCACAGCAAGGCGGCCGCCCGATGACCTGGACCCGCTACGCCCACGGCCAACTCCTGCTGTCCTGGAAGGTCTTCTGGCGCAACCGCCGCTCCACCTTCATCGGGTTCCTGCTCCCCGTGCTGCTGGATCTGTTCGTCGCGGCGCCCCTGCGCGACAAGGAGATCGGCGGGGTGAGCGCGGCCGGTTACGTCACCGTCGGCTTCATCGGGCTGGCGCTCGTCACGTCCTTCGTCAATCTCCTCAACGCCGTCGTCGCCCGCCGCGACGATCTGGTGCTCAAGCGGCTGCGCGGTACGGAGGTGCCCCCCAGCGCCGTGTTCGCCGGGCAGATCGGTGCGAGCGGCATCGTCGTCCTGCTGCAGGCCGTGGTGCTGGGCACCATCTCGGTGGGTCTGTTCCACGCGCCGCTGCCCGCCGACCCGGCGCTGCTGCTGCTCACCCTGGTCGCGGGCTATCTGCTGTTCGCCCTGCTCGCCGTGGCGCTGTCCGGGCTGACGCCGAGCGCCGAGACGTCCCCGCTGGTCGCCACGCCGGTCCTCATGCTGTGCATGTTCGGCGCGGGCGTCGCCACACCTCTGTCGTCGCTCCCCTCCTGGCTGCAGGGACCGGCGCACGCCCTGCCGCTCACCCCGGTCGTGCAGGCTCTGCGGACCGCCTGGTTCGGCAAGAGCTTCGGTCAGGAGAGCTGGAACGGCGGCCCGCTGGCCGATCTCTCCTTCCTGCACACCTGGCAGTCCGCCGTCCCCGCGCTGCTGGTCACCGCTCTGTGGACGGCCGGCGTGCTGCTGGCCGCCCGGCGCCTCTTCCGCTGGGAGCCCCGGCGCGCCTGACCCGGGTCACAGCGCGCCGGGCGTCAGTCGTTTACAACCCGAGTGCCTGCGAGAGGAGCGGCCAGGACGTCTTGTACTCGTTGCGCCAGTAGGTCCAGCTGTGGGTGCCGCCGAGGTAGAAGTGGGTCTGGGCGGGGATGCCGAGCTGCTGCAGGCGGGCGGCGAAGCTCTGGGAGGCGGGCCACAGGGTGGTCTCCAGGGCCTCGGCGCTCAGCTCCCCGTTCCCGCCGACGACACCGGTGCCGGAGGAGAGGTAGAGGCTGGTGCCGGTCAGCTTCGATGCCAGGGCGTAGGGGTTCTGGGCGTTCCACAGCGGGCTCTGGAAGATCGGGGAGCCCCACAGCGCCCACGGGAGAAGCCCTTCACGGCCCACGATGGCCTCGACGATGATCGGCATGCCCGGCATCGTCGTGTGCAGGACACCGCTGTACGAGGCCGCCGCCTTGAACGTTCCCGGGTGCCGGGCGGCGAACGCGATCGCGCCCCAGCCCCCGGTGGACACCCCGCCGATGGCCCGTGTCGTCCCGGCCCGGTAGTGCTGCTGCAGCAGCTGCATCAACTCCGTGACCTGGAAGGTCTCGTAGTCGGGAGCGCCCGAGCCGAAGTTCCACCAGCTGCTGGGGATACCGGTGGGCCCCGACGACGGCATGGCGACGATGACTTCCTTGTCCGCGGTGAACTGCTCGATGTCGGTCTCGCGGGTCCACGAGGTGTAGTCGTCGTGCGCGCCCTGGAGCAGATAGAGCACCGGCCAGGTGCGGGTGGCCTGGGCGGACCAGTCGGCGGGCAGCAGCAGCCGGGTCGCGACGGTGCCGCGGATCGCCGGGGAGTTGATCTGCAGATCGACGGTGCGGCCGTCGATCCAGTTCTCGGAGACGATGCCGGCCCCGTCCAGGGCGGTGCGGGCCGGGACGGCGGCCGTCGTGGAGGCAGCGGCGGCGGGGGCGAGAGCGGTGGGGCCGAGGGTCAGCGCGGCGGTCGCCGCGAGCATGGCCGCTCCGGTGACGGCGGCGCGGGACGTACGGCGACGGCGCTGTGTGTGCATCAGATCCCTCTTGTCGTGGGTGGGTTGAGATCGCGGGTGAGCAGCGCGGCGAGGTCGTCGACCGCGGGCGGATCGAGCAGGGAGAGGTGGTCTCCCTCGATCGGCGTGACGGAGAGGTCGGTGCAGGTCCCGTCCCAGCCGAGCGCCTCGTCGGTACGGGTGTAGCGCGCGTCCTGGACGGTGTGCGGCGCACTCCGTGTGGCGCGGTAGAGCAGCGTCCGGCCGGCGTACGGGCGCGGGGTGTGCCGTTCCCCGCTGCGCAGGTCCAGATACGAGGTCCGCTGGTGTTCCAGCACGGCCGCGGGCAGATCCGCCGCCTGCTCCAGGGCCTTGACGACCAGCTCGATCTGTCCGGCGTCGTCGAGCGTCGCGAGTTCGTCGTAGGGCAGCGGCAGCGGGCTGCCGTAGGTGCGCTCGACGTACGCGGCGAAGTCCGCGAAGCGGCGGCGGGCCTCCTCCGGAGGCGACAACTCGGGTGCCGGGAGCGGCAGCACGCTGTCGATCAGGATCAGCGCGGGCACGGTTCCGTCGCCGTCGCCGACCAGCAGCCGTGCCGTCTCCTGGGCCACCACCCCGCCGTAGGACCAGCCGCCGAGCAGCCACGGCCCGCGCGGGCGGGTCTCGCGGACGACCCGCGTGTACGCCGCCGCCCGCTCGTGCACGGCGTCCGGTCCGGGCAGCCGCTCCAGTCCGTAGCAGGGCTGATCGTCGCCGAGTCGCTGGGCGAGGGCGCGGTAGACGGCGGTGGAGCCGCCCGCGGGATGGATCAGGAAGAGCGGCGGCCTGCTCCCGCCGGCCCGCAGGACGCGTAGCGGACCGCTGACCGGTGCCTCCAGACGCGGGCGCAGCAGACCGGCGACGGCGGCGACGGTGGAGGGCCCGGTCAGCAGGTCACTCGCCGGTACCTCCCAACCGGCGCGCTCCGACAGCTCCCGGGCCAGCTCCGCCAACCGCTCCCGGGGCAGCTCCCGCAGACCGAGGTCGTCCTCGGCGCCGGGCGGGCGGCCGCCGGCGACGCTCTGCCAGGCCCGGGAGACCAGCCGCTCGGCGGCGTCCCGGGGAAGCACACCCGTGAACGCATCCTCGGACGCCTGCTCCGTACCGTCCTCCGGGCCCGACGGCTCCAGCCACGCGGCGAGCTCGGCGACGGTGCCGTTGCGCAGCAGCACACGCGGTTCGACGACCGTGCCGAAGTCGCGCTGGACGGCGGCCAGGATGCGGGTGGCCATGAGGGAGTCGAGGCCGAGGTCGGTGAGCGGCGTGCCGGGGTCGATGTGTTCCGGCGCGTATCCCATGACCTGGGCGACATGCTCCCGCAGCCGGTCGATGACGGTCCGGGGCCGGTCCGCCGGCTGGGCGGTGCCGGGCGTCGGCAGCGGTACCGGATCGGGCTCCTGCCGCTGTGCCGCCAGCCGCCCCTTCACCCAGTAGGGACGGTGCCGCCAGCCCACGCTCGGTACGTCGACGATCCGGCCGCCCCCGTGCAGCGCCCCGGGGTCGACGGCCATGCCGCGGACCAGCTGCGCCGCCAGGCTGTGCCGGAACGAGAAGGCGTCGTCGGTGTTCCGGCGCAGGGTCGGGAACAGCGCGGCGTTCCCGGCACCCGAAACGGCACCCGAGGCGGCATCCGGAGTGGCACCCGAAGCGATATTCGAGGCGCTCAGCGTCTCGGCGAGCGGATGCAGTTGCGTGGGGTGTGGGGAGACCTCGACGAACAGCCGGTGCCCGTCCGCCGCCGCGGCGGCGACCGCCTGCGCGAAGCGCACGGGTCGGCGCAGTCCGGCCACCCAGTACCCGGTGTCGAAGACCGGCAGTTCGCGGGGCGAGTCCAGGACGGTGCTGTAGAAGGGAACGCCGGGCGGCAGGTGCGTCACCTCGCCGAGTTCTCCGGCCAGCGGGCCGAGCAGCGGGTCGACCTGCGGGGAGTGGCCGGCCGCGGCGACCCCCAGCGATCGGGCGAGCCCGCCGTCCCGCTCCACCCGTCGGATCAGCCCGCCGATGTCGTCCGCCGTGCCGGTGACGACGCTCTGGCCGGGCGAGGAGTGGACGGCGACCAGCAGACTGGGCCACGTTCCGGTGTGCGTCCGTACCTGCGCGGCGGAGAGTTCCACCACGGCCATCGCCCCGCCCGACAGCCCGTCCAGCAGTCGGGAGCGGGCCGCGATGACGCGGGCCCCGGTCCCGGCGTCGAGCGCACCGGCGACCACGGCGGCGGCGACCTCGCCCATCGAGTGGCCGATGACGGCAGCCGGTTCGATTCCGTAGGCGCGCCAGAGCCAGGCCAGGGCGACCTGGAGCCCGTACAGCACCGGTTGCACGACCGACGGGGACGACAGCTCCGCATCCGGTTCCAGTCGCGCGCGCAGCGAGAGGCCCGCGTGCTCGAGCAGCAGGGGTTCCAGCCGGTCCACCGCCTCGGCGAACGCGGGTTCCGCCGTGAGCAGCCGGCGGGCCATGCCCGGCCACTGGGAGCCGTAGCCGGAGAACACCCAGACGGGGCGGGCGGTTTCGGTGGCCGGGCCGCCGGTGACGACCGCCGGATGGGGCCGGCCCTCGGCGAGGCAGGCGAACGCCGCCGCGGCGTCCTCACGGCTGCCCGCGACCACGGCCGCGCGGTACCGGCCGCGGCCGGTGCGGCCGTGCAGCGTTCGGGCGACGTCCTCGATCCTGACCCCACGGGCCGCGGGCGACGCGAGCCAGCGGCTCAGCCCCGCCGCGTCCTCGCGCAGCCGCGCGGCGGAAAGGGCGTCCAGGACGGTGATGGCCGGCGCTCCCCCGGGCGCCGGCGCCTTCCTCAGCGCGGGCCGGTACTCCTCCAGCACGACGTGCGCGTTGGTGCCGCCGAACCCGAAGGCGGAGACGCCCGCGGTGGCCCGGCCCGAGTAACGCGGCCAGGGCTCCGGGGAGTCGACGACCCGCAGACCCAGCGCGTCGAAGTCGATGAGCGGGTTGGGGGTGCCGAAGTTGAGGTGCGGCGGGAGTTCGTCGTGGTGCAGCGCCAGCACCGTCTTGACCAGCCCGGTGATGCCGGCCGCGGCCTCCAGATGGCCGACGTTGGTCTTCGCCGAGCCGATGAGCAGCGGTTGGTCGGGTTCGCGGCCACGGCCCAGCACCGCCCCCAGGGCGTGCGCCTCGATCGGGTCGCCGAGCACGGTGCCGGTGCCGTGCGCCTCGACGTAGTCGAGTTCGGTGCCCGCACCGGCGTGGGCCTGCTCCAGCAGGGCTCGCTGGGCCTCGGGGTTGGGGGCCAGCAGCCCGTTGGAGCGGCCGTCGGAGTTGACGGCGGTCGACCGGATGACGGCGAGGACGCGGTTCCCGTCCCGCTCGGCGTCCGCCAGCCGCCGGAGGACGACGACCGCGCAGCCCTCGCCGCGCACCATGCCGTCGGCCGCGGCGTCGAAGGTCTTGCACCGTCCGTCGGGCGCGAGCGCCCCCGCGCGCTGGAAGGCCAGGGTCAGCGCGGGCGACAGCAGCAGGTTCACACCGCCGGCGAGGGCCGTGTCGGTCTCACCGGACACCAGGCTGCGGACGGCGTGGTGCACGGCGACCAGCGACGAGGAGCAGGCGGTGTCCAGGGCGAGGCTGGGACCGCGCAGGTCCAGCGCGTACGAGAGGCGGTTCGCGGCGATGCTCAGGGCGGCGCCCGGCGGGGTCCACGCGTCGACCGCGTCCAGGTCGGCGGTGGTGAGCTGGGCGTACTCGTTGCCGCTGATCCCGATGAACACGCCGGTGCGGGTCCCGGCCAGGCCCGGCGCGGGGACGGCGGCGTGGTCGAGGCTCTCCCGGGTCACTTCCAGCAGCAGCCGCTGCTGGGGGTCCATGAGGGTGGCCTCGTGCGGCGAGATGCCGAAGAACTCGGCGTCGAACCCCGCGACGTCGGACAGGAACGCGCCATGCCGGCTGATGCCCTCGGGCGGCGCGCCGTCGGGGACGAACGGGGCCCACCGCCCGTCGGGAAGCGTGCCCACGGCGTTGCCGCCGCCGCTGAGCAGCTCCCAGAAGCCGGCCGGGGAGGTGATGCCGCCCGGGAGCCGGCAGCCGATACCGACGACAGCGACGGCGACGGCGACCGCGCTCGGCGCGCCGCCCGTCGGCTGCGCCGGGGCGGCACGCGGACTCGGCGCCGGGAAACCGGCCTTCTCCTCGTCTCCGACCGAGTCTCCGACCGAGTCCCCTACCGCGGCTTCGACCACCGACAGCAGCCGACCCAGCGTCGGCGCCTCCCACAGCAGGGTCGCGGGCAGGTGAACGGCGGTGAGCGCGCGCAGTTCGGCGGTGAGGGCGATGGCGTCCCGTGACGTGATGCCGAGTTCCGCGAACGGCCGGTCGTCGTCTATGTCGGCCGGGTCGAGCCCGTACCACTCGGAGAGCCGCGAGACGATCGCGCGGCGGAGTTCCCCGGCGATGCCGGACTCCCCCGCGCCACCGGCGCCGTCACTCACCTGCCGCCGCCTCCCCCTCGTACTCGCCCGCCAGATACCGCTCGCGGCAGGCGGAGCGGGAGACCTTCCCGCTGGAGGTGCGCGGCACCGCGCCGGGCGGTACGAGGAGCAGCCGGGCCAGCCGTACCCCGTGCCGGGCGGAGATCCGGGCGCGGGCGGCGCGCTCCGCCGCCGCGCACAACTCGGCGGTGACGTCGAGGTCACGGGCGTGCTCGGCGACGGCGACCACCTCGTCGGGCCGGCCGTCGCCGGTCACGGTGAACAGGGCGAGCCGGTCGCGGCGTACGCAGTCCAGCGAGGACTGGACGGTCTCCTCCAGGTCCTGCGGGTAGTGGTTGCGGCCGTCCACGATCAGCAGGTCCTTCAGCCGTCCGGTGACCTGGAGCCGGCCCTCGTGCAGCGCCCCGAGGTCGCCGGTACGCAGCCAGTCGCCCCGTTCGCCGGGGATCCGGGAGGCGAAGGACGCCTGCGAGCGGCCGGTCCGCTTCCAGTAGCCCAGGCCGATGTTGGGGCCGCGCAGCCGGATCTCACCGATCCGGTCCTCGGGCAGCACCAGCCCCGTCACCGGGTCCGTGATGCGCAGCTCCTGCCCCACCGGGGTTCCGCAGCCGACGAGTACGGTCGCCAGGGCGTCGTCGTCCGCGCACGGCCGGATGTGCCCCGCCGCCAGTGCCTCGCGGTCGCAGACCAGCGTCCGGGGCAGGTCGGCGGGCGGTTCGGTGGTGACGAAGACGGTGGCCTCGGCCAGGCCGTACGAGGGGCAGTGCGCCTCCGGCGCCAGTCCGGTGTGGGCGAAGGCGCGCTGGAAGCGTTCCACGGTGCCCTGCCGTACGGGTTCGCTGCCGTTGATCATGACGCGGATGCGGTCGAGCCGCAGGGGCGCGGCCTGTTCCTCGTCGATGCGGGTGGCGCAGTAGTCGTAGGCGAAGTTGGGGGCGGCGCTGATGGTGCCGGGGTAAGCGCCGAGCAGCCGCAGCCAGCGCACGGGCCGTTCCAGGAAGGAGGCCGGGTCCATCAGGACCGAGGACATGCCGGCCAGTACGGGTGCGGCGATGCTCAGCACCAGGCCCATGTCGTGGAAGAGCGGCAGCCAGCCGACGCTGGTGCTGCCGTCCGCCGTCACGCCGAACGCGACGACGGCCTGCCGGGCGTTGGCGACGACGTTGCCGTGGCTGATCATCACGCCGGCGGGGACCCGGGTGGAGCCCGAGGTGTACTGGAGGTAGGCGATGTCGTCCAGCTCGGGTACCGGCAACGGCCGGTCCGGATCGGCGGACGGGTCGGTGAGCGGGCCCGCACCGGCCGGCCGGTCGATGCGGACGACCGGGAGGTGCGGGATCCCGTGCTCGGCGGCGAACGCCGCGATGGCGGGGGCGGTCGGGGTGTCGGTCAGGATGCAGGAGGGTTCACAGTCGTCGAGCACGGCGGCGAGCCGGCCCGCGTGCCCCGGCAGGTCGGGGCTGAACAGCGGGACGGCGATCACTCCCGCGTAGAGGCAGCCGAGGAAGGCCGCCACGTAGCCCAGGCCCTGGGGCAGCATCAGCGCGGCCCGCTCGCCGGGGCCCACGTCGGCCCGCAGCCGCCAGGCGATCGTGCGGGCCTGCTGGTCGAGCCGTTTCCAGGTCAGGCTGCGGTGCCGGCCCGGTGAGTCCGGGGTGGGGAAGTCGACGAAGGTGAAGGCCCGCTGGGCGCCGCGCTCGGTGGACCAGCGGCGCAGGGACTCGGTCAGCGGGGACTCGGTCGGCGGGAGAGGGCGCGCGGGGGGCATGGGACTCCAGAGGGGTGGCGGCGCGAGGGGGGCCGCTCTCGGAGGAGGTGGTTCCGTGGGACCGGTGGGGGGATCCGCGGTACCGGGGGACGGGTCGTTCAGAGGGGGATGTTGCCGTGCTGGCGCTGCGGTGCGGGCCGGTGTTTTCCGTGCAGCGACCGCAGTCCGCGGACGATTCGGCCGCGGGTCTCGTGCGGGAGGATGACGGCGTCGAGGTAGCCGCGCTCCGCGGCCAGGTACGGGGTGGCGTACTCGTTCTCGTACTCGGCGGTGAGCTGCTTGCGCAGCAGTTCCGGGTCCTCGGCGTCGCGCAGTTCCTTGCGGTGCAGGACGGCGACCGCGCCCTGCGCTCCCATGACGGCGATCTGCGCGGTCGGCCACGCCAGGTTGAGATCGGCGCCGAGGTGCTTGGACCCCATGACGGCGTAGCCGCCGCCGTAGGCCTTGCGGACGACGACGGTGATGGCGGGCACGGTGGCCTCGGCGTACGCGTACAGCAGCTTGGCGCCCCGGCGGACGATGCCCTCGTGCTCCAGCCGCACGCCGGAGAGGTAGCCGGGGACGTCGACGAAGGAGAGGATCGGGATGCCGAAGGCGTCGCAGAACCGCACGAACCTGGCGGCCTTCTCGGAGGCGTTGATGTCCAGGGCGCCGGCGGAGTGCAGCGGCTGGTTGGCGACGAGGCCCACCGATGAGCCCTCGACCCGGCCGAAGGCGCAGATGATGTTCGGTGCGAACAGTTCCTGGATCTCCAGCAGTTCGCCGTCGTCCACGACGCGCCGCAGGATCTCCCGCATGTCGTAGGCGTGCCCGGGGTTGGCGGGGACGATCTCGTCGAGTTCCCGGTCCGTCGCGGTGATGCCGGGGTCGGAGTGCTGCCGGTAGCGCGGTGGTGCCTCACGGTTGTTGGCGGGCAGGTAGGAGAGCAGCCCGCGCACGAAGTCGAAGGCGTCGGCCTCGTCGTGGGCGAGGTAGTGGGCGGTGCCGTTGACGGCGGAGCTGGTGCGGGCGCCGCCCAGTTCCTCGGCCGTGGTCTCCTCCCCCGTCACCGAGTGGATGACGTCGGGGCCGGTGACGAACATGTGGGAGATGTCCTGCACCATGACGGTGAAGTCGGTGAGCGCCGGTGAGTACGCGGCGCCGCCCGCGCACGGGCCGAGGATCATGGACAGTTGGGGGATCACCCCGGAGACCATGACGTTGCGGTGGACGAGTTCCGCGTAGTGGGCGAGGGCGACGACCCCCTCCTGGATGCGCGCGCCGCCCGAGTCGTTGAGGCCGATCACGGGGCAGCCGACCTTCAGCGCGTGGTCCATGATCTTGAGGACCTTCTCGCCGAAGGCCTCCCCCATGCTTCCGCCGAACACGGTGGCGTCCTGCGCGAACACCGCGACCGGTCGGTCGTCGACGGTGCCGTGGCCGGTGACGACCCCGTCGCCGTCGGGGCGGGAGGCGTCCATGCCGTAGGCGGTGCAGCGGTGCCGGACGAAGGCGTCGGTCTCGGTGAAGGAGCCGGGGTCGAGCAGCAGGTCGATGCGCTCCCGTGCGGTGAGCCGGCCGCGGCTGTGCTGGCGCTCCACGGCCGCTGGTGAGCCTCCTCGCAGAACCTGGGCGCGACGGGACTCGAACTCGGCGAAACGGGTCATGCGCGGCTCTCCTTCCCGGAGGGGGGATCCGGAATTCTGGAGCGTCATGGGGGCAACAGGTTCCGCTTCCGGCTGCCGGGCCACTAGAGCGGGGGGTGACAGCCACCCGTCCGCCTTCTGTCACTCCGATGACAAGCCGAACGGCGGGTGCGGTGGTTAGGGTCGGACGGCCCCGAGCACAGGACCCGCCAGGTCCGGTTGCCCCTGACCCCGGGAGAGGAGCCGCCGGTGGACCGGGGCAGGACGCTGCCGATCATGCTGGGGATCGCGGTGACCGGGTTCATCACGACGCTGGACAACACCGTCGTCAACGTCGCGCTGCCCTCCGTACAGCGGGCGTTGGGCCTCGATCTGCCGGATCTGGAGTGGGTGGGCACCAGTTACGTTCTGAGCTTCGGCGCGCTGCTGCTGGCGGGCGGCCGGCTCGCCGACCTGCTGTCCTGCCGCCCGGTGCTGATCACGGGGCTGACGGTCTTCACGGCCGCCTCGGTGGCGGGCGGCCTCGCGGCGAACGGCCCGACACTGATCGCGGCCAGGACCGTGCAGGGCGCCGGGGCCGCGCTGGTGATCCCCGCGACGCTGGCGGTGATCACCGGCCACCTGCCCGCGGCGCGCCGTTCGCTCGCGGTCGGGCTGTGGACCGCGGCGCTGGCGGTCGCACTGGCCCTGGGGCCGGTGCTCGGCGGTTTCATCACCGAGCGCTGGGGCTGGCGTTGGGTGTTCTTCCTGAACGTGCCCTTCGGCGTCCTGGGCCTGCTGCTGGCCGGCGCGGTACCGGCGGCCGTACGCCGCCCGGGCCCGTCCGCGCTGCGCCGACTCGACGGGCCCGGGGTCGTGTTGTCGAGTGCGGCGCTGTATCTGCTGGCCTACGGACTGCTGGAGGGCGGGGCGCACGGCTTCACCCGGTGGCCGGTGCCCCAGTGTCTGTTCGCAGCGGCGCTGACGGGCCGGCTGTTCGTGGCCCTGGAGATCCGCAGGGCGGCGCCGCTGCTCGAACTGGGCCTCTTCCGTGACCGTCTCCTCAGCGGCGGCACGGCCGCGCAGGTGCTCTGGGGCATCGGCGTCAACGGCGTGTTCTTCTTCACCACGCTGTATCTGCAGCAGGTGCTCGGGTTCTCCGCGACCAGGGCCGGTCTCGCCTTCCTGCCGCTCGCGCTCGCGCTGCTGGCCCTGACGCCGTTCGCGGAACGGCTCTGCGCGGCCTGGGGCGCGCACCGGGTGATCGCGGCCGGTCTGGTGCTGGTGGCGTGGGGGCTGGTGCAGGTGTCCGCGACCGGTCTGCGGACGAGCTGGCTCGGCCTGCAGCCGGGGCTTTTGCTGATCGGCGCGGGCTCCGCCCTCACCACGCCACTGACGGTCCGCTCCCTCGCCTCGGTGCCGGCCTCCCACAACGGCATGGCGTCCGGGGTGGTCAGCGCGGCCCGGGAGATCTCCGGGGTCTTCGGCATCGCCCTGGTCGGCGTCGTCCTGACGCACACCCGGAGCGCGGAACTCGCCGCCGGTTCCGATCCGCGTACCGCGTTCCTCCACGGCTACGCGTCGGGCCTGCGACTCGCGGCCGGCTGTGTGCTGTGCGGCGCCCTGGTGACGTTCCTCGCCCTCCGCCGGCGGACACCGGCTGTGCCGGAAGGCCACCTCAACGGGGACTCGTTGTCACTCAAGTGACAAGACATCATAATCTGATGCTCCGTCAGGCACCGTGGCGGGCAGCGACGTCCGGGGAGTACCGTCGCAAGCAATCGAACCAATAAGCGGAAGGAACTCCGCCACGGTGCGACAGACCCAAGAACTGGCAGATGAGCCGTTCAGCCGGATCCCCCCGGAGCTCGCCCACCATCTCCGGCCCTTCCTCGACGCGATCCGGAAGGAGGTGGTCGCAGCCATCCAGGCCGAGATTCCCGAGTACGACCGCCCGACGAACGACACCTACACGAAAACCATCCACACCGGCGTGGAATTAGGTCTGAACCTCCTGCTGGACCGCCTCTCCACCCCGGGCATCAGCGCGCAGGAAGTCATCAACATCTACCGCGGTATCGGCCGCGGGGAGGCCAGGGAGGGCCGCAGCCTCGACTCCTTCCAGGGCGCGCTCCGCATCGGCGCCCGGATCTCCTGGCGCCGCATCGTCAGCCTCGCCGACGCCGACATCCTGCCGCGTGAGGTCCTCGGCCTGCTGGGCGAGGCCGCGCTGGTCCATATCGACGAGATCGCCACGGCCACCTCCGCCGGGTACGCCGAGGCCCAGTTACATCTGGCGGGTGAGCTGCAACGCCGCCGGCTGCGGCTGTTCGACATGCTGATCGCCGAACAGCCCCCCACCGAGGAGGCCATCCGCGATCTCGCCCACGCCGCCCACTGGCCGGTCCCCACCTCCCTCGCCGTGGTCGTCGTGGACCACCACTGGGAACGCGACACCCTCTACCCGATCCTGCCGCCGGACTTCCTGGCCCGCTTCGACCAGCGGCCCGGCTGCATCGTCGTCCCCGACCCGGGCGGTCCCGGGCGCACCCGCGCCGTCGACTCCGCGCTGCACGGCCACCGCGCCGCACTCGGCCCCACCGTCCAACTGACCGAGGGCGCCCGGTCGCTGCGCTGGGCGATGGACGCGCTGACCCTGGCACGGCGCGACGTCCTGCCGGGCGACGAGGTCGTGCGCTGCTCCGAGAACCTCGCCACCATGCTGCTCTTCCAGGACGAGGCCCTGGTGGACGCCCTCGCCGAACGCCATCTCGGCCCGCTGGAACGGATGCGCCCGCCGTACCGGGCCCGCCTCGCCGACACCCTGCTCTGCTGGCTGCAGTGCAGCCGCAACGCCAACGAGGTGGCCGCCCGGCTCGGCATCCACCCGCAGACCGTCCGCTACCGGCTGCGCCAGCTCGACGAACTCTTCGGCGACCGGCTCCAGGACCCCGACGCCCGCTTCGAGATGGAACTGGCCCTGCGCGTGCAGCAGCTGCGCTGAGCGTTCCGCGTCGCCGGTCCGGTGCGGAACAGCCGCTTCCGGCTGACCTGCGGCTCGACCCGGTACGGCGATCCCGCGGCCGGTGGCGGTCCGCTGGAACCGCGGCCCGGGTTCCGCGCGTGAACGCACAGAGATCGTCGCGCCACCGCACGCAGAGAGTCGGGTACCCATGACCGCCATGCTGAATCGCCTGCCCCGCCACGGGGCCGCGATACTCGCCATCGCCGCCCTGAGCACCGGCGCCGTCGCGTGCCAGAGCTCGGCGGACGGCGCGCGATCCAGCGGACGCCCCAACCACGCCCCGAGCACCCCGGCCCCCGCCCCCACCAAGGGCGCCCCGAAGGCGACGCCCTCGGCCGGCAGCGGCGGCGCGACCGACAGCGCCAAGAGCGGCGGCAACGAGACGGCCAGCGGATCCTCGTCGTCCGACGACGGCCCGTCGAACGCCGATACGTCCACCTCCGGTACGTCCACGGTCGTCGATCTCGCGTCCATCGTCCGGTGTCACACCGGTGACCTCAAGGCGGGCTTCGCCGCCGGCGGCGGTGCGGCCCCGGACATGAACTCGACCGCCCAGACCCGGGCCTCCGTCTATTTCACCAACATCAGCCGCCACACCTGTTCGCTCATCGGCTTCCCCGGCGTCGACATCGTCGGCGACCGCGCGACCGACGGCACCTGGTCGCTGACCCGCTCCTCGACGACGCCCACCAAGATCCTGCTCAAGCCCTCGGACACCACGAACTTCTCCATCACCATCCTCCCCACGACCGCCCCCGCCGCCGAGTCCTTCCAGCCGGCCCTGGTCCGCATCACGCCACCGGACGAGAAGACCCAGTTCGCGCTGAAGTGGCCCTGGGGCGGCTCGATCGTCCGCCAGGACGGCGCCACCCACCCGGGCACGTTCGTGAACCCCGTGGGCTCCTGACCCCTCGCTGCCGCCCGGGCGCTGAACGCGCCGCTTCAGTCGTCCGGGTCAACGGGCGAGGCGGCCCAGGAGGGACGAGGCCGCCGCGATGCCCAGGGCCGCGGCGACGATCAGGACGCCGTAGTCGAGGAGCAGGTGGGACGGGGTGCCGAGGAGGAGCCCGCGGAGCGCGTCGACCTGGTAGCTGAGGGGGTTGACCTTGCTGATCACCTGGAGCCAGCCCGGCATGATCGCCACCGGGTAGAGGGCGCTGGAGCCGAAGAAGAGCGGCATCGTGATGGCCTGGCCGATGCCCATCAGCCGGTCGCGGGTGAGCACGATGCCCGCGATGGTCATCGACAGGCAGGAGAAGAAGGCCGAGCCGAGGACCACCGCCACGGCCACCCCGAGCAGGCGCAGCGGGTTCCAGGTCATCGCCACCCCGAGCAGGGCGGCGATGACGATCACCACGACCGCCTGGATCAGCGCCTTCACCCCGGCCGCGAACGCCTTGCCGGTGATGAGGGCGGATCGCGGGGTCGGGGTGACGAGCAGTTTGGTGAGGATCCCGGCGTCGCGTTCCCAGATGATCATGATCCCGTAGAAGATGGCGATGAACATCGCGGACTGCGCGATGATGCCGGGCGCCAGGTAGTCGATGTACGGGATGCCGCCGGTCGGGATGGCCTTGATCCGGGTGAACGTCTCACCGAAGATCAGCAGCCACAGGGCGGGCTGGATGGCCCGGGTGTACAGCTCGGTGCGGTCGTGGCGCAGCTTCTGCAGTTCGACCACGCACATCGCGCCGACCCTGGCGGGCAGCACCCGCCAGCCGGTGCGGGCGCGCGGTGGGACCAGCAGCAGGTCCAGCCGGCCGGGGAGCGCGCTCTCAGCCGACACGGGACGCGGTGCGGCGGGTGCTGCGGACATCGCGGAAGTCTCCTCCCTGCTCGTCGAGGCCGCTGCCGGCGACGTCCCGGAAGACGTCCTCCAGCGTCGGCGCCGCGTCGTCGTCGCCGGATGCCCGGCGGCGGTCCCTCAGATCGGACCTGAGCTCGTCGGCCGTGCCGAGCGCGCGGATCCGGCCGCGGTGCATGAGAGCGACGCGGTCGCAGTACTGGTCGGCCTCGTCCATGTAGTGCGTGGTCACCAGGACGGTCATGCCCGTGGCGGCCCGTACCGCGTTGATGTGCTCCCACACGCTGGTGCGGGCGATCGGGTCGAGGCCGATCGTCGGCTCGTCGAGCATCAGCAGCCGCGGCGCGCTGACCAGCGCCTGGGCGAGTTCGAGGCGGCGGATCATGCCACCGGAGTACGTCTTGGCCAGCCGGTCGGCCGCGTCGGTGAGGTCGACCGCCTCCAGCGCCTGCCCGACGCGGGCGGCCCGTTCGCGGCGGGACACGTCGAAGACCCGGGCGAAGAGCGCCACGTTCTCACGGCCCGTCAGCCCGGAGTCGGCGGACAGCTGTTGGGGTACGTAGCCCAGCAGCCGACGCACCGCCATCCGCTCCTTGGCGACGTCGTGCCCGAAGACCCGCACCATGCCGCCCGGTACCGGCAGCAGGGTGGTGATGCAGCGGATGGCGGTGGTCTTGCCGGCCCCGTTCGGGCCGAGCAGCCCGAAGACCTCACCGGCGCGGACCGACAGGTCGAGGCCGTCGACGGCCTTCGTCTCGCCGAAGGCGTACTCCAGCCCGCTACAGGTGACGGCGTCGGGTTCGGCGGGACCGGGAGCGTGCGCCGCCCGATCCACGACCGCCCGATCCACGGCCTCCTGATCCATGGCCCCCTGGCCGGCGGTTCCGGAATCGACGGTCATGTCCCCTCCGCTTCCTCGTGCAGGTTCTGGGCGAGTCTGCGCAGCGCCGGCAGCGCCGCCTCCAGTGCCGCCCGGTCGGCCGCGTCGAGCCGCGCCACCTGCTCGCGCACCAGCGCGTCGCGCCGGGACTTCCAGTCGCGCAGCCGCGTTCTGGCCGCGGGAGTGATCTGCAGCAGTGCCGAGCGGCGGTCGTCCGGGTCGGTCTCGCGCAGCAGATAGCCGTCCCGGACCAGCTGGTTGACGAGTGTGGAGACCGAATTGCCCGCGAGGTAGAGCTCCTTGGCCGCGGCCGACACCCGGATGCCGGGACGGGCCGCGACCAGTTGCAGGAGTTCGACCTGCGCGCCGCGCAGCCGTGGGACGGTCAGCCCGCCGCGCAGCCGGCGCCGGATCAGCCGCTGCACACCGGCCAGCGCGTCCGCGAGGGCGTCGGGGAACTCCGCTGCGGTCATAGCGCAATTTTAGCTCGTAGTCAGAGCTATTTTCCAGAGGGCGTGGCTACGGGGTGCCGGCGAGGCGGGCGAAGACCACGATGTCGTCGGGATAGTGATGGCCGTCGAAGGCCCCGCCGCAGGTGATGAGCCGGAGCTGCGCATCCGGCTGCGGCCCGTACACCTCGGCGGTGGGGAACCGGTCCTTCGCGAACCGCCGGACCGCGGTCACCCGGAAGCGGACGCTGCCGCCGTCGCCGAGACCCACGGTGATCACGTCGCCCGGCCGCAGCGACGACAGCCGGGCGAACACGGCGGGCCCGTCGACGGAGTCGACATGGCCCACCACGACCGCGGGGCCCACCTGGCCGGGGACGGGGCCGCCGTCGAACCAGCCCGCCCGCTCCGGCCGCACCGGAACCTGGAGCGTTCCGGTGGGCGACAGTCCGAGGGTCTCCAGGGCGGTGCGCAGCTGGATGGCCGGGATGGACAGCGAGCTGGGGTGCGGCGCGACGGCCGGCGACGGTCCCGGCGGCGTCGTGCCGACCGGGTCGGGACCGGGCGCCGGGACAGCCATCCGGACCGCCCGGTCACCGCCGGCCGGCGCGTCGGCGCGCATCAGGTGCGGGCCGAGGCCCACCGCGCCGCCGACCGCCGACGCCGCTCCGAGCAGCGCCAGCGAACCGAGCGCGATCCGGTGCGGCGGGCGGGGCCTGGCATGGCGTCCCATCAGGGCTCAGGACCGCCGCAGGCGCCGCGCGGCGAAGAGGAGCGCGCCGAGGCCCAGGACCAGGGCGGCGGCCCAGCCGGCCACCGCGGGCAGGCCGGAGGACGAACCGCCCGCGCCCGTCGCCGTGGCGGCTGGCTTGCTGAGACCGCCGAGCCCCGCTTCGACGCCGCCGCCCGGCTGGGTGGCGGGCCCGCTGGAGTCGGTCAGGTCGAGCAGCTTCGGTGCGGCGCCCGACGAGGAGAGCACCACCAGGGTGTGGGTGCTGCGGCCCGCGAGCTGCAGCGTCCGGCTGGTGCTGGCCGAACCCGCGGTGACCTTCACGGCGGTGGCTCCGGCGCGCACCGTGCTGTACGGGGTCGAGGTGGGGAAGCGCAGCCGGCTCGGTCCGTTGTCCGCGACCTGGACGGCGACGGAGGGCTGGCTCAGCGACGCCTGGATCACCCGTATCCCGGCCCGGTCCTGCGGCGCGGAGAGCTGGTCGTCGAGAGTCCGCAGTTCGAGTGCGCTACCCGGGCCGAGGCCGGCCACCGTGTAGGCCTTCCCCTGCTCGACCCGCACGGTGGCGGAGATGACCGGAGCGACGGACGCCGCCGCACCCGCCACCCGCATCGCGACCGTGTACTGCCCGCCGGCCACGGTCTCGTACGGCGAGGCGTCACCGTACGCGACGTTCTTCAGCACCAGCGCGGCCTTCGAGCCGCCGAACGGATACAGATAGACGTCCACGGCCGGAGCGCCCGGCGAGAAGTGGGCGAGCCGCAGCCAGCCGCCCGGCTGGGCGGGGGCCGCGTTCGCGGTCGCGGCGGCGGGACCGGCCAGCACGGCAGTGCACAGTGCGGCCGAGAGCAGGACGGCCGCGGGTCTGCGGACGGGAAGCGTCATACGAGGGGGCCCTTCTGGCATACGACGGTCGGATGTGGTGGTCGGACGCGCGTCGTCGAAGACGCGTCGTCGGAGGCGAGTCGTCGAGTACGCGTCGCCGGATGAGGTTCACGGAGCCGCGCCGTTCCGCGGATTGACCGGCGCCGGCTGGGAGTAGAGCAGGGTGAGCACCGCCGGTGACCCCGCCTGCGCCGCGCGGCTCGCGGTCCGCAGCGGGCGGTACGGCGGCTGTTGGGCCGCGACGAGGGCCCGCAGGGTGGTCGCCGGTTCGGCGGACCCCATGGCGGAGACCGTGTCGATGGTGGAGATCTCCACCCCGTTGCGGGGGACGCCGGCGCCGGCTCCGGGCGCGGCCGGCCCGAAGGACTCGACGGTCAGGGTGTGTCCGCTGCTCAGCGTCGCGAGCAGCGCGCAGATCCGCATGTCCACCAGTCCCTGCTCCAGCGGGACGCGGGCCGCGGCGGCGAAGGTGATGCGGCTGTTCGCCGCGAGCGCCCGGCCCGCGAGTCCGCGGTCGGCGAGGTCGGCGGCCATCGCCCGTTCGTAGGAGGCCCGTCCGGCGTGGGCCACCGGCTGGATCGTGACCGTCTGGGCGCCCGAGCCGAACGCGGCGAGCGGCTGAGCGGCGGTCAGCGCCCCGACGGCGGGACCCAGCCGGGTCTGCAGCGTCGAGGTGAGGACCGCGACGTCCGCGCTCTGCAGCTCCAGCGCGCTGTCCTTCACCCACACCGTCGAGGAGGCGGGGAAGCCGAGCGCGGCGAGCGATCCGCACATGGCGGCGTCGCAGGCGACCACATGGCCGGGGCCGACGTTCCGGATGATCCACCGGGCCGTCTCGGCCCGGACGCCGGACGACGGTCCGGTGTCGGCGGGGCCGGACGGCTTGCCCGCGACGGGTACCGAGAGCGGCCGCGCATGGTCCGGCTGGCGGTTCACCGTGGCGAGCACGACGCCTGCGGCGATCAGCGCGACGGCGGTCGTCATCGCGGCCCCGACGAGGAACCGGCGGCCCGCCGAACTGTCCCCGGAATCCGAGGTGAAGGGACGTTGCCCCGGCAGCCGTAATCGTTTCCGCAGGGCGGATCGAAGACCCGGCCGGCGGGCCCGTCCGCACCGCCCTTCGTCCTCGCCGGGCATCCGTACCGGTGTGGGCGAGGCGGGCGGCGGGGCCGCCAGGATCACTTCGTCGGGCCACGCGGAGGCGCCGTTGTCACGGCGTGCCGGTTCGGACCCCGGAGCCGTGCCCGGTGGCCGCGCCCGCCCGGCCGGCCGACGCGGTTCGAAGAAGTCCTGTGGCATGGCACTCGTTTGAGGGAGGGCGGCCGGGCTGGCTACCGCAGAGCTGATCCGACGGCTGTTCCGTTGGGCGCCGTACGTGCGCCGCCAGTTCGCCCCGGCGTGTTCGGGAGGGCACCTGCTGTCACTGCAAGCAGGTTCGAATATCAGCACAGTTGGCCGTTGCTGGCAAGGGTTGTCGCCTACCTCTCGGTCACCGGACCGCCACGCTGCGCCGACCTGCGCACGGGAGCGCGAACTGATCAGAGACGATCAGGTGTGCGCCGCCCGCCGGGCCCCACGGCGAAGCGCGCCTCCCGTCTCCCGCCGGCCGGAACGGGCAGGCGGGAGACGGGAGGCGCGGGGCGGAAAGGGCGAGGAGGCCGGGGCGGGTACTACTTCGGCGCGGTGGCCCAGGCGAGGTCGGGAAGGTAGCTGGGCGCCACCGCGAACCCCTTCAGCTTCTTGCTGTTGAAGGCGTAGATCCCGTCGGTCCGCAGCACCGAGACGAACCACGCCTGGTCGACGACCCTGCGCATGACGTTCTGGTAGAGCGCCGGCTGCTGCTCCTGGGGGGCGGCCGCGGCGGTGGCCAGCATGGCGGTCAGTGCGGGATCCTGCGAGGCGAACGGATTGAACGCGGTGGGGTGCGGCAGCATCCAGTCCAGCAACAGCGTGTAGGTGGAGGCGCCGCCGTAGCCGAACCCGAGCGCGGGGAACTTCTTGGAGGTGGCGTTGCCCAGCCACTGGCCGATGCTGGTGTCCGTGGTGACGGTGGCGGTGACGCCGATCTGCTTCCACTGCTGGACGACGGCCTGGGTGACCAGGTCGATGCCGAAGAAGTTCTGCGTCTCCATGTGCAGCGGGAACCCGTTCGGGTACCCCGCGGCGGCGAGCAGCTGCTTGGCCTTCGCCGGGTCGTAGGAGTAGTGGTTGTCGTAGTCGGCGGCGAAACCGTCCAGGCCGGGGAGGGATATCTGGTCGGTGGCGTGACCGTACTGCTGGAAGAGGGCCT
The DNA here is from genome assembly GCF_023701745.1 of Streptomyces sp. RKAG293. NCBI lineage: Bacteria > Bacillati > Actinomycetota > Actinomycetes > Kitasatosporales > Streptomycetaceae > Streptomyces > Streptomyces sp. RKAG293. Next base: position 7,844,146 of record NZ_JAJOZB010000001.1, on the reverse strand, counting down.
TGGTGATGCTCTCGCGGTCCACCGCGTAGTTGAGGGCCTGCCGGACCCGGACGTCCTTGAGGGGCTTGGAGAGGACTCCGTCACGGTCGACGAGGTCGATGCCGAGGAAGGCGTTGGGCGAACGGATCACGCTGAGGCCGCCCGAGGTGGCGGTGTCGACCTGGTTGGCGGTGATGCCCAGGACGTCGGCCTGCCCGGTCTTCACGGCCTGGAGGGCCGAGTTGGGGTTGGCGACGATCTTGATGATCACCTTCTTCCAGTGGATCTTCGTCTTGTCCCAGTAGTTGGGGTTGGGGGTGTACGTGTAGTGGTCGCCGGTGGCCGTGTGGGCGGTGTCCAGGACATACGGGCCCGCGCCGAAGGACTGGGTGCCCATCTTCCCGGCGTTCGCCAGGCCCGCGGGGCTGATCACCGAGCCGACGAGCAGGATCTGGTTGAGCAGCTGGGGCACGTTGGGGTGCGGGCTGGAGCAGTGGATCCGCACGGTGAGCGGGCCGGTGGCGGTGACGGAGTCGATCGCCGAGGTCCAGGAGACGTTGAGCCCGTTCTTACGGGTGTAGTTCAGTGATGCCGCGACGGTCTGGGCGGTCATGGCCGTGCCGTCGGCGAACTTCACCCCGTCGCGCAGGGTGAAGTCGAACTCCCGGTTGCCGGTGCCGACATACCCCCACTTGGTGGCGAGCGCGGGACCGGTCTTCCCGTCCTGCCCCTGCCGCAGAACGGTGTCGTAGGCCAGGTTGACGAACCAGTTGTCGGAACCGACGTTGGCCTTCGCCGGGTCGAGGCTCGCCGGGGCGCTCGGGGAGATGACGGTCAGGGTGTCGCCCTGGCCGCCGGAGTCCTTCGACGACCCGCCACACGCGGTGGCCGCGGCGGCGAGCACCACCAAGGTCGCCAGCCCGCTGATCATTCGTTGCCTGAACACGGCACTTCCTCTCCTGTGATTCCTGAATGTGCTGGAACGGTCAGCGGATGCAGGTCCGCGGCGCGATGGCAGGCGGCGGTCCGCCCGCCGCCCGACGCTTCGCCGCCGGGGACGGGCAGCAGCTCGGGGCGCAGGCTGTGGCAGATGTCGATCGCGTGCGGGCAGCGGTGCGCGAAGGCACAGCCGGTGGCCGCGGGCGGCTGGGTGGACAGGACGGTGGCGCCGGCCGCCTCCTTGTCGGCCCTGCGGGCCCGTTGCACCCGGGGATCGGGTTCGGGGACCGCCGCGAGCAGCGCCTGGGTGTAGGGGTGCACGGGATCGGCGTAGACGGCGTCGGCGGGCCCGGACTCCATGACCTGGCCTCGGTAGAGGACGACGATGCGGTGTGAGAGGTGCCGGACGACGGGGAGGTCGTGGGCGATGAACAGATAGCTGAGGGAGAGTTCGCTCTGCAGATCGGCCAGCAGGTTCATCACCTGGGCCTGGATGGACAGGTCGAGTGCGCTGACCGGTTCGTCGCAGATCACCAGGCGCGGCGAGAGCATCAGCGCGCGGGCGATGGCGATCCGCTGCCGCTGCCCGCCGGAGAACTGCCCGGGGTACCGGCTCGCGGTGTCGGCGGGCATCCCGACCCGCGCCAGCATCTCCGTGACCCGCTCCGCGGTCTCCGCCGCGCCGATCTTCCGGTGCACCAGCAGCGGTTCGGCGAGTGTCCGGCCGATGGTGCGGGCCGGATTGAGCGACGAGTACGGGTCCTGGAAGACCACTTGCAGCCGGGCGCTGAGCTCCCGCCGGACTCCGGGCCGGGCGCTGGTGATGTCGGTGCCCTCGAAGTGGATCCGGCCCGAGCGGACCGGGTTGAGCCCGAGCACGGCCCGGCCGATGGTCGACTTGCCCGAGCCGGACTCGCCGACCAGGCCGACGGTCTCTCCCGCCGCGATGCTCAGGGACACCGAGTCCACGGCACGGAACGGCGGGGTACGCCGGCCCTGGCGGAACTCGACGGTCAGGTCCTGGATGTCGAGGATGGTCTGCGGAGTCATCTGGGGGTGCCCTCCACGAGGAGCTGCTGGGAATGGACGCACCGCGTGAGGCGGTCGGGTACGGGCCGGGTGAGGGCGACCGGCGCCGCCGCGCACGCGTCGGTGACGAGCGAGCACCGGGCCGCGAACCGGCAGCCCTGCGGCCAGTCGCGGGGGGCCGGCACCGTGCCGGGGATCGTCGGCAGCGGCTCTCCGCCGCCGGCCAGGTGCGGGTTGGCCGCCAGCAGGCCCGCGGTGTACGGATGGAGCGGCAGGGTGAACATCGACTCGACGTCCGCCTGCTCCACGACCTGCCCCGCGTACATCACGACCGACCGGTGGCAGAGGTCCGCCACCACCCCCCAGTCGTGGGTGACGATGAGCACGGCCATCCCCGTCCCGGCCTGCAGCCCGCGCAGCAGCGTCAGGATCTCGGCCTGGACGGTCACGTCCAGCGCGGTGGTCGGCTCGTCGGCGATCAGCAGCTTCGGGTCGCCCGCCAGGGCGAGCGCGATGGCGACGCGCTGGGCCATCCCGCCGGACAGCTGGTGCGGATAGCGGCCGGCCACCGCCTCCGGGTCGGGGATGTTCACCATGGTGAGCAGCTCGATCACCCGGCGGTGGGCCGCGGCGCGGGTCGTCCGCCGGTCCGTGCGGCTGTGCCGCCGTACGGCCTCGGCGAGTTGACGGCCGACCGGGAAGGTCGGGTCGAGGGCCACCATCGGTTCCTGGGACACATAGGCGATCCCGGAGCCACGGACCCGGGCCAGCTCGGCCGGGGATCCGGCCAGGTCGACCCCGTCGAACACCACCTGGCCGGCGGCGACCCGGCCGCCGCCGGGCACCAGGCCCAGGACGCCCAGCGCCGTCACCGACTTACCGCACCCGGACTCACCGACGACGCCGAGCGTCTCCCCCGCCATGACGTCGAAGGACACTCCCTGGACGACGGGGATGCCGCCGATCTCGACGGACAGGTTCCGGACCGACAGCAGCGCCCGCGCGTCCGGTTCGCCGCCGCCCTCCACCGGGGGCCCGGTGGCCTCGGGGGCCCTCGCCGCCGGCACCGTGCGGCCCTGCGGCGCCGCCATCTTGGAGACCGACCAGCCCTCGATGGCCGCGTCGCGGATCGCGTCCCCCAGCAGACCCAGCGCGATCACGGTGATGACCAGCGGAATGCCCGCGGGGACCAGCATCCAGGGATCACGGTCGATGGCCTGCGAGGCGTCGGCGACGAGGCCGCCCCAGGACGGGTTGGGCGGCTGTGCCCCGAGGCCCAGAAAGCCCAGCCCCGCCTGGATGGTGACGACGATCGCGGAGAACAGCGCCGCCTGGACGATGACCATGCTGGTCATCCGCGGCAGCACGTGCCGGCGCAGGATCTGGGAGCGCGTCAGCCCCGCGACCTTCGCGGCGGCGACGTACAACTCCTCGCGGATGCCGAGGGTCTGCGATCGGAGGATCCGGATCAGGCCCGGACTGCCGAGCACCCCGAAAGTGATCATCGCCGCGTGCAGATTGCCGGGGAACACCGACAGGACGACCAGCACGATGATGATGCCCGGGAGCGCGAACATCAGGTCCGCGGTACGGGTGACCAGCCAGTCCACCCAGCCGCCGAGATACCCCGAGGCCAGCCCCAGGACGGTGCCGATCACCAGGTAGACCAGCAGCGACTCGGCCACCGCCAGCAGCGTGGAGCGGCCGCCGAACAGCAGCCGGCTCAGCAGGTCTCGGCCCAGGTTGTCGGTGCCGAGCAGATGGCCGCCCGACGGGCCGGCCAGTACATGGCCGAGATCCTGGTCCAGCGGCCCGCGCGGGGCGGTGAACGAGGCCCCGGCGGTGGCCACGGTCAGCAGCACCAGCCAGCCGATGGCGGCCGCGCCCGACGGGCGGCGCACGACCCGGGCCAGCAGGCCCGGTCTCTTCGCGGCGGTGTTCATGCGGCACGCACCCGCGGGTCGAGGCGGCCGTAGGCCAGGTCCACCAGCAGGTTGACCAGGACCACCAGCACCGTGATGTACAAGACGGCTCCTTGGATGAGGGGGATGTCGTGCTGGATGGTGGCCTGTTGCGTCAGGCTGCCGAGGCCCGGCATGGCGAACACCGTCTCAACGAAGACGGCGGCGGAGAGCAGGCTGACCAGCACCACGCCCAGGACGGTCACCACCGGCAGCGCCGCGTTGCGCAGCACGTGCCGGTAGAGGATCGAGCGCGGTGAGAAGCCGTTGGCCTGCATCACCCGGATGAAGTCGCGGGTGGAGGTGTCCAGCACCGAGTCACGGGTCTGCTTGGCGATGATCGCCACCGCGCCCACCGACAGCGACATCACCGGAAGTACCAGCGAGCGCGCCCACTGCGCCGGGTCGTCGGCGAACGGTACGTAGCCCGTCACCGGGAACCAGCGCAGCTGCACCGCCAGCACCGCGATCAGGACCAGCGCGAGCCAGAACGCCGGGACGGCCAGGCCGATGAGCGACAGCCCGTCCACGATCCTGACCAGGAAGCCGCCGCGCCGCGCGCTCAGCAGGCCCAGCGCCACGCCCAGGATCCCGGACACCACGGTTCCCGCGACGATCAGGGAGAGCGATACCGGCAGCCGGTTGTTCAGCACCGACGTGACCGGCTCGCCGCTGAACAGCGAGGAGCCGAGGTCGCCGTGGAACACCCGCACCAGCCAGTGCCAGTACTGCACCGGCAGCGGTTCGTCCAGGCCCAGTTGGCCGCGGACGGTCCGGTACTGCTCCTCGGTCGCGTGCTGCCCGACGATCGTCCGCGCCGGGTCCCCCGGCACCAGTGACACCAGCACGAACGTCAGGGCCGAGACCATGAACAGCAGCGGAGTCGACGACAGCAGCCGCCGGATCACCAGCCGGAATATTGCCATGCTCACCTCATCGGAAGTTGTACGAAGGGAGGATCTGGGGAGCGCTGAGGGCGCCTCGGCGGCGATGGCGAGAGAGATCCTGGATGCCGGGTCGCGGAACGGAGGGCGGTGGCGGGTTGCGCCGAATCCCCCGGCCGGGCCACCGCCACAGGCGGTGCGACTACACGGCGGGCATGGCCGCTTGCGCGGCTCCAGCGAAGATTATCGAGCTGATTTAGCTACAGCCAGAAGAAGAACATACGAAATTTACACGTGTCAATAGAGTGCACCGCACTACTGAAGATGGCGGGTTACACGTGATACCACAGGGTGGATTAACGGGGATTTCGCCCCGCGGGAAGCCCGGTCTACGGCGCTTCGGAACCCGTCACCTTGCGCACATGGCGAAGGCTCGGTTCGGCGAGCAGCTCGTGCAGCTGCTGGAAGACCCGGCGGGCCTCCACCGCGTTCCAGTCACCGGGAAGCAGCTCGGCGGGCAGGCCTGGGTCGAGATACGGAAGCCGGCGCCACTGCGTCAGCATCGGCACATAGGCGCGGAAGGCCTCGGTGGAATCGATGGCGGACTGCTCCGCCAGCCGGGCCGCGATGGGCGCGTACGTGCCGGTGAACGCCTCGTACTGCGCCTCGATGGCCGGGAAGTCCCACCAGGAGCTGACGGCGGTCCGCAGATCGCTGAACGCGGCGTAGTCGGCCGTGAAGAGATGGACGTAGTCGCTCAGCCCGAGGCGTTCGAGCGTGTTGCGCGCGTCCTCCAGCAGCCGGCCGGGCGCCAGCCACACGCCGGCCGCGGTGTTCCCGAAGCCCAGCCAGGTCAGCCGGGTGCGCAGCTGGTAGCGGTGGGCGCGCTCGGACTCGGGAACGGAGAAGACGGCCATCACCCAGCCGTCGCTGAGGTTCGCCGGTTCCAGGCTGCCGAAGATCCGCCGGTCGCCCTCGTCGAAGATCGCGTGCACGGCGGGGCTGAGCCGGTATCCGGTCGCCCCCTGCCGCTCGGGTTCGAGAATGCCGCGCTTCTTGAGCCGGGAGATCGCCGACCGCACCGCGGGGCCGTCCACGTCCAGTTCCGCCATCAGGACGATCAGGTCGGCGATGGAGATCCATCCGCCGAGATGCCGGACGAAGGCCCCGTAGACCGTGTTGATCAGGGAGCTGGGCCGGGTCGAGCTGTCCGACATGATCGCCTTCCGTCGTGTGCGGAGGCGATCCTACCGAGCCGTACGCCCTCGGCCCGTCCCCAGGGCACGTCGGGCCGGCCCGGCCGGTCCGGGAAGCGGGCCGGCGGGCACCCTGCGGCATCCCCCGGCGGTCACCCGGCGGCCACCTCCTGCCCGAGGATGGGCACCTCGGCATAGCCGCCGGACAGCAGATGTCCCGCTCCCGGCGCGACCGCCGGCAGGTCCAGCGCGCGGAGCAGCTGGTGGGCGGTGCACACCGCCGCGGACACCACGGGCTTGCCGAGCAGCTGCTCGGCCTGGTCGATGGCGCCCAGCGAGGGCATCTGCACGCACGCGGAGAGCACGACGGCGTCGGCCTCCTCGTAGTCCAGCGCCCGCGCGATGTCCGGCAGCAGGGCCGGGTCGTGGGCCGCGACGTCGAGGTTGTCGGGGATCTCCAGCGCCTCGTAGTCGAGCACCTCGAAGCCCTCGTGGGTCAGGTACTCGACGACGGTCTGCGTGAGCGGGCGCATATAGGGGGCGACGAGCGCGATCTTCTTGGCGCCGAGGGTGCGCAGCCCGTGCACGAGGGCGCCGGCGCTGGTGACCACCGGGGCCGCTCCGCCGTTCTCGGCGGTGCGCGCGTGCAGCCGGCTCTCGGAGACGCGGTGGTAGCCCAGGCCCATGCTCATGATGGCCACCAGACAGGCATAACCGAGCACGTCCACCCGGGCGTCGGAGAGCTCCAGGGCGCACCGGTCGGAGTCGGCGTCCATGGCCCTGAGCTGTTCCGGCGTGACGTGGGTCATCCGCATCCGGCTGGAGTGGAAGGTGAACCGTTCCGGTGCGACGGTCTCCCGGGCGCGCAGGATGGCGGGCACTTCGGTTTCCATCGTGACGTTCGAACTCGGCACGATCTGGCCGATCCGGTAGCTGCGGTGGGACAAGGCGGTGCGCTCCTTCGGTGCGGGGGTTGGCTGGTGAGGGTGGGTCAGCGGGCGTCGATCACCGGGTTCGAGAGCGTGCCGATGCCCTCGATCGTGGCCTCGACCAGGTCACCGGGCTGGAGGAACTCCGGCGGGACCATGCCGGCGCCGACGCCCGACGGGGAGCCGGTCGCGATGACGTCGCCGGGTTCCAGGGTCATGCCCGAGGTGATGTCCGCGATGAGCCGGGCGATCGGGAAGAGCATGTGCCGGGTGTTCGACTTCTGCTTGATCACGTCGTTGACCCGCAGCGACAGGTCCAGCGCCATCGGGTCCCCCACCGCGTCGGCGGTGACCACGGCCGGGCCGAACGGCGCGTAGGAGTCCTGGCCCTTGGAGAAGAACCACTGGCCGGAGCGGCGCTGGTCGCGGGCGCTGATGTCGTTGATGATGCTGTAGCCGAAGATGTGGTCCCAGGCGTCCGCCTCCGAGACGCGGAAGGCGGTGCGGCCGATGACGACGGCGAGTTCGCACTCCCAGTCCAGCTGGGTCGTCAGGTCCGCGTTGTGCAGGATCGGCCGGCCGGGGCCGGTGATCGCGGTGGCGGGCTTCCCGAACAGCACGGGCCGGTCGGGCAGTTCCTTCGCCGTGTCCAGCGTGCGGCTGGACTCCGCGACGTGCTCGACGTAGTTCAGTCCGACGCCGACGACCTTGCCCGGCCGCAGCGGTGCGCGGAGTTCGACGTCGGCGAGGGGGTGCACCGCGCCGGCCGGCCAGCCGGCCGGGTCGCCGCTCAGCAGCTCCCGGGCCGCGTCCAGGGCGGCGGATCCCGACCGGATGAAGGAGAGCAGGTCTGCGGGGAGCTCGGTCCCGGCGTGCCCGGCCAGTGCGGCGAGGTCGACCACCCGGTCGTCGAGCTGGGCGCCCAGCCGGTCGGGCGCGTCGTTGTGGGTGTACGTGATCAGGCGCATGGCTGCTCCTTGCGAGGGTGGGACGGGGTACGTCGGGGTCGGGCGGGCCGGGGGTGAACCGGCGGTGTCCCCATCAGGAGGACACCGCCGGTCCTGGCCGGGGACGGTGTCGGCGCGACAGGAGTGTCCCCGGAGGCTCCGGCGCCGGAGCCGGTGTCAGGGCCGGCGGATCCGGCGGCGCGGGCCGTTCTGGGTGGCGGGCCCGTCGGGTGACGGGCGGGCCTGAGTGCCGAGTAGGCCTAAGTGACGGGCTGGTGGCCGTCGTTCGCGGTGTACGCCTCTTCGCGGTAGAAGCCGAGCGAGCGCATCACCGGGAAGTCGTTGAACGAGAACAGGCAGGCGTCCTCGGACTGGTCGAGGTTCTCGTGCTCGTGCCAGGCCCAGGACGGCACGCAGAAGATGTCGCCCTGCTTCCACGCGAACCGCTGCCCGGCGATCACCGAGACTCCGTGGCCCTTGGCGGCCGTGTAGATGACGGATCCGGTGTGCCGGTGGGCCCGGGTCGCCTGGCCGGGGCGCAGCAGCTGCATATGGGCGCTCATGGTGGGCATCACGGATCCGCCGGTGAGCGGGTCGGTGTACTCCATGATCACGCCGTCGTACGGGGAGCCCGCCGTGGCCTTCGCCAGGTCGCGCAGCGCCGCGTAGGTCGGCTCCCAGGGGTAGGCCAGCAGCGGCGAGTACGGCCTCGTCCACTTCTCCACGCCGTAGGGCAGAAGGTTGCCGCCGTAGGTGAGAACGGAGGAGTTGATCACCTTTCCCGGCGTCTGGTAGAGGTCGGGGTGGACCTCGTAGAAGCCCGCGTCCAGGGCGTTGACCAGGGGGATGTCCAGGCCGTCCTGCCAGATGACGGGCGCGTCGTCGGAGTCGTTGCCGTGCTCGTGCCAGGTGCCGTTGGGAGTGATGGCGAAGTCGCGTGCGCCGACCTTCAGCTTCTGCCCGTCCACGATCGTCCAGGCGCCGGTGCCCTCCTGGACGAAGCGCAGCGCGGCGGCCTGGTGCCGGTGGGCGGTCATCGCCTCGCCGGGTCCCATGATCTGCAGCCCGGTGTAGAGCAGTCCCGCGGCGGCGCTGACGTCCCTGCGGCCGGGATTGACGAGCATGACGACCCGCCGCCCGGCGTCGTCGGCCTTGACGAGGTCGAGCGCCTTGTGGACCAGCGGCCGCAGTTCCTCGTAACGCCACAACACGGGCACGGACTTCGGCTGCGGGAACCACGGCTCGATCTCGTTGGCGACGGTCCACAGGGCGCCGGCCTCGAGGCCGGCGAGCTCGCCGTAGTACGCCGTCAGCTCGGGGGTGTCGGACACGCGGGCGCGCCCCAGCATGGTGTCGTCGTTCTCGGCGGTCATATCTCCTCCTTGAGGTCCTTGAGTCCCTTGAGTTCCGCGATGTCCATGGCGTCCGGGCCGGGAGCCGCCGGTGCGGGGTCGGTCGCGAAGGTCACCGGCCGGCGTGGACGGTTGTCGACGTGGAGCTGGAAGACGTCGAAGCGGTTGTAGTGGCCGGTGATGTCGTGCATCTGCTTGGGCTGGATGCACTTGCCGAGGTCGATCTCGGCGTAGACGATGCCCTCGTCGTCGATCAGCGGTTCGGTGACCGGGCGGCCGTCGGGGCCGAAGATCCCGGACAGCGCGCTGCGCGGGCGGGCGAGCATCCGGCGCACCTCCTGGTCGTCGCCGGCGATGGTGTCCACGATCTCCGGGGAGATCGTGGAACAGGCCACGACGGAGAAGACCTTGCCCTCGAAGGAGTGCGCGGCGGTGCGGACCGCGATGGCGTCCGCCATGTCGTAGTCCTCGGGGGCCACCGGCAGGGCGATGTAGCTGGAGGCGTGGACGAGTTCGCCCTGCGCCAGCAGCGTGAAGCGGGCCAGCGTGTTGGTGTTCTCGCCGCAGGCCAGGACGCCGAGCGGGCCGATCGGAGTCCGGTGCACCTGCAGGGAGCTGCCGTCGCCGCCGGTCCAGGTCAGCTTCTCCGCCCAGGTCGGCACCAGCTTGCGGTGCACGCCGAGCAGTTCGCCCTCGGTGCCGATGGTCAGCATCGTGTTGTAGAGGACGCCGAGGCTGTGCGCCCCGCGCTCGTTGACGCCGATGACGAGGACGACGCCGTACTGGCGGGCCGCGGCGCGCAGCGCGTCCACCTCCGGTCCCGGGATGTCGACCGACGAACGGTAGAGGCGCTCGAACCACGGGGAGCCCTGGACCGGGTTCATCGTCCAGTTCCAGTACGGATATCCGGGAAGGAACACCTCGGGGAAGACGATCAGCGAGGCGCCGTTGCCGGCCGCCTCCCCGATGAGGGCGATCGCTTTGTCGACGGTCGCGGCGGCGTCCAGGTACACCGGGGACGCCTGGACCGCGGCGGCGGTGAAACGGGGCAGGTTCAGCATCCGGTCCTCCTTGCTTCTGCGGTGGTGGGCCCGGTCAGCGGCGCCCGGTTGGTGGTCGGCACGGTCAGCGGCCGCTCGTCGCGCCGGACAGGTCCGCGTCCGGCAGTCCGGCCGCCGGGCGCGGGAGCCAGCGCTGGTGCACGGGCACGGGCGCTTCGCGCAGCAGCTGGAGCCGGGGCGGCACCCGGTCGGTGCGGGCGCCGGGCGGCTTGCCGCTGCCCGCCTTCCACGAGTGCGGCCACGTCGCCCCCGGCCCGGTGTAGTCCTGGGCCGCGGCGGCGTGCAGGGTCCACAGCGGGTCGTGGAGCTGGGCCCGGCCGACGGCGCACAGGTCGGCGCGGCCCGCCAGGATGATCGAGTTGACGTCGTCGTAGGTGGAGATGGCGCCCACGGCGATGGTCGGGATCCCGGTGGCGTTGCGCACCAGGTCGGCGAACGGCGTCTGGTAGCTGCGCCCGTAGCGCGGCCGCTCATGGGCGACGACCTCACCGGTGGAGACATCGAGCGCGTCCGCCCCGGCGTCCGCGAGAGCCCGGCAGATCTCCACCACGTCGGCTTCGCTGGTGCCGCCCTCGGCCCAGTCCGCCGCGGAGATCCGGATGACCAGCGCCTTCCCCGCGGGCCATACGGCGCGCACCGCCCGCAGCACCTCCAGGGGGAAGCGCAGCCGTCCTTCCAGCGTGCCGCCGTAGGCGTCGGTGCGGAGGTTGGTCAGCGGGGAGAGGAAGCCGGACATCAGATGGCCGTGTCCGTACTGCAGCTCCAGGACGTCGAATCCGGCCCGGTGGGCGCGTTCCGCGGCGGCGGTGAAGTCCCGGGCGATCTCGTCCATGTCCGTACGGGTGGCCTCGCGCGGCACCGGGCCCGCCTCGTTCCAGGGCAGGGCCGAGGCGGCGATGGTCGGCCAGCCGTCGTCGCCGAGGGGTCCCGAACCGCCGTCGGGGCGGGGCGTGGTGGTCGCGGCACGGCGTCCGGCGTGGGTGAGCTGGATGCCCAGGCAGGTGTCCGACTGCTGGTGGACGAAGTCGGTGATCCGCCGCCAGGCGGCCTCCTGCCCGTCGGTGTACAGCCCCGGGCAGCCGGGGGTGGCGCGCCCCTGCGGGTTGACGGCCGTCATCCCCGCGAAGACCAGGGCCGAGCCGCCGAGTGCCCGGGTGCTCAGGTGCACGAGGTCGAAGTCCCCCGGCACACCGTCGCGTGCGGTGTACAGCGCCGTGGGCGGCACGACCACCCGGTTGCGCAGGTGCAGTCCGCCGAGTTGGAACGGCCGGAACATCGGCGGCACGGACACCGCTCCCGGCCGCACCGCCGCGGTCAGCGGTTCCTCCGTCTCGGCGAGCCAGGAGTCGACCGCCGCGGTGAACTCCCCGTCGCGCACCCGGAGGTTGTCGTAAGTGACGCGGCGGCTGCGGGTGAGCAGGTTGAACGCGAACTGGTGCGGGTCCTGGCCGGTGTACCGGCCGACGTTCTCGAACCACTCCAGGCTGGCCTGGGCCGCGCGCTGGGTGGATTCGACCACCGGCCGGCGCTCCGCCTCGTAGGCGCTCAGCGCCGCGGGGACGTCCGGGTGCTCATGGAGGCAGGCGGCGAGGGCGAGCGCGTCCTCCATCGCCAGCTTGGTGCCGGAGCCGATCGAGAAGTGCGCGGTGTGCGCCGCGTCGCCCAGCAGGACGACGTTGCCGTGCTGCCAGGAGCGGTTGCGCACGGTGGTGAACCGCAGCCACTTGGAGTTGTTGGGCAGGAGCCGGTGCCCGTCGAGGTGGTCCGCGAGGAGCTCCTCGCAGAGCCGGATGCTCTCCTCGTCGCTGGTGCCGGGCGGCAGGTCACGGGCCGCGAACGTGTCGAAGCCCGCGCGCCGCCAGGCCGCCTCGTCGATCTCGACGATGAAGGTGCTGCGCTTCCCGTCGAACGGATAGGCATGGACCTGCAGGGTGCCGAAGTCCGCCTCGGCGACGATGAAGGTGAACGCCTCGAAGACCCGGTCGGTGCCCAGCCACATGTAGCGGGACCCGCGCTCGTCGAGATCAGGCCCGAAGCGGTCGGCGAAGTGCTCCCGGGTCGCCGACCGCACCCCGTCGGAGGCCACCACGAGGTCGTACTCCGCGGCGAGTTCGGCCGCCGGCGGCGCCTGGGTGCTGTAGCGGACGTCGACGCCGAGTGCGGCGCAGCGCTGCTGCAGGATCTGCAGCAGGCGCTTGCGCCCCAGGGCGGCGAAGCCGTGGCCGCCGGAGGTGAGGACCTGGCCGCCGTAACAGACGTCGATGTCGCTCCAGCGGGCGAACTCCTCCGACATGGCGGCGAAGATCTCGGGGTCGGCCTGCGCGATGCCGTCGAGCGTCTCGTCCGAGAACACGACGCCGAAGCCGAACGTGTCGTCAGCGGCGTTGCGCTCCCAGACGGTGACGTCCCATCGCGGTGAGAGCTGCTTGGCCAGGGCTGCGAAGTACAGCCCGCCGGGCCCTCCTCCGATGACTGCTACGCGCACGGGTCCTCCTCGTGGTTCTGCGACATAAGATATGCCGCATTTTCTGCGATCGTCAATATTGCAACATGGCGGGGGCGCCGCCAGGGCCGTGACCGGTGCGGTCCCGCCCCGCTCGCGCCGGTCAGGCGAAGAGCTCGGGAGCCTGTGCGCCCGCCGTCGACAGCAGCCGGCGGACGTCGTCGGGCCAGGGCTCGGAGCCCTTGGCGCGCGCGGCGGAGTGGACGATCGTCATACGCCCGGTGGCGGCGACCCCGTCCCCGTCCGCCGTCCCGCCCTCGCTCTCACCGCGGACGGTGAAGGCGTAATGCAGCGAACTGGTACCCACCTTGGTGATCCGCAGCTCGGTGCGGACGGCCTGGCCGAACCACAGCCGCTCCCGGTAGTCCGCCTCGAAGTGGACCCGGGGGATGCTGCCGAAGAGATGGCCGAGGCCGAGCCTGCGCAGCAGGACCGCTTCGGCCGCCTCGACCCAGCGCACCACCGTGGAGTGGTGGTAGTGCCCGGCCGCGTCCGTGTCCGGCCACTCGACCCGCCGTTCGACGGTCACGCTGGGCAGGGCCGGCTCACCGCCCGCCGCACCGTCCACCGCCATCCTGCGCAGTTCACCGCGGCGCAGCTTCCCGTTGCTGGTGCGCGGCAGCGCGGTGACGAACTCGATGGCGCGGGGGTACTTGTAGGGCGCGATGGTCCGCTTGACGTGGTCCTGCAGCGCCTTGACGGTGTCCGCGCCGGCCTCGACCCCGGGCCGCAGGACGACATAGGCCGTGACGACCATGCCCCGTCTGCCGTCCGGGGCGCCCACCACGCCGCACTCCTCGACGTCGGGATGGACGACGAGCGCCTTCTCCACCTCGGGACCCGCGATGTTGTAGCCGGACGAGACGATCATGTCGTCGCTGCGGGCCACGTACCAGAAGTAGCCGTCGGCGTCCCGGATGTACGTGTCGCCGGTGATGTTCCAGCCGTCCCTGACGTACTCCGACTGCCGTGGGTCCGACAGGTAACGGCAGCCGGTGGGGCCCTTGACGGCGAGCAGACCGGGCTGCCCGTCGGGGACCGCCGCCCCCGTCTCGTCGACGACGGCCGCCCGGTAGCCCGGGACCGGCTTGCCCGTCGCGCCGGGGCGTATGTCGCCGTCGGCGGCGGAGATGAACACGTGCAGCATCTCGGTCGCGCCGATGCCGTCGATGATGTGCAGTCCGGTGGTGGCGCGGAACTCCTCCCAGACGCTCGCGGGCAGCGCCTCGCCCGCGGAGACGCATCTGCGGACGCCGGCCAGCCGGTCCGCGACGCCTGCCGCCATGATCGCGCGGTAGGCGGTGGGTGCGGTGAAGAGCACCGTGACGCCGTGTTCGGCCACCAGGTCGGCCAGTTGGGTCGGTGTGGCCTGCTCGATCAGCAGGGTCGCCGCACCGACGTGCAGCGGGAACACCACCAGTCCGCCCAGCCCGAAGGTGAACGCCAGCGGGGGCGTTCCGGTGAACACGTCGTCCCGCCGGGGCTGGAGGACATGCCGGGAGAACGTGTCGGCGTTGGCCAGCACGTCCCGGTGGAAGTGCATGGTCGCCTTGGGGCGCCCCGTCGTGCCGGAGGTGAAGGCGATCAGCGCCACATCGTCCGCGGCGGTGTCGACGTTCACGAACGAGCCGCTCTTCGTCTCGCTGCGGGCCGCCAGGTCGTCCGGCCCGGTACCCCCGTAGGGGACGACGGTCAGGCCTGCGGCGGCGGCCGCGTCGAGCTCTTCGAGATAGCGGTGATCGCACAGGGCGGCGACCGGGCGGCTGATGTCGTGCAGTTCGGCGAGTTCCGCGGCGCGCAGCAGCGGCATGGTGGTGACGGCGACGCCGCCGGCCTTCAGGACGCCGAACCAGGACGCGACCAGCCACGGATTGTTCGGGCCGCGCAGCAGCACGCGGTTCCCGGGCTGGAGGCCCAGGTCTTCGGTGAGCACCTGCGCCACCTGGTTGGCGCGCCGCAGGAGGTCCCCGTACGTCCATCGCCCGGTCGGAGTGAGCAGGCACGGCCGGTCGGGACCCCAGCGGGCGACGGCGTCGTCGAGCAGCGACTGCGCGCAGTTGAGCCGGGTCGGGTACGCCAACTCCGGTAGGTCGAAGCTGAGTTCGGGCCACTGGGCGAACGGTGGCAGCCGGTCGCGACAGAAGGTATCGGCATGCGCGGACGGAGAGAGCTCCATGGGGCGGCACCTCAATCTCGGGGCAGCGGGGAGAGTGGAGCCAGTATCTCGCCAAAATAACGACAGTCAATGATTCGCTATAAAGGTTCTCGTTAAGAACAGGTTTCGTCACGGACGGTGACGGAAGCGGTACCTCGCGACGGGCCAGGGCGACCACCTGGAGCGGCCGGGGTGACCGTCACCGCGCGACGGGCACCCGCACCCGGACGGTTTTCCCGGCGCCACCGCCCGCGCCCCGCCCGCCGTACGGGAGCACCTCCACCCAGCCGCTCGCCTCGTCGACCAGCAGGTTCACCATCAGCAGACCGCGCCCGCACTCCGCGTCCGGATCGACGTCCGCCCCGACGCGGGGCGGGCACGGGTCCCCGTCACTCACGTCCAGCCACAGCTGACCACCGCCGACGGCCGCGGTGACGCGCAGCCGCTCGGTGGACGGCCCGGCGTGCTGCACGGAGTTGGCGGCCAGTTCGGTGACGACCAGCAGAAGGGCGTCGATGACGTCGGAATGGATGCGCCAGTCCAGCAGGACGCGGTGCAGCCGCCGGCGGATCCGCGGGACGGCCGCCACCTCGGGCGCCAGCACCCAGTGGACGAGCGCGCGGCCCGGAGGAGGCGGCGCGGACGGCGGGCGCCGCGACCGCCCGGCGCCGGCGGGCGCCGGCGGGACCGGGGGCGCGGACGACGCGGACGGCGCCGACGAAGTGGGCCGCATCGGCGGAATGGGCTCCGTCGGCGGGATGGACGGAGCGGAGACGGTGAACGCGGTGACGGTGAGCATCGCGGGACTCCCGGGGCGGGATGCGAGGCGAGGGGGGACGGACGCCTGTGTCGCTCGTGCAACCTCCGCCGGCTCCTGCGCCGCCTCTCGGATTCAACTGGACCGAAATTCTGGGGGCAGCGCCCGTACGGATCGGTGTTACACGTGTAACATGCTAGGCAGCCCTCCGCGCCGAGCGCAAGGCATTTCGGGCAAAAGTTGCAGGATGTTGGATTTCACCGGCGCCGTGAACCGCCGCGCACTCCCGTGCGCCGCGCCCTCATGGACTTCGTGGACGTCGTGGACGTGGACGTCGTGGACGTCGTGGACGTCGTGGACCTCACCGCCGTGCGCGGCCGTCCGCGGTGGTCTCCGCCGAGCACACGGCCGTGCGCCGCCGCGGACACATGTCGATCGACCTGGATGGAAAGGGACCGGAATGACGCAGTCACCGCCAGCCCAACTCGACCTGGGGTGGCCCCCGCCGCCCTTCCTGGCCCCCGTTCCGCCCGTGGTGGGCGACGACGGCGTGACCCGGTTCGAGGGCGTCACCTACGCGACCTCGCCGGGGTACCGGCCGCGGCTGCTCGACGTCCAGGTGCCCGCGAGTGCGACGCCCCCGCCCGTCGTCCTCTGGATCCACGGCGGAGGCTGGATGGAGGGCGACCGGCGCTACCCGCCGCCCACCGTGCCCGTCGAGCTGCTGCACGGCTCGGTCCTCGGCGCCGGCTTCGCCCTCGTCTCCATCGACTACCGGCACAGCCTGGAGGCGCCGTTCCCGGCGCAGCTGCACGACGTCAAGGCGGCGATCCGCTACATCCGCCGCTTCGCCGGCAGCTTCGGCATCGACACCGACCGGATCGCCGTGTGGGGCGAGTCGGCCGGCGGTCATCTGGCGGCCCTGGCCGGGCTCACCACCGCCGACGGGCCCGGTGGTGCCGCGATGGAGGGCACCGAGGGCGTCCTCGGTGAGCCGACGGCGGTACAGGCCGTCGTCGACTGGTACGGGGTCCACGAGATCGCCTCGCTGCTCGCCCACCCGATGCCGCCGTCACCGCCCGGCGCGGCCGAGTACCCCAACCCGTTCGCGGCGCTGCTCGGCGGCACCGAGGACGAGCGGACCGACCTGGCGCGGGCCGCCAGCCCCGTCACCTATGTCGGCGCGGGCGCCCCGCCCTTCCTGCTGATCCACGGGACCAAGGACGGCCTGGTGCCTTACAGCCAGAGCGAGCTCCTCGCCGCGGAACTGCGCACCGCGGGCTGCGAGGTCACCCTCACGCCGGTGGACGGCGCCGACCACATCTTCCTGGGCTCCCCGGACATCGTCTCGATCGTCGGCGACAGCGTCGCCTTCATCGCCGGCCGGTTGAACGGCCCGTCCCAGCCCTGACCCGGGAAGAACGCTTCCGCGAGCGGCGGCCGGACCTCCGGCCGCCGCTCGCGGCACGCCTCCCCGGTCCTTCGTCCACAGCGCATCCGTATCCGTTCATCCGTATCCGTTCATCCGTATCCGTTCATCCGTTTCCCCGTCCGTCCGCCCCCGCGGACCGGGCCGCGAGAGGCACCACGTGACCGACACATCGACCGCCGTTCCCGAGCTCCCGACCGCCGCCGGGGACCGCCGGCCTTCCGCCGCTCCCCCGCGACCACGCGTGCTGCCCCTCGCGCTGGTCTGCGTGCTGGCCACCGCGCTGATCGGGTTCGCGACACGCGCCGACGTCCGGCACCCCTTCTTCCAGGGGCTGGACGAGCGGTGGCTGGGCTGGATGGGAGGACCGCACCGAGGTCTCTACGAGGCGGTCGCCACGGTTCTGAACTGGTTCGGCGGACCGCTCGGCGTGGTGGTCCCGCTGGCGCTCCTGGTGGCGCTGCTCGTCCTGAGGCGCTGGTGGTCCGTGCTGTATCTGCTCACCACCTACCTCGCGGCGAACATGCTCGTCGTCCAGGTCCTCAAGCACGTGGTGGACCGGCCGCGGCCCGCCCACCCGCTGGTCAGGGTCGACCACGGCTCGTTCCCGTCCGGCCACGCCGCCGGCGCCGCGACCCTCGTGGTGATCGTCGGCGTCGTGCTGATCCCGCTCGCCCGGCGCCGTGCCTGGTGGCTGGGCGGCGGGGTGTTCGTCGCGCTGATGATGTGGAGCCGCACCTGGCTGCACGCGCACTGGCTCAGCGACACGGTCGCGGGCGCGCTGGCCGGTGCGGGTACGTCGCTGCTGCTCTGGTGGGCCTTCGCCCCGCTGCTCGCCCGGGAGCGGCGCGACGGCTGAACCGGGCGTGACGCTACGAGGACGCCCGGTGGATGAGGGTGACGTCCACCGGGTCGACGGGCTCCGCCGTTCCGTGCTCGATCAGCTGCTGCAGGGTCTCGGCGATGACGCCCGGCCCCGGCAGGTTGAGGCGGATGGAAGTGAGCGGCGGGCGCTGCAGCGAGGCCAGCACCAGATCGTCGGCGCCGACCACCGCCACGTCGTCCGGGACGCTGATGCCCGCGTTCTGGAAGGCGTGCATCAGCAGCGCCGCGTACTCGTCGTTGTACGTGAAGACCGCGTCCAGACCCAGCCCCGGCCAGCGTTCCGCCAGCCGCGCTACGGAGTCCTGGGTGTACGCCACCTCCACCGCGGTCACCGTCGCCGTGCTCGACGCCGCGATCCGCTGCGCTCCGGCCAGCCTGGGTTCGGAGAAGGCGCTGAGCCCGCGCTCCTGCGGCATCAGCACGGCGATCCTGCGCCGCCCCCGCGCGACGAGGTGTTCGGCGGCGGCGGCGCCGATGTCCGCGTGGTCGAACGCGATGGTGTGCGCGCCGGCCAGCGGGCGGGCGGCGAACGCCAGCAGCCCGCGGATTCCGGCCCGTTGCAGAAGATCGGCCGCTTCCGGGGTGAAGGAGTCCTCGGAGAGCGCGAAGACCGCCGCCGGCCGCAGCTCGGCCCAGGCACGGGCGGCGGTGACGGCGTCCGGGAACCGGCCGGCGTGGAGCACGACGGTGTAGCCGCGCCGGTCGAGTTCGCTGTGCAGATCGTCCACCCAGTCGCTGACCAGCCGGCCGATCGCGGAGACCGATGACGGCATCAGCACCAGGTTGCTGCGTCCGGCACGCAGCGAACGCGCGGCGGCGTGCGCGACGTAGCCCAGCTGATCGGCGGCCGTCAGCACCCGGGCGCGGGTGCTCTCGCTGACCCGGTGCGCCTGCGTGTCGTTGAGCACGAAGGACACCGTGGCCCGGGACACCCCGGCAAGGCGCGCCACATCCGCGCTGGTGATCGTCCGTGGCGGCTGAGCGGGAGCGTCCTTGGCCATGACTTCCTTGATCAATTCACCGGTGGGGCGCTCATGGGCACACCGGCCCATGAGCACACTGGTTCAGAGATCAGGTTACACGCGTTATCAGTCGCGCGCGGAGCTGTGCAGTCTGCGCGAGTCCCCCGCGAGGTCTTCGGTGGCCTTGGTCACCGAGTCGAACCGCATCGTCGTACGGGACTGCCCGTCGTAGCGCTCCCAGGCCGGCAGTGCCGGGTGGTTCGGGTCGCCGGTGCGGATGAAGGAGATCCACGCCTGGTGCATGGCCGAGGCGAGGCCGTCCCGGACCCCCGGCCGGATCCCCTCCAGGAAGGGCGCGTGCGACCACTGGTCGAAGTTGTTGAACGTGAAGGGCAGTTCCAGGCAGTGGGCGGCGCCGAGCCGGCCGTCGTGCGCGGGCGTCGGGAAGTCGAACTGGTAGACCCAGACCGGACGGCCCTGGGCGGCCCGGCGCTCGGCCAGTTCCACACTCGGTACGCGGAACAGCTCGTCGGAGATCAGATCCATCAGCACGTCCACGGGCCGTGCGCCCGGCCGTACCGACTCGTAGGCCGCGTACGCCTCCGCCGCCCGGTCACCGAAGGTGTCCGCGGCCCTCTCGACGACCTGGTCCCGGGTGGCGGCGGCGTACCGCTCGTCGAGCCCGAACCCGAAGTTGGCCTCTTCCCTGGTCCAGCCGATCAGCACGTCGATGTCGGACCCGGCGCCCTCGAGCAGCGTCTCGACCGGATGCCGGGCCAGCGTCGCCTCGTCGATGACGGGCAGGAACGGTGTGGGCCAGTAGCCCCAGCGCATGGTGCGCCCGAACAGTTCCCCGCCCGCCTCGATGAGCCGCGGCCAGGGCACGGCCCGCAGCTCGTCGATCTCCTTGGCGCCGAGGATCTCCTGGTAGACGGCGGTGCGCTCGGCGGATTCCGCGCGGGTGGGGATGTGCAGCCCGAACGGCGGACTCTGCAGGATGGCGCGCCGGAACAGCGTCCGGGCCTCCGGGTGGCCGGCGAGCGCCGCCGTGGAGACGGCGCCGCCGGACTGGCCCGCGACGGTGATGTTGCCGGGGTCGCCGCCGAACCCGGCGATGTTCTCGTGGACCCAGCGCAGCGCGGCGACCTGGTCGGTGAGCCAGAAGTTGGCGGGCTCCGCGTCGGCGTCCGCGCCGAAGGCGAGGTAGCCCAGCGGGCCGATCCGGTAGTTGATGGTCACCACGACGAGGTCGCCGTTGCGCGCGAACGTCTCACCGGAGTAGTGGGGCATCGAGCCGGATCCCGAGACGAAGCCGCCACCGTGGATCCAGACCAGCACCGGCCGGCCCGCCGTGTCGGCGGACGGGGTCCAGACGTTGAGCGTCAGACAGTCCTCGTCGAAGGGCGGGAAGCCATGGCCGCCGAGGACCGGGTCGCCGCCCTCCAGGAACATCTGCGGGGCGCTGGGTCCGTGGGCCGTGGCGTCCCGCGTCCCGCTCCAGCCCGGGTGCGGCCGTGCCGGGCGCCACCGCAGGTCGCCGACGGGCGGCTCGGCGTACGGCACCCCCTTGAACACCGCGACCCCGCCCTCCGTACGGCCGCGCAGCGTGCCCGCGGGCAGCTCCACCACGGGCGAATCCTGGTCTCCGGCACCAACCATCAGAGGCTTCCTTCCCTGGCGGCCGGCGATCGCCGGCCGAGGCTCCGCAGCCGTGGCCCGGGACGCGAAGAGACACGTGTCACTTTACGCCGCGAAGGCGCCGCACACCCGGCCGATCTGCTCCCCTGAGGCTATGCCGCCATTTCGACGATCGTCAACCATCCTGCATATCGTGAGGGGCGCCGCGGTGCTCCGCCGTGGTTACAGAGGTGCCGGGGAGGAAGCGCCGGGGATCAGCAGGCGGGGCTTCCCGGTGCCGTCGGCGGGAACGCTCCACAGGTCGGTGCTGCCGACCGCGCCATCGGTGGGAAGGGCGTAGGCGACCGTCCTGTCGTCGAGCCAGGTCGCCTGGTCGTCCACGCTGTGGTGCTCGGCGAGCGGCGTCTCGCGGAGCGTCTTCAGATCGAGGACGTACTCGCGCCAGAGCGCGGCACCGCGCAGCGCGCGCTTCTTGTAGGCGATGCGGGTGCCGTCCGGGGAGAGCGAAGGGCACTCGACGTTCTGCGTCACGGTGGTGACCGTGCGCCGGGACACGGATCCCTTGACGAGATAGGTGCGGCCGCCGGTACCGAGCGTGGCGTAGAACGTCTCGTCGTCCGCCGCGAAGGTGACTCCCCAGAAGTTCACGTCCACGGCGTGGTAGTTCCTGCCGTCCAGCAGGATGGTGAACTCCTCCAGGTTGGGCGTGAGCTGCCAGGTCCGGGTGTCCAGGATCGCGGTGCGGGTGGAGAAGAACGCGGCGCCGTAGGACTCACCGCCGACGAAGACGGTCCAGGCGGCCAGATGACCGCTGGGCGAGACCCGCGCGCGGCTGGGAGTGCCCGCGAGCGGGATGCTGCGCACCGTCTTCAGGTCCGCGTCCAGGATCAGCGCCCGGTTGTTCTGCGCGAGCGCGCCGGGAGTGGACTGGAGGCAGACGCCGGTGCCCGCGGCGGCGTAGAAGCGCTGGCACTTGACGCCGGAGGCGGTCCGTCCCGCCGCGGGATCGGTGGCCGGCACCGTGGCGAGATCGGTGAGGTGCGGACCCCGGGCGCCGTTGAGGAACGCGAGCTTGCCCGACTGCGTCAGCGCCACCTTGCCCGCACTGACCGACGGGCCGCCCGCCTGGGGCTTGTTCTTCTCGTCCGCCCGGGAGGCGGCGTGCAGCACGAACCCGATTCCCAGGCCCGCGAGGAGCAGCACCGCCGTGACGAGTATGAGCAGGCGGCGCTTCGGCGTCATCGGGATCCTTGCGGGTGTCGGGACAGGAGGGGCGGCGGAGCAACAGCGGGGCTCACGGCGGCGGACGGCGCCGGTACGGGCTCCGACGTCATGATCGGCCACCGGACGGCCGCAGCACCACACCCGCGACGACGGCGCAGCACAGCAGACCCACCGCGGATCCGGCCAGCGCTGGACCGTCCCCCCAGACGGTCCAGGCCGCGCCGAAGACGATCGAGCAGCAGAACCGGGCCAGTGCCTGGCCGGTGCCGACCAGCGCGAGGCCGCTGGCCCGCAGTTGCTCGGGGACGATGGCGGAGACCGCGGCAGGCAGCACACCGTCGGTCGCGGCGTAGAACATGCCGTGCAGCGTGAGCACGAGATAGGGCAGCGCCGGCAGGTCGGGGGCCCAGAGCAGCAGCGTGTACGCGACGAGCAGCAGCGCGTGCCCCACGAGGAACACGACACGCCGCCCGACCCGGTCGGCCAGGGTGCCGACGGGCACCGCCAGCAGGAGGAACACCGCCGCGGTGCCGAGCGGCATCAGCGGGAACCACTGCTCGCTGATGCCGGTACGGCGCTGCAGCAGCAGATAGACGAAGGCGTCGCTGACGGTGGTGAGTCCGAGCAGGGCCGCGCAGGCGGCGAGCCCGCGCAGCCGCGGCAGGCGCAGGAGTCGCAGCGCCTCACGAAGGTCGACGGGCCGCTTCTCCGCGACCTCGGCCCCTGGGTCTCCGCTCGCGGCCTCGTCCGGTGCGCCGGGCGCGGCCCGCCCGGCGCGCACCTTCCCCGGGACGAACAGCACCAGCACCAGCACGCCGAGTACGGCCACACAGGCGCTGACGCCGAAGACCGCGTCGTACCCGTCGGTCGCCGCGCGCAGGATCAGGAACGCGGCGACGGGTCCGAGTACCGCGCCGGTGGTGTCCATCGCCCGGTGCACCCCGAAGGCCCGGCCCTGGAACTCCGCCGGCGTGGACAGGGAGATCATCGCGTCGCGCGGTGCGGTGCGCAGTCCCTTGCCGGTGCGTTCCAGCGCGAGCACGATGCCCAGCGGCCCCAGGCTGTGGACCAGGAGCAGCAGCGGTTTGCACACCGCGGACAGTCCGTAGCCGAGCCCGGCTATGAGTTTGTGGTTGCGCACCCGGTCGGCGAGGTGGCCGCCGGCCAGCTGGACCAGCGCGCTCACACCGTTGTAGACGCCGTCGAGCGTGCCGAATCCCAGCGGGCTGAGGCCGAGCCCCACGACGAGGTACAGCGGCAGGACGGCGGTGACCATCTCCGAGGAGATGTCGGTGATGAGGCTGACCGCGCCCAGCGCGAACACCACCGAGGAGACCCCCGGGAGCCGGCGTCCACGCGTCCGACCCGGCGCGGTGGTTCCCTCGCTGGGGGCTGCGCGGTCCGCGAGATACATGCTCAGGAGCTCCAGTTGCCGGTGGTGGCGGAATCGGCGGAGGAGTTGGCGGCGCAGCCGAGGCCGTCCATGGACTCGAACGTGCGAATGACACCTTAATGGCTGTATGTGATGGCGGAGGTGCTTCCCGGAGAACGAGGTATTGAACCGGCGTTAACGGCAGGTCAGCCCTGTCGGCTGCTCTCGTCCCGCAGCCAGGTCCCGAAGTCCTGCGACCTGATGGCCTTCCGTGATCCCCGACGGGCCACGACGGCGGCCGCGACGAAGACCACGACGCCGAGGACCAGCTTCGGCTCGGCCCGGAGGATCGCCCGCAGATCCGCCTTGCTCGTCCGCGCCGACGGTTGGCCCGCCGTCCCGGCCGCCGTCTCCCCGTCCTGGCCTGGATGGTCCTGGCCGCCCGGTTCCAGCCCGTTCCGCTCCTGCCGCTGGTAGTGCTCCAGTTGGGCGGACGAAGTCGCCGCCCGGATCCGCCGCTTGATCAGGTCGGACCAGGTACGCGGCGGGTGGACGACGACCCGGGCGGTGCCGACCACGAGCCGTTCGTCCGGGGCGAAGGCGAGCGAGGCGGCCAGATCGTCGGCCATCAGCGGCGGCAGCGCCGCGATCCGGGCGTGCCCTGCCTCGGACACCGCGATGACGCCCCGGCCGAACAGCCCCTCGCGCACCGCGGGCAGCCGCTGCCACACCTGGTAGTACGCCCGGACCCGCCACGCGCAGCCGGCCAGCGGCACCTCGCGCTCGGGAGCGGTGGCCAGGATCGCCGAGGAGCCGTCCAGCGGGTGGGTCAGCGCCCGGACGTCCGAGGTCGCGATCACCACATCGGCGTCCACATAGAGCCGGGGGAAGCCGCGGGCGTGCTCGTCGCCGACCCGCAGCGCCTCGTGTTTGGAGGGCTCGGGTATCTCGACCACCCGGACGCCGGCGCCCCTGCGGCCCGCGACCTGCGCGGTGTCGTCCGTACAGCCGTTGCAGACCACCACGATGTCGATCTCGTCGGCGGAGGACTCGGCGAGAAGGGAGTCGAGGAGCCGGCCGATGACCCGGCTCTCGTTGTGGGCCGGGATCACGATGCTCGTCACCCGGGCAGTATGACCCCCATAACGAGACCGTTGCTGAGTGTTTCGTCCAACTGTCCCCCCGGCTGAGTCCGGTGGTCTAGATTGAGCGTCGGCGGACCGGTTTGGGCGGGGAAAGTGACCCCGGACGGACAGGTTCCGGCAAGGCTGTGGCCAATCCAGGGAAACTTGGGGGAGATTGGGTGCAGCAGAGGCTCCACCGGGCTCGGATGTGCATCACCGGGCTCGTCAGCACCGCACGCGCGTCAGGGTTTCGTCGTGGGGACGACACGGCGGCGCTCGTCACAACAGATCAGCACGGACTCCGGCTGCGGGGGGACACATTGCAGCGGGCCGTCCGTCATCGTCCGGTCAGGTGTAAGACCCACGTACTCATGCTCGACCACCGGTGCCCGCACCGCTCTCCCGCCACTCGGGTTCGTGGCGGGGACGGCCGCGGCGTGCGGGCGGCCGTGCGGAGTACGTAGAGCACCGTGGTGGGGGGAGCATGACCGTTGAGCAGGTCACGCATGAGTCGCAGGTTGTGGAACGCGGGAGTCCGGAAATCCGCCGACGCTGTTCGGCACGGAAGCACCGGGACATCCCGCTGGTCGCGGACGGCCTCGCCGCCGCGGTCGCCGCGCCGGGCGGGCGTATGCCCCGCTATCGGCTGACAGCACGCCGGGCACCGGGCCGCGCCGGGAGCAGACCGCTCCGCGCCGGACCGCCGCCCGGCGCCGGCGATGTGTCCGCGGATCCCACGCACCCCACCCACACCCTCGAACTGTCGATGCGTCAGCCAACGTGCACGAAGGGACGACGAACACTGTGACGGACACTGTGAAGGGCGCTGTGAAGGACACCGGCGCTCCGGGGCGGGGACCGGCCGAACCACTGGGTGTCGCCGTGGTCGGTGCCGGCTACTGGGGGCCCAACCTGGTCCGCAACTTCCAGTCCAGCCCGCAGTTCCGGCTGCGCTGGCTCTGCGACCTCGACGTGGAGCGGGCCCAGCGGGTGCTCGGCGGGTACTCCACGGTCCAGGCGACCGCGGACTACGCGGCGGTCCTCGCCGACCCGGCCGTGGACGCCGTCGCCGTGGCCACGCCCGCCGGCACGCACCTGGAGGTCGCGCTGGCGGCGCTGCGGGCGGGCAAGCACGTGCTCGTCGAGAAGCCGCTGGCCGCCACGTACGCGGACGGCCTGCGGCTGGTGAACGAGGCCGAGGAACGCGGTCTGACCCTGATGTGCGACCACACCTACTGCTACACGCCCGCGGTGGGTCACATACGGGACCAGGTCCGCTCCGGGGAACTCGGTGAGATCCACTTCGTCGACTCGGTCCGGATCAACCTCGGGCTCGTCCAGAAGGACATCGACGTGATGTGGGACCTCGCTCCCCACGACCTGTCGATCCTCGACTTCATCCTCCCCGACCATGTCGAGCCGGTCGCGGTCGCCGCGCACGGAGCCGACCCGATAGGCGCCGGCCAGGCCTGTGTCGCCTATCTGACGCTGCAGCTCAACACGGGCGCCATCGCGCACGTGCACGTCAACTGGCTCTCCCCCACCAAGGTGCGGACCACCATGGTCGGCGGCTCGAAGCGCACCCTGATCTGGGACGACCTCAACCCCGCGCAGCGCGTGGCGATCTTCGACCGCGGTGTCGAGCTGTCCACTCCCCAGGAGATCGGCGCGGACGAGCGCCGGGACATGCTGATCTCCTACCGGTCCGGTGACATGGTGGCGCCCGCGATCGGTGAGAAGGAGGCGCTGCGCAGCATGGTCGACGAGTTCGCCGCGTCGATCCGCGAGCGCCGGGCCCCGCTGACCGACGGCCGGGCCGGCCTCCGCGTGCTGGACATCCTCGAGGCGGCCTCCCGGAGCCTGGAGTTCCGCGGTGCGGTCGTCGGGCTGCGCGCCGGCCGGTGAGAGTTCGGGCAGTTCCACGGCACACGATGACCGATTCAGTGGGGGAAGAGCGTTGAGCACCGTACGAGGCAAGAAGATTCTGGTCACCGGTGGGGCGGGGACCATCGGTTCCAACCTGGTCGACCTGCTGGTCGACAACGGGGCACGCGAGATCGTGGTGCTCGACAACTTCGTGCGCGGGCGGATGGCCAACCTGGCCCAGGCCCTGCCGAGCGGTGTCGTGCAGGTCGTCGAGGGCGACATCCGCGACGTGGCGACCGTACGCAAGGTCACCGAGGGCGCCGATCTGGTGTTCCATCTGGCGGCGATCCGCATCACCCAGTGCGCGGAGGAACCCCGGCTGGCGAACGAGGTCATGGTCGACGGCACGTTCAACGTGCTGGAGTCGGCGGCCGCGGCGGGGGTGGGCAAGGTGATCGCCTCCTCCTCGGCCTCGGTCTACGGCCTGGCCGAGGCCTTCCCGACCACCGAGCGCCACCACGCGTACAACAACGACACGTTCTACGGCGCGGCGAAGGCCTTCAACGAGGGCGTGCTGCGCAGCTTCCACGCGATGTACGGGCTGGACTACGTCGCGCTGCGCTACTTCAACGTGTACGGGCCCCGGATGGACATCCACGGCCTGTACACCGAGGTGCTCATCCGCTGGATGGAGCGGATCGTCGGCGGCGAGCCGCCGCTGATCCTCGGCGACGGCACCCAGACCATGGACTTCGTCCACGTCCGGGACATCGCCAGGGCCAACCTGCTGGCCGCCGAGTCGGACATCACCGACGAGGTGTTCAACGTCGCGAGCGGTACCGAGACGAGCCTGCGCGACCTCGCGCTGGCCCTGCTCGACGCGATGGGCGCCGATCTGGAACCCGAACACGGTCCCGCCCGCTCGGTGAACGGGGTCACCCGCCGCCTCGCGGACACCACCCAGGCCGCGGAGCGGCTCGGCTTCACGGCGCAGATCGATCTGCGCTCGGGGCTGCGGGACCTGGTCGACTGGTGGCAGTCGGAGCGCGCCGCCGACGCCAAGGCCGCGGCCGCCGGCACCGCGGCCGCCGCCCAGGTCGCGCGATGAGCGCCCCGGTGGGTGCCGCCCCGGTGGATGCCGCGCCGGTGGATCCCGCACTCGCCCGTATCCCGGTGATGATGCCGTGGCTGGGCGAGGAGGAGGCCCAGGCGGCCGCCGACGCGGTCCTGTCCGGCTGGGTCGCCCAGGGACCCCGGGTCGCGGAGTTCGAGCGCGCCTTCGCGGAGCGGGTGGGCGCCGGGCACGCCATCGCGGTGAGCTCCTGCACCGCTGCCCTGCACCTGGCGCTGGTCGCGCTCGGCCTGGGCCCCGGTGACGAGGTCGTCGTTCCCTCGCTGTCCTTCATCGCCACGGCCAACGCCGTGCGCTACGTCGGTGCCGAGCCGGTCTTCGCGGATGTCGAGGAGGCCACCGGCAATCTGACGGCGGCCACCGTCGACGCGGTCAGGACCCCGCGCACCAAGGCGGTCCTCGCCGTCCACCAGGGCGGCGTGCCGGCGGATGTGCACGCCCTGCGGTCCGCCTGCGCCGGCTGGGACGTCGCGCTGGTCGAGGACGCGGCCTGCGCGATCGGCTCGACCGTGGGCGGCAAGTCCGTCGGCGACGGCGCGCTGCTCGCGGCCTGGTCCTTCCACCCCCGCAAGGTGATCACCACCGGCGAGGGCGGCATGCTGACCACGGACGACGCCCAGTGGGCCGAGCGGCTGCGCCGGTTGCGCGAGCACGGGATGAACGCGTCGGCCGCGCAGCGGCACGCGAGCAGCAAACCGATCCTGGAGAGCTATCTCGAGGTCGGCTACAACTACCGGATGACCGACATCCAGGCCGCGGTCGGCCTGGTCCAGCTCGGCAAACTGGACGAGATCGTCGCCCGTCGGCGCGCCCTGGCGGCCCGCTACGAGGCGCTGCTGCAGGACGTTCCCGGGCTGTCCGCGGTGCGCGACCCCGCGTACGGGCAGGGCAACTTCCAGTCCTACTGGGTGCTGCCGGCCGAGGACTTCCCGGTGGGCCGGGACGCGTTGCTCGCCGCGCTCTCCGACGCGGGGGTCTCGGCCCGGCGCGGCATCATGGCCTCGCATCTGGAACCCGCGTACGAGGGGCATCCGTCGGCGCCGCTGCCGGTCACCGAGCGGATCAGCCGTGACTCGCTCATCCTGCCGCTGTTCCACACCATGACCGAGGCCCAGCAGGACCGGGTGGTGGCCGTGCTCCGTGAGCAGGCGGGCGGATGAGCGGCCCCGCGAGACCCGACCCCGTCAGATCCGGGTCCGGCACCCCGGATCTCGTGATCGTCGGCGCGGGCGGCTTCGCCCGTGAGACGGCGCAGGCGGTACGGGACGTCAGCGCGGACGACGTGGCCCGGGGCCGCGCCCCGCGCTGGCGGCTGACCGGCCACCTGGACGACGATCCCGCGCTGCACGGCCGGGACGTGGACGGCGTGCCGGTGCTGGGCGGGTGCGAGCTGGTGCACGAACTGCCCGGCGCGCTGGTGGTGATCTGCGTCGGCAGTCCGCGGGACTACGCCGTACGGGCACGCCTGGTGCGGCGGCTCGGGCTGCCCGCGGACCGCTACGCCACCGTGGTGCACCCCACCGCGGCGGTGTCGGGCTCCTCGGTCGTCGGACCGGGCTCGGTCCTCCTGGCGCACAGTGTCCTGACGGCCGCCGTGCTGGTCGGCGCGCATGTGGCGGTGATGCCGCACGCGGTCCTCACCCATGACGACGTCGTCGGGGACTTCGTGACGATCGCCTCGGGGGTCCGGCTCGGCGGGGGTACGCGGCTGGAGCGGGGGCCTATGTGGGCTCGGGGGCCCTGGTCCGCGAGTACACGACGGTCGGCGCGTGGTCGCTGATCGGGATGGGAAGCACGGTGCTCGGCGATGTACCGCCGGGCGAGGTCTGGATCGGCAGCCCGGCACGCCGGCTGCGCGAGGCGGTGGTCCCGGCGCTCGACGAGCTACGGGCCGAGGGTGCCGAGGGTAAGGACGCCGGCTCGGGGCCGGCGCCACGGATGGGGAGTCCAGTCACATGAACCAGATACCGCTTGTCGACCTCAAGGCGGCGCATGCCGAAGTCGCCGACGAAGTGCGCCAGGGATTCGAACGGGTCCTGGCCAACACCGCCTTCATCGGCGGTGACGAGGTCAGGGAGTTCGAGCGCGAGTACGCCGAATTCGCCGGCGTCGCGCACTGTGTCGGTGTCGCCAACGGCACCGACGCCCTCGAACTGGCCCTGCGCGCGAGCGGGGTCGGCGTCGGTGACGAGGTGGTGCTGCCCGCGAACACCTTCATCGCCACGGCCGGCGCGATCGCCAGGATCGGTGCGAAGCCGGTGCTGGTCGACTGCCTTCCCGAGAGCTTCCTGATGGACGGCCAAGCCGCCCTGGACGCGGTCGGGGCGGCCACCCGCGCGGTGGTCCCGGTCCATCTGTACGGGCAGTCCGCCGAGGTGGCCGAACTGGCCGCGGCCGTGCCAGCGCACGTCCGGATCGTCGAGGACGCGGCACAGAGCCAGGGCGCCACCCGGGACGGCAGGGCCCCGGGCAGCGGTGGCATCGCCGCCACCAGCTTCTACCCGGGCAAGAACCTCGGCGCCTACGGTGACGCGGGCGCGGTGCTGACCGACGACGCGGAGCGGGCCGACCTGGTGCGGGCGCTCGCGAACCACGGCGGTGTCGCCAAGTACCGCCATGACGTGGCCGGTTTCAACAGCCGGCTGGACGGGCTGCAGGCCGTCGTCCTGCGGGCCAAGCTGGCCCGGCTCGCCGACGGGAACGCGGCCCGGCGGGCCGCGGCGGCCCGGTACGACGCGCTGCTCGGCGATCTGGCGGCCGCCGGGCGCGTGGTGCTGCCGACGACGGTCGACGGCAATGTGCACGTGTGGCACCTGTACGTCGTACGGGTCGCCGGAGCGGACCGCGACGACGTCGTGGGCAAGCTCAACGCGGAGGGCATCGGCGCGGGGGTGCACTACCCGGCCGCGGTCCATCTCACCCCGGCCTTCGGCCATCTCGGCCACCGTCGCGGCGACTTCCCGAACGCCGAGGAGGCGGCGGACCGGATCCTCTCGCTGCCGCTCTTCCCGCAGATCACCGCCGATCAACAGCAACGGGTCGTGGACACTCTCACCGACGCCCTGCGCTGACGTTCTTCCGCACTCGCAGTTCGCTGTCGCCTGTCACCGCCGTGTGATCAGACACCGTTTCCCGTCTCACCCGCTCTAGCCTCGTCCCGCCTCACCGAGCCGGGTCACTGCACTGCCGCTGAGAGGTACAGATGTACAGAAGGAGCAGATTGCTCCGGGGCGGACTTTTCGCCCTGGCCACAGCCTTGATAACAGCCGTACTGCCGCTGGCCGTGGTCGCCAGCGCGGCTGATCCCTGCGGATCGGGTGGCAACCCCGTCGCGTGCGAGAACTCGAAGCCGGGCACTCCGATGTCCGACTGGTTCTCACCCAACGCGTACGGCAACGTCCAGGGGTTCTCCACCAGCCAGAGCGTCCAGGCCGGTGAGACCGTCCAGTTCAAGATCCAGTCGCCGACGCCCTACCATGTCTCGGTTCTCCGGCTCGGCTACTACGGGGGCGACGGCGCCCGCACGTTGTCGACCGCGGCCCAGGCCGCGGTGACCTATCCCGCCAACTTCACCAAGGACGGCACCGCCAACACCCCGATCGACACCACGGTGGTCGACGGAGTGCCGGACGGCAAGCCGCGCAACTGCACCAAGAAGCCCACCACCGGGCTGGTGGACTGCGGCAACTGGCCCGTCACGGCGAGCTGGACGGTGCCGAGTGACGCCGTCTCCGGTCTGTACATCGCCAACTTCGACCAGGCCGACGGCGAAGGCGTGATGCCGTACCCGTTCATCGTGCGCAACGACTCCAGCCACTCCGACATCGTCGTGCAGACCGACGACGAGACCTGGCAGGCGTACAACACGTGGGGTGGCCAGAGCCTCTACGACGGCGGCGGTCCCGCCCCCGACGGGCGCGCCTACGAGGTCAGTTACAACCGGCCGCTGAGCGTCGGCGGTGACAACGGGATCTACGGTTCCGAGTACGAGATGATCTCGTGGCTGGAGCAGAACGGCTACGACGTCAGCTACATGACCGGGCTCGACGTGTCGACCCGGGGCCCGCAACTGCTGAACCACAAGATGTTCATGTCGTCGGGCCATGACGAGTACTGGACCCAGGACCAGTTCACGAATGTGCTGAACGCGCGGCACGCCGGGGTCCACCAGACGTACTTCAGCGGCAACGAGGTGTTCTGGAAGACCCGGTTCGCACCGAGCATCGACGGGGCCAACGTCGCCAACCGCACGCTGGTCTGCTACAAGGAGACCAAACGGTTCCTCGCCCAGCCCGACGGCATCCCCGACCCCAGCGGCATCTGGACCGGGACCTGGATGGACCCCAACAGCACCGCCAACGGGCAGCCGTTCCAGCCGGAGAACATCCTCACCGGCTCGATGTTCACCGTGAACGGCTACCGCAGTGACGCGATCACCGTGCCGGGCACCTACAGCAAGCAACGGCTCTGGCGCAACACCACGGTCGCGAGCCTGACCCCGTCCCAGACCGCCACCTTCCCGACCGGAACGCTCGGCTACGAATGGGACAGCGATCTGTCCAACAGCACCAGACCCGCCGGTCAGATCGACATGTCGTCCACCACGGTGGACATCAACGACGGCAAGCTCCGACTCGACTACGGCAACACGTACGGCAACGGCACCGCGACGCACAACCTCGTCGCCTTCCGTGACCAGACGTCGCACGCCCTGGTGTTCGGGGCCGGCACCGTGCAGTGGTCGTGGGGCCTGACCAACATCCCGACGAGCAACCCGGACGACGCGGTGGTGACCGCGGACAAGCGGATGCAGCAGGCCACCGTGAACATCCTGGCCGACATGGGTCTGCAGCCGAAGACCCTGCAGAGCGGTCTGGTCCTGGCGTCGGCCTCCACCGACACCGTCGGTCCGACCATCAGCGTGACCAGCCCGGCGGCCAATGTCACCGTGCCCGCGCTCAAGCCGCTCACCATCAGCGGGACCGCGGCCGACTCCGGCGGCGTGGTGGCCCGGGTGGAGGTCTCCACCGACGGTGGAACCACCTGGAACCCGACCACGGGACTGACGTCCTGGAGCTACAGCTGGACCCCGACGAGCCCGGGCGCGGCGCAGATCAAGGTGCGGGCCGTGGACGACAGCGTCAACATCGGCGCCACCACCACGGTTCCGCTGACGGTCGGCCCGCAGCAGTGCCCCTGCACCGTGTGGCCGGCGGCGGCCGTTCCCGGCACCGTCAACGCCGGTGACGGGAGCTCGCTGGAGCTCGGTGTGAAGATCCGTTCCTCGGTGACCGGATCGATCACCGGTGTCCGGTTCTACAAGTCCCCGGCCAACACCGGGACCCACACCGGCAGCCTGTGGAGCGCCACCGGCCAGCGGCTGGCCACCGGCACCTTCACCAACGAGACGGCGTCCGGCTGGCAGCAGCTGAACTTCGCCTCACCGGTGCCCGTGAAGGCGAACACCACGTACGTCGCGTCGTACTTCGCCCCGAACGGCGGATACTCCTACGACAGCACCTTCACCGGGAACTCCGCGGGGCTGGCACCGCTCACGGCGCTGCAGAACGGCACCGACGGCGGCAACGGCGTGTACCACTACGGTGCGACGAGCGCCTTCCCGTCGACGGCCTCGACGGGCAGCAACTACTGGGTGGACGCGGTCCTGGACACCTCCGGCGCGAGCACCGTCCCGCCCGCGGTCAGCACGACCACACCGCAGTCCGCGGCGACCGGCGTGCCGATCACCTCACCGGTGAAGGCCATCTTCAGCGAGGGTATCGACGGCGACACCCTGACGTTCACGCTGAAGGACGCGGGCGGCGCCTCCGTTCCCGGGACCAAGGTGCTGACCGCCGCGAACAGCGCGACGTTCACACCCTCCACCGAACTGGCGCTGAACACCACGTACACGGCGTCCGTGCAGGCCGAGGACCTGTGGGGCAACGCGATGGCGGCGCCGACGACGTGGAACTTCACCACCAGTCCGACACCACCGGTCGTCAACTGCCCCTGCACCCTGTGGCCCGGCAGCGCCGTACCGACCACGGCCAACACGACCGGAGACACCAACTCCCTCGAACTGGGGACCCGGTTCCAGTCGGCGGTGAACGGCTACATCACCGGCATCACCTTCTACAAGGGTCCGGGAAACACCGGCACGCACACCGGCACCCTGTGGTCCTCCACCGGCACGCTGCTCGCGACCGGAACCTTCGGCAGTGAGACCACGTCCGGGTGGCAGCAGCTGCTCTTCGCCACCCCGGTGCCCATCACCGCGGGTACCGGCTACGTGGCCTCCTACCACGCACCGAACGGCAACTACGCGGTCGACGGCGGCTACTTCAGCGGGGCGCACCAGTCCTATCCGCTGGTCGCACCGGCCGACGGCAGCGGTGGCTCCAACGGGCTCTACGCCTACGGGACCACCTCGTCGTTCCCGAACGGCTCCTACGGGTCCGCGAACTACTGGGTCGGCCCGATCTTCACCACGACGCCGCCGGCCCTGGCCCAGACGGACAGTTCCACGGAGGTGGTACCGGCCAAGTAGTCCCGAGCCGGTCCGGGGCGGCGCCCCGGACCGGTCCGTTCGACCAACGTTTCCACCCGTACCCACCGGTCCGGGTCGGGGGAGGCGGCCCGGTGGGTCCGGGCCGCCTCCCCCGAGGCCGACCGGGGATTGGCTTCCTAACGATGAGCACCGTCAGCGTCGTGATCCCCTGCTACAAGTACGGCCATTTCCTGGCCGACTGCGTGCGCAGCGTGCTGGACGAGCAGGAGGGCCTCGATGTCCGGGTGCTGATCATCGACGATGCCTCGCCCGACGACTCCGCGCAGGCCGCGCACGCGCTGGCGGCCGCCGACCCGCGGATCGAGGTCCGGGTCCACGAGAAGAACAAGGGGCACATCGCCACCTACAACGAGGGCCTGCTGGAGTGGGCCGACGGCGACTACGTCGTCCTGCTCTCGGCGGACGACCGGCTGGTCCCCGGGGCGCTGGTGCGCGCGGCAGCGCTGCTGGACGCCCATCCGGAGGCCGGATTCTGCTACGGCAGACCGCTGCGCTTCCAGCACGGCGGCCCGCTGCCCAAGGCCCGCACCCGGAGCACCGGTTCCGTCGTCTACCCCGGGCAGTGGTGGCTGGAGCGGCGCTTCCAGGAGGCCACCGGCTGCATCACCTCGCCCGAGGTGGTCGTCAGGACCAGCCTGCAGCGCAAGGTGGGCGGCTACGATCCGGCGCTCCCGCACGCGGGCGACATCGAGATGTGGATGCGGCTCGCGGCGCACGCCGACGTCGGCTACATCCAGGGCGCCGACCAGGCCTTCTACCGAGTGCACGGCAACAACATGTCCACCACGGACTTCGGCGGACAGCTCGACGACCTCCGCCAGCGTCTGGTCGCCTTCGACGCGGTGCTCGACAAGTGCGCCGACCTGCTGCCACGGGCCGACCGGCTGTCGGCCGCGGTGCACACCCGGCTCGCCCGCTTCGCGCTGCGCCGCGCCTACCGGGCCTACGACCGCGGGCGTACCGATGTGGTTCCCGTCGATGAACTCGTGGCGTTCGCCGGTGAGTGCCTGCCGGGTTACGAGAAGCTGCCCGAGTACCGGGCGCTGCGCCGGCGGCAGCGGATCGGCGCGCGGACGATGCCGTATCTGCAGCCCCTGGTGCTGTCGGCGGTGGCCGACCGCGGCCGTGAGTGGCTCTGGTGGCAGTCCTGGAAGCGCCGGGGCATCTGATGGTCCTGATGGTCCGCCGACGCCGGTTCCCGGCTGCCTCAGCGGGGCAGCGGAACCGCCTGGATCCGGTCCTCGGCCGGACGCGGCCGGGCGGTGTCCGCGCCGCGGCGCAGCCGCCTGCGGTTCAGGAACTGGTCGGTCCACAGGGCGGCCAGCACCCCGCCGACGGCGCCCAGCAGCGCCACCCCGGCGAGCCCGCGGCTCTTGGTGCCGAGTTCCGCGGCGGCGCTGGGCGGCACCAGGAGGTCCACGCTCATCCGCGACGCGGACGGGATCCCCTGCGCCGACTGCATGTCCTGCAGGTGCTTGGTGTAGACCTCGATGATCTGCCGCACCGCCGCGTCCGCGGCGATCAGCTCCGGCTGTTCCGCCTGGACCTGCAACGAGGGGATCAGATAACGCGGAGTGGCACTGGTGCCGCTGTTGCGCGGAATCAGTTTGTACGTGCCGTGCACGCCGGCGGCGGCCAGTTCGGCCTCGCCCGCGGACGATTCCATCTGCTGGATGATCGCGTAGGAGACGGCGGCGAGCGGCGGCTGCAGATTCGCGAGCTGGTTCGGCTGGTTGTCGGTCACCGGCGGCTTGAGCACGACGACCGCCGAGCTCAGATACGACTGGGCGGGCCGGAGTACCTGATAGGCGCCGGCAGCGGTGAGCAGCACCGCCAGTACGAGTACGTACCAGCGGCGGAGCAGCGCACGGACGAGCTCGCCAGGCGACACGGGACTTCCTTCCGTCAGGACCGATACTCGCAGTTCACCGGGGAAGCCGCCACCGAATCGGGCACCCCGCGGACGGCACGGTGCCCGCGCCGGTACGACCTATGCTGGCCGGGGCCCCGGACCGACCGGCGCCGCGCAGGGGTGCCGGGGGTGGGTTCATGAGCCTCAGTGAGATCTGTGCCGTGCTGCGCAGGCGCTGGTACTTCATGGTGCCGATCACCCTGCTCAGTCTCTTCGCGGGCCTGTACCTGAACCGGACGGTCCCGGTGGCCTACCAGTCGCAGAGTTCCGTCGCCCTGCTCGACTCCAGGGGAGTCGCCAAACTGGCTCCGACCTTCGGCAACCCCATATCGAACGCCGGCGGTTCGCTGATCGTCACGGCGGACGTCCTGATCCGCACCCTGGCCTCGTCCGACTCGGCGCGCGACCTGAGCACCCGCGGTGTCACGGACCCGTACACGGTCGCCTTCGCGGCGAACACCTCAGGACCGCTCATCACCCTGACCGTCACGGGCACCGACCGGGCGAAGGTGCTCAACGAGACCACCACCATCACGGACTTCGCCGGCGAAGCGCTCAAGGCCCTCCAGACCGAGGCCAAGGTCTCGCCGGCGTACTTCGTCCAGACCACGCCCGTCGTACTGCCGCAGGTACCGGTCTCGCAGCTCAAGAGCCGGTACCAGCAGGTCATGGGCGTCATCATCATCGGCGTCGCCGCCGCGTTCGCGCTGTCCTTCGTGACCGAGAGCATCGCGTTGACCCGCCGCCGCAGGATCGCGGGATCGGACATCGACCCCTGGCCCGCCAAGCGGGTTCCCAGGGGCCTTTGGGGCCGGCGGCTGGACGCCACCGCGATCCTCACCGGGTACATGGCGCTGGCCCTCTTCATCCCCTCGGACCTCGCGCTGCCCGCGCTCGGCGGCGTCGGCACCCCCGCCAACGTCTTCGCCCTGCTCGGGCTCTTCTGGTACCTGGCGGCCTGGCTCACCGGCCGGATCCGCCCGGCCCCGGGCACCCGGCTGCCGCGGGTGGCGATGTGCCTGCTCACCGTCGCGGTGTTGATGTCCTACCTCGCGAACGCGGGCCGCAGCAGTTCGCACAAGGAGATCCTGGCCGCCGACCGGGGACTCATCGGGCTCCTGGTGTGGGTGTCCCTGGTGGTCCTGGTCTCCGCCGGAATCCAGACCCGCGACCGCCTCGACGTCCTGATGCGCCGGGTCATCGTGATGGGAACCGTGGTGGCCGCGATCGGCTACTACGAC